>CAYVBQ010000084.1:0-1636 GCA_964449775.1 uncultured Melioribacter sp. | reverse complement strand
GTGTACGATCTTATGCTTTTTTTCTGTTACCGATGTTCTGCTTATTGTCAATTAGGGAATAGGGGTTAGGAAATAAATAGGGAGTAGAATTCATTGAGCAGAGAGCATAGTGCGGAGGGCATGGTGTTGATCCCTCGGCTGCGCTCGGGACAGGTATGGTGAATGCTGAATGTTGAATGAATAGAAAGAAAAGAAGAAATAAGGAAAAATAGAATCTTGATAATACGTTGAATTGTTGAAAAGTCATGCGTTTAACAAATAAATAAGTGCTCCCATTACAGGGGCAAACGCTATCCGAGTGAGAATTACCCGAAGGGTATTGCCCTATTCTTAGTTTGGAAATAAAATTATAAAAATATATATTAATAGTATATATTAAATGAGAGGAAAGATGGAAACTGCAAAATTATTTATAAACGGCAAAAGTCAGGCAGTTCGGCTCCCGAAAGCATACCGGTTTAAGGGGGATGAAGTTATGATAGCAAAAGTAGGCGATGCGGTTGTACTCTACCCAAAAAAAATTAAGTGGAATCTACTGATAGAGAGTCTGGATAAATTTAGCAATGACTTTATGAATGAGCGTGTTCAGCCGGAATTTGATAAACGTGAGGATTTTTTTTCTTGAAATACTTATTTGATACAAATATCTGTATCTATCTTATTAAGAATAAACCTATAAATGTGTTAAAACGTTTCTCAAAAATTACCCCTGAGTCGATCGCTGTTTCGAATATTACTGTCGCGGAGATGTATTACGGAATAGCAAAAAGTTCCAAACCAAACCAAAATACTATTGCCTTGGAGGAATTTCTCCTTCCTTTAATAATAATTGATTTTGATAAGAATGATGCCAGAATTTATGGAAAGATTAGACATGAATTGGAAAAGAGAGGAAAAATAATTGGGGCAATGGACCTCCTAATTGGAGCGCAAGCGTTGAGCAGAAATTTAATTCTTGTAACAAATAATGAGAAAGAGTTTAATCGTATAGAAGGAGTCAAGATTGAAAATTGGACTAAATGAAAGGTGGAAGCAAAAAAGAGAAATTATAAATCAGGGAGTAGGGTTTAGAATTCATAAAGCAGAGGGCATAGTGCGGAGGGGATGATATTGAGTGTTGAATGCTGAATGTTGAATGAATAGAAAGAAAAGAAGAAATGAAGTAAAAAGGGAAAATAGAACCTAGTTGATGCACTAAGTTATCGAAGTGTCCGGAAGCTGAGACTTGAATTCTAAATTCTCAATTGCTAATTGTTAATCCTTCGGCTTTGCTCAGAACAAGATTGTTGAATCGTTGAGAATTAAAAACTAACTTAATTATCTTAAAAAATGTCTACCTTTTGTGGCAAAGATCAGTGAGCTCTCCCGAAATGTTGGAAACAATTATAATGAACGATAAAAACGGCAAAAATAATGGATAGAAAAACAATTATAGAAAAATTAAAAGTTTATAAAAAAGAGTCTGTTTACAGCGATAAAATTAAAGAATTAGGTCTATTTGGATCTTACGCAACAGGTGACAATTTTAGGAAAAGCGATATTGATATTTTTGTTGAACTTAAACCTGCTAAAATGTTTGACTTAATAACTCACCTTACGCAAAAAGGTGAAATAAGAAAAGGATAAGCATAAGTTA
>CAYVBQ010000083.1:0-1780 GCA_964449775.1 uncultured Melioribacter sp. | reverse complement strand
GAGGCTGTCCGACAATTACTGTAGATAATTGAGCTAATGATAAAAAATATAATAATATTTGTATAATTTTAGAATTATACTTTAATTTATGGTTTTCATCAAATCTTTAAGAAATCAAGTTTGGACTTTGCCTCCAGATATTCGAGATCTTATTTCTTCAGATCACATTTGCTATTTGGTTGAATCTTTTGTAGACGAGATGGATTTTAGTGAATTTGAAATCAGGTATGATGGCTCTGGACACCCTGCCTATCATCCACGCTTAATATGTAAGATTTTGATTCAATCGATGCTTGATAGAGTTCGATCTTCCCGATCGATATCTCGCAATGTTCGAGAAAATGTAGTTTACATGTATTTGGCTGAAAAACTACAACCTGATTTTAGAACAATCAGTGACTTCAGAAAAGAAAATGAACAATTGATTGAGGAAGCATTTAAAAATACTGTTAAGGCAGCTAAAGATCTTGGAGTAATAGGTCTCGAGCAATTAAGCACTGATGGATCCATAGTAAAAGCTTCCGCGTCAAAAAAAAGTGCAGTTATTAAAGACGTTTTGGAAGTTATTGGGGAATATGTCCAGAATGAATTAAAAAAAGGTATTGAAATAGACAAAGTTGAGGATGGGCATTTTGGAAATTGCCGTGTTTATGATCAGTTGAAGGAAAGTGAAAAACATAAAGTAAGAGCTGTAGTTGCGAAGTATATAAAACAAATAAACAAGGATGAATCTGGTGATAGACAAAAAGAGATCGAAGAAACGGTTAAGGAAGCGTTTAATGAATTTGAAAAAGATAACATTGAGAACGTGAGCCTGACTGATAAGGAATCTCGGTTTATGATAAATAAAAAGGGAATATTTGAACTGGCATATAATACTCAAATAACGGTGGATCATAAACTGGGAATTATTGTTGCAAATGATGTATGTCAAGACAGAGCTGATATGTATCAATTGAAGCCGCAGATTGAACTTGTAGAAGAAAATTGTGGTTCATTAAAAGAAGGCACTAAAATATGTGCAGACAATGGGTATTATTGTGGAAATAATATACATTATTTAAATCAAAAGAAATTGGACCCGTACATCCCAGAGCAAGAAGAAATAACTAAAACAGCAACAGAAAACTCTGAAGACATCAAGTTAGATATTAGTAATTTTAAGTATAATGAAGAAAATGATGAATTTATTTGCCCTGAAAATCAAAGATTGAAGTTTTTGTATGAGGGTTATGAGAAAGAAAGAAGAAGAAAGTACAGAATTTACAAGGGAACCGAATGTCAAAACTGTAAGTTTAGCAAAAATTGTACAAAAAGAAAGGATGGAATTAGACATTTAAAAATAGCTGAATTTTCAAAAGAAAGAAAGCAATTAGCAGATAAAATGAAAACAGAAGAAGCAAAAAAAATATTCGGAAAACGGAAAAAGGTAGTGGAACCTGCAATTGGAAACTATAAAGAGAATCTTGGATTTAGAGAATTTCTCACAAGGGGATTAAAATCAGTCAGGAATGAATTTAATTTGGTATGTACAGCAGTGAACTTAAGGAAGATATGGATTTACTTAAACAAAAACGAGCTAATCAGAAAGGAAGAATGAAATGGAACTTTTCATTTTAAGAGAAATGGAATAAAGGATTGAATGCACATTTTAAAAGCTAAAAAGTTCCAGTTTGACAAAAAATGACTGTTAATTTATTACTATCAGTAATTGTCGGACAGCCTCTAAAGGGTGGGGTATTCGTGACCCTCTGCGCTCCCGTTGTAATAAAATAAATAG
>CAYVBQ010000082.1:0-1782 GCA_964449775.1 uncultured Melioribacter sp. | reverse complement strand
TTGCAATTGCGGCATCGCTGTTATGGGCGGCGGTTTAGTTGCAACGTCGTTATACCGTTTAGGAGTGAATAATAATTGACACAAAATTAGCAAATAAGGAAGTCCAATTACAGCTATTAAAAAAAGCGAGATAATTATGTTTATTAAAGAAGCGACTGTAGTCATTTTGGTAGTAGCATTTTTGTCAGTAGCGCTAGCAGAAAATAATTCTGATTTCTATTATTCCAAAGGAGATTCAACAAAAATGGCACCACAAGAAATAATAATTGCAAAAGAAAAAGCAATTCTAGACCGATGGATAACCGGCGATACATTCGGATTTATTGAAGCCGCCGCCGAAGAAATAACCTATTTTGATCCCGGTTTAGAAAAACGCTGTACAGGTAAAAAAGAATTCCATGATTGGATTGCCGCTTTCAATGGGACATTCAGCTTTCCCAACTATGAATTTATTGATCCGCAGGTTCAAATGCATGGTGATATTGGTGTTCTTACTTTTATCTTTATTGGGTTTATGCAGGATGGTAGTAAAGAGTATTTTAATACAACTGAAGTATACAGACTGATTGATGGGGATTGGAAGCTAATAAGTTCTCACTGGTCACAAACTAAACCTAAAAGATGATATTTGATTTAAAAGAAATATTCATTTACTATATGATTAGTCAAAGAAAATATATTTGTTACATAGGCAGTGGTTAAATAAAGTACAAAACGGTATAACCCGTTCTTCAAGCCGACCGCATCTTCGATACGGTCGTTTGAAGTAAAATAAAGTTGGGTTGCCAAATAATAGTTGCTCTTTGAAGTAGATTATAATAGAAAAGTTAATTAAAAATTATTGGCGTTAGTTTTTCAAAGCTGCATTGCTGTTATGGGCGGCGGCTTAAAAACAACGCCGTTAGGCATTTGGCTTAACGGCAATGCACCAATGTCTGACTTTAATTTCTTAAAGCGTTGCCAAATTAAAGTTAGGAGTAATACTATGAACAGATCCATTCGTTATTTTCTTTTTCTTTTTGTGTTGTTTGGTCTCGTTGGTTGTGGTGGTCCAATGATGACTCTATTAGATGTCAAAGCAACATCTGATAAATTAACACCAGATAAGGCTTATAATATGATAACATCAGTTCTTGTTGACAAAGGATTGGATGTAAAAGTCGCGAATAAAGATATTGGATTAATAACTACTGAGTATAAACAATTCGGTTCAGTAGATGGTAATCCTCCGTTCGACTTTTATTTGCAAATTAAATCTCAAGTAACTACTCGATCTGATGGAAAGTTGCAAATAAAGCTAACTCCTCAAGTAAAAGAAGTCAATCGAATAAATTCCTCCGCTTTTACTGAAAGAGAATTAGTGTTTTTGTCAGACGAAGATCAGAAAGGTTATCTTAATTCAATAAAAGAAACAAACCTGAAAGGACAATTACTGTTTATGAATGTTGTTCAAGGTGTTTCAGAAGCATTAGGTGTTGGTATGGAACAACTTGAGTATAATAAAAAGTTATCCGATAAATGAAACATACTATAAAACGTTTTGTTCTAAAAAATGCCTAACAAGTTCTTCAAGCCGACCGCCTCTTCGATGCGGTCGGTTACTGTTTTTCAAGTTAGGTTGACAAAACTAAGATTCTGTTTGAAGTAGGTTATACTAAAAAAGTTTTTATAAAATTATTGGCATTGGTTTTCAAAGCTGCATAGTTGTTATGGGCGGCGGCTTAAAAACAACGCCGTTAGGTTTCATAACAAAACGGGTATTGTGTAAGTGTCTTCAACCAA
>CAYVBQ010000081.1:0-2147 GCA_964449775.1 uncultured Melioribacter sp. | reverse complement strand
GAAGTTCTAATGCCAAGCTTAAATAAATATTTTTGCGTAAGGTGAGTTATTAAGTTCTTTTTCGATAACAACTAAAATATCTTTGACAACTATTTCAGATGACGGAAGTGTTTTACCTTCTGTGTGTTTGTGATGTGGTGAGTTGAACAATTTCGGGTGATGGGGTGAATTATCCCAACGAATTATCATTTTGTCGTTAATGTCTTGCCAATGATATGAATAATTTCTTTCGTTTTGATCGGCATATTCTTTAATGAAAATAACGGAATCATCCGTTAATGCAGCTTTTATTTTTATGTAGAAGCCGCCTTTAAAAGATTTGTAGTCAAGTACGGTAAAATCCTTTACAGCGGACGAAGTTTCAAGCCACTTTAATATTTCCATTTTCCAAATCTTGTTTTTGAGTATTTAACTCTGCAAGAATGTTGTTGTAAGCTTTCCATTCCAGATAGTCATCCCAAACCTCAAAATTTTCTTCCGAACAGTTCTTCATTTGACTTTCAAATACATCGAAGGAGCAATAGTACTTTGCAGCAAAAAATGAAAGTTTCTCGTTTGTGACATGAAGATCATAAAGAATTTTTGCTAGATAGAGGTCTTTTATGGTGTCGGAGCTCAGTGTAGTCATTTTCATCCTCATTAATTACCGCAATAAAATTAAGTCTCTATTAAGTTAATTGCAATAACATTAGATGAGCAGAAACTTAGTAATTCACCGCGGCGAACGGCTCAGTAATGATTTGTTCTCCATTGTGCTCATTAAATATCTCTTTGATCCGGGCATAAAATAAAAACGGGAACCATTCGTTCCCGTATCGAAAAAATATTGTGATTAGTGATTCCCTAAGCGCTCGTCTTGCAGATTAAAATAACATGTGTATTCGGTAGTCGCTTACATGAAAATAATTTTGTAATTTTTAAAAGCATTAACTTGAATAAAGATGACTGGCAAAGAATTCCTAAATAGTTTAGCAAACGGAAGTGTAGATATTATCCAGCAATTTCTTGATCTGCTTGATAACCTAAAAATAGATTACTGTATAATTGGAGGTCTTGCTGTTAACGCATATGCTGATCCGGTTGCAAGCCTTGATATTGATTTGGCTATTACATTAGATGAAACTGATAAACTTCTAAAATCGGTTGACAAGTTATATACTATAGAAAAATATCCGCACAGTATTAACTTGAACCATCCGCTATCCGATCTTAGAATTCAGTTGCAAACAGATGAACGATATCAGGATTTTATATCCCGTGCAATTGAAAAGAAAGTTTTAGGATATATTATGAAAGTAGCCGCTTTGGAAGATGTTCTTCATGGAAAAATATGGGATTACCTCGATGAGGGGAGAAGAAAAAGTAAACGACAAAAAGACCTTGCAGATATAATGCGTCTTGTTGAAACTCATCCGAATCTCAATTCACTATTGCCTGAAAAAATAAAATATATTATCTCACTTTAATTTTTCTCCTTCTTCTTATCATTCCTTTCGGTTACGAATTTAAAAATGAATAATGCAACGGCGGCGGTGAAACCAATAGCTAAGAAGTAATACCAGATCAAATGAGCATCTGCATAATATGCCGCACGTTGAATCTCTGTTAATCCAGCCGGTAAAGTTTTTGGATCCGGGCAATATTTGTCAAGAAGAAATCCTGACATTATAAATCCTGCAAGCGCAGAGAAGAATGAATGAAGGTGGCTGAATCCAAGATAAACTCCCTCTTCACCCTTAGGAGCTTGATAAGAAAAGTATTCCAAGAAACGAGGAGAGATAAAACATTCCGCCAATCCTTGAATTGCTATTCCGATAATTAACATTACTGTGATTGGATGAAGCGTAAACCAACCAAATATTGAAACGGTGTCACCCGTCATACTTTCCAGTCCTTGACTAAAAGACATAGCAAGCGCAGAAAGGGGCATTAACAACATACCCACAAGCATTGAAGTTACCGCTTTTTTCTTCTTCATCATGTTCGTAATGAGTACTACAAATAGAACAACTACAGCCGGATTTACATTTGCAAGCCACTCCGGACGCGCTTCATCTCCGCGCAAACGGATTACATATTTTGGCATAGTTGCGGATCAGAGGATTTTTAGGTGGCAAAAGAATAGTTAAGTTTAAGGAGTAGAAATG
>CAYVBQ010000080.1:0-2265 GCA_964449775.1 uncultured Melioribacter sp. | reverse complement strand
GAAATGTATGGCGGGTAAAACATTTTCCAATAGACTCAATCCTATCTTAACTGATATAGTTGATTCTAACATTAATCACACTCAAGTTTACGAGCTAATAAAAATTTTCCACATCATTTCTACTGCAGATCTAAGTCATACAAAATCTTCGATAATATCATACCATCTTAATAGTGTAAATGAATTATGAATGAGGCGTATCTAAAAAGGTCTATATAATAATTTTAATGTTGGAATATGGTAAAATTCAAAACTTATTTTTGGCATAAATACCTTTTTAGAGAAGACTCATGAAAATTTGTTTGAATAATAAATTAAACCACAAAGTGTGGTATTTATGTTTTCTATAAGAGAAAGAAAAATTGAATAGGGATATGTCTTAAAATTTTTTTAGGGTTTGTATGAACTTAGTTGACATTATTAAATATTGGATTGAATCTGCAAATGAAGCACTTGAAACGGCAGAGACATTATTGAGCAATAAAAAATATGTTCACGCAATGTTTTTCTTACACCTGGCGGTTGAGAAAATATTGAAAGGATACTATGTGTATCAAAACAAAGAGGAAGCTCCTTATGGTTATAATCTTTCTGTTCTTGCGTCTAAAATTACTAATGCACAATTTTCAGAAATCCAACTTCAAACACTTACTGAAATTACAAGATTTAATATTACTGCACGTTATGATGACTACAAAAAAAATTTTGACAAAATATGCGATGTAAATTTTGCAACCGCATATTTCAAAAAGGTAAAGGAGGTATTTGAATGGCTCGAATCCCGAATGAAATAATTGATGTAGTAAGAATATTCAGAAGAAATATTGAAAGTCTTTTATCTGTCAAGAGGGTGTTTATCTTTGGATCGTTCGCTAAAGGTACTTTCACAGAAAATAGCGACATTGATGTTTGTGTGATAGCCGGAAATGTTGATAATAATTTTCTTGCGGAATTGAAAATTGTACCCACGATTTTAATGTCTGATGTTAGAATAGAGCCCGTCGTTTTTTCAGAAGAAGAATATCTTGAAGTAGATACTTTTGGGCTATTGAAAGAAGTAAAAGAAAATGGAATTGAAATAACATAGTTCTGTTATTTTCAAAACACGTAAAAAAGGAGTAAGCTGAAAAATTAAATTTTGTGAAAAATAATTAACGCAGCTATTGCTGTGTGAACGGTATAATTGGTTACTGCTCACCCGCTAATTTGTTACGGTAAGTTTTGATAAGAATTAATTGCCAAGTTAAAAGATTTGATTCTGTTTGGCAAATAAAGTAGTTTTTTAACAACTTGACAAATGGAATATAGAGGATGACAAATAGTTACGGAGGAATAAAGATGTTTGAACTAAAAACCAAGGAGAAAAATTTTTATCGAAGGAATGGAAAATATCTAAACGTACTCTTGGATTAATTTAAAATGTCGAAAGAAATTTTAGAATTTATTAAAGATTGTGTGCATCATAAAAGGATTCATTGGACTTACCATATCAATATGCGGCTAAAAGATAGATTTATACCAAGAGACTTTATTTTATCTTCTATCGGTTCATATGAAGTTATTGAAAGCTATCCTCAAGATAAGTATTTGCCAAGTTATCTGATCTATGCGATGTATGAGAGTCAAATATTCCATATATTATTTGCAGCAGATCAAGAGAACAATACTGTTACAATAATTACGG
This sequence comes from uncultured Melioribacter sp., assembly GCA_964449775.1. Lineage (GTDB taxonomy): Bacteria > Bacteroidota > Ignavibacteria > Ignavibacteriales > Melioribacteraceae > Fen-1258. The sequence goes on along the minus strand of CAYVBQ010000080.1, from coordinate 581 downwards.
CATATAAACCAGATAGAGATAAATGGGAAAATGATTTTAAAACAAGGAGACAAAAATGAAATGTTACAATTGCGGCGGTAAACTTGAAAAAGTTATCACGGATTTGCCTTTCAAGTTACACCAGGATTCTATTGCCATCATTAAAAAACTTCCTGTTTTACAATGTATCAATTGCAGGGAATATCTTTTAGAAGACAATGTTATGGAAACAGTTGATAAGCGATTGAGCAAAATTGGGAAAAATGTTGAATTAGAAATTTTGAGCTACGCTTTTTAATTTGATCAAATAGTTGAGAGAAGAATATAATAGCAGAAGTGTAACCAAGTTAAAAATATAGATTAGCTATAGAAAAGATATTTACCCCGTTAGAAAGCCCCGCTGCTTGCGGCGGGGATGGAGATAAAATTCCTTTTGGAGCGAACACGGGGTTTAAAGTCCTGTGTGAGCCATCCAGTTGGAAGGTCGGAGACCTTCTAACGGGGTTTACAAATAAAAGGAGAACTACAAAAAAGTTTTAAAATAATTTTTTAACGCAGCTATTGCTGTGTTCTTATCTCAACATCGAAGAAGTGAAAAAAAA
>CAYVBQ010000079.1:0-2291 GCA_964449775.1 uncultured Melioribacter sp. | reverse complement strand
CGTTTCCTTCTCTAGTTCTTTCACCAACTCCTGCAAATACAGAATAACCACCATGTTGCTTTGCGATATTATGAATCAACTCCTGAATAATAACTGTTTTACCAACTCCGGCACCACCGAATAAACCTGTCTTTCCACCTTTAGAATACGGTTCAAGAAGATCAATAACTTTTATTCCGGTTTCAAACATCTCCTGTCGCGTAGAAAGAGTATCAAATTTTGGTGCATGGCGATGAATAGCATAACGTTTTTTAGATTTGATTTCACCAAGTCCGTCAATTCCATCACCAATAACATTGATCAATCTTCCTAATGTTTCCGGGCCAACCGGAACAGTAATCGGCTCGCCGGAATCAATGGCTTTCATACCGCGCACAAGACCGTCCGTTGAATCCATTGCAATGGTACGAACTCTATTCTCGCCAAGATGCTGCTGAGCCTCAACAATCAATACCTCATCAATGCCTTCTATGTTTTTTCTTGGAATTTTGATTGAATTGTAAATTTTCGGGAGGTATCCGTCTTGAAAATCAATATCCACTACGGGACCAATTACTTGGGCAATTACGCCTTCGTTGGTAGCCATTATTAATCCTTTTATTTCGAAATTTTGTGCGGAAAATTAGGAAAGAATGGGGTGATTTCCAAAGATTAGATAAGAAAGAATTCTTAGCTTATCCAATTAGAATGTAGAGGGTGTTAAGTTATTGTTCTCTCTGATCCATTCTTCTAGCCCCAACATAACGCTTCTTATAATAAGCATTTTCAAGAGAAGAGACTGTCACACCAAGTGAACGGCTGGCGTGAACAAACTGATTTTCTCCTAAATAAATCCCAACATGCCCGGGAAAACTTGCTCTGCGAGTGTTGAAAAAAACGAGGTCGCCGAATTGCAATTCTTCTTCAGAGAAGATTTTTTTCCCAACAGCATATTGTTCTCTTGCTGAACGGGGAAGATCAACGGAGAGTGCATTCTGGTATACTTGCAACGTGAACGCAGAACAATCTATTCCCTTCTGAGAATTCCCACCATACTTATAAGGTGTGTCCAAAAATTTTATCGCTTCAAATAAAATCTTTTCACGGGACGTAAGAGAAATGTTAAATTCCTTCAGCTTATCAATATTCAATGTGAGTTTGGATTTATCCAGAGGACTTTCTCTTGGAGGTGGTTCATCAAATTCATCCTCAGCTGAAGATGAATCAGCCGGATCTTCAAAAACAATTCTTTCGTTTTTGCTATTTGCCTTTTTTACAGAATCGCTGGATGGAATTTTTGCAGTAGTAGCAACGGTTTTTTCCTTTTTATCTTTTTTATAACGTTGAGCATTTGATGATGCTGAACAACTTATAAAAATTGCAAGAACAAGAAGTCCCAAAAGGAAATTTTTTGTCAAATTTATTAGCCTTATCAATTTGGCTGTTAGCCCAAGTATGATCTTAAATTTTTACTACGGGATGCGTGACGTAATCTCCTAATTGCCTTTTCCTTTATCTGGCGTACGCGTTCACGTGTAAGGTTAAACTTCTCACCAATTTCTTCAAGTGTGAGTGAATGCTCTTTATTCAATCCAAAGTAGAGCTTTATTACTTCAGCTTCTCTTTCGGATAAAGTGGATAATGCCCTGCCGATTTCGCTTCTTAACGATTCAGACATTAATACTTGATCCGGAGATGGTTGTTCATCATTTTCGAGAATATCCAGCAGCCGGTTTTCTTCGCCCAGAGCAAATGGCGCATCCATGGAAACTGCGCGACCGGACATCTTTAATGTAGCGGAAACTTCGTTAATATCCATATCAAGTTCTTGTGCAAGTTCATGGGCACTCGGTTCACGTTCATATTCTTGTTCAAGATTACTATATGCTTTCCCAATTTTATTAAGAGCACCAACTCTGTTCAGTGGTAAACGCACAATTCTAGATTGTTCGGCAAGTGCTTGAAGAATGGATTGGCGAATCCACCATACCGCGTAAGAAATGAATTTGAATCCCCGTGTTTCATCAAATCTTCTTGCAGCTTTTATTAAGCCAAGATTGCCTTCGTTGATTAGATCGCCAAGCGACAAACCTTGATTCTGATACTGCTTTGCTACTGAAACGACAAAACGTAAATTAGCTTTAACCAATTTTTCCAATGCAAGATGATCATTCTTTCTGATTCGAATTGCAAGTTCTATTTCTTCATCCGGAGTAAGAAGATCTACTTTACCTATCTCTTGAAGATATTTATCTAAAGATTGACTTTCGCGGTTAGTGAACTGTTTTACAATTTTCAAAATTACTTCTCCT
>CAYVBQ010000078.1:0-2359 GCA_964449775.1 uncultured Melioribacter sp. | reverse complement strand
TTTTCAAAGTTGCATTGCTGTTCTGGGCGGCGGCTTAAAAACAACGCCGTTAGGTGCTTTTCATAAGTAGGAGAAATTGATGCTGAGGTTCATAAGTATTTTATTAGCAAGCATATTATTCGTAACATTTTCAAATGGACAACCTATTCATATAAGTGGCAAAGTAAAGATTTCAATTATTACTGGTACTATTGAAGCGGCTCTAAAAATGACAAACATTCCAAGAATAAAAGATTATACTATTTTGTTAAATACGGGATTAAATGTTGAGTATATAGCAGATAGTTCATGTACTATTAGATATAATACTGAAAGAGAATTTGATTCATTTCTTAGATCTGAAGCTTTACAATATTATATACCATCAGATAAAAAGGGAGAAAAGTATATACCTTCTTCTTTAACACTAAAATATGTTGGTAAATATCCCGTTATTTCAGACACAAGTCGAAGATTTGAATCGGGAGACTGGAAGGGAAATATTGCATTTAATGGTAAATCACTCAGAGTAACCGAACAGTCATATTGGTATCCACAATTTTATGATAAAATTAATGAAAAAGTATTTGATAAAGTAACCTATGAATTGGAAATTGAATCTGATGGTTGTGGTTATATCTTTATTAATGGCAACAATCCTGTTAAAGCAAAATTTGCCCGTTTATCTTCTACAGAAGCAATAATTCCATTTATGTTCATTGGTAATTATAATGTGAAAGAAATTGGAGAAACAATATTTATTAATTCTCAAGTGTCTTCCAAAACATTATCTATTGTTAATAGTTGGTTAATAAAGATCGAGAAATACTATGAGGAGAACCTTCAAATACCATATAAGAAATCAATATATTTTGTAGAAACTTCCCCAACTTCTGAAAGTAACGAATTTCAGTTTGTGAGTTATCCTACTATTTGTGCAGTTGGGAATCAATCGTTTTTATCAAAAATAATAGATCAAGCTAATTATCAGCTAAAAGATTCTACAATTATTTCATTTCTCATGCATGAATTAGGTCACTATTATTTTGGTAACGTACTTAAAACTAATTCATCATTGCAATATGTGCTAGGGGAAGGCATTACCGAATTCATTTCACTTAAATGCACAAATGTCCTATTATCTAATAATATTTATAAAACAAAAATTAATAAGTATCTTAAAACAATCCCACAAAAAGAAAATTATATATCTCTTAAAAAAATCAATTCTGATAAAGACGCTCTTCAATCTTATGACTATTCATATAATTTCATCCCATTATTATTCCTATGTGTTGAGCGAGAAATTGGAAGTGAGAAATTATGGAAGTGGTTTAAAGAAATGTTGCAAACTAAAAATACATTAACAAATTATGATTTTTTATGTAGAACAGCTTTAAGAAGTGGAATTTCAACGGAAGAATTTACAGTGCTTGAAGAAAAATATTTCTCTGATGAAAGTTCTTATGAAAATGTTATTAAATCTTTTGTTGAGAAACTGAAATAAGCACCTAACCAGTGGCTCAAGGCGACAGCGTTTTCGCACTCGGCATTTGAGTAATTATTGGCTTAGTTCTTCCGTGTAATATTATTTTGTAGTGTAGATTGTAAATGAAAGATATGTTCTAATTATAAATTTATTTAACAAGTTCTGCATTGTAGTTAGGGGCTGCGCCTTAGCCACAACGCCGTTAGGTTTCATAACAAAGTCGGTTGTGTGCAAGTGTCGGCAACCAAGTTAGTTTGCTGTTCAGGTTTTGTTCTTTGTGTTTTGTTGTTGCTCAGTTCGGGTTTTGGTATGTAAAACTAAGCTGTTCTGTTCAAAGTTGGTTTACAAAATCGTCTTCTTAAGTTTTCAATGCTGAGGTGGCGGTAAGATTGTTTTGTGTTGGTCGTTGGTTTATAAGTCCGGCATTGTTGGTTCAGTTAAAAAGGGAAGTTGATTTCAAGTAATGTCAATCGTTGTAAAAGTTAGTTTGGTTTTGTCTGGTCAGTTATCAAAACAGAAATAGTTGGTAAAGTTTTGGTAGGTTCAAAAGAAAAATTGTTCTGTTTTTCGGTGTGGAGTTGTTTTGTTATTGTATTTTCAAAGTTAGGTGCGTTGTTTTTATTTTCAAGATCGTCAAGTTCTTAAAAAGCAAAACCTAACCCGCAACTCAAACCGACCGCGATGAAGATGCGGTCGTTTGATGTGGTTATCGGGTTTAGCTTTTCAGAGTTGGTTTGTTGTTCAAAGTGTGTTTGGTTTACAAAACTGATTTATAAATAAAAGTTGCGTTGACAAAACCGTCATTGTAATCCTGGGCGGCGGTTTAGTTGCAACGTCGTTAGGTTTCATAACAAAACGGGTATTGTGTAAGTGTCTTCAACCAAGTTGGTT
>CAYVBQ010000077.1:0-2942 GCA_964449775.1 uncultured Melioribacter sp. | reverse complement strand
AAATAATGTCCGTTACATTTTGCTATAATTTACCCACTCGAAAGGGAGAAGAGCCGCTATAAATATAACACAAGATAGAATCGAAAAATTCTTATTCAGTTACAAATTAGGACTAGGATGCAATATAAATGGTGTATTAAAACTGCCTTTAATAATAGAATTAAAATATATAGGTGATTTCTCTAAATTTTACTCTTATGATTATGGTAATCTATGGAATAAAGTCTTGTTGATAAATATTGGATTTAATATATAATGATACGCACATAACCAGTTTTCCAAGCCGACCGCTTTAAACTGTTCGGCATTTGTCTAATTATAATATTGCTTTGTAAAAGTTATTTGCTTTTTGAACGTAGTGAACAAAATAAATTTATAAATAATTATTGGCATTGGTTTTCAAAGCTGCATAGTTGTGTTGGGCGGCGGCTTAAAAACAACGTCGTTATGTGCTTAAGTAATTTACAAGAGATTAAATGTGCAAAACTGAAAAAATAGTAGCCTTCATTAACACGAATGTATTTTTTAAGGAATTCTCTTTTAGTAGAAATGAGTTTACTACACCAGATGGAAAATCAGAATTACAATTAGCGGATAATGTAATTTGGCTGGATAATATTTTATTCATCTATCAAATAAAAGATAGGAATGTTGAAGCGGATGGTGACGAAGTTAAATGGTTTGTAAATAAAGTTCAGAAAAAAGCAGTTAAACAAATTAAAGGAACCCTTGAATATTTCACTGAATATAAAAATATCACAATCACGAATGAGAGAGGTCATAGTATAAATATTAGTGAAGCTAATCCAGAAAATGCAAAAAAAATTATTGTCTATACCTCTACGGAAGCCCTACCGGAAGAAAAAAGATATTTGAAATTTCATAGAAGTAAAACTGCTGGCTTAATTCATTTATTTCACTCTGATGACTATGGAGGTGTTTGTAGATTTTTATTCACTCCTTCAGAAATTGCTGAATATCTTTCGTTTAGAGAAACTCTTTATGAGAAACACGAACAAGAACTAAATTCACTTCCAGAGCAATATGTGTTGGGGCATTTTTTAGAATCTACTGATACGGATAATATAGATTTGACCTATCTAGAAAATTTGAAGAAAATGATAAAAAATGAATCTGAATTTGATGTCTCGATCATAATAAACTTATTTCAAGAGAGAATCGTAAAAATTGGTAGTGATAATGATTACTATTTGATTATCAAAGAAATCGCCAAACTTGATCGAGCAGAACTAAAAGAATTCAAACTAAGATTTAAATTGTCCCTCGAAAAAGCCAAATCACAAACATTCTCTCTTCCATATAGGATTTCTAGTATAAGAACAAACTGTGGCTTTGTTTTTATCCCTCTAGAATATAAAAATTCAAATGTATGGCAAAATGCTCTATTTAACTTTACTTATGCACACAAATATGAGCGAAAGAATTTTAAATGTATTGGAATGATAGTTTGTTATGACTTAAAAAAGAAGTTTTATGATATTAATTGGAGCTACGTTGAAAGTGAGTGGTCTTTTAACAAAGAGATGGAAAAATTGTTAAAAGAAAATAATCCTTTTCGAAATGTTAGTTTGAAGAAAACTAATAAATATCATTTTAAAAAATAAAGACGCACATAACCCGCAACTCAAAGCGACTGCTTTAAACGTTGCGGCATTGTACAAGTCTTAAGGTTGCGTTGTAATAATAGGTCGCTCTTTGAGTTTGGTGAACAAAACAAATTTATAAATAATTATTGACGTTGGCTTCTCAGTGTCACATTGTTGTTCTGGGCGGCGGTTTAGTTGCAACGCCGTTATACCGTTACAATTTAAAAGGGAATAAGAAAAATGCTAATTGTAAAGAAAAGCTTGTTTGCTATCATTTTGTTATTTATTCTAAAAGGTTGTACTTCTTCTCGATTAAGTTATGAAGAATATTCAAATATTTTAAAAGCTTATCCTGATTATGAATATGAAGAAACAAACAGCCTTCCACAATTTTCATATTCTGATTTATCTGATTCAAACTTAGTAAAGCTTAGGAAGACATTTAATATAGACAGCATAGCAGGAAAAGGTACTGAAACATCACAAATTATAAATTTAATGAAATGGATACACTGTAGTGTAAACCACGATGGCAGTTCAAAAAATCCACATCCTAAGAATATATTCAATATAATGCGAGTATGTAAATCTGAAAACAGAGGTGTTAATTGTAGGATGATGTCAGTTATGCTGCACGAAGTGTATTTATCATTCGGCTTAAAATCAAGATATATTACTTGTATGCCGGCTGAAAAAGATTTCAAAGATTGCCACGTTATAAATGCTGTATATTCAAATGAGTTGCACAAATGGATATATATAGACCCAACATTTCAAGCATTTTTTACTGATGAGAAGGGATTAATGCTAAGTATTCAAGAAGTAAGGGAAAAAATGATTAAAGATGAAAAAATAATTATAAATGATGAACTCAATTGGAGTGGCGGCACTTATACTTCAGAAGATTACTTAAAGTATATATCAAAAAACTTATTCCGCTTAGCTTCACCTATTGAAAATGAATTTGATTATGAATCAAAAAATAACCGAAGATATGTTGAATTGATACCGAAAGGTTATGGAGATATTTCGGGTAATCCAAATGAAAAATATTTTTACACCAGTAATCCTAATTATTTCTGGCAATATTAATAAAACGGTATAACCCGCCAATCAAGCGGACGCTGTTTTCGCATTCGGCATTTTCGTAATTATTGGCTTTAGAGTTACGTATTAAATTTCTTGTTCTAAGTTGTTCTATTAAATAAAATATTTAAAAAATAAAAAATTGTTGGTATTGTTCGGCGTTTCTGTGTTAGGGCGCCGCTTATCGGCAACGTCGTTATGTTGCACTTGCTATTCACTATTTCATAAAAGGAGAAACAAATGAAAAAC
>CAYVBQ010000076.1:0-3438 GCA_964449775.1 uncultured Melioribacter sp. | reverse complement strand
CATTTCTACTCCTTAAACTTAACTATTCTTTTGCCACCTAAAAATCCTCTGATCCATCAAGAATAATTCTGAAAATTATTGAATCACCCAAAGAAACTTTGGAAAAGGATCTTGTTAAAATTATTATGAAGTGATTTATCCATCAACATACCGGAGATTTGTAATACTATTTTTAAGACTTGACAAAATATTTAATTTGCATTACGTTGTTTGTGGGAGATATAATTATTTGCTGTACCGCTAATAGGGTTTTATTTGTGGCGGCTTTTTGAAAAATACTCTTTGAATTCATTTATAGATTTTTTCCCGGGCTAGTTGAAATAAGCGGATTCTTTTTTAGTGATCCGATAAAATAAAATGTTTAAGAGAGCCGGAATGTAAAGTGGTTTAATAAAACTTCAGGCAAAAATATTTTAATACGTGGGAAAGATATAATGTGTCTTGGAGAAAACACTACTGTTCTTGGTAAGAATAGAATAATTCTTCCCGGGAATATTCCTATTCTCAGAAATAATACCGGTATCATTACCGGAACTACCGCTATTTCTTTCGGTAATAGTCATATACTTAATGAAGCCACCCCTATTTCCCTCAGAAACACCTCTATTCTTGGGAAAAATAGCTCTATTCTTGCCGGAACTAGTGCCATTTCTAACATAAATACCTCTATTTTTCCCGAAAACAGCATTGTAATAAAAATGAATAGCTCTATTTCAGACGTTTTTAATGCTTTACGTTTCTTTTATATGTATTCACTCTTGTATTTATTGTACCGATAAATAACAATAACAAACAAATTTGAGTGCGAAGCACTAAGGAGAGTAAAATGCTTACCTATTTAAGCGAAGTAAAAGAATTGCTCCGGCAATTGAAAACTGGCATGGAAAAAAATGCCGCTATCTGGACAAACCAAACGGTTCAAGTAACAGAAGTTGAACAAATGATTGCCAATATTGATACCGTTGATGCGGCATTTGAAGCGGCCAAGCAGCAGCAGTCAATTAAATCTGCAGAGGCAAGAGAGCTAAGCGGCAATGCAGGCAAATTGGCAGATAAGATTGAAAACCTTGCGATGGGATTTCATTCCGGCAATGCAGAAAAACTTCTTGAGTATAGTATTAAACAAAAGAAAGCAGCTACTCCAAAACCAGCACCTACCAAAACATTAATACCAAAACTTGAAGATGATACCGACGATGAAGGATTTATTGTAAGTACGCAGGCAGATCCTAATGCAGATTTTTATGAATGGCAAAAAGGAATGGGAACAAACGCTGCGGACGCCAACGCAATACCGGAACTGAAAAACTTTAAGACAACAAAGAAGACAAACTTTGTTGATGATGATGTACCGAAAGGAATAAGAGTGTTTTACCGTGTAAGAGCCGCAAATACAAACGGAGTTGGACCCTGGAGCGAGGCGGTAAGCAAAGTACAATGAGCGAGTGAAGAACGAAGAGTGTAGAGTGATGAATGAATAATAATTCTTGGCTGCTGAGAAGATATTTCTTGGCAGCCGGGAGAAAATAAAACAGATTATGAATAACAATAGAGGCAATATGACATAGCTAATTAATTTTCCGTGCAAAACCCTTATAGTATCAAGAGAGCGAACTAACTCAACAATTTAGACCGGATATAATGATGAAAAAAACATTTTTCATAGATATATTTCTTTTATGCTTGAGTATTGGAAGTATTCCTCGAATTGCATATTCTCAAACATATAATGTTAAAGGAAACATCTCGACATTTAAGGAACCGGTTAGAAATGCTGAAATTACTTTTATAAGTATAGATGATACAACAAAGAAATACACTTCTGTAACAGATGGGCTTGGGGATTACCAACTAAATATAATCACTTCGGTAAAAAATCCGGATAATGAATTACCAACCAAATTTGAACTTGCGCAGAATTATCCAAATCCATTTTCCAACGAAACAATAATTATGTACAGGCTAAATAAACCCTTAGATGTCAGTATAAAGATATATAATATACTTGGACAGGAAGTTAGAACTTTTAGAATAGGGCAACAAGAAACAGGTATACACGGAGTAAAATGGGATGGAAGGAATAACTTTGGAGAAAAGGTAAGTCAGGGTATTTATCTCTACCGGATACAAAATGGAAATGAGACTCAGATAAAAAAAATGATTTTTACAAGAGGTAATTCGGCGTTGACAATACCTATCACAAGTAAATTATCTTCCTATAGTAGAGAACTGACGAAAGAAAAAATGAATCAATTCACTTTAGGAACATATACTGTTCGGATAGCAAACACCAACAACACTCAACCGAAAATCCTTTTCACGGAATTATTGAACATTATTGTGCAACATGATACAACAATAAATTTTCAAGTTAAAGAAGCAGAACAGTGGAAGTTGTTAGGATTGGAAAACGAAAGAGTAACTGCGATAGCTATAGATCCGATCGATCCAAAAATAATTTACGCAGGAACGCTATATGATTTTAGTGCAGGAATTAATGGTAAACTATTCAAAAGCACTAATGGCGGCACAACGTGGGATACACTACTTATTGGCGGAGGGTATCGTAGCATTTTAATTGATCCAACAAACCATAATATCATATATGCTCTGCCAGGTGGAATAATAAAAAGTGAAAATGGCGGACAAACATGGAGTCCGATTCTTAATGGAATTTTGCTTGATCCGGAAACACGTTTGCAGAGTTTGGCGATGAATCCAAAAAATTCTAATGTGTTGTACGCGGGAACAGGAGGGTTTTTTGGTGGGAATTTGTATAAGAGTTATGACGGCGGCGAGCATTGGAATAAAACACCTTCAAATTCATTAAAAGATGGTGTAGTAAGTATTGCCATTGATCCTATTGATACCAACAACGTTTATGCAGGGACTGCATTCGGAGGAATATTATGGAAAAGCACAGATGCAGGAGCAACTTGGGCTCGCACTGCGTTTGGTGAAATAGGTACTCATGACATTTTTATTGATCCCCAAAAACCGTTCACCATATATGTTGGATCCCCTTGGAAAGGAATTTTTAAAACAAAAGATGGAGGTATAAATTGGGAAAACATCAGCCAAGGATTGCTATCAAACAGTAGTGTTATGAAAATACAACAAAATAAATCTTCTCGTTTATTTATCATTGCAACTTATGGTGATGATGGCGGAATTTATGAATATTCGTTTCAAAAAAATGAATGGATTAAAATTGGAATAGACGCAGTATCGGGTGGCTACTATTACAGTGATTTAAAAATTCTTCCAAACTCTAACAATCTTTATTACGGAGGGAAAGGAATGTACGTTAGAGTTTTGAAAGAGTAAATTTTTTTTGATGTGGTCTTTATGGAAACAGCACGATCACCGCCATATAATAATAAAGGCTCTTCTCCCTTTCGAGTGGGTAAATTATAGCAAAATGTAACGGACATTATT
>CAYVBQ010000075.1:0-4333 GCA_964449775.1 uncultured Melioribacter sp. | reverse complement strand
AATGTCCGTTACATTTTGCTATAATTTACCCACTCGAAAGGGAGAAGAGCCATTTGATTATTGCTAGGGGAAATAAGTTTAGGTGGATCTGGAATGCCAGGTCCAGTTGAAAAGTTTGCAACCAAAACCCGATTTAAATTAATAACTCACCTTACGCAAAGAGGTGAAATAGGGATAGGATAAGCCTAAGTTTGTAATAAAAAAATAAGAGGGCAAGATGAATAAGAAACTCTTAGAAACATATACAGATTATCTGATAAGTTCATTTTCATATACAACAGCAACCGGTTTATCGATATTAGATGGACTATTGGTAAAGAAAATAAACAACCTCGAAGCGATTATTAACTAACTGAAGTTACGCAGTATTCGGCTAAAGCCGGTTTTTTGTTCTTTTAACGTATTCCATGGAATAATCACTTAAGCGTAAAAAATATTCACAATCTATATTTTGGTTTTTGTCTTCAGATTTGCGGTTACAGCGGTTGGTGTGGAGTGTTTTCCAAGAAAGATCTAATACGCTAACTTTTTTTCTACTTGCTTCACTTTCCCATGGCATTTAATGCTACCCCGTATTTGTAGTTCAAATTAAAGAGATAAATTCAAGTAAGCAATTAGCTTTCAGCTAACACTACTGCCTATTGACAATCGCCTACCCCTTCACTTCCATGCAAGCAGTAGTAAACTTCTTTCCGTTGACGATTGGTCCTTTTGACAACCAGGAGAAAAATCCACGCTCATGATTAGGACTATGAGCGTGGGTTAGAGTTTACCCGTCATTTTTTACGGGAATGATTAAAAATCAGCCTTCCAAACCTTTATACATATCCTCAATCAAATCCTTGTATCGCTCTTCAACAACTTTACGTTTGATTTTAAGTGACGGAGTTAGTTCGCCTGTTTCGATTGTGAACGGCTTATCAAGAATTGCAAACTTGCGCACACGTTCAAAATTGGCCAGTTTCTTTTGGAATAGATCGAGTTCTTTATCAAGAAGTTCGTAGATTTGTTTCATCTCAACGAGTTCATCAACTGATTTGTATTGGATTCTATTTGCATCAGCATACTCTTTCAGTGCTTCATAATCCGGAACAATAAGAGCGCTCACAAACATTCTGCGATCACCGATAAGAACAAATTGATCAATATATTTACTTGCAAGAAACATATTTTCAATTGGAGTTGGAGCTATATACTTACCGCCTGAAGTTTTAAATAAATGTTTTTTTCTATCCGTGATGATTAAAAATCCTTCAGCATCAAAAACTCCAATATCACCAGTATAAAGCCAGCCATCTTTAAGGGTCTCTTCGGTTTCTTTTTTATTCTTGTAGTAACCTTGCATTATATTGGGTCCGTAAGCAAGTATCTCGCCATCTTTAGCAATTTTAATTTCGACACCCGGCATTGGTTTTCCAACAGTTCCGAATTTGTAATCATTCGGTCTATTTGCAACGATGACCGGAGAAGATTCCGTTAATCCATATCCCTCAATAACCAAAATTCCGGCTGCTTCAAAGAATAAACCAAGTTCTCTTGCGAGTGCCGCGCCTCCGGAGATAAAGAAACGTAATTTCCCGCCGGTTTTTTCTCTTAATTTATGAAAAACTAATTTATCTGCGAGCTTATGCTTGAGCGAAAGAAAAATTGGAATTGGACGACCGGATTTTTTTGCAATCTGATACTCTTTGCCAATCTCAATTGCCCAGTTAAATATTTTCTGTTTCTTTTCCGGTTGGCTTTCAACATTTCGTTTTATCTTGCTGTACATTCTTTCGAACAATCGGGGCACTGCGGTGATGATTGTCGGGTGAATCTCTTCCATATTACCTGCAATCTTTTCAATGCTCTCGGCGTAAGCAATCATGCCGCCGCAAGAGAATGCTGTGTAATAGCCGCCCATTCTTTCAAAGATATGACAAAGCGGAAGGAATGAGAGAAAGATATCATCGGCGCCGATATCAAAAATTTCATGAGCAGCTTTGATATTTGAAACGATATTTTTATGTGTAAGCATTACGCCTTTAGGTACACCGGTGGTACCTGAAGTATAAATAATTGTGCAAAGCTCATTCTCTTGAGTGAGTTTAGAACTCTCCATAAAATAGTTTGGACGTTCATTTCCAAATTCAATACCCTTTGATTGAACTTCTGAGAAACTGAATACATCTTTCTCCATACCATTATCTTCGTTATTCATTACAACTATAAACCGAAGAGTTTTACAACTATCTTTTACTTTCAGGACTTTATTAAGCTGGAATTTATTGGAGACTATTATACCAACCGATTCCGAATTGTTCAAACAAAATTCAATAGTTTCCGAAGTGGAGATTGGATAGAGCGGAACATCAACACCGCCAAGACCAAGAACAGCCATATCGGTATAAACCCATTCGGGACGGTTTTCTGCAATAATAGCAACCTTATCGTTTCGCTTAACTCCCAATGCAGCAAGCCCTAATGCAAGGTTTTCTGTATCCCGGTAAAGTTCATCATAACTGATCTCTTTCCATTGATCATCTACTTTGTGCTTAAAGACAGCACGATCTTTTCCCTTTGCGAAATCTTTTGTTATAATTTGGAAAAGCTGGGGAATGGTTTTAAAGTCTTTATAAATTGCCATGCGATTTTCCTTATAAGTTTCAATTCAAGATAAGGCGGTACGGTAAAATATGCAAATGAAAGGTTATGCTTTCAAAGTTAATATTGGCTGCCTTTATTTCCCACAGACTTCACCATCAACCACCGGAGTTACACAGATAAGCGGTTTTTCGGGAACACCGAACTTGCGGAATATCTCCTCAAATAATTTGTACTGCAGTCCTTGCGATTCTATCTTGGAGAACTTCTTATATGGCATGAATTCGCCATCTTTATTCTGAGGCGCATCAAAATGAAATGCGGTTGAGAAATCTTCCTTTGCATGTTCTTTTAAAAATTTGATCTTCTCTTCGTCAGTTCCCTCCTGCTGATAGGATTTGCATTTAAAAGCAGTGACGAAATTTTTATCAATGATAAGATAGATATTTAAGATTGTCTCGGGCAATTCATCACCTATTTAGATAAAGTTTTGTTTTTCAACACAAAGTAAAATAAGAATGTTGCAAATATGACCGCCATCTTACATAATAGACTATCCACAGCTGTGATAAAGACCGGGAAGAAGATCGCGAGTATCATGTATGGAATAAAAGTAAAAATGTAACCGAAAAAGAAAGTTCGTGTGAGCGCTTTCTGTTTATGATCTGTATCGGCGCCCCATTTTTTATTGAGGATTATCATCGTTGCAATTACCGGCAGATAATAAAATGTTCCGTAGAGTTCCCCTAAAGGATAATGATACGATGCGTAAAGTACAGTACATTTTGCAACAACAAATTGATCCAGTACGAATGGATGATACAGGATGAAGAAGAGAGCCGGAATAAAAACAAACTTGTGGTAACTCTTCAGCTTTCCCGCATATTTTAGAACAGTGTATAAACCTAACGGCGGAAGAAGAGATATATCAAGAAATGCGAGATAAATAAATATTTGGTTCTGCAAACCGACAAAGCATATCAAAAATTCAATAAACTGGTAACCGAACAGAAGTGTAACAATTCCAATTATAAGTTTGTTGACTGAGTTCTTCTCGGCAAAGATTAAAAGATTGACAATGTACACCAACTCAATGCAGGCAATTAAAAGTGAGATTATCCCGTCAAGATTCATATACGTTTCCATTAAGTTGATTAAATTTTCTTCGCGAAGGCGATAATATAACCGTCCGGATCAGAACAGTAAGCTGCCTCGTCACCCCAATCGCGCGGCTGCAATTTACTCAATTCTTTAGCCCCATGTTGTAATGCTCTGCCAAAATATTTTTGAGGTTCATCCACCAGCAAATATAGTTCAGCGCGTGGAGTTCCATTTAATTTATCCGGGTCTTCAATTTTTTCACCCAGCAATTTTTTGATTCCGGCTTCAGGCATCAATCCCAAAATAGTCCCGTTACTCAATTCAAATTCCGTCATTCCGGGAACATCAAGGCGCGGCTCAATTATCAGCACATTTTGATAGAACGAAGTACTTCTGTTCTGATCTTTCACATACAAGATGATATGCAATTTGTTGATCATAATTGAGTCCACTCTAAAAACATCAATTTGTCAATTTGTAAGAGCCCTTCAATTCTTCAGGATAAACTCCGCGACTGAAGAATCTAACGATTTCATAAAAACAATTAAGATTCTTCTCCCGATGAATCGCATAGGCGTCAACCTAATTTTATGATTTTTTAGATTATTGTATGATATGAACTGTAAAAATAAGCGAAAACAGATTTCAT
>CAYVBQ010000074.1:0-4355 GCA_964449775.1 uncultured Melioribacter sp. | reverse complement strand
ACTGCTATTCACTTTTATGCTATAATTCACCCACTCAGTTGGGAGAAGACCCTGTAAAAGATTAGGATCATAAAACTTGATACTGGATTCCTCTTTGGCAAATAATTCCAAGTTGGGATTAGGAGTGAGGTCATCGAGCATTTCTTCTAACTTAGATTTGACTATTTTATAAAATTCAAAAATATCTCCTTTATTAAAATCTGAACTACCATGAGAACGATTTGCACGATAATCCCATCGCAAATATTGACCGTCTTTTCTGGTAAAGCTAATTTCTTCAAGAACTGAAAAGGCGGCAAATTCAATAAGTAATCTTGCATTTTTATTATTTACCATTTCGCATGCGGACATGAAACGATTCAATTGTTCTTCATTGTAATCAGGGAAAGCACCACGTGTTATTGAAATATGATTTATTCGCCTATCGCATTGAGTAGTTTCATTAAATAGTTTCCAGAAATTATCTATTTCAATTTTTAATTCGTTGCAACTTATTTTTTCGGCGGTTAATCTTGCTTGTATATTATAAGCTCCGATGGGAAGTAGTTCAATTCCAGTAGTTTCCCAACCTTTTTCCCGAGCTGCAAATAAAGTAGCACCAGAACCAGCGAATGGGTCTAAGATATGACCTTTAGATGGATGATATTTATCTAGATAGAACTCAATTAACTTTTTAGAAAATCCTTCCTTGTATTTAAACCATCTATAAAAAGGTTCTTTTTTATTTGCTTGGAAACTAACTATGGTGCGGTTAAGGTTAAAATCTGTTTCAATAATATCCTTGAATTTATCAAATAGTTTTTCTCGTTCACTTGGGAAAAGAAGATGATTCTTTATACCACTTAAACTGGGTTCAGCCATAGTGTATCCTTTTATATAAATATCTTTTCTATAAATTTAACACTAATTTCTCAAAACAACTTTCTAATGTATACAGAAAAATAAGAAGTGTACTAATAACTAACCATCCGGGTGAACTACTTAAGACGTGAATAAAATGATTTATTCCATATAAAGAAACGCTCTTCATTATTGGCTTATCTGTCCATCCTTCATTTCAAAAACTTTATCGCCAAGGTTTACAAGCTGGGGATTATGAGTTACAACCAAAAATGTAACACCCAGCGTTTCTTTTAGCTCCACAAAAAGTTGGTGAAGTACCTGGCTGTTGGCAGAATCCAAATTGCCGGTAGGTTCATCCGCAAAAATTATATCGGGATTATTTGCCAGCGCTCTAGCAACAGCAATACGCTGTTGCTCACCTCCGGAAAGTTCGGACGGTTTATGGCTGGCTCTATCGCTCAATCCAACCAATTCAAGCAGTTCTTCTGCGCGCTTCAAGGCTTTCTGCTTAGTCTCTCCGTTTATCATCAAGGGGATAGCAATGTTTTCAACAGCAACAAATTCGGGTAAAAGATGATGGAACTGAAATACAAATCCAATATGCTTGTTCCTAAACAAGGAAAGCTTTTCATCGCTCAAATCAAAAATTTTTATACCGTTCATTTCTACAACACCGGAATCGGCATTGTCTAATCCGCTGAGAATGTGAAGAAGAGTACTTTTACCCGCACCGGATGCGCCCACAATTATAGAAATCTTTCCGCGTTCAACTTGAAGCGATACTCCTTTAAGGATATTCAGCTTCTTCTCTTTTGTCTTGTAGAAAGATTTGAAAATATCTTTCGCTTCTAAAATTATTTCACTCATTTTATAAGTCTCTGGCTTTTCTATTCATATTTAATTGCTTCTATAATTATTGTACTTGCAGCGCGCTTTGCCGGATAGAGAGAAGCGACGAATGCAAGGAACATCGCCATTCCGCCGATTGCGAGTATATCTGTTGACCGGACTTCAATCGGCAGCGCACTGATTATATACTTTGATGAATCGAGCGGATAAAAATTGTATTCGATTTGCAGATAACATACAAGCAATCCAATTGCAATACCGATGAACGTACCGATTGCGCCAACAAGAATTCCCTCGAACATAAAAATTCTTAAAATGGATTTTTTATTTATACCCATCGCGCGCAGTACACCAATATCTTTTTTCTTCTCAATTACCGTCATCGTCAATGAAGCAAATATGTTAAACGTTGCGACTGCTACAATCAAACACAATAAAATATACGCCGCCCACCGTTCAATTTGCATTACACTGTAAAGCTGTTTATGAAGATCGTACCATGTGTTTATCGAAAACAATTTAGAGTCAATCTTTTTTAACAAATCTTCTTTCACAGATTCTGCTTGCTTGAAATTATTCAAACGAAGTTCGTATCCCGTGATGTTACCGCGTAATCCAAAAAGTCTTTGCGCGGAAATTACGGATGTGAACACATAAGAAACATCATAGTCACGATTGTTAGATTCAAATATACCAGCGACAATAAATTTTCTTGTTTGAGGAATGGATAGGGAAGTAATTGTCTTTTCGATATTGTAAGCGGAAGTAACTGTAATCGTATCGCCAACCCGTGAGGACAGACGAAGCGCAAGGGGAATACCTAAAATTATTTTATCGATCTTATCATTCTTCAGATCGAAATCACCGCTGATAATTTTTGAAGCAACGCCCCACGATTCATTTTCGGTCGTGTATTCAATCCCTTTGAGATTAACAATTTCGTAACTCTTTTTATTAAGTAATATTGCTTTCCCTTCAACATATGGTGAATAACTTGAAATATTTTCTTCTTTGCTTAGAATTTGCCGGACGGAATTTATTTGAGTGAATCCTTTTTCATCAGTAATAGAGATTCTTATATGCGGATCAAAACTGACCATAATTGATGTTACAAGCGAACCGAAACCGTTGAACACTGAAAGAACAATTATCAACGCCGCGACACCTATCGTAATTCCCAATGTGGAAAGGAGCGAAATTATCGTAATGAAGTTTAACTTATGTTTCGCCCGCAAATATCTTTTTGCAACAAAGAATTCAATCATCTTATTCAAACCTTATTGCCGAAATTGGTTTTATTCTTGAGGCAATCAGAGCCGGAAGCATTGATGCGACAAGTGAGACCGCAACGGTTATAACAGTCACCATTAAATAATTTTTTAATTCAATTGAGATCGGCACACGCGTAACAAAGTAAATTTTATCCGGTAGGGAGATAATATCAAACTGCTGCTGGAGAAGACTGAGAACAAGCGCTAATAGATTTCCGAACAAAACTCCAAGAAGTGTTAGGAACATCGCATGATAAAGAAATGTCTTCATAATCAATTTCCTATTCGCGCCGAGTGAGCGAAGAATTCCGACTGCATTTGTCCTCTCAAGTACGATCATAAGCAATGTCCCGACTATATTGAATACAGCGACGAAGATTATCAAGCCCAAAATAATTGGTATCGGTTCTTTTTGAAGTTCCAGCCACGTAAAAATATTTTGATGAACTTGGAAAATAGTTCGTACATAATATGGATACCCAAGAAAATCTTGAAGCTGCTCTGAGAGAAATTTCACCCGGTTAAGATCTTTTACTTTGATGTTGTAGCCCGAGATCAAATCTCCCATTCCAAACATCTCTTGAGCGGTAGAAAAATTAATGAATGCATTTAGATCATCGTACTCGCTCATTCCGCTTTCGTAAATCCCGGATACATAAAACTGCTCAATCGCCGGAGGATTTTCTATTGAAGGAATCTGATCATTTTTCAATGAAAAGATTGTAACTATTTCTCCAACTTTGATGAATAATTTTTCTGAGAGAGTTTTGCCAAGAATCATCTTTGGCAATTTACCGTCACTCTTCAAATCGAATGAACCGGTTTTAATAAAACTTCCAAGTTCGGAATCTTTGTCCGTATCAATGCCGGTCAGTGTAATTCCTTCCGTCATCCTTTTCGATTTAATGATTGTCAGTTTTGAAACAAATGGTTGAATTCTGGTAAAGCTTCCGTTAAATTGTTTATTAAGAGCGGGAATGACTGAGGATGGTGGTGAAAGATTTCTATTACTGAAACCGGTTATTTTAATATGTGTATTGAAATTTGTGATTTTCTCAGATACCACTCTGTCGAAACCGTCTAAAACCGTTAAAGCGATGATGACAACTGCAACTCCAATTGAGATTCCGGTAATAGTAATTATCGAAATAACCGAGAGAAATCGTGAATCCTTCTTCGATTTAAGATATTTCTTGGTAAAGAATAACGGAAGCGACATTTTTTACTTTATTTTTTGTAAAGATATAAATATTCACTGAGAAGCGAAAACTGAACCACAAAATTGACAATCCCATACTAAAGATATATTTTTGAACTCGAATTTTGAAAATGTAATTTCGGGGCGTAGCTCAGCCCGGCTAGAGCGCTTGGTTTGGGACCAAGAAGTCGCAG
>CAYVBQ010000073.1:0-4386 GCA_964449775.1 uncultured Melioribacter sp. | reverse complement strand
TTGATGATCCAAGAAAAGAAATACCTACAGAGTTTAGCTTGTATCAGAATTATCCTAATCCATTTAACCCTTCTACGAATATAAAGTATGCGTTACCGCAAAATTCGTTTGTGAGCATCAAAGTTTATGATATGCTTGGTCGGGAAGTTAAAACTCTGGTGAGTTCAGAACTTTCAGCCGGAAATCATTCCGTTGTCTGGAAAGGTGATGATAACAACGGACACTCAGTATCGAGCGGAACTTATATCTACAGAATCCATGCAGGCAATTTCGTTCAAACAAAGAAGATGATTTTAATGAAATAAGGACATTTGTCAGTTGTAGATAAATTTAGAAAAAGCCGGAGTTACCTCCGGCTTCTTTTATAACTATAATTTTCACTGCTAATTCATAAACTCTGCTATCGAATCAACTACAAATTTAATCTGCTCATTGCTCAATTCCGGATATATCGGAAGAGCTATTGTATCGTTAGCAGCACTATTTGCATTAGGATACTCACCATCTTTACAGTTCAGATAAGCAAAACATTCTTGACGGTGAAACGGAACCGGATAATATACTTCGCAGCCAATCTCTTTCTTTCTCATGAAATCAAGAATTGCGTCTCTTTTTTCCACTCTTATAATATACTGGTTATAGATATGATGATTCTTAAACCCGGAATTTTTATAAACGGCTTTTGGCAGCAACACTTTGTTCTTAGAATCGAAAACCAATTTTCCCTCTTCTGTAGCCAGACCGGATGCTACAAAATATTTTGAATAAGTATCGGCATTATCTCTTCTTTTTGCCGACCATGAATCGAGATGCGGAAGTTTAACACGAAGTACCGCAGCCTGCAAAGCATCCAACCGAAAATTACCGCCAATCATTTTGTGATAATATTTTGGTTCCATTCCATGCACCCGCTGAATACGCATCTTCTCGCCAAGGGTTTCATTGTTGGTTGTTACAATTCCACCGTCTCCAAATCCGCCAAGATTTTTACTTGGGAAAAATGAGAAACATCCAATATCTCCAATAGTGCCGACAAATTTTCCGTTTTTGTACTGAACGCCGATTGCTTGCGCCGCATCTTCAACAACAAACAGATAATGTTTATTCGCAATTTTCATAATCTCATTCATCCGTGCGCTTTGACCGTAAAGGTGAACGGGAATTATTGCTTTTGTTTTCGATGTAATTTTCTCCTCAATCTTTTTGTGATCAATATTAAAAGTAATCGGGTCACAATCAACAAATACCGGCACTGCGTTCAAACGAGCAACCACTCCGGCTGTTGCGAAAAAAGAATATGTCGGAACGATCACTTCGTCGCCAGGTTGAATATCGAGAGCCATTAATGCCAGCAAGAGCGCATCTGTTCCGGAAGAAACTCCAATAGCTTTTTTGCATCCGAGATATTGACAAATTTCCTCTTCCAGTTTTGCAATGTCCGGACCCATTATAAAATATTGCGAATCAATTACGCGTTGAATAGCTTCATCAATTTCTTTTTTAAGTGATAGATATTGTGGTTTTAGATCTAACAAAGGAACTTTCATTTTTAACTCACATTTATTGTTGGGATATCTTTATTAAATATTTTTTTGTTGAATAAAAGTATGAATATATGGTAGCATGGTTGAATGATTGCATGACTGAATGATTTCACTGATGGATGAGATATTAAGCATTGAATGAATCAATCATCTCTTTAACTTTATAATCATTTTGCCAGTCATTCTTATTTAATTTTATTATTAATGATTTATTCAACTGTATTAATTTGTTTTCAAGCGAATACAATTTATTATCATATTCATCAAACCAATCGCGTTCAATAACACCTAAATTCAATAACGAAAATATTTGTGTATAATTTTCACCAAGCGAAGCTAAAGCGATTGCAATGAATTGTATATTTTCTTTTATTGATCTTCTACCGTATCCTTCTGCAATATTTGACGAACATGAAAGAATAGAATCTTCTATTTGCGCTTTTACCTTGAATGAAACCGTATTGAGTTTATCAATTCTTTTTTTGACGATTACAAAAAGTTCAACGGCTTCTTTCCAAACTTCTAATTTTCTATAACCACGATTTATATTTTTATTTCTATTTAATAATTCTTCATCCATAATTCATTCCTTGAATTAAATCATACATTCATCCATGCATGCATTCATTCATACACCCAAACATTCAATCACTTTTTCTTTTTCTAATTTATATTTTTTGTTTGATTTATGGCAGAATGCAAATCCATCTTTATCAAAAGTTAATTTCTGTCCCGCTTCGCTTAACCATCCCACTAACCGTGCGGGATTACCAACTACCAGTGCGTAATCGGGAATATCTTTTGTAACCACCGCACCCGCACCAATAAAAGCGTATTTACCAATTGTGTGACCACATAGGATTGTGGAATTGGCTCCGAGTGATGTCCCTTCCTTCACTAAAGTTTTGAGATAATATTTAGAATCGACCTGCGGATATTTACTTCGCGGGTCTATAATATTTGTAAAAACCATTGATGGACCGCAGAAAACATAATCTTCTAATATTACTCCTTCATAAACAGAAACGTTGTTCTGTATTTTTACGAAATTTCCAATCACAACATTAGAACCGACATTCACATTTTGTCCGAGTACACAATTCTTTCCTATTCGAGCACCGGATTGAACATGCGAGAAATGCCAGATCTTTGTTCCTTCTCCGATTTCAACATTGTCATCAATGTATGCGGATTCATGTTTGAAATAATTCATGCCCGGTCTCACTTATTTTACTGCTGTAAATATTATTATTCAGTGAAGAAGATGAAAATTTTATTGTCAAATTTAGCAAATAGTGTTTGAATAACTACACGATTTTAGATTAAATTTGCCCCTACTTCAAAACGCATAGGAGTTATAGTGAATCTTTCTGCTGAATTTCAAAAAGTAAAAACCGGATTTCATCCGTCCTTCTGGGTTGCAAACGGAATGGAGTTGTTCGAACGCTTAGCTTACTACGGTCAAGCAACAATCTTAAGCATTTTTCTTCGTGATCATCTTAAATTCAGTGAAGTTGAAGCCGGGCAACTATCTTCAATCTTTGGCGGATTGATTTACTTACTTCCAATTTTTGCCGGAGCGCTTGCAGATAAGTTTGGTTTTAAAAAAGCATTTTCATTCGCATTCCTGGTTCTTGCAATCGGTTACTTCTTAATCGGTTCTACCGGGATGCAGTTGTTTTCAGGCTTTTATTCCAACTTCAGTCTCTATTGGATGCTGACGATTATCTTAATCTTTACCGCAATCGGTGGTTCATTTATCAAACCAAGTGTTTTGGGAACTGTCGGTCTCACATCAACGCAAGAGACAAGATCACTCGGTTTTGCAATATATTACTGGTTAGTTAATATCGGAGCGGCACTCGGTCCACTTTTAGCATTTTTTGTACGTGACAGTTTTGGAATTCAATTTGTTTATATCGTATCGGCAATTAGCTGCGCTCTAATGTTCGTAACAACGAGATTCTTTTTCAAAGAACCTCCGGCTAAACTCGATGAGAAAAAACAAGATTTTAAAACAGTTTTTACAAATCTGTTTAAGGTACTGGCTAATTTTAGGTTCATTGTATTCCTATTAATATTTGGTTTCTACTGGGTATTGTTTTGGCAGTTCTTTATAATCATTCCATTTTACATCACTGATTACATCTCCAGTGCAGCTCCAATTGAATTAATTATTTCTATCGGTGCTTGGACAATCATCATATTCCAAATACCTGTGAATAGATGGACAAAGAAAATTCCAACTCGTACAGCAATAGTAATTGGATTTGTTTTAGCAACACTAACATGGCTAATGTGGTATTTTGTTCTTCCTCTCACACAAGGAGTATTACTCAATCCTTGGGGTGAGTTCAAGTTTTCACTTAGTCTCTTAGTAATAGGTTTAGGAATTTTTATTTTTTCGATTGGAGAACAGATACAAGCCCCACGTTTTTATGAATATATTGCCGATCTCGCTCCAAAAGGTCAGGCAGCATTATTTCAAGGATATGCTTTTCTTCCAATCGCTATCGCATGGGGATTTGGCGGAACTTTAGGCGGATGGTTATATCATACATTTGCAACTGAAGCCCATACACCCAGCTTGGTTTTCTTATCTTTATTTTTTATTGGAGTAGTTGCAACGGTTCTTATGCTCATCTATAACTGGTGGATGAAAAGATCAAATAAATAAAACGCTTTTCACAAATTAAGTTGATTAATAGCCATGACTTTTAGAGCTTGTGTAAGAATCAGAAAATGTCATTTCGATGTAGCGAAGCGACTGAGAAATCTTACTAAATTCAGGGTCTTCTCCCAACTGAGTGGGTGAATTATAGCATAAAAGTGAATAGCAGTC
>CAYVBQ010000072.1:0-5002 GCA_964449775.1 uncultured Melioribacter sp. | reverse complement strand
GTTGACAAAACTTAGCCGTCTGTTATGGGCGGCGGTTTAGTTGCAACGCCGTTATAAAGCTAATTCGCCAAATGGAAAATATTGAGAAGGTAAAAATATATTAACGAAGTCTATCAAAATGAGTGTAAAGTAAAATAAATATATTTTACAACAGTTCTAAGTCAATTTTAGTAAAAGGATTGCCCAATGAAAAATATAACCCATTTCTTATTTATAGTCTTGTTTGTTGTTTGTTCTTCATCTGAATTATTATCACAGTCAGAATCTCAAATCAAAGATTTAGAAAAACAAATAATTGATCTTCGAGTAGAGGTTTCTTTTTTGAAAGGCAAAATAGAATCTATCGAAAAATCTTTAGCTAATCTTATTCCTGTCAGAACACAAACAGAGGTAAAGAATTCATCACCAGAAGAAAAAACATCTGTAAAATCTAATACTTCCGCACCGAAAAGTTCTGGTAGATGTCAAGCTTTTACAAAGAAAGGGAATCAGTGTTCACGTAATGCTAAACCTGGAAGTAATTATTGTTGGCAACACGGAGGATAAATTTAGAAACGCTTTATAACCCGCAACTCAAAGCGACCGCGTCTTTGACGCAGTCGTTTGATAATGTTATTGGGTTTGGTTTTTCAGAATGAATTTGTTGTTCAAAGTTGATTTGCTATACAAAACTGATTTTAAAATATAAAAGGTGGTTGCCAAAAGTGTCATTGTAGTTATGGGCGGCGCTTTAGTTGCAACGCCGTTAGTTGCTAAAATATTTGAGGGAATAAAATCCCCCTCAGAAAGGAGTTGCATCGTGTTGAAAGCCCTTTTGAGGTTGCCACGTCCCGACCCGCTTGAGACATTAGGAGCTAACAAGTAATTCATCTCATCAATGAATGAAAGTGCTCTTGAGATGTTAGGCGGATTTAGGGAGTAAGCCATATAGGATTGCCCCGTTTGGATTGATGACCCAACGGATAAGCATCTCGTGGCTTCCCTCTTTATTTATCAAGCTAACGGCATTGCCAATATTTATAAGAACAAAAGGAGAATCTTATGTTAGAAATATTAATCGTCCTCATTATCATCGCAGTAATTCTTTACAAGATTTACAAAAAAGAGAAATGAAATGGATACCCAAAAACCAAAGAAGTTATCAATAGCAAAATTATCGGGAACTGTAGCACTTGTGCTATCAATACCAGTAACCCTATTTTTTTACTTTCAGACAGCAATCTTGGGATTGATAGAAAAACAAATATCGGAAATTGGAGCAATACTGATAGCAATATTAATGTTATTGAGTCTGTCATCTGTGACATTGTGTGTTCTCCTTTTTATTAAAAACAAAAAGTTGCATAAATATATTGATGAATATGGAATCCCAGTTAAGGTTGCTTTTATTGATGTAAAACCAGATTATTAAAGTCGCAACTAACCCGTGCCTCAAGCTGACTGCGTTTTCGCACTCGGCAGTTTTGGTTTCTTGGGTTGGTTGTTCCGTGTTTAGTTTCTTGTTCATAGTTATTTAGTTAAATAAAATTTTCAATAATTCTTGGCTTTGTTCTTCTAAGTTGCTTTGTTGTTTTAGGCAGCAGCTTAGGCACAACGCCGTTAGGTTTCATAACAAAACGGGTATTGTGTAAGTGTCTTCAACCAAGTTGGTTTGTTGTTCTGGTTTTGTTCTTCGGGTTTTGGTTGTTTCACTGTACTACTTTGGTTTTCAGAACTATGGTGTTCTTTCAAAGGTGGGTTGTAAAAGTCGTCAACAAAAGTTATTCAATGCTTAGGTGGTGTCTTGCTGGTTTTGCGTTGGTCATTAGTTTGTAAGTCCGTCATTTGTGCTTTTGTAAGTTACTTTTCAAAACTTCAATTGCACCGGAATTATTGGTAGGTTCAAAATATAAATTGTAGGGTTGTTCGGCGTGGAGTTCTTTAGTTATTGTTTTTCAAAGTTGGTTACGTGTTATTTATTTATTAGCATCGTCAAGTTCATAAAAAGCAAAACCTAACCCGCAACTCAAACCGACCGCGATGAAGATGCGGTCGTTTGATGTGGTTATCGGGTTTAGCTTTTCAGAGTTGGTTTGTTGTTCAAAGCTGATTAGTAATACAAAACTGATTTATAAATAAAAGTTGCGTTGACAAAACCGTCATTGTTGTTATGGGCGGCGGTTTAGTTGCAACGCCGTTATACGCATATGAATGATGATAAAATAGTTGAATTATTCAAAGAGACAATTGCTAAAGTTTCTTTAATAAATATTGCCGAATCTGAAATAAAAAAATTACATCACGAAAGGTCTAAACATTTTGTCGAACTACTCGCTGAAGGATTTCGTAACCGTTATTCTGATAATTCTAACATAAAAATATTTTCTAAGCATTTTTATGGTAACAGAGATGAATTTGGTATAAACGAGTATCAGTATGATGTTTTAGTTTGTGAAGTCGATTCAGTTATTTCAGCTAAACAACAAAAGAAATTACCATTCATAAAGGAAGCCATCTGGCTTGTTGAATCAGAATTTGCTCGTAATACGAGAGAAGCATTAAAGGATTTCAACAAACTTGTTATTGGAAATAGTAAGTATAAATTATTTATTGGTCCGCTGAATTCGGTTAACGATGCATTCATTAATACGTTATTACCTGCTGCAAGAAAATGCAATGGTACCGTTTATATAACATTGTTAAGTCACCCAGATTCTTGGGATAAAGGTAAAATTGTTTTTAGCATCTGGAAATTAAACCAAAGATGGCAGTTAATATATAGTTGCGTATAACCCGTTCTTCAAGCCGACCGCTTTAAACGTTGCGGCATTTGAGTGGTTAAGAAGTAGCGTTGTAAAAGTAAGTTGCTCTTTAAATGTAGTTAAGTAAACGAAGTAATTAATAAATCATTGGCATTGGTTTTCAAAGCAACAATGCTGTGTTGGGCGGCGGTTTAGTTGCAACGTCGTTAGGCAATTAAGGTGTATCTAATGAAAAATAAGATTGTCATTTTATTGTTTGTTCTTATTTCAATTTCTTCCGCACAGAACAAATCTTATGCTTTTCCAATAGTTTCTTTAGCGACATTTTACTCTGGTGTGCCAACTTTCGGTGCTGGTCATTTTTTCAGAGAAGATTATTCAACTGGAAGTATTTTTGCCACTACTGAAGCAACGTCATTCTATTTTGCAAATCAAAAAATAGATGCAAAATGGGATACTACTAAGTTTCCGAATATTTCTAATGGATCTACCTATTACAATATACGATCACGTGGTTGGTCACAAGAAGATTTTTCTAAACGTTATTTAAACCAAGTAGCTAAAAACTTTACAAGGCAGCTCAATGATATAGATTTGTTTCTTTCTTTTAGACAATACTGGGCGGAGGAAATTCATAATCAAAGTCTATCGCAGTCCAATATTTTTAATCTTGCCTCAACTCCATTTCAAACAAAATATTTGAAAGAGCCGGAAGTCTTTCTTCCAATCGCAATTGCGGCTGGTTTTTCATTGTTTTCTGAAAGTAAAGAAAGATCATTATTTGATACGAAAACGATCAATCTTTTTGGTAGAGATTATTCAGCTTCGGAGGGGAGTTCTTTAAAGATATTATCTGATCTTGTAATCATGAGTATGGTCGCACTATCTGAGGAAATGTTATTCCGCGGCATGATTCAAACCAGCCTTTCAGAATCAGTAAATCCAAATTTTGGACTCGTCGCATCTTCAATACTTTTTGGATTAGCTCATTTACCAAGCACAAATTTAATTTATTCATTAAGAGCAATGGCCGCGGGTTTTTATCTTGGTTGGCAATATCAAAAATATAATAATGATTTAGGACGAACGATTGCTTTACATTTTCACATTGATTTCATACCAACACTTATAGGTTTGTTTAAAAGTCCTTCACAATCAAGAGGTGTTTATAGAGTTGGTTATTAAGATTCTGAAAAAAATTGCCTAACAAGCCGCTCAACACGGACAGCGTTTTTCAGTGCGGCATTGTTCTAATTATTTTGTTGCGTTTACAAAGTTGAGTTGCTCTTTAAGGTAGTATGTTCTAAGAAACATTTCTATAAATAAAAGTAGTTGCGGTTAGTCGGCATTGCTATTCTGGGCTGCCGGTTAGCGGCAACAACGTTATATGCTTAAGAAACATGAGGAGAATAGAAATGAGAATTAAATTTTTGTTCGTCCTTCTCGTTACAATATTATTCTGTAGCTGCAGCGATTCAACAAGTCCGGCTATTGATGGAAAAGCATTTGGGATTTATCTTTTGAAAGACACTTTATTAATAACTTCAGATGCAAAAAAGTTAACTATTGAGTCACTCCAAGTCCAAGATGCACCAATAATAAATGTTAACGATGTGACAATGTATAATTGGGAAGAACATGATATTGCTCTAACACCAGAAGCGTTTGAAAAATTTAAAAGTGTTGAAAAGAAAGTCAAATCCATTTACGGATTACCTTTTATCGTTATGGTAAACCAACAGAAAATATATTTGGGAAATATCTATCCAATGTATTCCTCGTATTTTCACGAAGATTTACCTTTTATTTCAGTCGCGCCATTTCTGGAAATGCGAATAGGGAGAGCTCCATTGCAAAGTGTTGAGGATAAAAGGAAAGATGAAAGAATTTATACTGTCATGAATAAGTTTAATAAAATAAAAAAATAAAGACGCATATAACCAGCGTCTCAGCCCGACCGCTTCTTCGAATCGGTCGTAGGGAGTTTTTCGGGGCTAGCTTTTCAAAGTAAGTTGTTCTTTAAAGTGTGATTAGTAAACAAAGTGATTATAAAAATAAAGTTGCGTTGACATTTGCTGCATTGTTGTTATGGGCGGCGGTTTAGTTGCAACGCCGTTATGCCTCTAATAAAATATGAAAGAAATTGACGAAAAGAATTGGTTATGTCGGGGGCCATAAGTATTCCCCAGTAAAATTGAATTAGGTCCATAAGTATTCCTCAGTCAGGGTCATAAGGTTTCCCCAGTTGAGGGTCATAAGTA
>CAYVBQ010000071.1:0-5706 GCA_964449775.1 uncultured Melioribacter sp. | reverse complement strand
GATTTCTTGAAAAAAGAGCGGCGTGAATATTTATTGTTAAATTTTTCGGACATACAAATTCTCCATTTATTAATTGAAGTCCCATCATTTTCCGATGGGACTTGTTAAATTATCTTATAAGAAATTGTAGAAGAATGTTAATCTTGGTGTAATAGATGAATCAAAAGACTGTGTCTTTGTACCAATTTTTGAATCTTCGTATGTTTCTATTAGCACATTTGGCATAATAGAGAAATTTTTGTCCAATTTATAGTCAACACCAAAGATGAAATAATTTCTTGAATCACCTTTGTATGCATCTTCAGATAAGGTGTTCGGGTCGAAAGAATCATACCTTCCAAATGCAACAACTGTTTTACTGAAATTATAGGAAGCAAAAATTGTGTATCCAATTGACGTTAAGCTTTCCATGGTGTATGGAGCTGTGCTTCCTTTTTTTACTCCATTCAATGTGGATTGAGAATATCCTTCAAAACCAATACTATATTTATCTTTTTCTGCGTAGCCTGCAAACAGTGCATATGTAACTGTATTGTTGCTAATTGTTGCAGCCGGTTTTAATGTACTGTTAGGATCGTTTATATTAGCTTTACCATTTATATCAGCATAAAGGGTTGTTTGAAAATTCTTGAAAGGTTTCAAGTATACTTGTGCATAATATCTTTTGAATTTATTTGTCTCTAATCTAACTCCAGAACCATTTGCATACATAACTGAATAGCCATAGTTACCCTCTTCATCAAACTTTCCGGAAAGTGTAATTCCAAAATCGCGGGAAGATGCAATTCCTCTCAAATCCATAATTGTTTTTTCAATAGACCTATAACCCCATGCTTTTTCTGAAATTTCCCATGATGGGCTTGGTTGAATACCAATTGTTATATCGTGCCCTGTTATAAATCCTTTCCATTTGACATAAGCATCTTTTATAAATACACCGAGACGGTTATCAGTAAGATTTTCTCTGTCATACAATTCTAGTCTGAAACGTGAAGTAAAACAGCAGCTGATATCGTTGTCATATGTTAAATAAGCTCTTCTAATATTGAAGCCATTTAAATCTTTTACGCCACCGTTTCCTACGTTTTTGAATTTGGCTATTGCTGTATCCCGAGCTGCATTATAATAATAATCTCCAAAGATGTAACCAGTGAATTTACCCTGTGGAAGGACTGTTGAGATCAAGACAAATAGCATGATTAATGTGAATTTTACTTTCATTTTTTCCTCATTTTTTTTATTTGTTATTAGTTTTAGAATTATCCATTGTAACGCTTTCTTTAATGGAATTGAGTTCGTGTTTAAATTCTTTGATTCCTTTACCAATTCCTTTCGCTAATTCGGGTAATCTCTTTGCACCGAATAGGAGTAGAATTACTAATACAATAAGAATAATTTCGGTGGCACCAAAATTTCCTAACATTTAATACCTCGGTTTTTGTTATGCCGTATAATTGCAAGTTGCATACCAATTGTAATTGATATTAACATCCTCTTTTATAGTTAAGAATGATAGTTTTTGTTTTGATGGGATAAATTTATAAGCGAAAACCGGCGACAATCTTCGAAATTTCGTGGGTGGTATAGAATTCCGCTAAACTGGTTACTCTTTTATACCATATTTTTCTAACTTAGAGCGAAGTGTAGATGGAGGAATTTGTAAAAACTCTGCTGCTTTTGTTTTATTACCAGAAAATTTAAGCAAAGCGATTCTTATTAATTCACATTCATATTCTGTAATTAGTTTTTCTAACGAAGCAGCACCTAAATGTGTATGCTCGCTTTTGCTTAATGTTGTTATAACTTCTATCGGAAGTTTATCAATGGTGATCATACCTTCGCTACATATAAGACTTAATCTTTCCATTAAGTTTTTTAATTCTCTAACGTTACCCGGCCATGGATACTTTTGTAATACCTCAATAACTTTTTTATCACAAGTCAATTTACCATTCGAAAAACGATTAAGATAATAATCAATAAGTACAGGTATATCTTCTATTCTTTCTCTTAAAGGATGTAGTGTAATAGGGAATATGTTCAATCTATAAAAAAGATCTTCTCTAAATTTCCCTTCACTTACTAATTTTTTTAGATCTACCTTAGTAGAAGCTATAACACGTACATCTACTTTAATAGTTTCCGTTCCACCTACTCTTTCAAATTCACTTTCTTCTAAAACACGAAGCAACTTAACTTGTAATTCTATTGGAATATCATCAATATCATCCAAATATAGTGTTCCTCCATCAGCAATTTCGAAACGTCCTTTTTTATTCTTAAACGCGCCTGTAAACGAGCCTTTTTCATGACCGAATAATTCGCTTTCAAAAACTTCTCTTGATAGTATTGCACAACTAACTTTGATTAAAGGACGATCGCGTCTATTGCTGTTATTATGTATTACATTTGTAATAAATTCCTTTCCAGTTCCTGTCTCACCTGTTACTAAAATAGATGAATTTGATTTGGCAACCATTTCTAGAGCATGAAACACTTCCTGCATTTTTTTACTTGCAACAACACCAGAATCCACTTCATATTTTGATCTAAGTTGAGAAGTTATTTCTTGATAATTCTCTTTTACTGTTTTTATCTCTTCGATTCTGGTAAGTTTAAGTAATACTTCTTCCTTTTGGAACGGCTTTGTTAGATAATCATAAGCTCCTAATTTGACAGCATCAACGGCAGATGATATGGAACCATAAGCTGTCATAACTATCACAATAATATCAGAATTTGTTTGCTTTATTTTTTTTAACAGCTCTATACCGTCCATATCCGGCATTTTGATATCGGTGATCACTACATTCACATCAACTTTGTTAATATCAGCAAGAGCGCTTATTGCATCTGGATAATCGTACACCATATAACCAGCGTCTTTCAGATCATCGGTTAAAGAAACCCGAAGAATTTCTTCATCGTCTATAACAAAAATTCTTAATGCTCTCATCTTTTAGTTTCATTCCTTGGTAATATTATAGTAAAGACTGTACCTTTATTGTATTCACTGCGAACTTTAAGTTCGCCATTGTGTTGCTGAATTATATTATAACTCACCGAAAGTCCCAATCCCGTTCCTTTCCCTGTTTCCTTTGTGGTGAAGAATGGATCAAATATTTTATCAATTTTATCATTTTCTATTCCTATACCGGAATCTTCTATGTTTAGAAAAACATGACTTTTATCTGTAGAAGAAGAGAATGAAATTCTTCTTGGAGAATCCGGGTTGAGAGAAATTTTTTGATTAATTGCATCTATGCTGTTAAGAATTATATTCAATAAAACTTGCCCCAAATGATTTTGACTTCCACTAACCAGATATCTTTGATTAACATTATTTTCAACAATAATTTTCGTTTGTTCTAATTGGTAACCGGATAATAGAAGAGCATTTTCAATAACCGATGAAAGATCAACCGTCTCAAAATTAATCTCTTCTTTACGGGCAAAGTTAAGAAGATTTGTAATAATATTTTCAACTCTGTCTGTCGCATCGTTCATTAGTTTAACATATTTTTTCGTTTGTTCAATATTCCCGGGATTTTCTGCAATTCTCCGTACACAATTCTGCAACCCGGCAATGGGGTTATTGACTTCGTGAGCAAACCCGGCAACCAATGTTCCAATGGATGCCAATTTTTCCGACTGCAGTAATGAAGATTGGGTAGTTCTTAATTCGTCGTATGTATTTTCCAACCGTTCTATCATACCGTTAAATTTTCTGGCTAACAAGTCAATTTCATCTTCCGTACTAAATAAATATTTCAACTTGCTTAACTTTTTATTTCTTATACTAATTCTTAATCGCTTATGATTATGAAATGAAGCCAGATCAATCTTATCTGCAGTATTCGAAATAATTTTTATCGGGTTAGTTATTATATAGGAAAAAATGAACGCTCCAACTATACCAGTAACTAAAAATACTAGCACCATTAAAAGAAAATTAGAAATAGTTTTATTTACTTCTAAATTTATCCCGGTTTCTTCTAGTCCGATGCGCACAACCCCCAAAGATTTATCCATGATGGGCAATGCAATATCTCTTATAAACACCTTCTCTGCTCCGCTTAATTCAATCAAGCGAAGACTATATTCTGCGTTATCATCAATAATATTCGCACTTATCAATTGTGGAGGTACATTTTCCGCGAATGAATGTGCTAATACTTTTTGATCACCATCTAGAATAAAAATGTAGTTTATTGCAAGATCAATTTTATTGGTCTCATTAACAATATTTTGCAAAGTAATTAGGTCGTCATATAAGATCGGATCAATGGATTGCTTTGCAATACTTTGTGCTATAAAATTTTCCCGCTTTCCCAATTCATCTTCCATAGCATTGGAAAAACTTTTCCAGATAAGGAAGGCATTAATAGAACCGAATGTTAGAACGATAACTATAATTGAGATAGAGAATTTCCAGAATAGTGGCAGTGTAATATTTTTCATTTTTGATCTAATTCTCTATACTTACGAACACTTTGGTAGTTTTTTTTATCACCTACAATGAACTTATCCATAAATAATTTACCTAAAATCTTCTTCCCAGTTGAATCGTTATGCATATCTAAAATAATTTTACGAATTTTTTCCTTTAAGCTGCGATCAATATTTTTCTGAATAACAATAGGAGGGATACCAAAATATTCTGACTTTTCTATTACTCTCACGTTTTTAACCCGTTCCGGATTAACTTTATAAAGATAATCGTAAATAAGTCCGTCAATAGTTGCACCATCAATTGTTCCCTTATCAACAAGTTGAATTGAATTATCGTGTGCATTAGTGAAGATGGATTTTGAAAAAAAATTTTTAACCGTTTCGCCTGAATCATTAAGTTTTTTTAGAACGTAATAATGTCCTGTATGTGAGAGAGGATCAGTAAAGGCGAAAGTTCTTCCTCGAAGATCTTCAAATTTTGAGATTTCTGTTCTTACTTTATTTGTAATTATATATGCTTGATAAAAGGGCTTTCCATTAATTACGGGTACAGCAAGCAATTCAACTTTATTTCTAACTTCCGGCTCAACGTAAGCCCCAGAACAAAGAAATGCAAAATCCACCTGCTCATTTTCTATTAGCAAATTTACTTCATCATAAGTTTTTCTCTGGGTAAACTCAATACGAATACCTAATTTTTCAGAAATGTAATTAATGAAATCTTTGTAATAGGTAAGTGTTTCTTTTGGTGATGTCATGGCACCGATTGCCACTTTCAGCTTTTTCATAGTGTCAAGACTGCTGGCAACAGTTTCTGATGCAGATTTTTTTTTAGTTAAATCGATAGTAATAGATTTTATCTCTCGTTCCTTTTCCCCTTGACAAGCAAGGATAAAAAGTGTTGAGAGCATGACAGTAATTAGAATGTTCTTTTTCACATTTCGCTCAT
Source organism: uncultured Melioribacter sp. (assembly GCA_964449775.1). Taxonomy (GTDB): domain Bacteria; phylum Bacteroidota; class Ignavibacteria; order Ignavibacteriales; family Melioribacteraceae; genus Fen-1258. The sequence continues at coordinate 305 of CAYVBQ010000071.1, read as the reverse complement.
TATTATTATATTTTTTTGATTTGTGGCAACCCACATATACCTATTGAAATTTATCTATCATGCTTAAGAAAATACTATCTACATTATTTTTCAAAAACTACTTGGAAAATAAATGAAAATAATTAAATAACCACAAGTTGACCGTCTCCTTTGAAAATGGGCTAAAGCCCTTAGAAGCGTGAGGTTTTTGTGTCCCCACCCTAAAGGGTGGGGTTAATAACCACGCCTTTTAAGGCGTGGACAACAAAAATAGGATCAGAGGATTTTTAGGTGGCAAAAGAATAGTTAAGTTTAAGGAGTAGAAA
>CAYVBQ010000070.1:0-6255 GCA_964449775.1 uncultured Melioribacter sp. | reverse complement strand
ATGAGGAAACATGCCTGTCAATAGCTAAATGATTTAAATAATTTTTTATCTCTTCAGGTCCAAGTTTTTCGGGGTGAATTTTATTATTGAAAATGATGAATCGTTTGATCCAGCTTGTGTAGCTCTCTTCAGTTTTCGGGGAATAATGACTCGTCCGCATTATTATGCGCACTTGATCTAGAAGTTTTACTTTTGGTTTAACCCGTGAGATAATCTTTTCCATTTAACTCACTAGATAATTTTTGATTCTACTTTTAATATATCTCTTTATACCCAAAAACTTTATTACAGATAGATAATAATATCTATTAGTTATCTCACGGGTTGAATTTGCTTCCTTTCCCAAAAGCATTTACGAATATACCCTTGTTACAATTGCAACTTAAAACAAAATTTGAACTATTCAAAAGAAAATCTAGAGATTTGGAAATAGCTGTCAGCTAAAAGTTGATACTGGAGATTACCCCGATCGCTGAAAGTAAGATTTGTCCGATATTTATGTTGGTTATAACATAGAATTCAATTATTTTTGCCCAAAAATTATAGATAATGATATTTTTTCAACGTTGACCTCTCTGAAGAGAATCACTTAATCAAACATTAAATATGGAGTAAACATGGTTTCGGAATTGTTTTATTTTGTTCCAATCTCATCTATTCTTGCCCTCGGCTTCGCCTATTTCTTCTATTCCCGGATGATGAAAGAAAGCGAGGGAACGGAAAAAATGGCGAGTATAGCTTTATATGTTAGAAAAGGAGCTATGGCTTATCTTAAACAACAATATAAAATTGTTGGTATTTTTTTCATTGTGATGACAGCAATTTTTGCAATTCTTGCTTATGGATTTAATCTTCAAAATCCTTGGGTTCCATTTGCTTTCATTACAGGTGGTTTCTTTTCCGGTCTTGCCGGATTCTTTGGAATGAAGACAGCTACTCAAGCCTCTGCACGTACTGCTAACGCCGCACGTGAAACTCTAAACAAAGGATTACAAATTGCTTTTAGAAGCGGTGCTGTAATGGGTTTGGTTGTGGTCGGGCTTGGTCTTTTAGATATATCAATTTGGTTTTATATCCTTAATAGTGTTTATCCAAGCACTATGACTGATGGACATAATTTAGTGATTGTTACTACTACCATGCTAACATTCGGAATGGGCGCCTCTACTCAGGCATTATTTGCAAGAGTGGGCGGCGGTATCTTTACTAAAGCTGCCGATGTTGGTGCCGATCTAGTTGGTAAAGTTGAAGCCGGAATTCCTGAAGATGATCCAAGAAATCCAGCAACAATTGCCGATAACGTTGGCGATAACGTAGGTGACGTTGCAGGCATGGGCGCAGATCTTTATGAATCATATTGCGGATCTATCTTAGCAACAGCAGCACTTGGTGCTGCCGCGTTTCTTCATAATCCTGCATTGCAAATGAAAGCTGTAATGGCTCCAATGCTAATTGCTGCGGTTGGAATTATTCTTTCAATTGCCGGAATATTTGTTGTAAAAACAAAAGAGGGCGCTTCACAAAAACAACTTTTAGCTGCACTAGGAAGAGGTGTAAATCTCAGCTCAATATTTATTGCCATTCTTTCTTACGTTATTGTTTATATATTAGATATAGATAACTACCTCGGAATCTGGGGCGCTATTGTTACCGGATTAGCAACAGGTATTGTAATTGGGAAATCAACAGAGTATTATACTTCACATTCATATAAACCAACTCAACATATTGCTAACAACGCCACTACCGGTCCTGCTACTGTTATTATTGCCGGACTTGGTGTTGGAATGGTTTCTACTGCAATTCCGGTTATGACTGTCGCTGTAGGTATTCTCCTCTCTTTCTTGTTCGCTTCCGGTTTTGATTTCTTAAATACCAGCATGGGATTGTACGGTATCGGAATTGCATCAGTTGGAATGCTTTCAACACTAGGGATAACACTTGCTACAGACGCTTACGGTCCAATTGCAGATAACGCAGGCGGTAACGCGCAAATGAGCGGCTTAGGTAAAGAAGTTAGACAAAGAACAGATGCACTTGATGCCTTAGGCAATACAACTGCCGCTACAGGTAAAGGTTTTGCAATTGGTTCGGCAGCATTAACTGCTCTTGCTCTCTTAGCATCTTATGTTGAAGAAATAAAAATCGGACTTGTAAGAATTGGGCAAGTAACAATGGACTTAGGAAATAATATCATTGTTGAAACCGAGAAAGCAACTCTTACCGATGTAATGAATTTCTACCAGGTAACTTTGATGAATCCAAAAGTACTCATTGGAGTTTTTGTTGGTTCGATGATGGCTTTTCTGTTTTCTGGTTTAACCATGAATGCAGTCGGTAGAGCCGCAGCTAAAATGGTTGAGGAAGTGAGAAGACAGTTCAAAGCATATCCGGGAATATTAGAAGGTACGCAAGAACCGGATTATGCTACATGCGTTGCAATCTCTACCAAAGGCGCACAATTAGAAATGATTCTCCCCTCTATGCTGGCAATTGTAATTCCAATTCTTATGGGCATATTACTTGGTGTTACCGGTGTTATGGGCTTGTTGGTTGGCGGTTTATCAAGCGGTTTCGTTTTAGCAGTATTCATGGCTAATTCCGGCGGCGCCTGGGATAATGCAAAGAAATTTGTTGAAGAAGGTAATTTGGGCGGTAAGGGTTCTGATGCTCATAAAGCTACAGTCATTGGTGACACTGTTGGTGATCCATTCAAAGATACCGCGGGTCCAAGCTTAAATATTTTGATTAAACTGATGAGCATGGTTGCAATTGTTATGTCAGGTTTAACTGTTGCTTTTAGCTTGATCAAATAATTCTACATAGAGAATCTTGAAAGAACTCTTGTTATTAATGGCTCCATTTATTTTCAAAGTAATTGGAGCCATTTTTTATCCGCTTCGATTAATATTCTTTTGGGGACTTCTAAAAACTCTAAAAATAATCCGCGTGAACCTGCCTGACGAGTGTGTTGCAGAACTAAAAAATTACGATTTACTTCGTGTCCCTTCGTGAAAAAACCTTCGTGGTTCTTCGTGAAAGGATTTTTTGTTACACGGAGTTACACGAAGAAGGATCGAAGTTGCACGAAGAAAGAGTTGTGCAACACGCTCTGACGGCAGGCAGGTCTGTTTACCGCGTGGAATAGCATTTGTGTTTTTGAAACAATTTGATTCTTAATTTATTCCACGGGGTGAATCCGTTTTATCTGTGTCCTATTTTTTAAATAATAGTTTTTAGAGATACCCTTTAGCTGGAAATACTTTTTTCTTATCTCAATCTTTTGCCGGATGGTTTGATCCAATACACGAAAATCTATTCTGCGGTTTGTCTATATTTAGCTGCCCGATATTTCAAAATGTAACCAATAATAATTCTAATAGGATAAAAATGGAACATCTTAATGAATTGCTGAGCAATCAGTCTATATTCTTCAACTTCATGAAAGAAAAATACAAAGTATATCAAAATTCCAATATTTTTTTTAGGGATATTCAATACGCTATCAAGAGCTTTTTAGAGAAGAAGGATAAGAAAATCAAATATGCCGAAGCTGAAAAACTTGCCCAAGAATTTATTACACAGATGGAAAACGATGGTCAATTAAAAAAAATGTCAAATAATGCATGGAAAGTGAATTTTTCTTTCGGGAAGGGTGTTATACAAAAAGATGAAGCAAATGTAACTCAGAATTAAGAAAGAAAGGATTCACAATGAGTGATTTTGAAAAACTTGAACCGAATTTAACCGAAGAAAGAACAGAAATAGATATTACCGAGAAGGCGCTTAAACAAGTCATTCGTATCAAAAAAGAGAACAATATTCCGGAAGAAAATGCGCTGCGCATTGGCGTTAAGGGTGGTGGTTGTTCCGGCATGACTTACCAAATGGGCTTTGACAGCGAAAATAAAGACGGTGATACAGTTATAGAAAAAGATGGTGTTAAACTATTCGTCGATGGAAAAAGTCTATTCTACTTAGCAGGTACAGTTTTAGATTTTAGCGATGGTTTGAACGGTAAAGGATTCGTATTCAGCAATCCAAACGCAACAAAGACTTGCGGCTGCGGCGAATCATTTGGAGTATAAAATGAACAGAAAAAAATTTCTTACATCGCTCAGCATCTTAACCGTTGCCGGCGGTCTTAAAAAAGTTGATGCAATAACAGATAAAATAAATCAATCATTAGATAGGAGTAATACAATGGGTAAATTTGAGTTGATGCCGTTGCCATACGCATTCGATGCGCTGGAACCGCATATAGACGCTCGTACAATGGAAATCCATCACGATAAACACCATGCTGCTTATGTGAACAATTTGAACAAAGCTGTAGAAGGTTCAGAGCTCGAGGGAAAATCATTTGAAGAAATTTTCATGAACATTTCTAAAGCACCGGCAGCCGTTAGAAACAATGGCGGAGGAGTTTTTAATCATAATATGTTCTGGCAAGTAATGGGTCCTGCTAAAGGTGGACAACCATCCGGTGATCTCGCCGATGCTATCAATAGCACATTTGGTTCGTTCGATAAATTCAAAGAATTATTTTCAACTGCCGGGGCAACTCGTTTCGGATCGGGCTGGGCATGGTTAGTTCATTCCGGCGGAAAGCTTGTTGTAACATCAACTCCTAATCAGGATAATCCATTGATGGATATTGCTGAAGTAAAAGGTACGCCATTATTAACACTTGATGTTTGGGAACATGCCTATTACTTGCATTACCAAAACCGCAGACCGGATTATATAGCTTCATGGTGGAACGTTGTAAACTGGGATGAAGTTGCAAAAAGATTTGCTTCAGCTAAATAACTGCCCATCCCAACCCTTCCCAAAGGGAAGGGATTAAATAATTTTTAACATAAAATGAAAAATCCCAGCATAATGTTGGGATTTTTTTAAAGCTAACTGCTAATAGCCAATTGCTAAAAACTTACATTCACAAACTTCATTCTATTCACGGCACGTTGAAGAGCTAACTCGGCACGTAAAATATCAACATCACCTTTACCTCTGGTTGCCAATCTTTCCTTAGCTCGTTCAATTGCTCTCTTCGTACGTTCAACATCTATCTCTTCAGCAGATTCAACACTATCCGCCAGAATTAAAACTTTATTATCTCTCACTTCAACTGTTCCGCCGCTGGTAGCAAACTCAATATGCTGCCCGGTAGCATCTTCAATCTGAATTTTTCCGATTTCCAGAGAACTTAACAAAGCAGCGTGATTATATAACACTTGAAAATTTCCCAGTGTGCCCGGAACCGTAATGGATATTACTTGTCCCTTGTATGCGCTCTTCGATGGTGTAATTATTTCAACAAAAATTTCTTTCATTCTGATTTAGAAGTCTCCGGCTTATTAATGAGTCTTATGCTCATTGCATACTCTTTGCTTTTTCAACAGCTTCTTCAATTGTACCAACATACATAAATGCTTGTTCAGGTAAATTGTCATGTTTACCTTCAAGAATTTCTTTGAAGCTTCTGATTGTATCTTCAATCTTCACATACTTGCCGGCAAATCCGGTAAATTGTTCTGCAACGTGGAATGGTTGACTTAAAAATCTCTGAATTCTTCTTGCACGTCGTACTGTAACTTTATCTTCTTCGGAAAGCTCATCCATACCGAGAATGTTAATAATGTCCTGTAAATCTTTATATGATTGAAGAACTTCTTTAACTTGTTTTGCAACATTGTAATGTTCTTGCCCGACTATATCCGGCTGAAGAATTCTTGAAGTAGAATCGAGAGGATCAACTGCAGGATAAATACCAAGCTCGGAAATTTGACGGCTCAGTACTGTTGTAGCATCAAGGTGAGAGAATGCTGTTGCCGGCGCAGGATCTGTTAAGTCATCTGCAGGAACGTAAATAGCTTGAACGGATGTAATTGATCCTTTATCTGTCGATGTAATTCTTTCTTGAAGCTCACCCATTTCAGATGAAAGATTTGGTTGATAACCAACTGCAGATGGCATACGGCCAAGCAGAGCAGAAACTTCCGAACCAGCTTGTGTGAAACGGAAAATGTTATCAATGAATAATAATACATCGCGTTCTTCTTCGTCACGGAAATATTCCGCAATAGCTAACCCTGTTAAACCAATTCTTAAACGAGCACCGGGTGGTTCATTCATCTGTCCGAATACAAGTGCTGTTTTAGACAATACACCGGATTCTTTCATTTCGAGCCAGAGATCGTTTCCTTCTCTAGTTCTTTCACCAACTCCTGCAAATACAGAATAACCACCATG
>CAYVBQ010000069.1:4328-6388 GCA_964449775.1 uncultured Melioribacter sp. | reverse complement strand
AATTATTGAAACGCGGTTATTCAGTAAAAGTATTAGATAATTTTTCTACCGGACGTAGAGAAAATATAAAAGAATTCTGGAATGATATTGAACTGATTGAAGGAGTACCATACAGTCAATCAAGCAATCTTTTAGGACAGAGCGATTGAATTACACGGAAATAGGCGATTGTATTTATACAGAACCACAACGCAGAGATAAAAAACATTCTTTTGCAGATATAAATTTGATTAAAAAAAATCTTAATTCTGAACCAATAATAAATTTTATTAAAGGTTTCATAAAAACTATAAATGATAGTTCGATTTAATAATTAATTTTGAATATGAGCACCGGTAATACTAAAAAATGGCTTGAACGAGTTGATTACGATTTGCAAACTGCAGATGCGATGCTGAATACGGGGCGTTATATTTATGCGATCTTTATGTGTCAGCAAGCTATTGAAAAAGTGATGAAAGCCTTCATAAATAATTTGGGAAAGGATGTATTACCAATTCACAATCTGCGTCGCTTAGCAGAAAACGCAGGGATCATAGACGACCTTACTGAAGAACATTTAATTAAACTGGATTTTCTTTCTCAATATTACATTAATGCCCGTTATAAGGAAGATGTCGTCGAACTTTCCAAAGGAATAACAAAAGAATTTTCTGCCGATATGATTATTTTTACAAAGGAGATGATTAAATGGGTTATACAAAAGATGAAATAATAAATAATGCTAGAGATATTGTTAATTATCTTACTTTGAAGCATTGTATTAAAGCAGCTTATATTTTCGGTTCACACAGTAAAGGAAATACGTCTGAATATAGTGATATTGATGTAGCTATTGTACTTGATAAAATACGGAATGGCTCCCCTTTTAACGAAGCATTTGAAATATTCCACGAAGTTCAGAAGCAGAATTTATTAATGAAGAAGATTACCTAATAAGGCATATTAAAAAAGAAGGTATTAAAATTTTCTAAATTAGAAATATAAAATTAAAACTAAAACGTGATTTGCATTTATAATTTATAATTGAGACTTACACTGATCACTATTGCTTATTTATTAGCTAAACGCTAATGGCTAATAGCTTTTTCTGATTTCTGATTTTTGAGAAGATTTATTAACTTGCTTTAGTTATTTAGAACAATACCATGAATGAAATGAATATAGTTGATAAATTCTTTGAACTAATTGATGAATTAGATCGAAATGATGTTGAATATATACTGATAGGTGGTTTTGCTGTTATTCTTTATGGATTACCCCGCACTACAGGCGATATCGATCTGGTTATTAAAAGAGATGTTGGTAATATTAGAAAACTTAGAGAGACATTAAAAAAATTATATGCTGAAGATGAAATAGACGAGATAACTGCCGAAGAATTAATTAAATATCCGGTAATTCGTTTTGGGACTGATTTTGGTTTTTATATTGATTTAATTGTTTCTCTAGGTGAAAGTTTTTACTTTGAAAATATTGATTGGACGATAAAAGAAGTTGAAGGTCATCGAATAAAAATTGCAACTGCGGAAAGTTTAATTAAGATGAAAAAGGATACGAGAAGAGAGATCGATAATGCCGACATTCAATTCCTCCAAGAAATAATTAAAAAATAATATGCCTATTAAAAAGTACCAAAAATTTGAAGATGCGCGGAAAGATTTGTGGGTGCTTAACCCTGATGCGGAGTATTTTAAAAAAGTTAGAAGTTTATTCACGCTTGTTAATTCTTTAGCACCTAGAAAAATTAAAAGTGGCGTGTATAAATTCACTAATATAAATGCTAAAAATGAGATTGGATGATTCTCTCTCCTTTACCCGAGATTTCAAAGAATCGAAGTTCTCAATTCTTAGTCCCGATCTCTTATTTCTTTAGACTGCTTAATGCTGACTAAATGCTGCATTCTGCCTATTTCCGTTTTCTAATTTTCTCAACTTTGAATCCTTCACTTCGTTCAGGACATGCTTTTTACTTTGCTTGCCCGGCGTATTTTTGACGGGTTACTTTGCACTTTGCACTTGTTACTGAACGCTAATAGCTAAACGCTAATGGCTAATAG
>CAYVBQ010000069.1:0-4228 GCA_964449775.1 uncultured Melioribacter sp. | reverse complement strand
CTTTTTCTGATTTCTGTCTTCTTACTTCTGTTTTCTCATTTATAATTTAACATTTACAATTTATAATTTATAATTAAGCTTTACATTGATTCCTACTGCCTATTGCCTAATTCTGATTCCTTTACGTGCCCGGCGACTTGTCCGGCTTCTCTTTGACGGGTTTCTAAATTCTTTAGACTGAACGCTAATTGCTAAACGCTAATAGCTTTTTCTGATTTCTGTCTTCTTACTTCTGTTTTCTCATTTATAATTTAACATTTCTCATTTATAATTTAGACTTACACTGATCACCAATACCTGCACCGAGCAGAGTCGAAGTGACCGATCAACTTTGTGAAAAAATGAGAGAAAAAAGTATAAAATTTCTTATCTTGTAATTGTCGAACAAAAAATAAACCACTTGGTTTCATAACAGAATATAAAATTAGATAATGCTGAAAAATTTGCGGTAACTTCTATAACTGTGAATTATTTAATAATTAATTTTGAATATGAGCACCGGTAATACTAAAAAATGGCTTGAACGAGTTGATTACGATTTGCAAACTGCAGATGCGATGCTGAATACGGGGCGTTATATTTATGCGATCTTTATGTGTCAGCAAGCTATTGAAAAAGTGATGAAAGCCTTCATAAATAATTTGGGAAAGGATGTATTACCAATTCACAATCTGCGTCGCTTAGCAGAAAACGCAGGGATCATAGACGACCTTACTGAAGAACATTTAATTAAACTGGATTTTCTTTCTCAATATTACATTAATGCCCGCTATAAGGAAGACATTGTCGAACTCTCAAAAGGAATTACAAAGAATTTCTCGGCAGATATAATTATTTTTACAAAGGAGATGATAAAGTGGGTTATACAAAAGATGAAATAAAAGTCAATGCCAGAAATATTATTCTTAGCCTTATTAAGAATCATAGTATTAAAGCAGCTTATATTTTTGGCTCATACAGCAAAGGAAATGCAACTGAGTACAGTGATATAGATGTTGCTGTTGTGCTTGATAAAATACGGAATGGCTCCCCTTTTAACGAAGCATTTGAAATATTCCACGAAGTTCAGAAGCAGAATTCTTTATACGAAGTGGTATGCTTTTCTGAAACAGAGTTTATTAATGAAGAAGATTACCTAATAAGGCATATTAAAAAAGAAGGTATCAAAATTTTCTAAATTAGGAATTTGAAATTAAAACTAAAACGTGATTTGCATTTATAATTTATAGTTGATTTTAATTTATCATTTATATTTGACTTAATTTAACATTCACAATTTATCATTGAACTTGAATTTCATGCAACCATGCATCAACCATCCATACAACCATACAATCAATCAAACATGAAGTACCGTGCACTAATAACCGATAACCGACCACTTATTACTGATAACTAACTGACATGAAATCCTTCGCCATCACCGGAGTAGCCGGATACATAGCTCCGCGGCATTTGAAAGCTATTAAAGAAACCGGGAATAATCTTATTGCCGCTGTAGATCCTCACGACTCAGTTGGAATTCTAGATCAATATTTCCCGGACTGTGCGTTCTTTACTGAGATAGAAAGATTTGACCGACATCTTGAGATGCTGAAACGAATGGGAGAAGGAATAGATTATCTTACAATATGCTCACCAAACCATTTACATGATGCTCACATAAGATTAGCTTTACGTTTAGGTGCCAATGCCATTTGTGAAAAACCATTAGTGTTGAATTCATGGAATTTAGATGCATTAAGCCAGCTTGAGAAAGAATACGGGAAAAAAGTTTATACAATACTTCAACTCCGTGTCCATCCGGCATTAATAGAATTGAAAAGAAAGTTAGATCTTCAGCATTCCCATGGGGACAAGCCAGTATCTAGCATCCAGTATCCAGTATCCAGAACCAAGCATCAAGTTGTTCTTTCTTACATAACTTCCCGTGGACCTTGGTACAAATATTCTTGGAAAGGTGATCCTCATAAAAGTGGTGGTATCGCTACAAACATAGGGATTCACTTTTTTGATCTGTTGATATGGCTGTTCGGAATAGTTGAGAAGAGTGAAGTTCATTTATCGGATGAAAATAAAATGTCTGGTTTTATTGAGTTGGAAAAAGCGAACGTAAAATGGTTTCTATCAATCGACCGGAATGATCTGCCGGAAGAAATTATTAAAAACGGTAAAACAACATTTCGATCAATTAAAGTTGATGATAAAGAGCTTGAATTTACTGAGGGCTTTACCGACCTACACACAAAAGTATATAGTGAAACATTAGCCGGAGAAGGGTTTGGAATTGAAGATGCGAGGAATTCTATTGAGTTGGTGTATAAACTAAGAAATGAAAAGGTAACTAATGAAAAAGACACTGAATAAGAAAAAAGAATAATGATAGATAAAAAACTTTTTGATATAAAAACGCCACGCAATATCAATATCAGAACTTCAGAAGATTATTGGGAATACCTTACCACAATTAAACATCGAAATATGCAGGGGAAAGAACATAATGTTATTAATGCGCTCACTGACCCGGATTTCATCAGGAAAAGTAAAATTGATGAACAAGTATTTTTGTATTACAAGAAAATAGAAAATTATTTATATTGCGTTGTGGTAAGGCACGAAAACGGAACCGGGTTTTTAATAACTGCTTATGTAACGAATAAAGCAAAGGAAGGTGAAATAATATGGACAAAGTAAAAATATATTATAGTAAAGAAAAAGATACCATCGATATATGGTTTGGTGATCCAGAGCTTGAAGTTATTTCGGAAGAAGCAGGTGAAGGACTAATACTCAAAAAAGATAAAGATGGGAAAGTAATAGGGATAGAAAAACTTTATGTAATGAAAACCTTAGGTGTTGGAAAAACTTTTCCTGTGGAATTGGTAATGACTTAATAAAGATTATCTGGTAATCAATAGTGATGGCAGCTATAGCTATGCTGGAGGCATACAAGCGTGATTTCATTTACCCGCCATCTTTTGCCAAAGGCATCACTTTGTGATTGGCGGGCATACATTGATAACGTCATTCAAGCAAAAGAAAAAGCTTTATTTACACCAGAAGACGTGATTCTCAAAGGTCAAAAAGAATATCGTAACATAGCGGAGATCCCGATGTATCGGGATTATCGCAGTGAAAAGGAAATCCCGCATTTGCGGGATAATCTTGAGTTAGAAGAACACAAGTATCTCTTACGATAACCCAGCATTCATCCATTCAATCAGATGGTATCTATTGACAAAAATGATCTTGAACAAATAAGTCTAAAATCTGGCTCTAAAACTAATGACCATATACTACGGACTACTGACAATACTCTACGCACTTTTCGATCAATTAAAGTTGATGATAAGGAGATTGAATTTACAGAGGGTTTTACCGATCTTCATACAAAAGTTTACAGTGAAACATTAGCCGGAAGAGGATTCGGAATAGAAACTGCGCGTCCTTCGGTTGAACCGGTTTATAAAATCAGGAATGAAAAAATATCTGGTAAACAAACCGTCATCCATCCTTTTGCCGGGAAGATTTTAGGAATAAAATAAAATGGAGAATAAAAAGAATTATTTTGTGCACGAATCATCTTACGTAGATGAGCCTTGTGAAATCGGAGAAGGAACAAAAATTTGGCTCGGTCAAAATGTAAATATCGGGAACAACGTAACGATTGGTAACTTTGTAAAAATCCAAAACAATGTTTCTGTGTATGAGGGTGTTGAACTTGAAGATTACGTCTGTGCAGTAGTATCTTAAGTTAAATAAAAAATATTTTGTGAAAGGAAAGTTCTCTTTTTTATAAAAGAATAATTTGGCATCGACTGTTTGGCATCCCTTGTCCCGATTTAGTTGGACTCCCCGAAGATTGCGGCGATGCTTATATAATTTAATAAATATATCTTACAGCTCCTGCTAGAAGGGATATTTAGAGGATGACTGTTTATAACAGGTTGATTTTATTTTAATAAAAAAGTAATCAAACTTTACCTTTTTTAATATGCATTTTCTAATAGAGACACAATGGTGACGGAAAGGAATCCTTAAATTATGTGATTATGGAACGATAGAAAGGATGTTTGATAGAAAAAGAAAATAATTGTTATTCTATCTGACTTGACTTTTTACATAACAGTGATGCCTTTGGCACGCATCTGTCACCCTGAGCCTGTCTAAGGACATTTTTCATAATTAAGAATTTTTCTTGCTTTAGTTTAAATAAATAAAAAAGTTA
>CAYVBQ010000068.1:0-6617 GCA_964449775.1 uncultured Melioribacter sp. | reverse complement strand
CTGATAAAAAACTGTCAAAACATTATGTTGCATAACTATATTGTTGCTACACTAGCACCGAATAAACGCTCACAGATACCAGAGCTGATTATGCTGATGAACGAAGAGAAAGGTCATCGGAGGACTGCACAAGGAAAGCCGTGTGAGGGAAAACTTCATGCACGGTTTGAAGAGGGTTTGAGGGAAACATGTTGATGACACGCTTGAGCGGTACACTCGCCCGAAAGGAGAGAAACAGTCGGGACTCACAATGTCTGTACAGCGTTGCGCCCTCATCCTACTCTACAAACATGGAGAATAAGTATGGACTTCCAAAATAATTCACGTTTCAATACCTTACTTGCTTTAGGCAAAACGTTATCTACTGTAGGTTGGGTAATAGTTGGCTTTGCTGGACTTACACTACTTTTAAGTTTAGCAAGTTGTACGAGCGGCAACAAATTTGAAGGGACAATTGGTTTTATCATTGGAATACTAACAGCTGGCTTTGGCTATCTTGTTGTAGCAAATGGACAAATAATTTCTTGCACCGTGAAGTATTCTATGAACCAAAATAGTTCTTTTTTCAATTGTGTAAAAAATTAGGTAGTTCTCAATAATCAAATATCGGTATCCAAGCAGCTTCAGATCGGAATCGCTTGGAGATTTACCTAATGAAGGATTATCAGAAAGTAATTCTAAGTTCTTTTCAATTTTGTTTGCGAGATTTGCAGCGGCTTTAGAGTTGTCGGCAGCAATGAAAGAGATTATTTCGGTGAAATCTTCCTCTGCGATACTTAAAAGACGAACGCTAAAATTATTTTTGCTCATTAATAATCGTCCGGATTTTAGTCATTACTTGTTTAAGACTGTTAGCAGTGTCGCCGGCTGATTTTTGTTTTTGGGCAACTGATAGTTTGGAGAGCAAATCAAGTTTGAGTTGCATCTTGGAATAATGATTCATTGACATCACAACTAGATCACCTTCACCATTTTTAGTGATATAGATTGGTTCATTAGAGTCGTTGGCAAGTTTGGAAATCTCATTTGATTTGTTTCTTAAATCGGATATAGGTTTAATTATTGGCATTTGTCATACTCTTTATTTTATCTATGTCAATATTATGTCATAATTATGATAAAAGCAAAAACGCAATATAACCAGCCGCTCAACACGGACAGCCCGTCAAAGCCGGGTAAACTGTTTTTCAGTGCGGCATTTGTTTAGGGCGTGAGATAGAAATACTTAGTAGTATTGATTGAAGAAGGATTAATAAAATAAAAAAGTATCTGAGGTAATGATGAATATTATCTCACGCCCTGAATTCTAAGAAACATTTTTATCCGTCAAAAAGATCCGGCAAAAGGCAGCCGGACAAGCGCCGGGCAGGCTAGTGTTGTCTGTGAGACCGAAGTCAGAAATGTGGGATAAATAAATCCCAAGGGTAAACTGTTTTTTCTTGACTTTCTTTTCTATAGACAACGCCGTTATATGGCTAAAATAAATTTGATAATAATTGTGTTATAGACTATATTTGATCTAAAAAAGGACTGTGTTATGAGATTAAGCGAATCAGTAAAATCAATAAGTTATCTAAAAGCTAATGCTGCTAATTTGATTGATGAAATCAATAAAGAACAAAAAACATTTGTTATTACTCAGAATGGTGAGGCAAAAGTAATTGTTCAAGACATAAAAGTTTATGAAAAAACTCAAGAAACAATGGCTATGCTTAAATTACTTGCGATGACTCGTGGCAAAAGTAAAGAAGCTAAAGGAATTCAAAAAACATTTGCTGATCTTGGTAACGAATTAAAATCTAATCGTTGATTATGAAATATAAAGTTATTATTGATCCTCAAGCCAAGCTAGATCTCAAAGAGATATATATCTACGTTGCAACGAACGATAGTGTGCAATCTGCAAATAAACTTTTAGATGCTTTAGAAGAAACTTGTTACAAACTAGAAAAATATCCAGAAAGAGGACACATCCCACCTGAATTGAGATCTACCGGAATTAAAAACTATTTAGAGATTCATTATAAACCTTACCGTATCATCTATGAAATCGATGGCAATTTAATTTACATACATTCTGTAATTGACGGAAGAAGAAATATCCAAGAAATCTTAAGTAATAGATTTTTAAGATAGAAATGCCATATAACCCGCAACTGCTCAAACCGACCGCGATGAAGATGCGGTCGTTTGATGTGGTTATTGGGTTTAGCTTTTCAGTCCGCCTTCGGCGGATGGTTTGTTGTTTAAAGCTGATTAGTAATACAAAACTGATTTATCCGACAAAAAGACGCCGGACAGGTAAATAAAAGTTGCGTTGACAAAACTGTCATTGCTGTTTTGGGCGGCGGCTTAAAAACAACGTCGTTAGGCGTTCAATAAATATGAAAATTAATGGTATTATCTGGGATTATGATGGCACTTTAGTTGACTCAAGAATGAAAAATTTAAATGTCACTAAAGCTATTTTATCCCAAATAATGAGTGATATAGATATAGAGTATTCGGTCTTGAGCTCACTAGAAAACTATGAACAAGCCACTATTAAATCTTCAAATTGGAGAGAATTATATCGTAATGAATTTGGCCTGGACGAAAAGCAAATAGACTATGCCGGAAAACTTTGGACCAAATATCAATTATTGGACAAGACGGAAGTTCAGCCATTTGAAGGAATTAGTTTTACAGTGCATAAATTAAGCACATATTCACAAGGAATTGTATCGCAAAATTCTTCAGAAAATATCAGAAATAATTTGGAAAGATTTAATTTAGAAAAATATTTCGATCTTATTGTTGGATATGAAGAAGTTGATTTTACGAAACAAAAACCTAATCCCGAAGGACTATTAACTTGTATTTCAGAAATAACAGATCTAAAGAATAATGATTCAGTAATTTATATAGGTGATCATATTACCGATATAGAATGTGCTCACCATGCAAATGACAAAATGAATCGTAACGCAGTAATTAGTATTCTTCTAAATTATAATAAGCATAATGTCACTGAAGGTTGGGAGTATAAACCTGATTATATTACAAATGTCCCAAAGGATATACTTGAAATTATTTATAAAATTAAAAACACCTAACCTCTTTAATAAGTAAAAAGTCAATAGGGTAAAAATATTCTTGACCGATCCGTAAGAGACGGATGATATAAAATGTTCTTTGAACTACTGAGTATCGAAACTCTTCGCCTAGAAACGAGGTAAGACTTATTACTGTTGTAAAAGACATTTAGCCATTGATGAAGACAGTTAGATAATAAAGCGGCTTGAATTTACCAAAATGAGCGTTCACGACTCGAATGGATTTGAAAACCTTATTAATTAAACTGAAGAAGCAGTCTTTGCCCAAAAGGGCTGTGCAAAGACAGAGAAGAAAGAAACTCGAATCAAAAGGGATATTAGACGGCATCTTAAAAGAAACCATTTTGGATTTACCCCCTCAAAATGAGTTTTCAACATAAGGAGAATTATATCGTTGACCAGTTATATTCTGCTAACATGACATGAGTCATTTAATGACTCAATAGAGCAAACAACAATTTTGCAGCGAAACTATAGAGCAGCAGTTTGTGGCAACTACGGTTGGGCTACACCCTCCTTCCATTACTCCAAAGATTACTTTAACATATTGTTTAGCTAAATTAACAATGATATTTCGATTGAGTTGTACTTACTGACGTTTCTAATGAGTTACTACACTAATTGCATATGCTGTTTTATCTAAATTGAAATTAAGATCGGATTGCCTTAATTTTAATCACCAACAAAAACATATCGGAGATTATAATGGATTTCAGAATTGAAACTGACACAATGGGGGAAATGAAAGTCCCGGTTGACAAGTATTATGGTGCGCAGACAGCAAGATCGTTAATGAATTTTAAAATAGGCGGCGAGAGATTTCCTGCTGAATTGATACGTGCGCTTGGAATTGTTAAAAAGGCTGCTGCTCTCACTAACCACGAATTAGGAAGTTTGCCAAAGGAAAAATTGGATCTAATTCTTAAAGCCGCTGATGAAGTGATTGAAGGAAAACTTAATGATCACTTTCCATTAGTGGTATGGCAGACCGGAAGTGGAACTCAAACAAATATGAACGTCAATGAAGTTATTTCGAACCGTGCTATCGAAATAGACGGCGGAGTGATGGGAAGTAAAAAACCAATTCACCCGAATGATGATGTGAACAAAGCGCAATCAACTAACGATGCATTCCCAACAGCCATTCATGTTGCTGCCGTTGAAGAGATTCACCGTCGCTTGATTCCTATGGTTACAAAATTGAGAGATTCTCTAGGTGCCAAAGCAAAAGAATTTAAGGATATAATTAAGATTGGACGGACTCACTTAATGGATGCAACTCCTCTTACATTAGGAGATGAATTTTCAGGATATGCAATGCAGTTAACGAACGGATTAGCGCGTATCAGCGATTCATTGAAAAGATTGTACGAGATTCCTCTGGGTGGAACTGCTGTTGGAACCGGACTAAATGCTCATCCGGATTACGCAGTGAAAGTAGCCGACACAATTTCGAAATTAACCGGAAAGCCATTCAAAACAGCACCTAACAAATATGAAGCTATGGCGGCAAAGGATGCTTTAGTTGAAATAAGCGGCGTATTGAAGACTCTCGGCGCTTCATTGTTAAAGATATCGAACGATATTAGATGGCTCGGTTCGGGACCTCGCTGCGGTATTGGTGAAATCTCTTTACCCGAAAATGAACCCGGAAGTTCGATTATGCCGGGCAAAGTTAATCCTACGCAGTCGGAAGCGATGACAATGGTATGTGCACAAGTTTTCGGGAATGATGTAACGATCAACATTGCAGGCTCAAGTGGAAATTTTGAACTGAATGTATTCATGCCCGTAATCGCGTTTAATATTCTTCAATCAATAAAACTGTTGGCGGATTCTTGCGAAAGTTTCAGTGAACATTGTGTTGAGGGAATTACTGCTAATGAAAATAATATTAAAAAGCATCTCGAAAATTCTCTAATGCTTGTTACATCGTTAAATCCGGTTATTGGTTATGATAACGCGGCCAAAGTTGCAAAGAAAGCTCACAAAGAAAATAAAACTCTTAAAGAAGCAGTTCTTGAATTGGGATTGTTAACAGCTGAGAAATTTGATGAGGTTGTTTGTCCCGAAAAGATGATCGGTTTAAGAAAATAATTTAAAAAGGTGACTATGAAAGCCACCTTTTATTTTGAATTATGGAAAGATGAAAACATGAAAACATTTCTTAAAATATTTTTATTTCCGCTCTTAATTATTTGTTTGATTCAATGTTCATCAACTGAGTCGGAATTGAACTATTCAACGGGGACGGTTAAATATATCGCTCTGGAAGGAGGGTTCTACGGAATCAACTCGGATAAGGGAGAAAATTTCGATCCTTTGAATCTTCCAAAAGAATATCAAGTCGATGGTAAAAGAATTTCATTTAAGTACAAAGTGCGGGATGACCTTGCAAGCTTTCATATGTGGGGCGTGATAATCGAAATTATTGAGATTCAAGAACTAAAATAATGGAGGAGAAATCATCTCTGAAAAACCATTTTGCGATGTAACGCATAGAAAAATTTAGATATACACCCAAAAAACCTTTTCATACAAATTGTTCCGGAGTTTCATGAAAATTGCATTGATCCAACAAAAAGCATTTAGCGACAAAGAGCAAAATATTCGGAACGGAATAGAAGCGGTTAAGAGGGCAGCATCTTCCGGCGCAAAAATAATTTCATTCTCCGAGCTAGCGTTTATTCCATTCTTTCCGCAAAAATCATCTGCACAAAAACCATTGGATATTGCAGAGACAATCCCCGGACCCACGACGAATATTTTTTCTCAATTAGCAAAGGAATTGAATGTTGTAATCATTCTAAATCTGTATGAAAGAGATGGCGATAATACTTACGATTCTTCACCCGTAATTGATGCAGACGGAAAAATTCTTGGTGTTACCAGAATGATCCATATTACCGACTACGCATGTTTTCATGAAAAAGATTTTTACACGCCCGGTAACAATGGCGTTCCGGTTTACAATACTAAATATGGAAAAGTTGGTGTGGCAATTTGCTATGATAGGCATTATCCCGAATATATGCGTACGTTGGCGATAAATGGTGCTGAGATTGTATTCATTCCACAAGCCGGTGCTGTAGGGGAATGGCCTGAAGGATTGTATGAAGCGGAGATGAGAGTTGCAGCATTTCAGAATGGATATTTTACGGCTCTATGTAATCGAGTTGGAGAAGAGGAATGTTTGACTTTCTCCGGTGAGTCATTTGTATGCGATCCGGAAGGAAATGTTATATCCCGTGCCGGATTAGGTACTGAAGAAATTTTGTTTTGTGAAGTTGATCTGAATAAATGTAAAACCTCTCACGCCAAAAGATTATTCTTCAGAGACCGCAGACCAGAGCTTTATTCGGAATGGTTCAAGAGCAGGGATAAAAATTGATATTAAATTATGATCAACTCTAAAAAGTCTAAATAATGATAGATGTCATTCTGATCCCGATTCATCGCATTAGCGTCTTAACAAATAGATTATTCATTAGAAATTAGAATAATTGTATTGTTTATAGAACA
>CAYVBQ010000067.1:0-8679 GCA_964449775.1 uncultured Melioribacter sp. | reverse complement strand
CATCGCGGTAGAAACGGAAATCAGTAAAATTGGTGAGTATTACATTAGGAAAAGTATTTATATATCGTTGCAGTTGTTCAGAGTCTTCTATTTTGTCAAGATCAACTCCTATTGTTTTTGCTTCAATGTAACCGATAATGCGGTGATGACCATCCGTAATTTTAAAATCGGGGTTACCAGCTTCAGTTTGTTTTGGAAGAATAGTGACATGTATTTTTTTCTTTCTTCTATCTAGGGAGTATTTTACTAAGAGATGATCTAAAAATTTATAAAATGAATTTTCTGTTGAATCAGCCGTAGAATATTGGTCTTTAAGTTGCTTTAGATAAGAGGAAATCATTGATACCCCTAAATTTTATAGATTCAAGATGCTCAACTTTACTCTTGAATTCAAGTTTTACATAAAATCATTTAATGGTACTTTTCAAATACTAACTTCGCCTTTGTTAAACCAATAACCTCTGCAAGTTTGGTCTCATCAGCAGTTTTTATTTCATCCAAACTAAAACTGGTTAAAAGCTTTTGTGCAACTTTTTCACCAATTCCTTTTATCACCAGCAGCTCGCTTGTAAATGTTCTTTTACTTCTGCGTTCACGATGGAAAGTAATAGCGAAACGATGTGCCTCATCCCGGAGATGCTGAAGCAGTTTCAAACTGGATGATGTTTTTGGAATTGATTGTGCTTCCGATTCCCCAGGCAAAAAAACTTCTTCAAGTCTTTTTGCCAGTCCGATTATTTCGTATCCTTTCATCCCGAGTTCAGCAAGTGAAGTAATTGCGCTTGACAATTGTCCTTTACCGCCGTCAACCATAATTAAATCCGGCAGCGGTTGTTTTTCTTCCATTAATCTGCTGTAACGGCGGTGAATAATTTCACGCATACTTGCAAAGTCATCCGGTCCTTCAACGGTTTTAATGATGAATTTGCGGTACAAACTTTTCTTCGGTTTACCGTCAACAAAAACAATCATACTTGCAACGGCATCACTTCCTTGAAGATTACTGTTGTCAAAGCATTCGATGACTCGCGGAAGTTTTTTCAAACGTAAATCTCTTTGAAGTGCCGAGAGTGCGTAAGGAACATTTCCTTCTTTCTTCATCTTCTGCAATTGAATTTCTTTTAGTTGAAGCTGCGCATTCTGTTTACACATCATCAAAAGTGATTTTGCGTCACTCTGTTTCTGCGGTATAACGAATTTGCATTTCTTGATTACTTTTGTGTTTAACCAATCAATTAAGGATTCAGATTCTTCCGGCTCAATTTCGATAATAATTTCTCGCGGCACCTCAACAAATTCACTGTAATAAAACTTAATTATCGCAGCATAGATTTGACTGGTTTCTTCGTTTACTTCACAACTCAAATTCAGTTGCCGTTTACCAACCAGCTTGCCCGATCGAATATTCAAGATTGTTGCGGCAACATCCTTCCCTTCATAAGCGGCACTTATTATATCACGGTCTTCAAGATCATTTGCTACAACCTTTTGTTTGGAAGAATAAACTTGCAGCTGGTCAATCCTGTCGCGAAGTTCTGCAGCTTTTTCAAATTCCAATCTTGCGGAAGCGTTCTCCATTTGAGTCTTTAATTCATATATAAGTTCATCGGTCTTTCCTCGCAACACTTTTATGATCTGATTTACCATTCCATTGTAGTGCTCTTTTGTAACTAATCCTTCGCAGGGACCTTCACATTTCTTGATGTGAAAATCCAGGCAAACCTTAAATTTTTTCCTGTCAATAGCTTCTTGAGTGATATCCAACTTGCAGCTTCTAATCTTAAAAATCTTATTCATCACCCGAAGAGAATTTTTCATATTCTTTACATCGGTATAAGGACCAAAATATTTTGATCCGTCTTTAATGATGTTTCGTGTTGGATAAATCTGAGGGAACGGTTCATTAGTTACACGAATGTATGGGAAAGTTTTATCGTCTTTGAGAAGAATATTGTAGCGCGGTTTGAGGTCTTTGATAAGATTGTTCTCAAGAACGAGCGCTTCAATTTCGCTATTGGTTATGATTAGTTGAAGGTCAGAAATTTTTGCAACAAGGATTGCAGTTTTTGGAGAGACGACATTGTTTTTGAAATATGAACGCACACGACTTCGCAAATTCTTTGCTTTGCCCACATAGATCACTTTTCCTTTTTCGTTGAGAAATTGGTAGATGCCGGGAAGTGCGGGGAGCGAACTTAATTTATCTTGAAGCTGTTGATTCATCGTAGTCTAGTATTTTTTTTCAATTACAAAAATAAACCGATTATTTAAAACAAAAAGGGTTGTCTCAAAAGTTAAATAGGCTGTCATTGCGAGGAGTTTACGACGAAGCAATCTTTTGCTTTTATCAAAAAAATGAGATCACTTCGTCCCGATGAATCGGGACTCGTGATGACAAGTGATCTTTTGAGACAACCTCAAATTATTACGTAAGAGGAATTTCATTAAAAACATAGTTCTTTGGAACAACCACAATACCTGTCTCAGAAACAGTAAATCGCTTTTTGTCTGTTTCAGTATCGAAACCGATTTCAAATCCTTCGGGTACCGATACATTTTTATCAATAATGGTTCTTCTTATTCTTGCGTGACGACCAATTTTGCAATTGTCCATGATGATTGAATCTGTTATATAAGAATAACTATTGACTCTCACATTAAACCCAATTATCGAACGCTCCACCAACCCACCAGAGATAATTGTTCCATCCGAAATTAAAGAGTTAATTGCGCGACCGATACGCTCACCCTCGTGAGAAACTGTTTTAGTTGGAGGATATTGCTGTTGTTGTGCTCTTAAGGTCCAATCACTATCGTATAAATTGAAATGAGGATTAACGTTTATCAGATCCATGCTTGCAGCATAGTAACTATCAATAGTTCCAACATCTACCCAATAGGGTTCATCTTTTTTATTCTCATCAATGAACCTGTATGCTTGAACATGATAATCGTTTTTTATCATATAAGGAATAACGTCTTTTCCAAAATCATGGTTTGGAAATTTCTCTTTTTCCATTTTGGAAATGACTTCCTTTAATACTGCTGCATTGAATACATAAATTCCCATATTCACAAAAGAAGATTCCGGTTTATCGGGAATAACCGGAGGATTTTTTGGTTTTTCGATAAATGAAAGGACTTTGTATTTAGGGTCAATATCGATGACACCGAAACGAGATGCCTGAGATTTTGGCACCTCAATAGCAGCTATTGAAAGAGCGGCTTTTTTTTCGATGTGATACTGAACCATTTTCAAATAGTCCATTTTGTAAATATGATCGCCGGAAAGAAGCAGAACCCAATCATAGTTTTCATCTTCAATTAAATTAAAATTCTGTTGAATTGCATTAGCCGTTCCTAAATACCAATTGTTACTTGTTTTAAGTTGCGGCGGAATCGAGTAGATAAATTCTTTTAACTCCGGATTAAATATATTCCACGCCTCAAAGAGATGACGGTTAAGAGAATCAGACTTATATTGAGTGATCACATAAATTTTTCTAAATCCTGAATTCAAACAATTCGAAAGTGTGAAATCGATGATCCTATACTTTCCGCCAAAAGGAACGGAAGGTTTCGTCCTCTCTTTTGTAAGAGGATATAAACGTTCTCCTTGACCACCTGCCAAAATCATTGTCAAAGTTTTTCTGAGTATAGTTGAACCGGTGTATGCCATAACAGTCTCGCGAGAATTTAATTAAAATATATCTAATTAGTAATTGATTGGCAATTAAAGAAATTGTTAACTTTGGTTTGAAATCGAATCATAACTCCACTAAAATACTGATGCGCAGTCAAAAAATATTTTTTCTTATCTCATCTGCAATACTAATAATCGTTGTCGTTATTGGTTTTATTACATTCCGATGGATTAGTAACCGGTTTGACCTTGGTGGAGAAAGTAATAAACTGATTAATCTTGCCACACAGTTAAAAGATTTTGATACAAAAAAACTGGATGAATATAATCCTCAAAGCCAAAGAGCTTTAGATGTGATTCATTACCAGATCAGATTGGATTTATATCCCGAACAGAAAAAAATTGCCGGCGATGTAACGATAAAAATGATGATAAATGATAAACGCTCTCCAAAGATTGAAATTAATTTTTATGATAACCTGGCAATACGGGATCTACGCCTAAATAATAGTAAAGTGAAATACGACCGATCTGAGAAACTTTTAAGTATTCAGAAGACTGATCTAAATATCGATACAGTTGTCATTAAAATTGTTTATGAAGGCACTCCGAAAAGTTTGGGATTCGGATCATTCAATTTTGAGAAGATAGAAAACCATAATCAGGTTTATACTCTAAACGAACCGGTTTATGCTTCAACATGGATTCCGTGTGTTGATCTGCCCGATGATAAAGCCCTTGCCGATATTTTTATCACAAACGATTCCTCATATGTATCGGTATCTAACGGGAAATTGATAGATGTAAAAACAAACGGAACACGAAAAACTTACCATTGGAAAACTATCTATCCCATCTCTACGTATCTAATAGCACTCTACTCTGCCAATTATCTCTCGGTTTCACAAAAATATTTATCGATTAGCGGCGATACAATGAGCATTTCATACTATGCGCTGCCAAAAAATATTGAAAATGCAAAACGGGATTTTTCCGATCATCCGAAATACATAAAAACATTTGAAGAATTATTCGGCGCTTATCCATTTGTAAAAGAGAAATATAGTGTTGCTGAATTTTGGTGGCAGTCCGGTGCAATGGAAAACCAAACAATCACCGGTATCGGTTCCAATTATATCTCCGGGAGAAAATTTTTTTCCGATATGCTGATTCACGAACTGGCGCATCATTGGTGGGGAAATGCCGTGGGTCCTAAAACTTGGAAGGATATCTGGCTCAACGAAGGATTTGCCACATACTCGGAGGCATTATATTGGGAGAAGCAGAGTGACATCCGCGCTCTTCAATCTACACTCAGAGCAAAATTCGGAATGTTTCCGAAAGGCACTCTTTATAATCCGGGAGATGCTGTATTCGGTTCGCTTGTATATAATAAAGGGGCATGGGTTCTACATATGCTCAGAAAGGAAGTAGGCGATGAAAAATTCTTCAAAATCCTGCGGGCATATTTTAAGAAATACGAATACAGCAATGCCTCAACAAATGACTTCAAAACAGTATGCGAAGAAATTGCAAAGGAAAATTTGAAAATCTTCTTTGATCAGTGGGTTTTCAAAGGAGAAGGAATAATTGAACTGGATGGAACCTGGTCGGTTAAAAAGACCGGAGAAAATTTTATTACTACGATTAAAATAAAACAGTTACAAAAAGGTTATGATATTTATAAATTTCCACTGGATATTAAATTGGTCTCTGCAAATGAAGACGAAACAAAGACCTCAACTGTGCGAATGGATGGAAGGGAAGTTATTCTAAATCTTGAATCGAAAAATAAACCGATAGATATAATATTGGACCCAAATGGATGGCTCTTGGCAAAAATTAATATTTCTCCGGAAGAAGCGGTAAAATGAAATCAGATAAAACTTATTTCTTCATCTCCGATATTCATCTTGGTCTCCGCTCCCATGAGATCGAAAAAGAAACCGAGAAAAAACTTGTTAAGTTTATTACTCACGCTCAAGAATCATGTGACGAGTTGTTCATTATTGGCGATCTATTTGATTATTGGTTCGAATACAAACGAGTGATTCAGAAAGGATTTATCAAAACTCTTGCTGCATTATCGGAATTCTCTGATTCCGGCAAGAAACTTCACTATATCATCGGTAACCATGACTTTCTACATCGTGATTTTTTTGAAAAAGAGATTGGTGCTAAACTTTACTATGATCCAATCGAAATTACACTTAATGAGAAGAAATATTTTATGGCACATGGAGATGGAATGGTAAAGAACGATTTGGGCTACAAAGTATTAAAAAAAATTTTACGTAATAGATCATTACAAAAAATATATTCACTGGTCCATCCCGATCTTGGGATTAAAATTGCGAGCGCAACAAGTAAGACGAGCCGTAATTATACGGCAAATAAAAATTACGGAACAGTTGACGGACTTTTTGAAACTGCAAAATCAAAAATTGATTCCGGATATGATTACGTTATATTTGGTCATTCGCACAATCGCAGTTTAGAAAAATATAAACAAGGTACTTACGTTAACCTAGGGTCGTGGCTAGTTCACCCATGCTATGGAAAATTCACAGAAACATTTGAGATAATTGATTGGGAATAAGATGAACGTCAAACAAACGCCTCTCAAGAGCAAACAGAAAAAGAAAAAAAATAAAAGTCTCAAATATTTATTGTGGGGAAGCGCAATAATATTCGCTGCCGCCACCTTTCTCTTTATGCAATATGTTTCTGAAGGATTACCATCCCTTGAAGAACTTGAAAGTCCCAGCGCACAACTTGCAAGTAACGTTTGGAGCCGAGACGGTGAATTGATCGGTTCCTTTTTTAACGAAAATCGTATTGAAGTGAATGTCGATAGTATCCCATCTCATGTTATTAATGCTTTGATTGCGACCGAAGACAAAAATTTTTACAGTCACTGGGGTGTAGACCTTCAACGCTTTCTTAAAGCGATGATAAAAAATGTTCTTCTTTTTAAACGTGAAGGTGCAAGCACAATAACACAGCAGCTCGCAAAAAATTTATATGGGTTGAAAGCTAAGAAGGAATCGACCCGCGGTACTATCATCAGAAAAATCCGAGAATGGATAACAGCAATTCAGATTGAGAAGACTTACACAAAACGCGAAATATTAGAGATGTACTTCAATACATCATATTTCGGTCACGGAGCGTATGGTCTCAATGTAGCGGCGAGAGTTTATTTTAATAAGCGAGTAAAAGATTTATCCGTTACAGATGCCGGAGTGTTAATCTCTCTTCTCAAATCTTCTGTGAGATATGATCCGTTTGATAAATATGATAATTCGTTTCAAAGAAGAAATCTTGTTTTGCAGAACATGGTTAATGAGGATTTCTTAAATGAATCTCAATATGAAAAACTAAAACTCGAGCCGATAAAACTTTCTTACAAAAAAATCGAAGAAGGAATACATGGAAGTATTGCTCCACATTTTCTTGAGTACATCCGCCAACAAATGACAAAATTTGGGAGAAAGTATGGCGATATATATCAAGATGGACTGAATATTATTACCACTCTTGATAGCCGTATGCAAAAGATTGCTAATAATGCTGCAAAAATTCATCTTGATGAATTTCAAAAACAATTCGATAAAAATTGGAATTGGAATAAATATTCTTCTCTCCTTAGTGAGATGATTGATAAAGCGGTAAAAAACAGTTCTGAATATAAATCCGCTTCAACTCAAGAAGAGAAACGCACAGTTTATAATCGTCTGTTACGCGATAACTCTCTTATCGATTCAGTCAAACGTGCCGCTAAGACAATTGAACTTGGATTCGTTGCGATGGATCCTAAGAATGGTGAAATTCGAGCGATGGTGGGCGGACGAGATCCGAAATTTTTATACGGACTAAATCATTCAACACAAATAAGACGTCAGCCCGGCTCTGCATTCAAACCCATTGTATATTCTGTTGCAATTGATAACGGTTTATATCCCGCTTACCCGATTATGAATGATCGTTTTATCTACAACGATGGATCTAATAAACCTTGGATGCCTGAAAATTTTGACCGAAAAGTAACCAAGAGTTTTGTTACACTGAGAGACGCATTAAAAGAATCATTGAATATTGTTTCGGGTCGCTTAACTATTGAAGGTTATGCACCGCTCTGGAAAATTGGAAGTTTCGCAGAAAAGATGGGAATTAAAACTAAGCTGGATTTGGTTCCTTCAATTGCTCTTGGTACTTCTGTTGTAACTCCAATTGAATTGACGAATGCGTTCGCAACCCTTGCAAATCATGGAATCTATAATGAACCGATCTCTATTATGGAGATCAGAGATAAAGAAGACGGATTGATAGAAAAGTTTACTTCGAACACAAGAGAAGCAATTTCGGAAGAGACAGCTTATATAATTACGAACATGCTGCAAACAGCAATTGATAGAGGCACCGGTCAGGCGGCTCGAGGTCGTTTTAATTTTCAGCGCCCTGCTGCGGGTAAAACGGGAACAACTCAAGAATTTGCAGACGCATGGTATGTTGGATATACTCCTCAACTTGCAGCAGGTGTTTGGGTTGGTTTTGATGATCAGCGTGTTTCATTCACAGGTGATTATGGACAAGGCGCAAGAGCCGCATTACCAATCTGGGCAATTTTTATGCACGATGTTTATGAACAGCTCAGATTACCTCTTGAGGATTTCACACCGCCCGCAAACGGAAATGTTGTGTTTGCAGATTTTTGTAGAGAATCAATTTTCGAAAATGGGGATCCAAAGTTGGCTTCACCGGATTGTCGTACCGGTACATTAAGTGATATAATTAATGTGAAAGATATGCCTGCTTATTTCGATGCGTTTCGTGATAACAGCATGAAATATTATGATCGTTTTCAGTTGAAAGATACGACTCAACACGAAGCAAAAGAAATTCGCTAAGTTTTGTTTTAGAAAGCAGCGTTCTTTATTTTTGATTCAAAGAATTGCCCGGATGGTGGAACCTGCCGGCAGAGCGTGTTGCACAACTCTTTCTTCGTGCAACTTCGATCCTTCTTCGTGTAACTT
>CAYVBQ010000066.1:0-8845 GCA_964449775.1 uncultured Melioribacter sp. | reverse complement strand
AATGTCCG
Organism: uncultured Melioribacter sp.; assembly: GCA_964449775.1. Taxonomy (GTDB): domain Bacteria; phylum Bacteroidota; class Ignavibacteria; order Ignavibacteriales; family Melioribacteraceae; genus Fen-1258. The sequence goes on along the minus strand of CAYVBQ010000066.1, from coordinate 8,837 downwards.
TTACATTTTGCTATAATTTACCCACTCGAAAGGGAGAAGAGCCTAAAAACAAGGGGGAAGGTTTATCTAACAGCGTTTTGGAATATATGGCTTGTGGTGTACCGCCAATTATTACCGATATAGGCGCAGCAAGAGAAATTATTGAGGAAGGAGTTACAGGTTTTTTGTTTGAAGCGGGTAACGCGAAAGACTTAGAGGAGAAAATCGGAATGATGATAGAAGATAGAAAATTGAGGATAGAAATGGGAGAGAGAGCAAAGAAAGTTGTTTTTGAGAAGTTTTCTTATGAGAGATATATAAAAGAGTTTGAAGAGTATTATGAAGGATTGGTAGCAGAAGGCTGAGGACGGAAGGCTGAAGACAGAAAACAGAAGACTGAAAACAGAGGACGGAAAACAGAGGTCAGAAGGTGGAAATCAGTAGACGGAGGGGGCAGTAGGAAGATGAGAAATTTGGAAGATGGGAAGTTGTTTTTTGGATGGAAGCGGAAGAGCAGAGAGCATGGGGCAGCAGGGGGAACAGTGGGACTTAGAGACCGGGAGAACTTAGTAAATTGTGAAGAGTGAACAGTGAATACGGGAATTTGGTTGAAAAGTTTACATAAACGTCCGTCTTGCAAATTAAAAGTTATATTTTTAATTTACACGGTATGATTAAAAGAATAATTCAAAAAGAAGTAGAAGAATCGCTTACAACTTTTCCGGTTGTTTGTATTTTGGGATCAAGACAGGTTGGCAAGACCACATTAGCAAAAGAAATACAAAAGAAAATCAGTAGCTCGCTTTATTTAGATCTTGAGCTTCCGTCAGACTATAATAAGCTAAGTGAACCCGAACTTTTCCTTTCGGAACAAAAAAATAAGCTAATAATAATAGATGAGATTCAACAAAAACCGGGATTATTTTCCGTAATTCGGGCATTAGTTGATCAAGATAGAAAAAACGGTCGATTTTTAATACTTGGTTCATCATCGCCAAATCTACTCAAACAATCCGCCGAAAGTCTTGCAGGCAGAATAGTTTTTCATAACCTGTCAACATTTCTTATTCCCGAACTTGAGGAAGATAAAAAAATAATAGATAGATTATGGATTAGAGGCGGATTCCCGGATAGTTTTTTAGCCAAAAAAGAAGAAACAAGTATTGATTGGCGGGAATCATTCATTAAAACTTATTTAGAACGGGATATTCCAAATTTTGGTATCAAAATTCCATCTATTCAATTAAGAAGATTTTGGATGATGCTTGCTCATTCTCATGGTTCACTTTGGAATGCGAGCAAGATTGCTGTTGCTCTTGGTGTATCTCCCCCCACTGCAAAGTATTATTTAGATATACTTGAGGAGACTTTTATTGTAAGGCAGCTTCTCCCATTTTATCCTAATATAAAAAAGAGAATTGTTAAATCGCCCAAAGTATATCTTAGAGATTCGGGATTGCTGCATACTCTATTTAGTATTGGTACTAAAGAGGAATTATTAGGTCATCCGGTTGCCGGGCATTCATGGGAAGGATTTGCTATTGAACAGATAGTTAATATTTTATCAAAAAAATTCAACCCTTTTTTCTATCGTACAAGCGCCGGCGCCGAGGTTGATTTAGTAATAGTTAAAGGTGATAAACCGGTTCTTTGCATTGAAATAAAGCTTTCTCTTTCTCCTTTGCCGACTCAAGGTTTTTTCAATGCAATGAACGATTTAAATTGCAAGGAAGGGATTATTGTCTATCCGGGTGATGATGCATATTCAATTAAACATAACGTTAAAGTAATACCTGTTATGAAATTATCTAATTATTTACATAGTTGGTTCAGATAACTTGTTATAAATATTCTTTCCACTATAAAAATTTAATACAACAGTTAATATTTTAAAATGATCTGGCGTTCAACATAAAGCAGTGAAAAGTAAATAGTGAATGGTAAAAAAAAGCTGAAAACTCAAGACTCAAGCCAGATGACGGAAAACGGAAAACAGAGGACGGAAAACAGAGGACGGATAACTGATGATAGAAGACAGAAAATAGAATTCCGTCTTCCGATTTCTGACTTCGGTCTTCTGACATCAGACGACAGAAGATGGAAAGCAGAGGATAGAAGATGAATCCCGTACTAGTTCTTGGTTGCGATGGCAATGGTTATGGAGTAATACGTAGTATTGCGAAATTTAATAGTAAGCTTAAAATTATTGGAGTTGATTTTAATCCGAAATCTCCCGGATTATTTTCTAAATACTTAAGTGAAAAAAGAATTATTTCAGATCCGAACAACAATGGTGAAAATGTTGTTAAGGAATTGATCAATATTCAAAATGTTAAAGGGCAGGTTAAACCATACCAAATAAATCAGTTTTTAACTCTGGTTGAAAAACATAATATATCTTTAAAGGAATAAGAATGAAAGATTATCACATTAATATATTTTACAGCGAAGAAGACAAAGGATATATTGCAGACATCCCTGATCTTAAAAATTGTTCTGCATTCGGTAGTACACCTGATGAAGCATTAGCAGATGTTTTACAGGCAAAAGTGGCTTGGTTAGAAGCAGCTAAAGAGAATAAAATTACAATTCCTAAGCCTAAATACTTCCCCGCTATCTATCACACAATTAATACATAATGAATGAGTTGAAGGCTCAATAAAATTCTCAAATAGAAGAGACAATCATTGAAATTTTTGGTTACCCGATGGAATAGTAATAGCAGTGATTCCATCGGGCAGTCCCTATGGAATTTGAATGTAATGATTACAGATTTTCTAATATAGAAGAATAATGTAAAATGATTATAAGATCTATCCTCCTAATTCCACTGGGCAGGCTGGCGGCGCTGGTTTTATTGAACTCGAAAATGCAAATGTGCGCTGGTTTTTATCTATTGACAGGAATGATTTACCTAAAGAAATTATTGAAAAAGGGAGATCAACTTTTCGATCAATTAAAATAGATAATGAAGAGATTGAATTCACTGACGGGTTTACCGATCTTCATACGATAGTATATGAAAAAACATTAGCCGGAAAAGGGTTCGGTATTGAAGACACTAGGGATTCAATTGAATTGGTATTTAAGTCGAGAAATGAAAAACCAATTCTTGCACCAGAAAAAGAAAAGTTACATCCGTTCTTGAAATAAGATATGAGTCTGCTCTAAAAAGCTAATTGTAATGTTCGTCATTGCGAACGGAGTGAAGCAATCTTTAGAATTCGTCTCGAAATCGTAAGATTGCTTCGGCAAAAAACGCCTCGCAATGACAATAGTGACCTTTTTAGAGTGGACTCAGATATAATTTAATAAAGGAAATTATTAATTTTACACCAACTTTTGATTCTTTGAATGATTGGAAAGCAGTAGACAATTATTAATTTGATAACGGCTTTTATTTGTCAATTACTTTTTGTTATGAAAGAAAGATTTCTCACCCGATAAATCGGGTTCGAAATGACAATGTTTTGGTTGCGCAACAAACACGCCAGGCAGGAAAATATTGGAGCGCGCGTGTCGATCATTGCCCGGGAAAGGTCGTTCAGAGCGAGACGAATGTGAAATATTGTTACGTGTCATGCCAACATTATCACAAGAATATTAATCATTAAAGGAAGAATGTTGTGCAATGCCTCACAGTTCTCGATCATTGCCAGACGTCCCTCGTGCAATAGGCGGTGGAGCTTGATCATTGCCGGACGGAAATCAATCAGTTAGGCGCAGTTTTGACACATTGTCATGTTCGGATGATTCATTCGCGGGCGGCGATGAAGCATTGTGGGGTGATTCTCAATCAATGGCTTTTTCGAGCGAATTTGAGGGATTTTGTTGTCATTTGACGAGGGAGAGTGTGTGAAAACTAGAAAATTGAGAAGAAAAATTCCATTTTTAAGCTGAAATCAACATCTAAAAAGGTATTGGTGACTTCCACAAGTGAAACCTATGGTACCGACCAAAATGCATTGGGACACAAAAGGCGTGAAGGACGCAATAGCGGAAGACCGGCGGGAAACAGAAATAAAAATCTGAAGTTCGAAGTATGAAGTAAGAAAAATTGCAATTGAGAGTTTGTGAATTAGATGGAAAGATTCAAGTAAACTGATGAGAGATTAATTATTACAATGATATATTGGGCAATATGATTTATATGAAAGATATGTTTTCAAAATTTCTGGAATTAATGCACGAGTTTGAAATAAACAATGTGGATTACATTCTTATAGGAGGTATGGCAATAAATATACATGGATTTGCACGCAATACTGAGGATATCGATCTGTTTATAAATCCAATAGAAAAAAATGTAAATAATTTGCGCATTGCTATGATAAATGTTTTTCAGGATGATGATATTCATGAAATAACGGGTGAAGAATTGGGAAAATATGCAGTAATAAGGTATGGGACAGAGGATGATTTTTACATCGACATTATTTCAAGAATAGGCGAAAAGTTTTCTTTTAATGATTTGCAGTACGAAGAGAAAATTATAGAAGGTATAAGAATTAAAGTAGCGGATATAAAAACGCTTTATAAACTTAAAGAAAATACCTATCGAGAAATTGATCAACTCGATATAAAATTTTTAAAGTCAAAAATGGGTAATTAAGTGGCAATTAAAAGATACTCTTCTTTTGAACAAGCAGAAAAAGATTTGTGGGTTTTGCATCCGGATGCGAAATACTATTTGCGATTGAAACGACTATTTGATCTTTGGAATAGAATTTCTAAGAAAACAATTACGAAAGGAATTCACAAATTTAATTCTGTGGGTTCAGGTAGAACGGAGTAAAAAAAAGTACGAACGACGAGGTATGTAGAAGAATGAAGTTGTGTAGAGGGCAGAGGGAATGAATGGATGCATGGTTGAACGAATTTACTAGCACGACTGACAGGCGGGGAAAGCGGAGATGCCGGATCCCGCCGCCAGGAGTCAGCAAGGCAGGCGGAAAGAGCGGTATTGAATGGGGGGGAATAGTGTTGAATGTTGAGTTTTTGGTTTTGAGTGTTAAGTTTTGGGTTGAAAGAAAGAATTGAATTTTGATTCTTAGCTCCTGCCTAAGCGGCGAGGCACTCAGAACAAGGTTTTTTAAAAATCAAGTTGACAATTTAGTTTTATTTTATAAATTGGAATCTGTTTTTGGTTCCAATACAGTTACATATCTTTATGAAGGTGTTAATAGTTTCAAGAATTGATTGAAAATATTATTACTACTCTTCTTTCGTGGGATAAGTTCAAAAATCCCTATTTCTATTTCAGACAATGTGGCTGACGATGCGGAGCAGTATTTAAAGATAAGGGCGGTTCCAAAAATTCAAATAACAAGCACCAAATGACAAATATCCCGACTTGTCGGGACAAAGAACCAAATTCCAAAAGAATACAGATTTTGCTTTGTTTTGGTTCACCCCGTTAGATCAATGCTGTCAGGTTAAGGCATTGTCATTGCGAGGGAGCTTGCGACCGAAGCAATCTAAAAGCAGGGACAAAGAATTATGGACAAAAATTATTACGTCTATATTCAGACAAATAAAAACAACACGGTATTATATACCGGTGTAACAAATAATCTAGTAAGAAGAGTTTATGAACATAAAGAAAAACTAATAGACGGGTTTACTAAAAAATATAATTGTTCGAAATTAGTTTGGTATGAAGTCCATAAGGATGCTTATTCGGCAATTTCAAAAGAGAAGCAAATAAAAGCTGGTTCAAGAAAAAAGAAGTTAGAATTGATTATTTCAATGAATCACGAATGGAAGGATCTGTACAATGAAATACTTTGAGATTGCTTCGGCACAAAACGCCTCGCAATGACATTGTTAATTTTTTGATTTCATAGCCGAAATCCCACTGGGATGGTCAATATCTTTCTTAACCTGACAGCATTGGGCGTGTGTCTGTAATATTAAAGTGGGATTTTTCCTCCAACATCGAGCGGCTGTAAAGTAAAACTAAAAACTAAATTAGGAGGTATCACATGCTTAACAAACATCAAGAAAACAAACTTTCAACGTATGAGGGGGTCCTCAATATTTTGAAAGGCAATCAGGACAAGACGACTGCGGTACCCGTATTTGTGGATTCCATCGCAGAGTTGGACTCGATTGTTTCGAAGATCAAAATGAAGGCGGCTGAGAAAGCCGATGCAACTTCAGGGAAGACCGCCACTAAGTATCTGGCTGAGGATGAACTGATAGGCTTGCTTCTGCAGGTTGCGGCATCGCTTGTGATTCGCGGGCGGCGGGAGAAGGACATGGTTTTGAAGGAAAGCGCTTATGTGACTGAAAGCGGTCTGAGGAGAATGAGGGACACTGAGCTTTCAACAAAGGCAAATTCAATTTACGAACTTGCCGTATCGAGGGCTACCGACCTGCAGACCCTCGGAGTTACCCCGGAGAAGTTGGCGGCGCTGAAGGTGAACATCGAAGCTTACGGAAAGGCGCTTGGCGCACGTGAAAGCAGTGTGTCAGAGCGGATGGGAGCTTCACAGAGCCTTGTTGACCTTTTCAAGGAAGCAGACGGACAGCTCGACGAGGAGATTGACGGCTTGATGGAACACTTCAGGAGCGATTATCCTCAGTTCTATAATGAGTACTTTGCAGCGAGGGAGATCAAGGATGCGGGTGTCAGGCACAGACCTGCAGAGCCAACTCCTGCACCGCCGCCACCGCAGAAGTGAATACAGTCGAGCCGATCCAATTCACATCGTGTGAGTTCGGTCACCGCGAAGCGGGATCCCTTAATCGGGACTTCCCCCCGCTGTACGAGGTCCTGTTCGGTAAATTGAAGCCGCCGCCCCATGTCGAATATCTACCAATGGCGGGCTAAGGGAGTGTAATAGAATAACCCATATATAATACAAGTATAACTAATTTTTATTACAAATATTAAGTCTTAAAACCGGATAACTTATTTTATTACACCCCCCTAAGAGATGTGGGGCGGGGGTGATGGCGGAGAGCAGAAGTCAGAGGGCAGAGATCAGGAAAGCAGAGGTCGGAAATCAGAAATCAGTAAGGAGTAGGAAGGAAGATTGGAAAGATGGAATAGTGGAAGGTTGGAATGATGGAATAGTGGAAGGTTGGAATGATGGAATAGTGGAAGGTTGGAAGGAAGTAATTCGCCCCGGCGAAGTACGCAGTTGTATTGGTTCAGCGTGAAATTGAATTGTTTCTCTTCTTAGTGTTAGTCTATTAGAAATAAGAAAGTAAGAATAATAAGCTGCAGAGCAGCTTCTAAGAAAGAAAAAGGAATTTATGAAACCATCAAGAACACAAGAAATAACTGATTACGATTATAAAGACACAACTGCTTTAATAAACAAGAATAGACCGCTTAAAATTGGCGATTTAGGTTTTGAATTACCGGAAGAGTTACCGACAAAAGTTATTAGTCTTCGCTTACCTACTGAATTATTGAACAAAGTAAAAGCCTATGCGGCTCAGCAAGATGTTGGTTATACTTCTGTAATTAAAATGATATTAGCACGAGCTGTTAAAAATTTTTAATATATGGTTGAGTTCTACAATCATTCACCCCGTCAAATATAACTTTAACAGAAGAATAACGGTATTAAAAAGATCGTTTAGTATATTTAATTAATTAATTGGAATTTATTTTACGGGGTGAACCCCGTCAAATAATTTTTACCTCTTGATGTAATATATCTTTTACCATATTTGATGGAGTGAACCCCAAAATGTCAATAGAATTTAACAGTATTTTTGTCTATTTTCATGAAAGTGAACATTTCATAAATTTATAAATATGTGAGCAAAAAAATGAATGGAAATATATTAACAATACCGTACACAGATGATATACTTCTTTCCTTAAAAGAAACAAAGGACCAGTTTGAAGAGAATGCAAAGTTACTCTTAGCGCTTAAATTATATGAGCTGGGAAAGATATCGTCTGGCAAAGCCGCCAAATTAGCCGGACTGGATAGGATAACCTTTTTATTGACGCTTAATAAATATAAGGTTTCACCTTTCCAGATGGATATAGACGAAATACTTGTTGAGTCAAAAAGTGAATAAAACAATTGTTATTAATACTTCTCCCTGGGTAGCACTAACTCTCTGCAAACAAACTTCTGTACTTAATCAGCTTTATAGCAAGGTTTTTATGCCGGTAACAGTTAAAGATGAAATTTTAATTGGGGGTAAAAGGGGAGTTGGTGTAAAAGAATTAAATGAATCCGGCTGGTTAAAAGTTGAAAAGGTTAAAGACATTAAAAAAGTAAAGCTGTTATATGAACTTGAAAAGGGCGAGGCAGAAGTTATAGTTTTGGCAATAGAAAAAGGTATTAGTCATGTTTTAATTGATGAAAAAATTGCCAGGCTACAAGCAAAAGTATTAAACCTGGATGTAATAGGAACATTAGGCTTATTATTAAAAGCTAAGAAAAGAAGATTAATTGGAAATATAAAACCTTTGATCAACTCAATTGTGGAAGGGGGATATTGGATAAAAGAAGATATAATTGAAGGAATTCTAAAAGAAGCCGGTGAATGAGAATAAGAGATAAAATTAAAGAAACCGGGAATAACCTTATTGCGGCTGTTGACCCGCATGATTCTGTGGGTATATTAGATCAATATTTTCCGGATTGTGCATTTTTTACAGAGATTGAAAGGTTTGACCGCCATCTAGAAATGCTGAAAAGAAAAAATGAAGGTATAAAATGAAGGTAGTAATTCTAGCCGGTGGACTAGGTACGCGGTTAAGCCCGTCTCAAAAGACTCGCCTCGATTTGCCGAACAAAGTGAAGGCGGAGCGGGTAGCCGGGTAAACGAAGAAACCACAATTAAACAGTTATTGCAGTTGAAAGGTTGAAATTTTTGAACTT
>CAYVBQ010000065.1:0-8893 GCA_964449775.1 uncultured Melioribacter sp. | reverse complement strand
TCAGTCCAAGATATCATCGAGAAATTCCGCAGCGTTACCGTCTCGAAGCGGGCAAATGCAAACAGTGCGGACACATTTCTTTTCCGCCGAGATTGGTTTGCCCGAAATGTAAATCAAAAACTTTTGAAACTGTGAAGTTGAGCAGAGAAGGGAAAATTTTAACATTTACAATAATTCGAGTTGGACCGGATAAATTTTCCAAAGAAACTCCTTATGTAGTAGCGATAATTGAATTGAATGATGGAGTACGTCTTGCCGCTCAAGTAGCAGATTGCGATGTCAACAAAGTAGAGATCGGTGATAAAGTAAAATTAGTTTTCCGCAAAATACAGGACGAAGGGAAATCCGGTTTGCATTGTTATGGGTATAAAGCGGTGTTGGTAAAGTAAACTAAATGAAAATTATTTACTATAAATTATGGCGTATATCATACCAAATTTGTGTGGATAAACGCCATAAGGCGTAGTTACAGCCAATGCTAAAAATAACGCAACAGCAGCAAAACACTTATGACAGAAAATTATAAAGACTTAATACATAAAATTCAAAACATCTTAAACAAGACGGTTGATAATAAAAAAGTCTATGGAACAACTGTCTGTATTACCTCGCATTCTTTTTCCTGGTGTGGCGCTAGTAGGAACTTTCATACAGATGACCAATACTTTATTGCAAGCACAACAAAACTATTTATTACAGCCATTCTACTAAAACTTAGAGAAGAAAATAAAATTCAACTTGATGACCAAATTTCAAAATATCTTTCGGAAGAAATTTTGAATGGCCTACACATTTTGAATGGAACAGAATACTCATACGACTTAACCATCAAAAATTTGATGGCACACACTTCGGGGTTACCGGATTATTTTCAACAGAAAAGAGAGAATGGTAAAAGTTTACATGACGAATTAACTTCGGGCAAAGACCAATCTTGGTCATTTGAAAAAGTAGTAGAAGAGAGCAAAAAAACGAAACCGGCTTTCAAACCAAACCAAAAAGGGAAAGCACTTTATTCAGATACAAATTACCAGCTTCTGGGAAAAATAATTGAAAACATAACCAATAAAGATATTGAAAGTGTTCTTAATGCAATGGTAATTGAACCTCTTGGACTTAAAAAAACATATCTATACCAAGACATTAATGATAAGCGTCCCAAAACAATGTATTTTAAAAGCAATGAATTACACATTCCATTAGCGATGACTTCTTCTGGCCCCGATGGTGGAATTGTTTCGACTGCACAAGAAATGATGATATTTATAGAAGCGTTTTTTAAAGGCAAGCTATTTCCCAAAAACTACATTGAAGAATTAAAAGAATGGAATAGAATATTTTTTCCAATACTATCTGGTATTGGAATTCACAGGTTTAAATTGCCTTGGATATTCTCGCCTTTTAAGTCAATTCCCGAAATTATCGGACATTCGGGTTTATCTGGTGCGTTTGCATATTATTGTCCGCTGAAAGAGTTGTATCTAACAGGAACTGTTAATCAAATCAACAGTCCTGAAACTTCATATAGACTTATGATTAAACTTATCAAACTATTATAGACCGTAATGGGAAAAAGCACTGGCTATAACACGGGTTTATGAAATGGGGGCTGACGTGCATAATTGAACGGCAGTGCTTCTATCAAACTTTAGTGCTTGGTGACAGTATAGTGCTTCTAAATCCCCCACCGCCACGTTATCTGCAAGCGTGCCTTAGGTGTATTCGTTATTAGACAATGGTTAAGATTTTGTTATATTTATAATAGCTCATGAAAGGATTTCTTATGAAAAATAGTGTCATTTATTCTTCGCCAGACATTCTAAGTGGTATGCCTGTATTTCGAGGGACCAGGGTTCCCATAAAAAATCTATTCGATTACATTGAAAGCGGCGATACTATTGAGAACTTTCTGATCGATTTTCCATCAGTCAAAAAGGAACAAGTTATTGAAGTTCTCGAACTGGCAGAACATATGCTAACATCAAGCGAATTAACCCATGAAAATATTGCTTGATGAGTGTTTGAATTGGCGATTAAGACGTGAGTTTGAATCACATGAGGTTAGCACGGTTCAAGAATTGGGGTGGTCGGGAACTGTCAATGGTGAACTGATGAGGCTGGCTTCGGAAGCTGGTTTTGAAGTTTTCATAACTATTGACAAGAATCTGAAATTTCAACAGAACATTAAAAAGTATCAGTTAGTTGTCGTAGTTCTTCAAGCTCGACTCAACAGATTGGAATACCACCGCCCCTTAATTCCAATTGTACTTCGTAAATTACCAATGATGAAGCCAGGGGAAACATATGAGATAGGATAATGCTACTTGTTTCAATTCATATTTTGGAGGTAAAATGATCAGTCCAAGATATCATCGAGAAATTCCGCAGCGTTACCGTCTCGAAGCGGGCAAGTGCAAGCAATGCGGACACATTTCATTTCCGCCGAGATTGATTTGCCCGAAATGTAAATCAAAAACTTTTGAGACAGTGAATTTAAGTAGAGAAGGAAAAATTTTAACGTTCACAATAATTCGAGTCGGACCGGATAAATTTTCCAAAGAAACTCCATATGTAGTAGCAATAATTGAATTGAATGACGGAGTTCGTCTTACCGCTCAGGTAGCAGATTGCGATGTTAACAAAGTTGAGATCGGCGCAAAAGTAAAAATGGTCTTCCGCAAAATACAGGATGAAGGAAAATCCGGACTTCATTGTTACGGGTATAAAGCGGTGTTGATTTAATTGAGAATGTAGAATTTAGAATGAGTAATGATTTTCTGATGTAGTTTCATTGAAAAGGTGAATGCAAATATTTATTATTAAACATAATACTTCGTCTATTGTGCTAATATTAATTGGATGTACGAAATATTTTTTTATACCTGACTTAATTGGATAAACGAAGTATTGAGTAGTTACGCTAGTTAGACGACATCCGATATGACATGAACTAAAAGAGATTGAAGCAGATGGAAGAAATTTATATTCAAATTACCGCAATTGTCAGTGCTGTGTCATTTTTTGCGATTGCGGTATTTCATGTTCTACTTTCATTAGGGCTACCTCTAGGGGAAGCTGCTTGGGGTGGAAGTCATAAAATTCTTCCCAGTAAGTTGCGTTTAGCTAGTTTAATATCTTCAATTATCCTATTGATTGCTGGGCTTATTTTATTACATCAGGGGAAAGTTGTTTTTATTAGTACTGATTATATTCTATCGAGAGTAATAGTATGGATTTTTACTGCATTTCTTGGATTAAATACGCTAGGTAATTTCGTATCTAAAAGTAAAAAAGAAAAAATGATAATGACACCAATCTCCGCTTTAGCCCTTTTATCATGTTTATTTGTAGCGGTTTTTAGCTGATAGATGTTATTGATGATATTAGAAATTATCGAACGTCGTCTAACAGCGCATAGCTCCCTGTCGGTCGCTTCGCGGGCTTCGCCGCATCCCGACCATACTAAATTAAATTCAAGCGGAATGGTCGGGACGTCATATATGCGCAAACGTTGGGCGTCATGTTAGAAGATAGCAATATGGATGATCATCAAAAAGAAATACTATCCTCTATTATTATTGGTCACTATTCCTTGGCAGGTGCTTCCTTGAAAGTGATAATAGATAATTGCAAAGTCAAAAACTTGAAAAAGGAAGATTATCTTACAAAAGAAGGGAAACCTAATTCATACGAATATTTTCTGCTTGACGGCATCATACATAGAAATATATTTAATGAAGATGGAGAATGTATTACAACCAGTTTTCACCTATCCAAAACCGTATTAACACCTCACTTTGCGAGAACTATTAAAGGAAATAGCATTATTAATCTACAAGCACTAACAGACACGTGTTTAGCGGAAATACCTGTTTCTGTTTTGGACTCATTAAGGTATTCGTTTGAAGATATAAGATATTTTGGCCTAAAAGTTCTTGAAAAAGAGTTGTTAAAAAGTATTCACCATGAAATATCCTTTCGTGCAATGACTGCAAAAGACAGATTATTAGCATTTAGAAATGATTATCCAAATCTGGAAAACTTAATCCCACATACAATTATTGCTTCATATCTTGGAATTACTCCCGTTTCTTTCAGCAGACTAAGAAACGAACTTGCAAAACATTAAGGGGGTGGAATAAAATAACATTTTCACTTGGTACTGTTCGACTGCTGAGAAACAACGATTTGCCTGGATCGCATGGATAGTTTATTCTATTCCACCCCCTAAACTTCATTTCTTATCAAATGATAATGCGATTGAAAATGAAAGTGTATAACTTTGCGTCATCAATAAAATAACATTTGGGATTCATGATGAAGCAAATAGCCTTTCTTTCCGCTCTTTTTCTCCTTTCTTGTTCTGCAATTCAGGCACAAGATGAAAGCAAACCAAATCTTGTTTTGTATGCTTCTTTCGGGCTAAGACAGGTACCTTTCCAATCACAATTCTATACTAACTCAGAAAACCCTAAGATAAGTACTGCATTAGGAGCCGGGAGTTATTGGAGCAATAAACGTTTCCTTATTGGCACCGAATTTTTCTATTCTAATGGACAGAAACAAACCACATCATACAAAGCACAATATTCAGGATTCAATTCGAATCTTTATGTCGGGTATAAGGTAATGAATGAAAATGGCTGGGGCATTTCACCTTTATGTGGTGTCGGTGCAATAAGTAATCAAATATTTTTTGCTGACAAAACGAACGCTTCTTCTGAAATTCAAGGCAGTAATGTGTTTTCAAATTCTTTAATAGCAATACATACGGCGTTGAGTATTGAAAAGATTTTTGAAAACGGAACCTTTTTCGGCTTGAAGTTTGGCTATGATATACCGATAGCAGGCAAAGAACATTGGTTCTTAGAAGGTCCCGACACTAAAACGATTTTTAAAGATAATCCAAGTGGTCTTTTTATTCAATTCACCACTGGTGGACTTATTGAATTATAGTCTATGAAGAACATCAAACACCATGTCACAGATCTCACCCGGTTGTCAACATTTCTCTTACTGTTTTCTGGATGCCAATCCGCGATGAACTACACAATTCATAACAGAGACACCAGAGTTGGGAACTACATAGACAAAAAAATCGAAGCGCACGACGCAGCAGGTATTCAATACATTGTTGTAAGTGCTGACACCACTATCTTCGGGTATGCTGGAGGATGGGCGGACGTAGAGGCAAAAACACCTTTGCAGCCAAACAACACAATGATGATTTACTCGATGACTAAAACTGTGACCGCCGCCGCCGTCCTTCAGCTAATCGAACAAGGAAAGATCGGTCTCGATGACCCGGTCACGAAGTATCTCGGCGATATTCCTTACGGAAACCGGGTTACTATTCGTCATTTATTGTCCCAGACTTCCGGGATACCCGACCCGATCCCGTTGAAGTGGGTACACTTGGCGGAAGAACATTCCACGTTTAATGAGAAAGCAGCACTAACAAAGATCCTTACGGAAAACTCCGAATTAGATTTCCAGCCCGGCAAGAAGTATGGATATTCAAATATTTCGTATTGGTTGCTCGGACAAGTTATTGAGAAAGCATCCGGCTCAAGCTATGAAGATTACGTTCGTCAAAACATCTTTCGGAAACTTGAAATACTAGCGAGCGAGATTGATTTCATTATCCCATTGTCAGATAATCATTCCAAAGGTTATCTGCCAAAGTGGTCATTTTTGAATCTGTTCAAATCCTTTGTCATCGATTCGAAGTTTGTTGGAGAATACGAAAACGGCTGGCTTCACATAAAGGATCACTACCTAAATGGTCCTTCCTTCGGTGGCATTGTCAGCTCTGCTCACTCAATCGGTGTATTCTTGCAGAATCAGTTGCGTGATCATTCATTGCTGTTCACCAAGGAAACAAAGAACTTGTTTTTTGAACAACAGAAAAACTATGATGGTGAACCAATCGAAATGACGCTTGGATGGCATATTGGGACAATGGATAATGTGAAATATTTTTTCAAAGAAGGTGGTGGCGGCGGATTTCACTGCGAAATGCGAATCTACCATACACTCGGAATTGCTTCTGTTGTCATTGCCAACAACACATCGTTCAACGTCAAAGGCTTTCTGAATACCGTTGACAAAGAATTCCAACAAAAATGAGGGCACGGCAACTAACACCGAAAAAACACGACACTCACAAAAAAAGATAGAGAAC
Source organism: uncultured Melioribacter sp. (assembly GCA_964449775.1). Taxonomy (GTDB): domain Bacteria; phylum Bacteroidota; class Ignavibacteria; order Ignavibacteriales; family Melioribacteraceae; genus Fen-1258. The sequence goes on along the minus strand of CAYVBQ010000065.1, from coordinate 2,709 downwards.
AAATTCATTTTGTTGATAATAGAATAAAAGATTTCATTACACCCCGTTGCTCACGTTTTGGTTTGCACCTATCAAATCAATTCACATTACAGTTAGTCTATTTTCATTCCATCCTTACCTTTCATATCTTTGTGCGGGACCAAAAGAGATTGTTGGTTACTTAAATAAATTTTTAGAAAAGAATAAATCAATGCAAGAAATAATCAACGAACAAATCACCATACTACTTCACTACAAAAAATCCCTCATTTACGAAGTAGTAATGGGCAAAAAACAAGTGTATGGTTTGGAAAAGAAAAGTAATTTGAAGAATGAAAACCAATGGAAAATAATTCTCAGATAATCATCTATCAAACCGAAAACGGTGAGACCAAATTAGAAGTTCGTTTGGAAAATGAAACTGTTTGGCTTACGCAAAAGTTGATGGCAGAACTGTTTCAAACCACTCCTCAAAACATCACTATTCATCTTAAAAATATTTTTGAAGAAGGTGAACTGGATGAAAAAGCAACTTGTAAGGATTATTTACAAGTTCAAATAGAAGGTGGAAGAAAGGTAAAACGCAAACAACGTTTTTATAATTTAGATGCTATCATTTCTGTCGGTTACAGAATTAAATCGCATGTAGCCACCCGTTTCCGTCAGTGGGCTACACAACATATTAAAGACTACATTGTGAAAGGTTTTGTGCTGGATGATGAACGACTGAAAAATCCAGACCAACCTTTCGATTATTTTGAAGAATTGCTCAAACGCATTCAGGACATTAGAACTTCTGAAAGGCGTTTCTACCAAAAGATTACCGACATCTATGCAACCAGTGTTGATTATGACCCTACATTAGAAACAAGCATTCTTTTTTTCCAAACTGTTCAGAACAAAATGCACTGGGCTATTACCGGAAAAACGGCTGCCGAAATAATTTCAGAAAGAGCAGACAGCGGCAAACCTTATCTGGGTTTAACCAATTGGAGAGGAACGAAACCGCGAAAACAAGATGTGGCAATTGCGAAAAATTATTTGAACGAACAAGAGCTAACGGCACTAAATAACCTGGTGGAGCAATACCTTGTGTTTGCTGAAGGGCAAGCCCTTCGTAGAATACCGATGGATATGAAAAATTGGATAAAAAAGTTAAATGGTTTTCTTACACTAAACGACAGAGATATTTTAAATCATGCCGGAAAAATATCACATCAAATGGCAATCGAACTTGCCGAAAAAGAATATGAAAAATTTAGTGTGGTGCATGATAAAAACTTTGAAAGCGATTTTGACAGAGCAGTAAAAAAACTCACCACAAAAAAGAATGAGAAAAAAAATAAAAAATGAAGTGATGTAAGCAGAAATGCCAAGCAATTGACGGACTGGAAAATTTTAGAGATTTTAAAAACGAAATGTTGCGTAGTTACACTAATTAGCTGAAATAGCGCGCAACTAGAGTTAGTGTATTTTCATTCCAACCTTACCTTCATTTCTTTGCGCCTGCCTACTTGCCGTTACCGAATTGCTGAAGTAATACACTACCGGTAGGCAGGTTCTTTGCGAGTCTTTACTTTGCGCCTGCCTGCCGGTAGGCAAGTCCTCTGCGTTTAAAAGATTTTACCGCAGAGTTCGCAAAGAGTTAATTTAGCAGTCCATCACCTTAGCTTGATGGTATGAATAGTAATAAATCGTATATTTAAAGCGCAGTATTTTAAGTCTCTATATGAAATGTGTATTCAAAGATTAATGTTGCGGCAAAATAAAATCGAAATAAAAATTCAGTTACTTCGGACATAAGTTGGAAGAAATATCTCAACATATTGACCAAATAAAAAAACTTTGTGACTTCAACAAGGTGAAGTCTCTATTTGCCTTTGGTTCAATAACTACAGACCATTTTCAATCCGATAGTGATATTGATCTTGTTGTTGATATTGACGAAGAAGACCCCATTGCATATTCCGATAAGTACTTCAACTTGAAATTTCATCTTGAGGAATTACTCAACCGGCAAATTGACCTCTTAGAACAAAAAGCTATCAAAAATCCGTACTTGAAAAAGCAAATTGATCGAACAAAAGTTTTGATTTATGGAAATTGAGATAAAGACTTGGCTGGCAGACATCAAGCAAGCAATTCAGGAAATCAAACAATTCCGGTCTGATAAAAATAATTTCTATGAATTTCAAAAAGACCTAAAAACGAAAAGAGCAATTGAACGTAATATTGAAATAATTGGTGAAGCAGTTAGCAGAATATTAAAAGCAAAACCTGACTTTCAAATAACTAATGCTCGAAAAATTGTTGATACAAGAAATCGTATTATTCATGGCTACGATAATGTTTCAGAAGAAATTATTTGGTCAATTGTTGTACGCGATTTAGAGAATTTGGAAAAAGAGATTAACGATTTACTAAACTAGTCAGAAATGTATTAGCACTAGCGGCGGATTTTACAAACGGTGAATATTATATCCATGTTGTTGTTCTATTTTATAGTCCCCCAAACCAATTTCCTATTATCTCCTCAGGCAAAAGCTTAAATCTATTTTCCAAATAAAATTTTCTTGCTTTTCCTACTAGAATTGATTTAGCGATAAATATAGATAATTAACAATTTTGTTAATTAAGTGTATTTACTAATGTAGCTAGTTCATTTTTATTCCAACCTTACCTTTCATATCTTTGCAAGAGATAAATGATAGAATTATTGGAGGTGAACAA
>CAYVBQ010000064.1:0-9602 GCA_964449775.1 uncultured Melioribacter sp. | reverse complement strand
TTTTAACGCAGCTATTGCTGTGTTCTTATCTCAACATCGAAGAAGTGAAAAAAAATTAAAGACACACTTAATCGAAGTTAGCGAATTGACGGCACATTAATTTTGTTAAATTTTCACAGCAGAGAAAAAATCTTTTAAGAGGCTAAAAATGACTGAACTTACAATTGAAAAAAAAATAGATAGAATAACAAAAGAACTGCACCAAATTAGGCGCGCTCAAATCTTATTACGGAAGGGAAAAGAAAGAAATAAGTCAAAGCGAAAATCTAAAACTACTTCAACAGAAGAATGGCAAAAATTAGCTTTGGAAGTTGCCGATAAGTGGGATAACAAGTACTCGTCAATTGAAGAAATACGGCAGCAAAGGAATAAAAATGAATAATGTTGCAACTTTAGATAGTTCTTTCATTATTGCCGCTTTATTACCGTTTGAGGAGAAGTATAAAGAAGCGATTGATTTCCTTTCGCGCGTATTGAAAGGTGAATTAACCGCAATACAACCTTTTTCTGTATTAGTTGAAGTTGTTGGAGCAATTAAACGAAGAACCGGTTCAACAGAATTAGCAAACAAAGTTAAAGATAAACTACTTGGTTCCGTTAATCTTATCTTTGTAGAAATAAACAAACCGTTGGCGTTAAAAGCTGCAAACATCACTGCTGAAATTGGTTTGCGCGGGATGGATGCTATTGTCTTTGCAACAGCAAAAGAGTATAAAACTTTGTTAAAAACGTATGATAAAGAAATGTTGAAGAGAATGGAAAAATGAACTTGTTTTATAGAATATTTTTTTAACCAAATAAAAGGAGAACTACAAAAAGATTTTAAAATAATTTTTTAACGCAGCTATTGCGTTGTTCTTATCTGAAAACTGCCAAGTTAAATGAATACAAGAACACGTAAGAAGAGTGCGTCCAGAGATGGACGCGCTTTCTTATGTCTTTGTATTCAGGCATGGCAGTGCCTCAGATAAGGATGTAATGAAAGTTGCGTCCTTTTTTTGTTTTAAAAAAGACGCGTTAAAAAATTGAAATACATTGCAACCCGCTGGAAAGATCCGTCAAAAAACTGCCGGACAAGCGGCGGGCAAGCCCGCCGGAATGGAATTAATCAACATTGGCGGGGAAATAAATTGTTATACACATAGGAAGTTCTAATGAGATTTAAAAGTTTTTCATTAGATATTATTGATTTAGTCGGAATTATGTTTCCTGGGGTTATCTGGGCTTCACTTTTCTATCTAATACATGTCCTATATCCTAATATTTTGTCAGCAGAAATAAAAAATATATGGAATAATCTTAACACTTCTTTTCAAGGAAGTCACTTCATATTAAATACTTTTATTTTTTTATTTAGCAGTTATATTCTTGGTTATATCTCAAGACTCTTTCCAACCAATTGGCTTGATTGGTTAACACTTCCTATTGCTCATCTTCGGTCGGGTAAAAAACTAAAAGAATCAAGATTGTATAATTTCAAGAGTAAGCTGTATCCTTACGATTTTATGTTTGATTCTCAAAGAAAGAACTTAGAAAATATATTTAAAGACTTGTATGAATTTGTTGGGAACTCCGGATATGTTAAAACACTGTTCTTAATTAAACGATTCTTACTTCATTCTGCACCAAATTTATGGGAAAATGCAAGAAGAAGAGAGGCGGAAATAAAATTTATTAATTCAATGTTTTATTTGTCTTTCGTTGTTTTTGTTCTATTCTTAACACGAGGTAATTTAATTACCAGTCTTTTCTTCTTTTTATTCTTATTGTTTTGGTATTTTACATTCAGACGAAGAAGATATGCTGAAGTGTCTTTTATATATGGTTCTACATTTATCTCATTAGTATTATCAAAAAGCGAGATACCAAAACCTTTGATTAAAACAAAATAAATAACGTGTATAACAAGCCGTTACACATCAAACAGTTTTTGGAGGAATCAATGAAAGCAAAAAATATTTTCTTATATTTTCTCATTGCTCTTTTAATTTCAACCAATAAAACAAATGCCCAATGGGTACAAACCAATGGTCCTTATGGTGGAAATATCCGTAGTATTGCTGTAAGCGGGACAAATATTTTTGCGGGAACGGATGGCGGTATATTTTTATCTACCAATAACGGAAATAGTTGGACTGAGGTAAATAATGGTTTAACGATTGGTGCTGTTGATGCATTAGCAGTAAGCGGGGCAAATATTTTTGCGGGACATTGGGGAGGCGGAATGTTTTTATCCATCAACAATGGAAGCAGTTGGACAGCGGTGAATACCGGTTTAACAAATAAATATGTCTATTCGTTAGCCATAAGCGGGACCACCATTTATGCGGGCACTAGTGGTGGCGTTTTTTTATCGACAAATAATGGAAGCAGTTGGACAGCAGTGAATGCCGGTTTAACTAATACTACAGTCTATTCATTAGCAATAAGTGGAGCAAATATATTTGCGGGCACTAGTGGTGGCGTTTTTTTATCGACAAATAATGGAAGCAGTTGGATCGCAGTGAATACCGGTTTAACAAGCACTAATATTTATACATTAATCGTATCTGGTTCAAATATTTTTGCGGGGACTTGGGGTGGTGGAGTGTTTTTGTCCACAAATAATGGAAGCAGTTGGTCTGCCGCGAATAATGGTTTGACATATACTTATGTCATTGCATTGGTAACTGACGGAACAAACATTTTTGCAGGAACGCCAGGTGGCGGAGTATTTTTATCTACGAATAATGGAAGTTCTTGGACAGCCGTGAATAATGGCTTGACTGCTACTAAAGTCTGGTCATTAGCCATAAGCGGAACAAACATATTTGCTGGGACAAATTCTGGAGGTGGAGTTTTTTTATCGACGAATAAAGGAAGTAGTTGGACAGCAATGAATGCAGATTTAGCAAGCATTACAGTCAATTTATTAGCAACAAGTGGGACAAATATTTTTGTTGGTACGAATAGCGGAGTATTTTTATCCACGAATGATGGAGCTAATTGGACTGCGGTGAATAATGGGCTGAACCAGAATAATATTTCGTCATTAGCCATAAGCGGGCCTAACATTTTTGCAGGGACAAATGTGGGAGTATTTTTATCCACAAACAATGGAAGTAGTTGGACTGCGGTGAATACTGGGTTGACAAATACTAATGTCTCATCATTAGCCATAAGCGGGCCTAACATTTTTGCAGGGACAGGTGATGGTGGAGTATTTTTATCTACAAACAATGGAAGTAGTTGGGTATCTGTAAATAATGGCTTAACAAATCCTGATGTCCAGTCGTTGCTCATAAGCGGTACAAATATTTTTGCCGGAACTTTTGGAGGTGGAGTATTTTTATCAACCAATAATGGTCTCAGTTGGACTGCGGTGAATAACGGTTTAACAAACCTTACTATCCGGTCGTTACTCGTAAGCGGAACAAACATTTTTGCAGGAACTTTTGGAGGTGGAGTTTTCTTATCAACCAATAATGGACTTAGCTGGACTGCGATTAATAACGGTTTAACAAATCTTAAAGTCCAGTCGTTGCTCATAAGCGGTACAAATATTTTTGCAGGAACTTTTGGAGGTGGAGTTTTTTTATCAACCAATAATGGGAGCAGTTGGTCAGCCGTGAATAATGGTTTGACAGCCAATGCTGTCATCTCAATAGCCATTAGTGGAGCCAATATCTTTGCAGCAAAGAACGGTTGGGTCTTATCTCCACTCGCATTTAATAGCGGCAGGATTTGGCGTCGTCCACTTTCAGAAATGAATATTTATTCGATCACATTAATTTCACCAAATGGAGGAGAGGTTTGGACGACTGGATCAAGTCATAATATAAGTTGGTCAGTCAATGGTAATATAGATGCTTATGTTGATTTAAAGTATTCGACGAATAATGGAAGTAATTGGAATGTAATAACATCAGGACTTGGCAAAAACAATAGTCCGTATACATGGAATATTCCCAGTGGAATAAACTCAGATCAGTGCAAAGTAAAAATAATTGGAACATATAACAGTAGTCAAATAGCTAGTGAAAGTAATGCAGCTTTTACTATTAAAAATGTTGTTGAGGTAAAAACCCCGTCTATTAACATATCAAGCAGTGTAATAAATAATAACGGAAACTTGCAAGTAACCGGCAGTAATTTTTCTCCTTCAGGTACAGTAAAATTAAACTTTACCGGTCCTTCCGGTGTTGCAATCCCTACAGTAACTATAACAGCAGACGCAAACGGTAAAATAGTTTATACATTTTCGGCAAATACGAATATGCAACCGGGTTATTATTACGTGGTTGCGACGGACGTAACAACAAATAAATTAACTTCGGCACAAAAGTTTCAGATAATTAGTGAACCGGAAAATCATAAGTTAACACTAAACTCGCCGAAACAAGGTTCTCAGTTTTCTTCAGGAGATAATTTAACTGTGTCTTGGTCAGATCAAATGGTATTAGGCAGTAATTACATAATTGATGGTGCGCGAAGAAAATACAATTACAAAATAGAACTTTCTACAGACGGCGGAAGTACTTGGAAAGAAGGAACTACTTTAACAGGAAAAGAAGAAGTTAATAAGGTTGTATCGTTCAGTAAAAATATTTTATTAACAGAAGTAGGAGGCAACAATAAAATAAGAGTAACGGATTTATATAGAAATTCAAGTTATGCTGTAAGCGGCACGTTCTCTGTCATAGTTCCACAATCAGTAGATATAAAAACATTGCTGGTATGGGATTATAGTTTCCCGGAAAGAAATGGAGAGCCAATTGGCGTTGCCTGTGATGGAGTAGCAAGAGTTTATTTGAAAGTATATAATGCAAACACCTCTTCAACCGATAACATAAATAAAGTTACTATTTCATTAAGCGATGCCGATAATAACACAGAAGCTCGAATACTTGGCAAATTACAAATAGCTTCAACAATTGATTCTTACAGCGAAGAAGCGAACAATGCAAGCGCATTAACAATAACAAATAGTAATCCGGCTCCCGACCGTACATTCTGGTTTTGGTATGTTGCACCCGATGAATTTTGCGGTAAGAACTCACAAGATACGACTGCATTAGATAGAACAGTAAAAGCCAATATCACAATAACATACCAATCTGGTAAAATTGAAAACACTTCAAAAATAATAAAAGTAGTTCGTCCACCGTTGTTGTTGGCTCACGGGTTAGGTGGAAGCCCATCTACCTGGAATTCATTTTCATATTTGAATAATGGAAAGTATACAAGATATTTAGATGATGAACGGTTTTTAGTTAGAAAAGCTTTAGATCTTGATTGGCGAGCAAAATTTTGGAACAATGCAAAAGGCATTTTATTGGGCCATAGTAATCCTAATGGGTTTTATGTAAATATTCAGGAGATGAGACGAAAGCAATTCGCAAGTAATCAAATAATTTATATTGGTCATAGTATGGGTGGGAATGTCGTCCGAGAAGCAATTAACATAGGAGTAAATAAAAAAGAGAATTATAATAAAGGTTATTTGAATAAAGTTATTACTTTAGATACGCCCTATCTAGGTTCACCCTTTGCGGATTTAATATATGATTTAATTGAAAAAATAAAGGAAAAAGACAAGGCCCAAGTGATGAGTTCAATAATTAATAACTTTTTAAATTATGATTCTCGTTCACTACCAAATAGTTTATGTACTCCTGTTCCAAGTGGCAATAGTTTAATTTCAGCTAGCGGGGCATGTGAAGATTTACGAGTTAACGGTGGCGTGAAATCTGGAAGAACTGATCTCCCGTTTCATTTAGTTGCCGCAGATATAGTTTCAGGGGATCAAAACTTACCTGAAATCCCCTCTTATGTTTATCAATTGTTTAATTACGCAGATGACTTTTTTGATTTTTTCGATAAAGTCATAAAGATCATTGATGTTTTGGGTACACCAGCAACATCACAATATATCAAAGAAATATCCGGACTAAATAAAATAGAAAGGGTAATTAAGTTTTGTGAATATATGATGAAAGCTTATGAAGGTGCGGCTTTTCTAGTAGATAGTGATGTAATTGTATCTGTCAAAAGTCAGTTATCAACACTTTCACGAGATTCAAAAAATAAAGTTTCAGTTTTTTCTCCTAATGTATGGCATTTGAATGTACATCATAATAATGATGTCGGAAATAGAGTTAATACTTTAATAAATGGAAACAAAGGGCAATACTTTGGAAGTATTCCAGCGTCATTGCATAAATCCAACACACCATCATTTAATATATTTAGTTCGAACACTAACAAATCAACTAATAACCCAAAAAGCAATGCTATAGTAATCAATTCACCGGTACAAAACTCTATTATTTCGGTTGATAGTTTATTTAATGTTAGTTTCATTATTTCTGATACAACAAAGCTATCTAACGTAAGTGTTTATTTCCAGAATCAAGTTTATTCATCGAACAACGTTTCCAATCAATATAGTTTTTCAATTCAAGCAAATGGAAATCTTCTTGACACACAAAAGGTAGAAGTAATAGCTACATTTTCAAATCAAGACAGCCCTTACCTTTTATATGTCTACATGAATGTAATTGTTAATCCTAATACTCAACCAAATAGTTTTAGAGCTAGCGAAAAGACTGTTTATTTAATGAAGAATCAACCTTACTACCCAAACTACACTGCTATATTTCCCAAATTTATTTCTCAAATCAGTAGTAAAAGCCCATATCTCTCTATTACTGTCAGCAATCCACAGATATTACAGTATGACAATCAGAATAAAATGTTTAAGAGTTTAGCGGAGGGTGAAACATCTGTAATAGTAAATTATAGAGGTGTTGCCGATACAATTTATTTTGTTATTGATAAAACAGATTATCTTACAACCGTAGCGGAGGATAATAGTCCAAATAACAAAACAATTATTCCGACAGAATATTTATTAGAACAGAATTATCCAAATCCTTTTAATCCGAATACTACAATAAAGTATTCGATTCCACGTGCAAGTCTTGTGAACATTAAGATATATGATATACTGGGTAGGGAAGTAGAAAAATTAGTTGATGAAGAAAAATCTCCAGGTCAATATCAGGTTCTATTCAGTGCAAAAGGATTAGCAAGTGGAGTATACTTTTATCAAATTAGAGCAGGTAATTTTATTTCAACAAAAAAACTTGTACTGCTCAAATAATGTTTCCAACATAAAAAATCCCTCTGATTAAGAGGGATTTTCTATAATAGAAGATTTACGGCATCTCTTATATTTTGCTGCTGAAGGTGCGAATAAACCCGCCGGACAAGTCCTCCAAAAAGATGGCAGACAGGTGTGTAGTTATACCGTAATAAAAAATAAATTGGGAACAATAAATCCCATCGATACTATCTTGGAATGTTTAATATTTATCGATATATTTATACGTATTACAAATTAGGAGTTTATAATGACAACGGTAACAGTTTCTCCCAAATATCAAGTTGTAATTCCAAAAGAAATTCGACAAAAATTAAAATTAAAACCCGGGCAAAAATTACAAATTGTGCAATTAGGTGACAGGATAGAATTTCTTCTTCTTAAAAATATTAAAGATGCACGTGGATTTCTTAAAGGTATAAATACGGAAATTGAAAGAGAAGGAGACCGATTATGAATTTAGTTGATTCTTCTGGTTGGTTAGAATACTTGGCTGATAGCAAAAATGCTAAGTTATTTGCACCCGCTATTGAGAAAACAGATGAATTGGTTATTTCTACTATAAATCTATATGAGGTATATAAAAAGATATTATTAGAAAAAGATGAAAATTTTGCAATTCAAGTGATAGGTTTAATGCAACAAGCAAAAATAATAGAAGTAAATTCTTCAATAGCAATTCAATCGGCAAAATTAAGTTACGAACAAAAAATTCCTATGGCTGATAGCTTGATATATATTACGGCAAAACAAAACAATGCAATTGTTTGGACGCAAGATGCTGATTTTAAAAGTTTGGACAATGTTAAATATTTTAAAAAATAATAGTTTGGCGGAAAAGTATGTTCAAGAAAAAATTATTCCGCAAAAATATTTTGATGATGCATTACACCTTGCTTGTGCAACTTATGCTAATGTTGATTCTGTTGTAAGCTGGAATTTCAAACATTTTGTGAACTTGAAAACAATACGCGGTGTTAACGGCGTTAATCGAATTGTAGGATTAAAAGAAATTGAAATCTTAACGCCGCAAAGTTGGATTGAGGAGGAATAAAAATGAAAGAAAAAGATATAATTAAAATGATTCACGAGATTCGTGAAAAACATTATGAAGAAACAAAGAATCTTACTACCGGTGAACTGATTCTTAAAATCCGTGAAGAAGCAGATGTTGTTGAACAAAAACTCCTTAATCTTAAAAAGCGAAACAGAAAAATACACCGGGGATTACAAAGTAAAATTTGATGGCAGTAATCTTTCAAGCGGTGTATATTTCTACAGATTGCAAGCTGGTGATCCTTCGCTTCGCTCAGGACAGGGCTTTACAGAAACAAAAAAGTTAGTTTTGATGAAGTAGGTTACTACGGGCGATGGTATCTTTTTGTGGCTAAGCCGTCCCTTCGGGAAAAGATGTCATCCCGACAAGTCGGGACGACATCTTTTTTACAAAAAATTGTTTTTATTTGACTTTTAACAAGGCAGTAGTGATATTTTATGTGTAATAATTTTTATAATGAATTATAATAAAGGAATTTTAAAATGCAGGAATCGAATATACTATACGAACACATCATAGAAACAGATGGAGTGTTTTTCATTAAGGACACTTCTACTAAGGTTATTGAGATAATAAACGAACATTTAGCATATGGATGGAGTCCGGAAGAAATTTACTTCCAGCATCCATATCTATCGCTTGGACAAATTTATTCTTCACTTGCTTATTACTGGGATAATAAAGATAAAATAGATGAAGAGATAATATCCCGGCAGAATATAATTCAAAAGATTAAAGAAGAAAGAAGATCTCCGCTAATCGAAAAATTAAAAGTGAAAAAGATTAGCTAATGCCGTTACAAATATATATGGATGTTCATATTCCTCGTTCAATTACTAATGGATTGCGGCTGAGGAAAATTGATGTAATAACCGCACAGGAAGATAATTCGAACTTACTTCCGGATGATAAACTACTTAAAAGAGCAGGTGATTTAAAAAGGATTTTGGTTTCTTTTGATGATGATTTGCTGCGTATAGCAAATCAATTTCTAAAAAATGGGATTATGTTTAGCGGGTTAATTTATACTCATCCACTTCATCTTTCCATAAATCAATGTATCCAAGATATTGAATTGATCGCGGAAGTATTAAAACCAGATGAAATTGTTAACCAAATTATCTTCTTACCTCTCTAATTATTTTAGTACATTTATTCATATTTTTTTGAGTTACAAACTTCTTCCCATCCTATCCTCTTAATAACACATGTTGCGTAAAAAATATGAACGGTCTTGATCTTGCTCTTAATCCTAATCTTAATCCGCCGTTAACCCTCAAAAAGGTCAAGATTATGAGTATGATTAGGATTAAGAACGCTTGTATAAACAAAGACTGCGTAAGGTGACTTAATAACTCACCTTACGCAAAAATATTTATTTAAGCTTGGCATTAGAACTTC
>CAYVBQ010000063.1:0-10210 GCA_964449775.1 uncultured Melioribacter sp. | reverse complement strand
ACTTATGCTTATCCTTTTCTTATTTCACCTTTTTGCGTAAGGTGAGTTAATAAGTTTAATTAAATCAATTCAAAAAAAACAAAAAGAAGGAATATGGGAAAACTCATTCATCGATTAATCACTATTCCAATATTCCATTTTTCCAAAAGTGTGTTATACCATTTTTCCAAAAAGTCGTTAATCCACTATTCCATTTTTCCATTATTCCAACTATATATTCCATGCTAAGCCAAACTTCCAAACTCTACATCGCCGGACATACCGGCATGGTCGGTTCAGCTCTTATGAGAAAATTCAGACCAGAAGGATTTACAAAAATTGTTACTCGAACTCTTGAAGAACTCGATCTCAGAAATCAAAATTCAGTGAATCAATTTTTTGAAACCGAAAAACCAGAAATTGTAATTGTTGCCGCTGCTAAAGTTGGTGGTATATTTGCGAATAATACTTACCGCGCAGAATTTATTTATGATAATTTAATGATCGACGCTAATATCATTCCTGGTTCATATTTGAATGTAATTAAAAAATTAATTGGAGCGGCAAATGAAGTTTAAAGTAGTAATTATGTATGACAAAGAGTACCAAGGATATGTTGTTGATGTCCCCGAATTAAATGGGTGCATGAGCCAAGGAAAAACAATTGACGAAGCTTTAGAAAATGTTAAGGATGCAATCAAAGGATGGTTAACAGTCGAGGAAAAGCACTCACGGCTTGAAAGAAACTATTTTGAATCTTTTTTCCTCGGCGAAGTAACTGTTTGATGGGTATTCTGTCTAATTTTTCGGGAAAAGAAGCAGTCAAGATATTTGAAAAATTTGGATATATTCTTGATCATCAAACAGGAAGTCATTTAATTTTATATCATAGTATAAAACCAACACTATCTGTACCTAACCATAAAGAATTAGCGCCGGGTCTGTTACGTGCGTTGATTAGGAAAAGCGGAATTTCAGTTGAAGAGTTTTTGAAATTTAAATAGTTAGTCGAATTAACTGATTAGAGACTTCTGAAAATTGAAAAATAATTGTCATTTTAAAGAATTACCGATCAAAAAATTCGAGTAAATTCGTGGGGTTCGTGGCAAATAACTAATTATTATGAATAAAAATAAAAAACTTTACATCGCCGGCCACACTGGTATGGTGGGTTCTGCTATATATCGCAAACTTAAAAGCGAGGGTTACTGCAATTTATTAACTGCCGATTATCCCGGAATTGGCCTAACGCGTCAAAATGAAACTGAAGAGTTTTTCAAACCAGCCAAACCGGAAGTTTTGTTATAAATAAGTAAAAGTAGTGAGTAGAACCGATATTGATCTCCTGGTTGAAAACAAAGTTGTAATTGAATTAAAAGTTGTTGAAGCATTCAACGATGTTCACATTGCACAAACGTTGACTTATATGAAACTATCCGGTTGTAAGCTTGGATTATTGTTGAATTTTTATACTAAATCGTTGAAGGATGGAATTAAGAGATTAATACTTTGAGTAACCTTGTGAAACATTTTTTTAGCCCACCCCGTAAAAGTCACGGGGCAAGCAAAGTATCACAGAGAGAAAAACTTTGTGCAACTCTGTGAAACTAATTTTAGATCACAAAATTTGAAAAACTTGTAAAAATTATGGTAAAAACGGATTTGAAGAAAAATAATTATAAAAGGGTATTAATGGCTAAAATTCTAATAACAGGTGCAGCCGGTTTTATTGGATCTCATTTAACGGAGTTGCTAGTAAAAGAGGGATTTGATGTTAAAGCGTTTGTCCACTACAATTCAAAAAATAGTTGGGGATGGTTGGAGAATTCTGAGGTTAAGGATGAGGTTGAGGTAATATCAGGGGATATCAGAGACTATGATTCAGTGTATAATGCATTGCAAGATTGCAAAGCAGTTTTTCATTTAGCCGCATTAATTGGAATTCCGTATTCTTATGTTTCTCCAAAAGCATATATAGAAACCAATATAAATGGGACATACAATATATTGCAGTCTGCAAAAGAATTGGGACTTGGACAAGTTTTAGTAACTTCTACAAGTGAGACGTATGGAACTGCTCAATATGTGCCCATTGATGAAAAGCATTATTCACTTGAGAATAAGCTGATCAATTATAACAAAGCTCAAATAAAATAATTAGACGTTGAGCTTATAATGGAAACAAAAACCGCATATAAATATATTGTGAAAAAATCGGGCAATAACGAACCCATAATTGAAGGTACAAGGATAAGCATTAGAGATATTGTTGAACAATGGAGACTTGGTTCAACACCAGAAGAAATTCCTTCGGTTTATCCTCATATAAATCTATCTCAAATTTTTGAAGCTTTAGCTTATTACCAGGATAATATGGATGAAGTTGAACATTTTATAAAGATAAATAAAATACCGGAAAATCTTAGTGGTAAAGCTTTATCTAGATGAAGATGTTCATGGTATATTAGCAAAATTGCTTAGGGTAAGAAATATCTCAGTTGAAACTAATCAAGAATGCAAGATGTTCGGGAAAGATGATTGGGAACAGTTAGAGTATGCGACCCAAAGGAATGCTGTTATAGTTACGCATAACAGAGTGGATTTTGATCCCGACAAGTCGGGACGAAATTTGTATTATCGCATGAAGATTTGAAAAATCAACTTTGGTATGTATAAATAATAACCATATACCTATACCTAACGTGGACGAGCCACGCCTGTGTCTGCCGCTAGGCATGATTTATAATTTCTAATTTGAAATTGCGACAAGTTCTTGTCTCCGTCTTTCCTTCTTACTTCCGCCCACTTGTCCGCCTAGGAGGAACAGAAGTTGACTTTTTAATTGGCGATGCTACCAAAGCAGAAAAGCTATTAGGATGGAAAGCGAAGACTAGTGGATGTTAAAAAATGAAATATATAAACGATATCGTAAAAATACTAAGTAATAATAAGAATATTATTTTTGCTTATCTATTTGGCTCGCGCATAAAAAATAAAATTAGACTTGGAAGCGATTTAGATTTGGCAATCTATTTTGCAACTGAACCGGACATTCTGGAAATCGGAGAATTATGCAATGAGTTGGAAAATGCTATTAATATTAATATTGATTTGGTTATGCTTAATGATTTATTCTTGCAAAATCCGCAATTATCTTACAATATATTAAATGACGGTACACTGATATATTCTAAAGATGATGAGTCCCTGTCCAATTATAAAAAAAGAGTTCTTTTGGAGTATCTTGACATTAAGCCTATACTTGACATGTTTCATAATAAATTCATTGAAAGATTATCTAATAATAAATTTGCTGTTTAATTATGCTTACAGATAAACTAAAAAGATTAGAAGAAAATCTTAAAATTCTTGACTCTTTTAAAGAAAAATACACAATTGATAATATCTTAAGTGATAAAATTGACGAGTGGGGTTTAAGATATGGTTTTTTTGAATCTATTCAGATTATAATAGATCTAGCATGCAGCATTGTTGCGGAAATGAATTTGGGAATGCCTAAAAATTATTCTGAGTGTATCTCTATGCTTATATCAAGTAAATATCTGAACAAAGAATTAGGAAAGAAGATAACTAAAATGGTTGGACTGAGGAATCTAATCGTCCATGAATATGGAATCGTTGATGTCAAAAAGCTTTTTGAATATCTGAATTATATTGATGATATGCGTGATTTTGTAAATGCAATAAAAGATATAATCCCAAGGTGAAAATGAAAACAAAGCAACGATGAATTCAAAACCCGTCCGCAACAGAAAAAGGTTTACGCGCATGCCCCGCAATATGCGGTGGCCTCTGGTGGGCTGATAAATCTGGCGGATTCAACCTTATTATGTAATATTTTATTTTACTATTTTCTCGAAAGCTAAATGATGAAAAATCAAAAATTAATCCAAAAGATTTTATCCGGTAAATCGGATGCAAATATTAATTTTAATGATTTGGTTAATTTACTGCTATCATTAGGTTTTGTGGTTAGAATAAAAGGCAGCCATCATGTTTTTAGAAAAGAAGGGATTGAAGAAAAAATTAATTTGCAAAGAGATGATAAAAATGCAAAACCTTATCAAGTTAAGCAGGTAAGAAATATCTTTTTACGATATACTTTTTTAACTAAGGAGGAATGATGTATCGATACGAAATAATAATATATTGGAGCGCGGAAGATAATACTTTCGTTGCTGAGGCGCCGGAGCTGCCAGGGTGTTTAGCACACGGTAATTCATATAGTGAAGCGTTAAAAAATGCTGAAGATGCAATAGAACTATGGATTGAAACGGCAAAAGAATTTAATGATACTATACCGGAGCCAAAAGGTAGAAAATTGCAATATGCATAGTTAAGTGTGCTATGTTCTTAGTGCGGTGTTCTTAGTTAACAACAAATCAAGCATTCAGAAGGAAGAAGTAAGAACTCCCGCCAAGAGTACGGTTGACAATCATCCAATCAACTTTACCCTCCGAAGCTATCCTGCATAATAAATTATTTCGGTTGGTAAACTTTAGCGAAGGAGGGCAATAATTAAATCATGCAATCATGTTGAACGAAGTGAAATCCCGCCCTACGGGACAATCAACAAACCATCCAACTCTCCCCCGAAGGGTCAGGCAGGCAAACATTGGAGCGCACGTGTCGATCATTGCCCGGGAGAGATCGTTCAGAGCGAGACGAATGTGAAATATTGTTACGTGTCATGCCAACATTATCACAAGAATATTAATCATTAAAGGAAGAATGTTGTGCAATGCCTCACAGTTCTCGATCATTGCCAGACGTCCCTCGTGCAATAGGCGGTGGAGCTTGATCATTGCCGGACGGAAATCAATCAGTTAGGCGCAGTTTTGACACATTGTCATGTTCGGATGATTCATTCGCGGGCGGCGATGAAGCATTGTGGGGCGATTCTCAATCAATGGCTTTTTCGGGCGAATTTGAGGGGGAGATCTCACCCCAGCCCTATCCTGCAATGCTGTCAACTTAACACGCAATAGAACGCAGATGACACGGATTAAACGGATTTGCACAGATAAAATCCGCGATTATCAGCGTCATCTGTGTAATCCGTGTTCTATTTCTTTTATCCTCTTTTTTCTTTCTCTTTCTAAGTTGACAGCATTGCCTGGCAGGAGAGGAAGTAAAGTGTAGGTGTAAATCAATGGAAAAGAAGGGGAACACGAATGGGTGTGATTCATGATCTCTCAAAAGGAGGGTCGTGTGTCTGTTATATTAAGGGTATCTCTAAAAACTATTATTTTAAAAATAGAACACAGATAAAACGGATAAAAACGCATGCCTGCCGCAGGCAGGGATTTTCGCAGATTAGCTTTTGAAGTTATTAGAGATACCCTTAAAATTAACGTGGGATTTTTCCTCCAACATAGGGCGGCAGTAAAGTAAAACTAAAAACTAAATTAGGAGGTATCACATGCTTAACAAACATCAAGAAAACAAACTTTCAACGTATGAGGGGGTCCTCAATATTTTGAAAGGCAATCAGGACAAGACGACTGCGGTACCCGTATTTGTGGATTCCATCGCAGAGTTGGACTCGATTGTTTCGAAGATCAAAATGAAGGCGGCTGAGAAAGCCGATGCAACTTCAGGGAAGACCGCCACTAAGTATCTGGCTGAGGATGAACTGATAGGCTTGCTTCTGCAGGTTGCGGCATCGCTTGTGATTCGCGGGCGGCGGGAGAAGGACATGGTTTTGAAGGAAAGCGCTTATGTGACTGAAAGCGGTCTGAGGAGAATGAGGGACACTGAGCTTTCAACAAAGGCAAATTCAATTTACGAACTTGCCGTATCGAGGGCTACCGACCTGCAGACCCTCGGAGTTACCCCGGAGAAGTTGGCGGCGCTGAAGGTGAACATCGAAGCTTACGGAAAGGCGCTTGGCGCACGTGAAAGCAGTGTGTCAGAGCGGATGGGAGCTTCACAGAGCCTTGTTGACCTTTTCAAGGAAGCAGACGGACAGCTCGACGAGGAGATTGACGGCTTGATGGAACACTTCAGGAGCGATTATCCTCAGTTCTATAATGAGTACTTTGCAGCGAGGGAGATCAAGGATGCGGGTGTCAGGCACAGAGAGCCAACTCCTGCACCGCCGCCAGCGCAGAAGTGAATACAGTCGAGCCGATCCAATTCACATCGTGTGAGTTCGGATTCCATCCGCTGTACGAGGTTCTGTTCGGTAAATTGAAGCCGCCGCCCCCATGTCGAATATCCACCAATGGCGGGCTAAGGGGGTGTAATAGAATAACCCATATATAATACAAGTATAACTAATTGTTATTACAAATATTAAGTCTTAAAACCGGATAACTTATTTTATTACACCCCCCTAAGAGATGTGGGGGGGCAGGTGCGGGAAACAGTGAATGGTGTAATGACAGAGTCGGGATCCTTTGGGAAAATTAAATAATCACACCATAAAAAAAAATAGTTATCTTTACAGCGCGAACCTAAGTTTGTTCAACATTAGCATGGGAAATAATATGCCTATAACAGACGACAACATTAAAAAAGCGATAGAAATCTCAAGACAATTTGGCGTTTCTAAATTGGTATTATTCGGCAGTGCAGTTGAAGATATAAACTCTGCCAATGATTTAGACTTTGCAGTTGAGGGCATTACAGGATGGAAATTAATAGAATTAGCGGCAAAGCTTGAGAACGAATTAAAGATAAATGTGGATGTTGTTGCAATTAAACCGGATGACAAATTCATCAGTCATATTTTAAATTATGCTAAAGTACTCTATGCTTGAGCAGCGTTACATAGATGAAATAAAACTTGAACTTGAACATATTCACACTGTCATCAAAGAGGCAGTGAATATCTTAACTGAGTATAGAGATGTTGAGCCTGATAACATTAGAAAAACTGCTGCAAGAAGCTTTTTAGCTCAATTTTACAATGGTGTGGAAAACATATTAAAAAGGATAATTAAAATGCAGGGGCTTTCTCTGCCAAAGGGAGAAAATTGGCATTTTGATTTGTTTAAAATGTTTTGTAATCCTATAAAAGAAAACCTTCCTTTGCTTTTCGAAAACGAATTAGAAACCGAGATGAATTTATATAGAAAATTCCGGCATGTTGTTTATCATGGTTATGGTTTTCAGCTTGATTGGGAAACTATGAAAGAAGGCATTGAGAAAGTTGAAGTTACATTCCAAAAATTTTCTGCAAAGATTTTGGAATTTATAGTTACGGGATCTGAGGAATAATTTTTCAATACAACTGCAACCAACAGATAACATACCGCAAACCCACCTTGCAGCGAGGGAGATCAAGGATGCGGGTGTCAGGCACAGAGAGCCAACTCCTGCACCGCCGCCAGCGCAGAAGTGAATACAGTCGAGCCGATCCAATTCACATCGTGTGAGTTCGGATTCCATCCGCTGTACGAGGTTCTGTTCGGTAAATTGAAGCCGCCGCCCCCATGTCGAATATCCACCAATAGGCGGATTCTTTCATCAATTATACCTTTTTAGATTCGGCTCATTTATAATTGTTTATATTTACAAAAAAGATTTAGTTAAGAGGTGATAAATATGGAATACACAGTAGTTTTGCATAATGCTGAAGAAGGCGGTTATTGGGCAGAAGTGCCTTCGTTAGAGGGATGTTTTTCACAAGGGGAAACTGTAGAAGAAACAATAGCAAATGTTAAAGAAGCAATTCAAGCACATATTATAGCTTTGAAGGAAGAAGGTATGCAACTGCCCAAAGATCAAGTAATGATTTTAAGTCATGTTGCGGTATAGATGATATTATGACCAAAAGGTTACACAACATAAAAGGGCGAGATGCAATAAAGGCTTTTATACGTTTTGGCGGAATAGAGAAAAAAGGGAAAGGAGACCATGTAAATATAAAGATGCCTAATGGTATGATCGTTACAATACTCGGAAATAAAGAGCTTAAAATTGGCTTATTAAAAAGCGCTATAAGAAAAAGCGGGCTTACAGAGGAACAATTTCTTGAATTACTTTAGCCCAAAAAATGGTATAATAACACTAGCCCAGACTTCACAAAGAACAAAGAACCACGAACATTGAACCAAGAACTAATCCCTGTCCTGAGCGCTGGCGAAGGAACAATCATCCAAGCAACCTGTCCCGTGAAATGTGGTTTTTACTACCTGTCCCGTATAATGTTTTTTTATTTTATGGGATTTCATGGGACCAAGCCCTGTCCTGAGCGAAGCGAAGGAAACCAAACCCTAAGTATGAATTACAAAGTACAACTTGCTTGCCCGGCGACTTGTCCGGCTTCTCTTTGACGGATCTTTTTGACGGGTCTGCCGTTAGGCATGATTTATAATTTCTAATTTATAATTGTTTTGGGTTGGAAAGCAAAAGTGAAGCCTGTCTGCCGAAGCAGGGTGTTGCAAAACAAGAATATTGTCACACTGAGCGGAGTCGAAGTGTGAATACAGATAAAAAATTGTGTTTCGACTTTGCTCACCACGACAAAATAAACATTCTGCAACAGCCTGCGCAGGTAGATTTGAAGAATTAGTTAAAATTATGGTTAAGGCAGATTTTGAAAAAGTAATTAAGAAGGGGTATTAGCAAAGTAGTAGCTTGAATGGGAAGCAGAAGTGTAGTTTGTAATAAAAAACATAAAGATGGCTTATGAGATTATCAAAATTAGAGATAAAGATTATTAAAGAATCTGCAATAAAAATATTTGGCAATGATGCAAAAGTATTTTTATTCGGTTCAAGAGTAAACGATAAGCTTAAAGGAGGAGATATTGATATCTATATCGAAACGAACAAAACTATTGATGTTCTAAACAAGAAAATAAAGATGTCGATCGAATTAAAAAAAAAATTAGGCGATCGAAGAATTGATTTAGTCATAAATAATTTTCAGTCTTATAAGGATATTTTTACAATCGCCAAGCAAGAGGGGATACTACTTTGAATAAATATGAAGTGAAATTAAGTGCGGCTCTTAAGGAATGCGAAAAACATCTTTTACGGCTTAACAGTGCCTTTGACAAAATGAAAATTTTTATGCCACTCAGTCCGGAGAGATATCAACAATTAAATGATGCTGAAATTGGACACATTGATCAATATTTATTTAGATTTTCAAAACTTCAGGATGCTATTGGTGAAAGGTTATTTAAATCACTGCTTTTATATCTTGGTGAAGAGATTCATAATAAATCATTTATAGATATTTTTAATAGACTGGAACAGCTAGAAATAATTGAAAACTATGACCAATGGATGGAACTAAGAGAAATCAGGAATGAATTGACTCACGAATATGAAGACGAACCAAAAGAAAATGCAGATAAAATTATTAAGATTTATTTACTTAAAAATAAACTGGCAAGTTATTATTTGGACATTAAAAGATATATTAAAAATAACAAACTTTAATCCTTACACTTGTTTTTTCGAGGTTTCCCCCTCCTACTACCGCCCGACAGAAGTTGATATTTTGGTTGGCAAACCAGCAAAAGCAGAAAAATTATTGGGGTGGGAAGCTAGAACTAAATTTGAGGATTTAGTAGAAATAATGGTTCGACATGATTTACAAAGTGTGATAAAAAAAGGATACTAAAAACATGTACGTGTAATGCTTCAGCGTGAAATTGAATTGTTTCTCTTCTTAGTATTAGTCTTTTAGAAATAAGAAAGTAAGAATAATTAGCTGCAGAGCAGCTTCTAAGAAAGAAAAAGGAATTTATGAAACCATCAAGAACTAAAGAAATAACTGATTACGATCATAAAGACACAACTGCTTTAATAAACAAGAATAGACCGCTTAAAATAGGCGATTTAGGTTTTGAATTACCGGAAGAATTACCAACTAAAGTTGTTAGTCTCCGATTGCCTACTGAATTATTGAACAAAGTAAAAGCATATGCTGCCCAGCAAGATGTTGGTTATACTTCTGTAATTAAAATGATATTGGCTCGAGCTGTTAAAAATTTTTAATATATGGTTGAGTCGTAAAATCAAGCCACGCTATTCGGCAGAGTTGAATTATGAAACGGAAAAAGTAACAAGGGAAAATACCGGAGCTTTGGGATGGGCATGCGGCGGAGAGAATAGTGGATGTGTTGGCGGCGAGGCAATTGGCCATTAGACTTCAGCGATTGGCAATCAGCCATCAGTGATTATATGAATTAGGTCATAAATAGCACAACATCGTACACACTTTCTAGTATTACTAATGAAGCAGGAGA
>CAYVBQ010000062.1:0-10329 GCA_964449775.1 uncultured Melioribacter sp. | reverse complement strand
ATTTTTGGGTGGGGAATACTTATGACCCAGCTGGGGAATATGATGACCCTCGACATAATAGTAAAAATTATAATAAGTGATGAAAATAATATTATAGATATGCTTGAAAGAAGTAAAACCAATTTCCTTGCTTTATTATTATGTTGAATTAGGAAATATCCAATTATTATTGTAACCATAATTGAAAAATCCAGTTTAATTTCTTGTGTAGTTAGTAAACTATAAATACTTGCAGCAATCTGTAAAAATGCTACTAAATAGAAACTCCAACCTACAAATTTGCCCATGTCTTTCATTTCTTTTTCTCCTTTCTGTATAACCTGTTATTAACTTCCATGACATCAGTGAAAAACGATGTCTATATTTAGCTAAAAAAGTCTATATATAGGAAACATTTTAACTTTTCCTTATATAAGGAAAAATTTTTTCCTATATCTGGACAATTATGGTGATTGATTATTAACCACTTTTCTTCATCCTAATTCATTTTTATAGTTGCTCTATTCTATCTCCTAATCCCAGGCTTATTGCTTCTCGATACGGAAGCTGCCATAATTGTTTTGCCTTTTCGTTCCCGAGCAAATACCAGATCAAAACATCGGTATCAATCAGCAGCATTGAATCTTCCTTTTCGAATTTTTCTTACATACCTATTCACATCTTTAACTTTTTCATTATTCTTCCAGATACCGAACAGTTCGTCTTCGGTTTTCTTTTGAGATTTTTTTAAAGGGACTAACTTTGCATATGGTTTACCCCGAAGGGTGATTGTTATTTCTTCTCCTCGGGCAACACTTTCTAAAATCTCTATTGTATGAAACCGCAATTTTTTTGCTGTTGTTACCATTTTTAGTTCTTTTCTAAGTTTACACTTGGTAATATAAACTTGTGCATCAGAATAGGCAATAAAATAAAAGGCAGAGACAAGCTCGACCTTTTTTTGTTTCATTTTTCACGTTTTTCGTTTTACAGCTAATCACTCCGCGAAATGTTTAATTACTTTTCCAACATGTTCTTCACAAACTTTGCAAAACGGTTTTGTGCCTTTTGAGAACATGAGACAATCAAGCATGGAACGATACATTCCCTTTGCAGAATAACCCGCTCCTTCAAACGAACCGACTTTTGTCCAATACTTACTGCCCATTATATATCTATCAACTTCATCGCTGTGCGTTTTATCTTTTATATTGTACTCATTTTGAGCGGCATCAATTTCTTTGTGCGGAGCTTTATTACGCTTCAACTCAGCAATATGTTTATTCAGTTCTCTTCTTTCTTTCTGCCATGCATAATCCATTTTATCATAATTTTCTTTTTCCCAAGGTGTCGGCAACTCGATTTCCGGTGTAATAAGATCTTTCCATTTCAAATTATTTTTATCAAGCATGCGCGTGATGTTGGGTTCAGCGGGTTCTTGTCCCTCGGGATAAAATTCATTGTAAGCTACATCGGATGTATAATACTCATCGGCCAATCCTCCGAACGAATGACCGAACTCATGCAGGAAAATGTATGGGCTAAATTGATTATCGCTCGTAAATGTGCAGTAAAAATTATAAATCCCCCCGCCGCCGTAACGCTCACTGTTACACATAATATAGATGGCATCATACGGAACGTGTGCGGCAAGATCACGCATGGTCTTATTTTCTTCCGTTAACACATATCGCTCTGAGCCGAGAGAATAAAATGTTGTGCCAAGCGTTGTATTTTTGTAAATGTTTGCGCCGGGTTCATCAATACTGCTTTCTTCAGAAGCCTTGAACACTCCGTAAATATTAAATTTGTTCTTGTGCGACTTATACGGTTCTTGGCTAAGGAAGACATTCGTAAAGCGTTTCAAATCTTTTTCAAATTTCTTCTGTTCACCTGCTGCATAACCATCGCCCAGAATAACAACATCAACTTTAGTGTGCGAGTCTCCGCTAAAGTGATTTTTGTAAACTTTTACAGATTTATCTTTTACTGCATCTTTAATGATGTAAAGATCCGCCGGATCAATTTCAGTTGAGAAGACTTCATTCAAGCTGTTCTGCTTATCGCGTTTTTCCAGAACAAATTTGATTTTATTTTTAGGAAACGGAATCATCGCGCTTTCATGATATGTTCGCTTGATTCCTTTTGACGCCTCATCACTCGTCTGATATTCTTTGAAGTAGCTGTCGAATCCACGCGAGAAGATTAATTTGCCGGAATTCATGTCGTAAACTTTATAGTAATAGGCACCGTTGTTAAACTCATCAATCAAGTTTTTCAAACTACCCGCCCATATTCCTTGCTGATAAACATGATCAACTGTAACTAACTCACTGGTAGCATCGCCAATATGAAAGTAATCAATCCGCATGGTTTGATCTGTGAAATAGTCGTTAAAACTGATTGGTTGTGCGTGAATAAAAGAAAGAAGGAAAAATGAAATGACGAAAAGATTGAAAAGATATTTCATAGCAGTCTCGTAGTTTGTTTTTCTTTAAACAAAATTACGATGCGGAAAATCGAAATACGAATTTTGCATTCTAAAATGTTTGGACCTCAGCGTTTAGAATTTTGGATAGATTTGTCTCTACACACTTAAAAATGAAATGTTTATCTTCGGCATGCAAATTAACCGTCGAACAATGAATCAAATTAATCATATAATATTATTGCTTTTCCTGATTGCATCGGTTGTATCGGCTCAGGATGAAAGTAAATTCAAAATTGCACGTTTAAAATACAGCGGCGGCGGTGATTGGTATAACGACCCTTCTGCAGAAGTTAACTTATTGAAATTCGTAGCGCAGAACACCAACATTAGAACAAATCCCGGGTATGAATTCGTTGATCTATCAAGCGGGAATATTTTTTCTTATCCGTTTTTATTCATGACGGGACACGGTAATGTTGTATTCTCTGATAATGAAACAAAGAAATTGCGCACATATCTTGAGAACGGCGGATTTCTTTATGTTGATGACGATTACGGTTTAGATAAAGCGTTCCGGCGGGAAATGAAAAAAATTTTCCCGGATAAAGATTTAGTAGAACTTCCATTTAGTTACGGTCTGTATAATTGCTTTTATAATTTTCCAAACGGAGTTCCAAAAACGCATGAGCACAATAACAGCCCACCTCAAGGATTTGGAATTTTTGTGAACGGACGGTTGTGTGTTTACTATACGTTGGAGAGTAATCCAAGCGACGGCTGGGCGGATCCGGAAGTGCACAAAGACCCCCCGGCAAAACGAGAAGAAGCGCTGAAGTTTGGAACAAATATCATTGTGTGGGCGTTGATGAACTGATGTTTTTCGGCGAATGGAAGAAGAAATGAATGAATAGTTATTTAGGCGAAATACAGAAGAAACTGCGTGCAGTTGTTGAGCGAGAGAAACGAAGAGATGGCTTGAAGAGACTTTTCGTTTTCACCGCAATTGTGTGTACTGTTTTTCTTCTCCTTGTTCTTCTCGAAGCAGCTGGTAATTTTGATTCCGGTTTCAAAACCGTTTTGTTCTGGGTAGTGATTGCATTGTTCTTCTCAGCTCTCGGTCTGTACGTCGCGTTCCCCTTTATAAAAGATATTCTCTATTACGTTAATCCGGATTACGTTGATACTGCTAAAAAAATTGGTGCGCACTTTCCGAAAATTAAAGATGAACTTGCAAACGTTGTTCAGCTCTTAGCCGAAAACAACCGCAACTACTCCAATCAACTTATTGATGCCGCTTTTCAAAATGTCTATAACAAAACAGAGAAATTGGATTTCAATCAGGTTGTTGATTTCTCTCCCGCAAGAAGATATTTCAGAATCGGCTTGATTACGTTTGTCGCCAGTCTCGTCGTCATCTCATTCGTTCCGGGATTGAGTTCCGCCGCTTTTCGACTGATTAATTTCAATAAAAATTTTTCTTCTCCGCCGAAATTTGTTTTTGAAATTAATCCCGGCAACATTGAAATAGCAAAGGGTGAAAATATTTCCATCCGGATCAAAGCGAACGGACAACAGCCTGCTAAAGTTATTCTTTCAACAAAATTTTCAGAACAATCAGAGTCTTCCGAAAAGGTATTATTCCCGGATTCACTCGGTTATTTTGTTTTTGAGGTGCGATCTGTAAAAAGCTCATTCGAATATTTCGCTTACGCTGAAAAAATTACCAGCGAGACTTACAAAATCTCCATTATCAATCGTCCCATTATTACGGGACTTGGGCTGACCATCTCTCCCCCGGCTTACTCGTACTTGCCGGAACAGACACAAAAAGATAATGGAAACATTACGGCTCTTCCGGGCAGCAAAATAAAATTAGTATTGAATTCCTCGCGTGAACTTTCAAAAGCGACTGTTTCATTCAGCGACAGTACAAGCAAAAAAATGAGTATTGCTTCAACAAAGTCTAAGGTTGAATTTATTATCAATAAAGAAACAAATTATCAAATTCTCATCGAAGATACGGAGAGCTTTGCAAACATTAATCCCATTACATATTCAGTCAGAGTTTTGCAAGATGCCGCACCAACCATAGAACTTATATCTCCCACTCAGAATATTAAGCTTGGACAAGAATCAAAGATCTCGCTCATTTCTAAAATTACTGATGACTACGGTTTTAGCAAAATGAATCTTAATTACCGGCTTACTTCTTCGAAATATCGAGAGACAACTGACGGGTTTACGGGAATTCCTGTAACCATTTCAAAACAACTCAAAGAGGATGAAATTTATTTCGTTTGGGATCTTGCACTTCTGGTTCTCGCAGAAGGTGAGGTTTTGTCTTACTATCTGGAAGTATTCGATAACGATATTATAAACGGACCGAAATCTTCCAGAACTCAACAATTAACAATCACAGTTCCATCGCTTGACGAACTTTTTGCCGATGCCGAAAACAAACAAGAAGATGCCGCAAAAGATTTAACCGAAACTCTGAAAGAAGCCGAGCAGTTGAAACAAGAGATGCAAAAGATCAGCGACGATCTAAAACAAAACTCTAAAGATATTTCATGGCAGGAAAAAGAGCGCATTGAAAAAGCCGCTGAAAAATTTGAAGAGATTGGCAAAAAGGTTAACGAAATTTCTGAAAAACTCTCTGAAATGAAAAATGATTTAGCAAAGAACAATCTTCTTTCGGAAGAGACGCTTCAAAAGTATAACGAACTGCAAGAACTGCTTGAGAATATGAGCAGCGAAGAGATGAAAGAAGCGTTCAAACGAATGCAGGAATCTCTAAAAAACTTGAATCGTGATAATGTTCAAATGTCAATGGAAGAGATGAAGGCGAATGAGGAATACATCAAGAAGAGCATTGAACGCACACTTAATCTTCTTAAAAGAATTCAAGTTGAACAGAAAGTGGATGAGTTATTAAAACGGACACAAGAACTTGCCGAAAAAATTGATGCCTTGAAAAGCAAAACCGATCAATCTAATCTTTCGAATAAACCAAAGCGCGATGAACTATCTAAACGACAACAGGATATCACCAAAGATCTTAAGAATCTTAATGAGGAAATGGACAAGCTCGGCGACAAGATGAGCGACTTAAAGGATATGCCTAAAGATCAACTCGAAAAACTTCGCAGCGAATTTGAAAACCAGAGCAACGAAAAACTCTCTGATGAAGCGGCAGATGATCTTCAGCAGATGCAAAAATCGGAAGCGATGCAGAACCAGCAGCAGCTTTCACAGAATATGAAGAGTTTGGGAAAACAGATGCAGAGCCTGCAATCAAGCATGCAGCAGATGAACCAGATGAAAACTTTTTATGATATGATGAAGATACTTAATGACTTGCTTGCGCTTTCAAAAGATCAAGAAAAACTGAAGAACGATACGGAACAATTAAGTCCATACTCAAACGAGTTCTCTAAAAACTCTCGCGAACAGAGTGAGCTGCAAAGCAATCTTGGTAAGTTACTGCAAAAAATGGGCGAGCTATCCCAAAAAACTTTTGCGATAACTCCCGAAATGGGAAAAGCACTTGGCAAAGCATTCTCGGATATGCAGCAATCAATGAACTCTATGCAGAACCAGCAGGGTCCGGCGGCTGCACAAAATCAGAAGAACGCAATGTCATCGCTTAATGAAGCTGCAAGTCTGATGAAAGGCGCTATGGATCAAATGATGAGCGGCGGCGGACAGAGCGGCGGAATGATGAGTTTAATGCAGCAGCTTCAACAACTTTCCCAACAGCAGATGAATCTGAATCAACTTACGCAGATGATGAATCAAGGACAAATGTCGCAAGAGATGATGGCACAGATGCAGCGTCTTGCTCAGCAACAGGAGATGATTCGCAAATCGCTTGAGCAGTTGAATGAAGAAGCAAAACAAACAGGACAATCGAAACGGTTAGCCGGAAATCTTGAAAAGATTTTGAACGAGATGAAAGAAGTGGTAACTAATCTCCAATCGCAAAAAATGAATGATGATCTTGTAAAGCAGCAAGAAAAGATTTTATCAAAGCTTCTTGATGCACAAAGATCAATGAATGAGAGGGATTATGAGAAGGATAGAAAATCCGATTCCGGTAAAAACTTTACCCGCACTTCACCTTCTGAATTGAATTTAGATACAGAGGAAGGAAGAAATAAATTGAAAGACGAGTTGATGAAGTCTATCCGCGAAGGATATAGGAAAGATTACGAAGATATGATAAGAAAATATTTTGAAGCTTTGGAAAAGACGAGAAGCGAAAAGTAAAAAGCTGGAGTTAATATTTATTGCTTTGCGAGCTTAACGGATTCCTTAGCGTACTTTGCGTGAAATGATTGCATAACCTTTAGAATTCGGTTTTTCATAGATTCCTTTCCACATTTGTGGATGGCGGCGCCTTTCATTATCACATCTTTTGATTATTTTGCAAACAGAAAGTGTTGGGAACGTTAGGATATTACGCCGACCGGATGAGCGGTGTTACAAGTTTCATTGCTGGTGTTCTTGGATTCTCCGGTGATAGAGAGAAAGGATTGGCTCACCTACAATTAGCTTATGAAAATGGTTTAAAAAGATTAATTTTTATTTTAATATATTGATGATGAAAACCAGAAGTAACCCAATATACCGGAAGAAGTAATGTTAAAAAGTTTTTTTAAACAAATATTTTTACCGTTAGCCATCATTGGTTTGTGTATTGCTTTGCTCTATTCCGCATATAATGATGTCAAGAAGGAGACGATCAATCAATTAAACATTGAACAGTTGACGCACGCAAAGCAAGCAGCAAATGGGATTCAAATGTTTTTCGGTGAGTATGATGTACTGCTTACTTATTTAGTAAGCCAAAACTCTGTAATTAACTTCGATGATAATGGGAAAAAACTCATAGACATTTTGTACAATAGTCACGCTCCTGAAATACAAGCAATCACGCGAATTGACGAAAAGGGAAAAATTATCTATACAATTCCGAACAACTCTAAATTCATGGGTGCTGATATTTCACACCAAGAACATGTGCAAAGACTTTTAAAAACACATCAAAGAGTAGTCTCTGATATTTTTGAAACCGTTCAAGGATATAGAAGCATTGCCTATTACGTACCGGTTTTCAAAGATGGATTATTCAAGGGCGGTTTAGCAATTCTAATACCCTTCGAAAACCTGGCAAAAAATTACTTACGAAACATTAAAGTGCGAAAAAGCGGATTCGCTTGGACCATTAGCCAAAAAGGAATTGTGATTTATAGTCCGTTTCAAGAACAAAATAACCAAAATGTATTTAGTCTCTTTGCAAGCTCTCCAACTTTGATCTCAATTCTCAATAAGGCAGTAAAAGGGGAAAGTGGTTCGGAATTATATACTTGGACTAACCCGGGCTCACCTAAATCAGCAACCGGAAATATTTGTGTAGTTTACTACCCAGTTAAAATCGCCGATAGGTTTTGGTCTATTATTGTTACCACGCCCGAGGTTGAGGCACTGAGTACAATGAAAGAATTTATAACTAAGTGGATGATCATTGTATTCTTATTGATTATGGGATCATCGTTCTATTTATATTACATCATTAAAGTCCGCGCTATTCTGAAAGAAGAGATAAAACGCAAAAAGGCAGAAGAAGCTTTGCGTCAATCCGAGCAGAAATTTAAAACCCTCTTTCAGACTGCGGGAGATGCTATTTTTCTTATTGAATTAGATGGACAGATTCTCGAAGTGAATAATTACGCCTCTGAAAAGTTTGGTTATACCAGAGAAGAGTTTTTACATAAAACGATGCTAGAGCTAAATCTCCCCTCTAATTCAGAAAAAGTACTTTACCGATTGAATCTTATCAAAGAAATCGGTGAATTATCATTTGAAACCATTTACAAATCAAAAACCGATGAACATATTCCTGTAGGCGTTAACGTTAGATTGATTGATTATGAAGATCGAAGAGTTGCTCTATCCATAGTGCGCGATATCTCGCTCAAGAAAAAGGAAGAAGAAGAATTGATCAGGGCAAAAGACGAAGCTGAAAAAGCCAGCAGGTTGAAATCGGAATTTCTGGCACAGATGTCACATGAAATTAGATCACCCCTAAATGTTGTTGTGGGCTTTGCCCAAATATTAAGAGACGATTTGAAAGAACACATGACCGATGAAATGCTTAATAGCTTTAAAGGAATTGATGCGGCGGGTAAAAGAATTATTAGAACTGTTGAATTAATTTTAAATATGTCTGAATTGCAAACCGGAATGTATGAGTCCGCACCAAAAGAATTTGATTTGGCGAAAGATGTTCTGGAAGATATTTTTGATGAATATGAGATTGCTGCCCGGAAAAAGGGATTGGGATTTCAACTCTTGAAGAACACCAACAATACAATTGTGTCGGCAGATTTATTTAGCACAAGCCAAATTTTTGTAAATTTGATTGATAATGCAATTAAATACACTTTAGAGGGGACAATTGAAGTAATAGTCAGCCGAAACCATAAAGATGAATTAATTGTTACTGTTTCGGATACCGGCATAGGAATTTCTAAGGAATTTTTACCAAAACTTTTCGAGCCCTTCACTCAAGAACAGCAGGGATACTCTCGAAAATATGAAGGCACCGGTTTAGGCATGGCGTTAGTAAAACGATATTGTGAAATTAACGGTGTTGATATAAGGGTGGAAACAGATAAAACTATGGGAACTAAATTTATATTATGTTTTCTCAATAAACGGTATTCAACCCCAGAGCAAGCTCTGGACTCTTTTTCCGCAGCAAGCTGCGGGGTATTGAACCCGGAAGAGAATAAATCATGAGCAGCGGTAAAATTTTTAATCTTAATAAGAAGGGCTTATAATGAGCAAAATGCCAAAACTTATAATCGTCGAAGACGATGAATGGATCATCAAAATATTCAACAAAGTATTGTCTCAAAACTTCGAAATAAGCGTTGCCCAAACAATTCATGAATTTTATTCTTGTATGAAAGATAATATTTATGATGTGTTCCTTATTGATTTATCGCTTCGGGCACACAAAAATGGTTTAGAGCTTATAGAAGAATTAAGGCAAAATGAAAACTATCTTCATACTCCAATTGTTGTTGTTACCGCAAACGTATTAAGAAAGGATAGGGAAGATTCCTTCAAGGCAGGCGCAACAAAATTTATTGCAAAGCCTGTGGAGAATCATATTCTTCTACAAGAGTTCTTGGAATTATTTCCGAATCAACCTGATAAATAATGTAAAAGATCCTTCTTCTACTTGTTAGATTAACTGCCGAAGAACCTCGGCTTTAATTTCATGCTTGCCATTAAAACGATAAATCATGTGGTTAAGTTTAATTTCATTTAGCTTTTTAATCTCCTTCATTAATTGTTCTTCTGAGATGAATTCGTCCTTATCGCCCAGAACAATTGTTAAATCAATAGAATTAAAAAGCTTTTTAACAGATAGAAGATCAACATCCTGGGGAATTCCTCCGCCCCAAAGAATTAGGCGATCTATTTTAGAGTTACCTTTCAAAATCCATCGGCATGCAGTAGCGGTTCCTTGAGAGAAACCAAGTACAGTTATCTTCACTTTGCCCAATAAACCATATTTGATCACCTCATCATAAACAGAATCAAGATAATTCACATAATCTATTATCTCGCTTTCACGGTCTTCTTTTGTCATCCACGTAGCGCCAATTTTTCCACCAAATCCTTTCAAATAAAATTTGTTCAATGCTTCCGGCGCAACTACTAAGATAGATTCATTGTTCAGTGTTTTAAAATATCCGCCAAATTCTTCTGCCAGTTGTCCGTATCCGTGAAGAACAATCCACACGGAATTTATTTTTTCGGATGGTTCACCCATTATATAGTAGCGTGCTGTTTTAGAAATTGCAATTCTTTTTGATGTTGTTATCATTCTGTTCCTTAAAGAT
>CAYVBQ010000061.1:0-10500 GCA_964449775.1 uncultured Melioribacter sp. | reverse complement strand
AACTTATGCTTATCCTTTTCTTATTTCACCTTTTTGCGTAAGGTGAGTTACTAATTCGTCTCGCACAAATCAAGAAAAAGATTTAAATCAAAAAATATCACTTGTTAACCAGACTAATGTTAACCTTCTAAATTAATCCATTTCAACACTTCTTTTAAATATGTAGTCAATATTCTTCAATAGTTTGTTGGAATCAAATAATTCATCTAATTCGTTTTGAGTGAAAAACTTTGTCACTTTGGGTGAGTTTGAGAGTTCATCTTTGAGATTTTTTGATTTATCCTCCCAAACTTTCATAGCGGAAGTCTGGACGATCTCATATGCTTCTTCACGAGACATTCCTTTCTCGGTAAGTTTGAGAAGAACTGTTTGAGAGAAGATCAGTCCGCGCGTCAGATTCAGATTCTTTAACATATTTTCCGGGTAAATGATGAGATTGTCAATTAGCTTTATTGCTAAACTCAAAGCATAATCGAGTGCGATGCAGCTATCGGGAATGATGATGCGTTCAACTGATGAGTGGGAAATATCACGTTCATGCCAAAGAGCTACATTCTCCAATGCGGCTATTGAATTGCTTCTAAGCAATCTTGCTATGCCGGTGATTCTTTCGCTCACTATAGGATTTCTTTTGTGAGGCATGGCAGAAGAACCTTTTTGACCTTTCGAGAAAAATTCCTCAGCTTCTAAAACTTCGGTACGTTGAAGATGACGAATCTCAATCGCAATTTTTTCTAAGGATGAGCCGATAATTGCAATTGTAGTTAAAAACTCAGCATGGCGATCTCTCTGAACCACTTGTGTAGAGACTGGTTCCGGTTTCAATCCTAATTTTGCACAAACAAATTCTTCCACTTTTGGTGAAAGATGTTCAAATGTTCCTACAGCACCGGAGATTTTTCCGGTACTGATCGAATCAATTGCATTCCCAAGACGTAAGATATTTCGTTTTGCTTCCTCAAACCACAGCGCAAACTTTAAACCCATTGAATAAACTTCTGCGTGGATGCCATGACTTCGTCCAACACAAATTGTTCTTTTGTGTTCGATTGCTCTTTTCTTCAAAATATCTTTCAATTCGTTCAAATCTTTGAGAAGCAATTCACCGGCAGATTTCATTTGAAATGCGAGAGCTGTATCAAGCACATCGGATGAAGTCATTCCATAATGAATATGACGGGAAGCGGGACCAACATATTCAGAAACGTTTGTTAAGAAAGCGATAACATCGTGTTTGGTTGTTTCTTCAATTTCAAGAACACTTCTTAATTCAAAATTCGCTTTCGTTTTTATCTGTTCTAAATCTTCTTTTGGAATATCTCCCATTTCTGCACGGGCTTCACATGCAAGAATCTCAATCTTCAGCCATGTTTCTAATTTGAATTGATCATTCCAAATATTTCCCATTTCAGGTCGGGTGTAGCGCTCAATCATTTCATTTTCTCCAGCTTCATTTTCTTTATCAACTGTTTATTATCACGAAGCACTTTGAAATCAACAGTATCACCCGTTCGGTACTCTTGAATTATACCGCCAAGTGTGTTCTCATCATTGATTCGGAATCCACCCACACCGATTATGATATCTTCAACCTGTAATCCGGCTTTTTGTGCCGGTGAATTTCGATCCACTTCTGTTATTATTACTCCACGAGAAGAACTTAGCTTATAAGTTTTTGCAAGCTGCTCATCAATAGTCAATATTTTCAATCCCGTCCAAAAATCTCTTTCAACTTTTCCTTTATTTTTCAACTCACCGATAATACGATTAATCTTATTAACCGGAATAGCGAAACTAACACCAACATTACCTGATGATCCTTGTGCGGTAAAGATTAGGGTGTTCATTCCGATCAGTTCACTAAGGGCGTTTACAAGAGGACCGCCGCTATTACCGCTATTGATCGCGGCGTCTGTTTGCAACATGTTAACATAATATCGATTCTCTGAAGAACCGAGATTCATGCCATTAGCGCTTACAACACCGACTGTCACAGTAGGTTTGTCATTAATATCGAATAATCCGAATGGATTTCCGAGGGCGATTACCCATTCGCCAATCATGATTTCATCAGAGTTACCAAATTTAATATACGGAAGATTCTTAGCATCAATTTTTAGTAGACAAATATCAGAAGTGTGATCGGTACCGATTACCTTTGCATTATATTGACTGCCGTCAGTTAAAGTCACTATTGCCTCAATTGCATTACCGGCAACGTGATCGTTAGTTATTATGTATCCATCCGGTGAAATGATTGCGCCAGAACCCAAACTTTTTATTTGCTGTTTATAAACGCGATCACCAAAAAATTGACGCCAGAATGGATCCATGCTGTAAATGTCGCGGTATTGTCGAATTTCTGTAACACTTATTCCAACTACCGCCGGGCTAACTTGCGCAACAGTTTTAGTAATTACATTCTGCCGTTCGTATGTAATATCAGAATTCAGCGGCTGCCGTTGCATGTAGCTTGATGTAGCTGAGTTGAACAGAGAGCTGAATGAGGAGACCGATTGGTTGTTCGAATCGTTTTTTATCACCATCGAAAAAATAATAGTCGCGACTATTAATGTGATGGCGGAGGAGAGAATGATTGATCTTATTCTATTCATTTTTATTACCCTTAATTTTTATTATATGCATTGAGAATCAATTCTTTTAATGGAATGTAGTGTTTTACAAGAATAATGAGCATCAAAGTTCCAACAAAAAATCCAAATTCAAAATTATTAGATGCATGTGGTGACGAAAATCTGTTCATTAAGATAGCTGATGTAAAGGAAAATATTGCTGTCAATAAAGTTGCGCTAATATTAGCTAAATGGATATTTCTCGGAAAGATGAAAGCGGCCAACCATATTAATAACCAGATGAGCAGAATAGGAATTGATATGACCAGTGAACCTCCTCCCGCGGTTGCTAGACCTCTTCCCCCCTTAAAATTTATCCAGGGCGAGAAACAATGGGCTAATACTGCTGCATTTAGCGCAATCATCAGAAAAATAAATTCATTTCCTATAAGGATTTTAACTGATACTACACTTACAATGCCTTTTAGCAAATCTATGATCAAGACGGAAAGCCCAATCCATTTCGATTTTGATACTTTGAACGAATTTAAAGTGCCGACATTTCCAGAACCGGCAGACCTAATGTCAATATTTTTATATCGCTTAAGGAAAATAAAAGCTGTGGGAAATGAACCGACTAAATAACCGATCAAAAAACTATAAAATATATTCATTACACGTAATCGTTTAGTTGTGAATCAAATTTAGTAAAATTATTGAACCAGAAAAAACTGTAACCAAACTTATCAAGTTGTCGTCGTTTTAATTGTAAATTGAGAAAAATTGTTCCAAGAAAATTTCGACTTCTTAACTTGTCTTTTTATCAACAGAAAAAATTACTAACTTTACTTTGTAAATGAAATTATCTCAACATCGGAGAAGTAAATGGTAAATTTTATTGGCAGATTTAATGTTGTTCCTTCTCTTCCGGAGAAGTTAGAGACGTTACGCGAAATTGTATACAACTTGTATTGGAGTTGGAATCACGACGCTATAGAATTGTTTAGAAGACTGGATCGAAAGCTGTGGGAGGAAACTCATCATAATCCAGTTCTGATGTTAGGAAAGATAAGTCAAGATAGATTGAATGAAGTTGCCGCCGATGATAGTTTTATTTCTCATATGAACCGGGTCTATGTTCAGTTGAATGTTTATATGGAAGAGAAGAGTTGGTATCAGAAAAATTATTCGCTTGAAGGTGATAAATTTATTGCCTATTTCTCAGCTGAATTTGGATTAACTGAATGTTTGCAAGTTTACTCGGGTGGATTAGGAGTTCTAGCTGGCGATCATTTAAAATCAGCAAGTGACCTGGGACTACCTCTTGTTGCTGTTGGACTCTGTTATAAAGAAGGATATTTCCAACAATATTTAACCAATGATGGATGGCAGCAGGAACGATATGAATTAACGGATTTCTTTAACCAGCCAATGACCCTCGTTACAAATTTTGATAATACTCCT
The DNA here is from genome assembly GCA_964449775.1 of uncultured Melioribacter sp. Lineage (GTDB taxonomy): Bacteria > Bacteroidota > Ignavibacteria > Ignavibacteriales > Melioribacteraceae > Fen-1258. The sequence continues at coordinate 6,463 of CAYVBQ010000061.1, read as the reverse complement.
TTAAAAATTGAAATGAATTTTCCGGGACGGCAAGTTATTTTACAAATTTGGAAAATACAGGTTGGGCGCGTCCCGCTTTTCTTACTAGATACAAATGTTCCGGAAAACTCTGAAGAAGATAGAAAAATCACGCGTTCACTTTATGGCGGCAATGTCGAAACAAGAATTCAACAAGAAATTGTTCTTGGTATTGGAGGAATCCGAGCTCTTCATGCTATGAAAATAGATCCTCTCGTTTGTCATATGAACGAAGGGCACTCTGCTTTTCTTTCACTTGAGAGAATTGGTTCCCTTATTAAAAAACACGGATTAAGTTTTACCGAGGCAAAGGACATTAATTTTTATTCAAATGTTTTTACTACTCATACTCCTGTTCCTGCAGGTATAGACATTTTCCCGAATGATCTTATAGAAAAATATTTTGGAAATTATTATCGGAATGAATTACAGATAAATGATAAAACTTTCTATTCATTGGGAACAATTTTAAAAGACAAACCTGTTACTAATTATAATATGGCGCATCTTGCAATGAACATGGCCGGTTTTGTAAACGGTGTTAGCAAATTGCACGGAAAAGTTTCTAAAAAAATGTGGATGGCAGGATTTGTTGATATTCCCTTTGATGAAATTCCGATTGACTACATAACGAATGGGGTACACACTCGATCTCATCTTTCTAAAGATATGCATGAATTGTTATATCGTTACCTTGGCGAAAAATTTATGCAAAATCCAGCCGATCCCGAAGCATGGAAGCAGATTGATGAAATACCTGATGAAGAACTCTGGCGTACTCACGAAAGGAGAAGAGAAAGATTAGTTGCTTTTACAAGAAACAGACTGACAAAGCAGATTGTTGAACGTGGAGGTTCTACATCGGAACTTGCATTTGCTAAAGAAGTTCTAAACGTAGAGGCGTTAACAATTGGGTTTGCCCGTCGATTTGCAACATACAAACGCGCAACCTTGATAGCGAAAGACATTGAACGTCTCGCCAGCATTTTAAGTAATCCGGATTATCCTGTTCAGTTAATTATTGCAGGTAAGGCACATCCAAAAGATGATGAAGGGAAAAAAATCATTCAAGAAATAATTGCTCTTTCCAAGGAACCTCACTTAAGAAAGAAAATAGTCTTTATTGAAAATTATGATATGAACATTGCTCGTTACATGGTAGAAGGATGCGATGTTTGGTTAAACAATCCGCGAAGACCATTAGAAGCTAGCGGAACTTCCGGTATGAAAGTTATAGCCAACGGCGGATTAAACTTTAGCGTGATGGATGGTTGGTGGGATGAAGCTTTTACGCCTGATGTTGGCTGGAGGATAGGAAATGCTGAAGAGTATGATAATCTAGATTATCAGGATGAAGTTGAGTCAAGATTAATTTACGAGGGGATTGAAAAAGAGTTGGTTCCACTGTTTTATAACAGACGTGAAGATAAACTTCCGCGCGGTTGGATATCTATGATGAAAAATTCGATGAAAAAATTGGGACCGGTTTATAATTCTCATCGAATGGTAGAGCAATATTCTAAGAAGTTTTATTTTGCTTCTCACGAAAAACGAATGGCATTGATGAAAAATAATTGGGAGAAAGGGAAAGAGTTTTCAAAATGGAAGAGCCGGCTCTATGATAATTGGCATAAAGTAACTTTCCTTAGTATCTCCGAAGAGGAGAAGAACGGTGACCTGAAAGTTGGTTTGAAATATCCAATACTGGCAGAAATTGAGCTCGGTGATTTGACTCCTGATGATGTTGATGTTCAGATATATTACGGCAAATTTGATGATGGAATTCAAGGCACAAAATCTTTTGTGAATATGACCCATATTGTTAAAAAAACTAAATCATCAAAATATATTTATCGCGGTGAGATAAATTGCAAAGATACTGGTCAGTTCGGATTCACTTTAAGACTTTTGCCGAAACACCCGATGTTAATAAATCAATTTGAGTTAGGTTTAATTCGATGGGCTTAAGAAAATTATTATAGGAAAAACATGTTACTTGAAACTTTAGACCTGCGTACGAATGATGTTTTGATCTATTCAAAAAACATGTTCAATTTCAACGACAGTTTTAAAATAATTTACAAAAACGAAAAAATAAAAAGTCCGCATCAAATCAGTTACTTTGATGTTTGCGCTTACATCAAAGATCCTTCTCCAAAAAATTTGATTATTTATCGTTTGCTCACTAATGTTAATAATCTTGATGCTTATTCCACTAAGTATGGTTACTTCATTAAGATAAATGGAAAGATAGAACTGATTTATTTCGATCCAATCTTTGCCATTAAAGATCTGCGTCATCTGCGGTTTGAACTGGATCCTCAGAGGTTTCGATTTAAGATCCAACAGGTCGGCTTAACTTCGCTAACGAAAAAAGAAGCGGAAGCTAATTTTGCTGAAGTTTACAGTTTTGATCTAAAAGCAATTGAAGCTCAGAGCCAAAATGATAAAATATTTGCTGATGCAATATTTGCTTTCGACGATACATTTATTGATGAAGAGTCTACAATACGGAAAAGTTCAGGAGATCCTTCTGCAATTAAGATGCGTGAATTGGAAGATCGTGATTCGAAGTATGAAGAGATGACGAATGTTAAAAAAATAGCTGAAGACAAAAATATTGCGCAGCAATATTTAACCCCCCCTAAACCTCCGGAAGCAGCAAAAGTTCAGGATCTCAGAGAAGAAATAATTGATCTACTAAAACAAGCTCTCGGAATTCCTGGCATAGATTCACAAACACCAACACAATCCGCTGGCGTAAAAGAATCGTCGCCATTTAAAGGATTTGCCGATTCTAAGAAAGTTGAATTATCATCATCGAAAACCGAAACCGTTAATAATGTATTCGATCTATTTAAAACAACTAACAAATCTGATGAACTCTCTTCACGTGAACGTGATTCTATTATTCTAAAATTCGATTAGCAAGGAATTCTTGTAATCTATTGATTATGATTGGATCGAACAGATCGATAAGTGAATTTTTGACTCTTGTTTATTTTTCTTCAGATAAAAAATTTTTTAAGATAGGATTTATATTGAATAATAAATACGACGTGATAATAATTGGCAGCGGTCCAGGTGGTGAAGGTGCAGCGATGACTTGCGCAAAAGAAGGGAAGAAAGTTGCTGTCTGTGAAGAATTCTCTCTTGTAGGCGGAAGTAACACTCATAAAGGGACTATTCCCAGTAAGGCATTAAGACACGCTAGCCAGATCTTGTATGACAGTAACAAATTTGAAGGTACTGCATACCAGGAATTATTGAAACAGACTGCCTCTGTAATTAATAGTCAAGTTGAATTGCGATTAGGATTTTATACAAGAAATTGTGTTGATCTTCTCATCGGGAGAGCACGATTTCTTGATTCACAATCAATAGAAGTGACTGAATCAACAGGCTTAAAAAAAATATATAACGCAGATTCATTCATAATTGCAACCGGTTCAAGACCATATCATCCGCCCGATGTTGATTTCTCGCATCCGCGCATTGTTGACAGCGACAGCCTTCTGAAAATTCAGGATAATCCTAAGACGTTAACAATTTACGGTGCGGGTGTTATTGGCTGCGAATACGCTTCTATATTCAGAGGATTGAGGGTGAAAGTAAATTTGATCAACACACGCAATCAACTCTTGTCATTTCTAGATGATGAAATAATTGACGCGCTTGCTTATCATCTCAGAGAGAACGGAGTGTTAATACGGCATGGCGAAGAATATGAAAAAGTTGTGGCTGATGATAATGGTGTGACCATTTATCTCAAATCAAATAAACAGATACGAAGTGATTACCTTTTATGGGCTCAGGGAAGAACCGGTAATTCGCAAAATATTGGTTTAGAAGAATTAAATATTAAAACCGATTCGAAAGGATCTATACCCGTTAATGAGTATTATCAATCATCCGTTCCTAATATTTTTGCGGTTGGAGATGTGATTGGCTATCCAAGTCTTGCAAGTGCCGCTTACGATCAAGGAAGATTTGCAGCAAGACATCTAATTTTGGGCGAACGCACAACTTTAAGAACGGAAGATATTCCAACTGGTATTTATACTATACCGGAGATCAGTTCAGTCGGACTGAATGAAAGGGAATTAACGGAAAAGAAAATTCCTTATGAAGTAGGACATTCGTTTTTCCGTCATCTTGCAAGAGCACAGATAACCGGAAGAACAGTAGGTATGTTGAAAATTCTTTTCCATAGAGAGAGTTTAAAAATTCTTGGCATCCACTGCTTTGGTTATGAGGCTTCTGAGATTATTCATATCGGACAAGCGATTATGTCTCAGAAGGGAGATGGAAATAGCTTAATGTATTTTATAAACAGTACATTTAATTATCCCACAATGGCAGAAGCATACCGGGTTGCGGCGCTTAATGGATTAAACCGTGTTGAGCTGGGGAAAAAAGGAAAAGGAAGTTGAATGAGCCGTTTCTTCACTTCACTCAGGACAGGTATTAGTTTTTTCAACAAGTTTAGGACTTGACAGATTAACACTAATCGGCTACGCTGAAAGCTGATTGTTAATAGATGCAAGTCGATTTATTAACTAACTCAAGCATTTAGAAGTTTCAATTTATTTTTATCTATTTTACTATATAATTCACAGTATAGTTATGAATAACTTACCTATAGAGTTCAAAAAATATTTTTGGGATTGTGACTTTAGTAATCTTGATCTCATTAAGAATAAGAACTTTATTCTTGGTAGACTTCTATTATTTGGAGATTTAAATGCAATAAAATATGTGATAAAATATTTTAATAGAACTGAAGTAAAGGACTACATAGCGAAGAAAGGAACTTTTGTATTAGACACCAGCAGTTTTGGTTTTTGGAAAAAAATAGTTGAATACAATGATCTATGGGAAAAATGAAACTTCACAATGAAATACTAAACGGGAAGAGATCATCTATTGTTGATAGACTTATTCGATTCGGTGATCGTTTCTATCTTGCTGGCGGCACAGGTCTCGCTTTACAATTAGGACACCGACTTTCTGAAGATTTTGATTTTTTCACCTACACAAGTTTTAATAATGATTCTTTGTTCGGTGAGATTAAGGAATTATTCCCGGAGTTTTTACTGAATGTAATGCAAAATGAAAAGGATACTTTTACAGTTTTACTAAATAATGAAATAAAAATTTCATTTTTTAAATTAAGATATACCAATGTATTACCTTTGTTGGAAGCTGGGAATTTTAAGTTAGCACAAATTCAAGAAATTGGTGTAATGAAGTTGTTGGCTCTACCAAGAGCTGTTTATAAAGATTATGTTGATATCTATTTTATTCTAAAAGAATTTTCATTATTGAGTTTAATGGATCTGGCAAAATCAAAGCATCCGGAGTTTAATCAATCGGTATATCTTAAATGCCTTCTCTCGTACGAGGATGTAGATTTATCACCTGTTATTTTTACACCGGGTAAAGCAGTAACTGAAAACGAGGTTTTTAGTTTCATAGAAAAACAAACGTTAGAATTTCTAAAGAATGCTGGTTAAGAATAAGGTCGAAAGTATTACTTTCTTAACTCCGTTAGGAGTTAAATATTGGTAGAAATCTTGAAGTAGTGGCTACAAAATTTTTTTATTTTTATCAATAATTAGCAATGGGTAGTAAGCATGTTTAGGGAAATACTTCTCGATCTTTGATATCATTCCTAAAAGTATGCCATATAATTTTATTCCGCCTTCATTTAGAAATCGGTATGTCTCAAGTTCCCCGAATTTTTCCAACCATTTATAATCGTGTGCATAGAAATAAAGTTTTCTTTTGCTGTTGGGGTTGATTCTCTTTTCGGACCAATTCCATAATTGCAGTGGAAGCGTTAAAATATTTACTAAAGTTGCGTGTTTGCCCGCATTGTAAATTATATAACATTTCTTTTTAGATACTCTTCTTATCTCCTCGATTGATTTTTCCTGTTTGTCTTTATGCACATGATAGATAGTATGTAAGGAAATTGTGTCTGTTACCGAATTATCTTTTATGGGTAGATTTGTTATGTCGCCCAGGACAAAAAATCCGTCAGGTTTATTCAACTTCGCTTCTTTAACTGCGGTAATGCTAAAATCCATACAAATCTGTTTTTTTGCATTCGAATCGAATGGCATTGCCCCACATGCTACATCAAGCAATATCTCTGTCTCTCCAATCATTTCCCTCAGTCTGTCGTAACCTGCTTTCCTATATTTTGCCCCTTTATCAGATGTGAAGGTAAGAGTATCAACATATTTACCCTTCTCTTTTTTCCAACCAATTTTATCATAGTAATCTTTTACACTATTCAAATTGCTCTCCAATATTTTATATAAGTCTAAGTGAAGATAGTCGCTGTCACTTCGACCAGGCGTAAGCCGGGAAGAAGTCTTTGAATTTAGGCTCTTCTCCCTTTCGAGTGGGTAAATTATAGCAAAATGTAACGGACATT
>CAYVBQ010000060.1:0-11047 GCA_964449775.1 uncultured Melioribacter sp. | reverse complement strand
ACAGAGCACAATAGAATTATAGCAAATTGAGGAAGTATATTTATTTGCGAGGAGCGGCCTCAGCGGTTGTGTCATCCTGAGAAGCGATCGTCGCGACGATCGCGAAGCATCCCCGAAAGGGGAAGGATCTCTTTTTATTGTTATTCATATCTATTCATCAATAAAATACTTCAGAAAAGAAAATAGATTCTTCACCCCTGCGGGGTTCAGAATGACAACGAGAGGGCGGAGTTATCGCTATTTGTTGTCATCCTTTTTGTCATGCTCGAGCGTCGCGAAGCACCCTGTAGGGGACGCGAAGCATCTTATTGATCAGATCCTGATGGGGTGCTCCAGGGGTCACTTTAAGCGAAACGAATGGGGCAAAAAAAACAAAACGTCCGCGAGAAGCGGGCGGGAGTAAAAGAAAATTGAAAGGGATGAATTACCGCACTGCTTTTTCCAGCAGCTCCTCGATCCAATTGTTCATGCTCTTGTCTTCAATTTTAGCTTTCAGTGCAATTTTTTGATGCAGTTCTGGCTTGATGCGGATGATGAATTTGCCAGAAAATGGTTTCTCCGGTTTCTCACCGCGTTCGCTGCAAAACTCCAGATAATCTTCCACAGAATCAACAAACGCCTGGCGAAGATCTTCCACACAGGTGCCTTCAAAGGTGATCACATCCTTTAAATTGATGACTTCACCGTGAAAAACACGGGCATCATCATCATAATCAATTTGAGCCAGATAGCCCTTATATTCCATCATTTTTCATCTCCTTCAGGTTCGACCCCGGCTTCCATCAAAAACCTGCGCATTGATTTGATCATCAATTTGCCAGCCTCTTTGCGCGGGTGAGGACGGTGGAAGGAAGCCCGCACCCCATTGAGAGCCACTCTCAGCCTGGAACCTCTGCCTTCCGTGAGGTCGGCACCCAGACCGGATAGAAGATTCTCAATATCCTTCCAATCAATATTTGCCCGGGCAGGCTCTTCAAAAATTGCATTAAGGGTCTTTTTGTGTTTGCTGTTCATGAGATATGATATCACATTTTGATACTATTATCCAGATGGTTTGGATTGCGTTATCTTCACAAGGTATTGCATGAGAACCAATGCGGAGGGTTACGACATAAGCCAACACTTTAGAATATTATTCGTTTCGTGAAACGAATAAATAATAGATTACTGCATAATTCTTTTCCCTATAATAGTTATAATCATAATAATGAATTTGGCTTTGAATTTACATACTCCCAGAATTAATGGAAATATTTTTGAAAATGCATTTATTAATTTTAATAAATACCCCAAATCACCACTACGTTTTCCTGGGGGAAAAGCAAGAGCTGTTAGTGCTATTTTATTGTTAATTCCTTCAAATATTAATGAATTAATTTCACCTTTTATCGGAGGAGGTTCAATAGAGATTGCATTAGCATCATTTGGTGTGAAAGTTTTTGGTTTTGATAATTTTGACCCCCTTGTTATTTTTTGGAATGAATTGTTAACGAATCCTGAAAGATTAGCAAACAATGCAGAACATTATTACCCTCTTTCCAAAGTCCAATTTTATAATCTTCAAAAAAAGACTGGTGCAACCCCACTTGAATCTGCAACAATTTTCTATATATTAAATAGAGCATCTTTTTCAGGCGCAACTTTGAGTGGGGGTATGACACCTGGACATCCCCGTTTCACCAAATCGTCGATAGAATATCTACGTAAATTTAAATGCCCTAATCTATCTGTAGAAAAACAAGATTTTCGTATTACTCTTCAAGAATATGAAGAACAATTTTTATATCTTGACCCTCCCTATCTTATCAAATCCAATTTATATGGAAAAAATGGAAATATGCATAAAAACTTTAACCATGAAAGTTTATATAGTATTCTTCGCAATAGGGAGAAATGGGTCTTATCCTACAACAATTGCTCTGAAATAAAGGATATTTATTCGGATTTTCGAATCATTAAACCAAGATGGAAATATGGAATGTCAAATGATAAGAATTCAAGAGAATTAATAATATTAAGTAATGATATTCCTGAAGTAATTGGGAGAGTAAATGAATAATCAATCACAACAAGGAGATGCATTTCAATTTGTTCTATGCATAATATTAGAAGAGAGCATTTCAAAATGGATACAAAAAAATCAAGTTATATAAACCCGGGTATTAAACTTGATATAAGATTTGCAGGAAGTCTATTTTCAAACTAGTCTGAAAATTGGAATTTATTGGGGAATTCTTATAATATTATTAAAGCATCATTAAGAATATCATCCCATTCATATGTAATATATTTGAAGTCATCAATAAAATAGATGCCTTTATCATGTGCAATATTATTCAAATATAAAAGAACTTTTTGGATAAGATCTTCTGGATTGTCACAATTATGTAATATTTTCTTAAATAGATGACTAAGTTTTAGAGTAACCTTCTTTCTATTATCTCCATCTGAATTTGCGATATCCAAATAGTACTGTTTATTTTTCACATTGCTGAAATTAAATATATAATCTGTCATTTCAGGTAGATCTTGTGCGCGTCTTAATAGATATGTTATAGGATGCTCTACCCCCTTCTGGTCAAAAACAATATCCCTCTTTATGATTTTATTTTGTAAACAGAACTCTTTTGTTTCATAAAAAATTGGTAACCATTTATTTAGTTTTTCAAGGTCACAAAGATTCATAGGTACATCATTTGAAAAAAACCTTAACCCAATCATCACAAACAAAATAATAATATTCTTATCTGACAAATCTTTTCCTGAATTATTTGATGAAAAATATTTTTCGTCAATAAAATCCAAGAGATCTTCATCTGCCAATTGATTTCTTTTCTTATCAATAATCCAAATTCCTTTTGCAGAAATAATACACTCATCTAATTTATTCTTATCATCTTGCATTTTCAGATATGCATTTTCTATAAGGTGATTTAGCGTCGAACCTCTTTTAAAAACCCCGATATTGATTGAGGTTTCGTCAATAATTTTCAATATTTTAGTTTGAGTAAAACCTAACATAACCTTTAGTATTGGTTTGGATTCAGAATAATTATTTTCTCTCTTTAGGATATTAACAAGCTTAAAATAAAATTTCTCTAGTATTTCATAAGATTCAACGTCTAGGTCATTCATAACAGACTCTCATTTGAAAATTTTTTATCGACTTGAACAATAATCCCCAATAATACTTTCCCTTTATCGTAAAGGCTCTTTAATTTTGTTGTGACAAGTTTAAGCGATTCTTCGTCCATCAATGCAACTTCGTCAAATAGGACAATTAATTTCTTATCTTCACTAACATTTAATAATCCACTTAAATAAGCCGATTGAGCTTGTCCTGTACCCATATAACCATAATCAATGATTGTATTATTCTTTGTTTTAAAGGCTTTTGAAATAAAATCTACAGATTCAACCTGGTAAATGGTATCGTTATGTTTAACAATGGGTATTTTATTAGCAAGATATTTGCTTATGCTCTCGGCGATTTTAAGCTGTTGATTGGAAAGATTTTGACCACTCTTAGTTTTTGTAATAGATATTAAATCATTCTCAAAATTCACAAGTAATTTTTGTTCAAGGGATCGAAGGATATTATTCAATTCCTCTAGTTTACGAAGATATTTAAGATAGATGTGTGGTTTTTGAGTTTGATAATCCTGAATCTTGATTTCATATTTAGTAATTAATCCACGAGATTTATCAATATCAGTTTTTAGGTCTTCAATCTTATGCTTTATTGATAATATACGTCCATTTAGTTCGTTTTCGTTATAATGATCAAATTTAATAATTTGATCATTATACTTTAATGTAATTAATTTCTTCTCGAGAAGTTCCTCGGAAATCCCAAGTTTTCCCAACTCAAGCTTGTAGGCTTCAAATTTTTTACTTAACTGTTGATTCTCTTTCTCTAATCGATCAAGTTCGTTAGGGTCAAATGCAGTAGAGTCTGTTATATAAGCTAACTTACCTTTTTCTTGACTCAAATTCTCATTAATTTCATTTGCTTGATTTATTGATTTTAAAAATAGGTTTAATTCATTTATCCCGCTATCTAACTTTTCAATTTTTAAATCCACATCTTCATTCAACTCAATTTCATGTTTTAATATTCGAATAAAATCAATAGGAACTTTATTGATTCCAGGGATTGTGATTGAAGTTGTCTTATATGAATCTAGTATTTCAATTAATTGACGGAAGAATTTGTTTCTTTCGAGCTTATCTTTGGAAAATTTTAAAACCTCTTCTTTTTTATCTGAAAGTAATTTAATAAAATATTCTGTTTCAGGAATTAATATTTCAAGCTTTGTCGGATCAATAATTGCATTAGGTATATCTAAATCAAGCCAAGCTTCGAATCGATTTATTACCTTTGACTCGATAAAATTTCTTATGTTCTGCGATTGGTTTTGACGTAATAGTTTTGCATTTGAAATCAGACTTTGAATTCTGATTTTTAAAGTCTGCCCCTGATAAATGATCTTTTTATTGATATTGCCATATGCTTTGGCTTTTTTACGAAGCAATGTTAAGTCACCAACATTTTTATTGTATGCCTTCAAATAAATGCTATACATTTTACAAACAATAAATTGTTTGAGATCATCAATTATGCCCTCTCTATCTCGTAGTTCTTTCTGAGACTCAGCACATCGATTATTTTCCTCATCAATGCTAAATTGAGTATCTCTTAGCAATAACATATTGTCGGTTTTTCTTACATCGTTAATAAGGCTCTCAACTTCCTGGCGGAACCCTTTAATTTTTAAACCAATATTTTTCTGTTCAATTTTTATTTCATTTAAAATACCATCGATTCTTTTTAGCGGGTTTTGAGGGATATCATAAATTAATTTATATTCCTTAAAAAAGTCCTCAGGTATTATCGGGATTCGCCTATCATTGATAATTCTATAAACTATAATTTCTTCCTTATCAAGGCTTGGCTTTTCGATAAGTAACGGGGGCCCAATTTTTTCATTTTCAACTTTAATTGAAAACTTAATTTTTTGATGTTCTGACTTAACTAAGTTGAGGATCCTTTCTCTTAAATCTTCATGTAGTTCTTGCCCATCAAGGTATAAACCATAAAATCCTAACGCTAAAATATTTAAGATAGTACTTTTACCTTTCGAATTTGGGCCTTTCAAATACACCAGGTTAGGTAGAGTGGTATCAAAATATTCCGGTTTGAAAATATCTTTATGCCCCTCGGCATCTTTAACTTGTTCAAGTGTATAGTCATACTTAATCATTGGCTTTTCCCCTATTATTTATAATCAATGAAATCTTCAATAATTATTTTTGGTTCTACAGAATTAAATACTTGCTCAAGAACTTTTTTCTCATCTTCATTTTCAATTACTGATAAAAGAAATATCAATAAGGCATTTTGATCATCTTTGTCTGTCATTTTTCAATTACTCCGGCCAATGAAATTGGAAACTTAATAATTCTTAATTGTGGGAGATTATGTACGTTTACTACTGCATATCCAACACTCAGGGTTTGAAATTCCTCTTTAGAAATTCCAAAATGCGAAATCTTTGAATAATCTGACCTGAACATAATTTTTGTATTAATTACGTTTGATAATCCACTTGGTAGATCTTCCATGTTTTGAGATGCAAATATGACACCTATTTTTTGACTTCTTCCTGTCCGACAAATTGTATCTAATACTCCTAGTGCCTCACCCATATTTTCATTACCATAAAATTGATGTACCTCATCAATAATAACGAGAATTGGAGTATCAAACAATTGATCCCTTTTAACATCAACTATTTTCTTTAATAAATCGCGAAGCAGGATTGATCCAAATTGAACACCTTTTTCTCCAGTAACATTAATGACTGATAATTTACCTTCGAAGAGAATATCCTTTGCTTGAAGTGATTTAGCATTTGGATTATCAAATAAAGCGGATGCGTAAGTTAGATTTCTTTCAATATTTCCAAACGTGCCTTTATGCAAATGTATTTCCGATACATCGCCCCTAATGTTCTTAACTGGAATTGTTGGATTTATGGCACAACTCTCAAAGTAGGACACAAAATTATTGAATGAGTAATTTTCGTTTGTTTCTTCTTTTTTATCCTTCCAATATCGGAAAATATCTGGCAATAACTGAGCTCCGATTTCTGTAACATTTTGCAACAATCCTATTAATGATTCAGGATCAACCTCTTTCACCTTTAATGTAATTTGTTCTGTTTTATTGAGATCTACTCCAATATTAGAAGGAATTTGTGTATTTGCAGGGTAATAAATAACATAATTGATAATTCCATGAGGTTCTTCTCCTAAAGATTTCCACTCATTTATTACACTTTCGCGCTTGCTAATCGAAGGTTGATTCATCTGTAATAAATCAATATCTTTAACATTTATTGCTAAAACTGCCCCGTGTAATTCTTCAGTGAAATATTGCATGAAATACTTCATCGCTACGGTTTTTCCACTACCTGTCATTCCGCAAATAAGCATTTGATGGAAGAACATATCATCTGGTAGTCTTGTTGTGATGAAATTCAATTGTTCGTCTAGTAATAATTGATTATGACCCCCATGAATTGTAGCTAAAAACACCCTTGGGCCAATCTCTGTATTGCCCATCGCTATATCAATTTCTTCTTGCGTAGATCTTCGGGCAATTAACTGAGGATGGATAAAATCTATTTTTCCATCTTTACGATTATTAATGTCTTTTACACGAAATGTGTATATTACGTTTTGGCATTTGGTATCCTGATAAAGACCTGATAAATCCATGTCTACCACAAGAGGCGATGGTCTATAAGGTTCGAACTGTTCACTTTCATCAACTCTTAAGATGTACTTTGATAATCTATCTTCAGACTCAACAGTTAAATAAGAACCTTTAGGAATAATTCCTGGCATTTCAGTGTCAGAAGTACTTTTTGAAACTAGTTTATATCTCCCTTTTTCCTCTCCAAGTACTATCCAGGTCATTATATACCTCCAAACCTTGTTTGATTCATCGTAGGAACAAACTGTATATTACTGAATATTTTAGTGAAATTCGTTAATTGCATGACTTCTCTCGAAAACATCTCCGCTATAGCAATGGGCCTGATTTGCAAATTTGACTTATCCCCATGTACTAAAAGAAGATAATAAATTAAATTAATGATTTCGGGAAATTGGTCTTCAATTAAAGCAAAGACTTTTGGATGCATTTCAACACGCTGAGGACTAATATTTTTTAAAGATTTAATGTAGAAAAAGATCTTTGAATTTTCTGAATTGTGTTCGTCGGTATATTTGAATATATTAGACCTTGTCCCATTATCAAGAAAATGATATAGCCAATGCAAATCTGAGTTATATCTCTTTTTTAATTCGTTTATGTTGTCAACTACTAAATTACTATTTGAATTCTTGACAAAAAAAATTGGGATAATATTCTTTTGAAGAAGATTGTTTATCAACTTCAAATTATAGGTAGTAACGTTTCCACCAATAAACGGACCATCAATAAACATGATTGAGCTTTTTTCCCCCCAATTTGAAAGGAATTCATTACGTTCAGCAATGTAATCCAGTTCAGAATCAATTGAAGGATTATCCGAGAATCGAATAAATGAGGATTTTTCTAATAGCTTTTCCGATCTTGTGTAAAAATTAAATGTAAATAAAGTGATGGGTAAATAATCATCATTAGCAACAATTACTAAAGTGTGAGTTGTAAAATAAGCTGTCCCCTCTAAGGCTAAAAATTTTAATTTTGACTCGTCATACCCAGAAAGGATTTTCTTTTTAGTGACTTCTGAACCGTTTTTAGCATTAAGCTGATAAGGAATAATTTTTTCAAGTGCTTCTAGCTTGTATCCAATAGACAAATCTAACAGTGAATAATTCGGTTCTTCTTGAACTGGTTTGCTAGTAATTGTTGGTTTAATTTTAATAAGTTCATCTATCTTATTTTTATAGTTTTCTTGAAATATTAATCTACTATATCCAGTTGAATTTATCATCTTTTTTATGCTAATTGATCTAAGAATAGTATATATCAAAAATGCAGCATTGATTTTTGAATGTTACCAAGTTCTTCTCCGCTGCGCAGTTCAGAATGACAACAGGGTTATTAAAGTGTTTTAGTCAGCAATATAAACCGAATCGATGATCCTCACTATTACAGAAATGATGCAGGGGCATCCGGGTTATTAAGCACCTGCCTGGTGCTATCAAGCGGGATGCTGCGCGGCCCTTACAGAGTGCCTCGCAGTTTACTCATTCAAAGCTTTCAGAATCTCATCCGCCTGATAAATCCTGTTCCTCGCCTTTCCGGTGATTTCCCTCAATATTCTTAATTCAATCAACCTCTGAATGCATCGCTCTGCCGCCAGGTAACTGGTCCCTAATTGCTTTTCCATTTGCCGGACGGTTAAGATCGGGCTAAAGAATAGCGCATTCACTGCCTGGCTCAATCGCTCGTCCGCCCTTTCCTTTCGGACTACCTCCATATACCTGTCTCGCAGCCCTTCCAGCGCTTTGATCCGTTGGATTGACCGCCGGCTTTCCTGCTTTATCCCGTCCAAGAAATAAACCAACCATTCCTCCCATTCCCCGCATTGGCTCACCGCCAGCAGACGCGCATAATACCTTTGCCGCTCTGCTTCAAATGCCGCACTCAGGTTCAAAACCGTCCGCGGCAGGAGTTCCCAGGCGCTCATCATCAGCGCTATAAGCAACCTCCCCATCCTTCCATTCCCATCTGCAAACGGGTGGATGGCTTCCAACTGGTAATGCGCCATGCCCAGTTTGATCAATGCCGGAATCTCGCTTGCCTGGTTCAAAAATCTCTCCAGCTCTCCCAGGGTTTTTTTCATTTCTTCTGGCGGCGGTGGCACATAAGTGGCATCCTCCAGCGTGGCTCCCGCTGTGCCGATCCAGTTTTGCTTTGTCCTGAATTCACCCGGCCGCAGTCCTTCTCCCCGCACTCCTTCCATCAATTGGGCATGGATTTCTTTGATCAGCCGCAGGCTCACCGGCAGGTCTTTCATCCTTTCCAGTCCATATTCCAGCGCATTCACATAGTTCTGCACTTCGCGTACATCCCTGTTTTCTTCAAACAAAGCCAGCTGCGTCCCTTCAAAAATCAGCAGATCTTCCAGTGACGCTCTCGTCCCCTCGATCCTTGAGGAAAGCACTGCCTCCATCAGTATGAATGGCCTCAGCAATAGGTTTGGGTCTGCCAATCCATCGCTTACCCCTCTCAATTCGCCCAGGCTTCTCTCTGCCCCCGCTAGTGCCGTCACCAGCCGTGGCGAATACTCCATCCGCGGTGGCAGCCGGTTGGGGATGAATGCCCAGTACCCCGCTGGTATTTTAACCAGTTTCCCCGGGGAATTTTTACTGAACAGTTTTGTATCCATGTCTAATTATCACCTTATCTCTAAAACGTAAATAAGCAATATTATATTATCATTTAATGGCTTAAATGTAAATAAGGTCTTTGCTTACTTGGGTTCTAATATAACGGCATTTACCTGTCGGGTTTTGTCGGGTTTAGCAAATTCCGCCGGAACTTCCTTTATTCCAGCCCGCGTCCCGCGGGCGTTTTGATGTCACGCTGAGGGGAGAATCTACCTATAGAGAATAGATTCTTCGCCCCCGCCGGGCTCAGGGTAAGCGGAAGTGAAGGGAGTCGGTGGCGGGCCTCTCCGTGCTGGCATCTTGAGGATGCCGCACTTCGGGCATCTCCCCTGGTGGGGATGCTGCGCGATACGCAGCCTGCTTATGCAAGTTGCTTCGAGGGCGCCACCTGAATCATAAAGGTTGCTGCGCGATCACCCCTTCGAGGTTCAGAATGACAATGGGAGGTCGAAGCTATCGTTTTTTGTTGTCATCCTGAGTAACGGTCTGTGTGACGAAGGATCTATTTTATTCTTATTCATCAAACCAATCTTCTGCAAGATCTTTCCAATCAGGGTTCTCCTCTTCAATCAAAGCAATTTTCTTCTTCCTTAACCATCCCTTGATCTGTTTTTCACGCAAGATGGCAGCATCAATATCTGATCCGGATTCAAAATAAACCAAGCGGGTAATGTTGTATTTAGTTGTAAAACCAGGAATTAATTTATGCTTGTGTTCATAGACCCGACGTTCAAGGTCATTGGTCACTCCCGTATATAGTGTGCCGGAATGGTTGGTCATGATATAGACTGAATATTCTTTCTTTAGTCTCATGGGAATATTTTAGGATAAATACGCAACATAAACAAGATTATTCCAAATTGTAAACAGATTCTTCGCCCTAGAAGGGCTCAGAATGACAACTGGGGGGCGAAGAATGACAACGAAGGGGTGTAGAATGACATCGAGAGGGCAGATTAATCCCTATTTGTTGTCATGCTCGAGCGAAGCGATCGCGCAGCATTCCGTTAGGAAAGCATCTACCTATAGAGATGAGATTCTTCACTTTGTTCAGAATGACAACAAGAGGTCTGAATTTATTGATCTCAGGTTTGTATATAAACCGAATCGATAATTCCCACTATTACTGAAATAATGCAGGCATCTGGATTGTTGAGCACCTGCCTTGCACCACCCCCCTCGCGATTGATCAGCACCGTATCCCCAATGCCTGCCTGGGTGTTATCCAGGGCAATGAAATCCTCATTGGCGTTTTCACCCTCGGTGAACATGGGCTGAACCACCAGCAGGCGGTGGCTCTTATAATGCGGGTGACTGATGGTGGTCACCACAGTACCAACGACTTTAGCTAAGATCATATTGGCTCACGTATACTGCACCCAGCCGGGTTTCAGGGTAAAATCAAAAAGCCCGTCCGGGCGCACATCCAGTTGATCCACAATCCCAACCAGAGCCAGATCAACCGGAACAAATTTGATCTCCGGCAGCGCCAGGGAGGCTTCGCGCGAACGAACCATCACGCACACATCTTCCAAACCGGCATCCACCACATCCGCAGCCACCTGCAGACCGCCCACTGGCTGCATGTGTTTGTCAAGCGGCTGCACCACCAGCAGCTTCAGCCCTTCAGTGCCGG
>CAYVBQ010000059.1:0-11928 GCA_964449775.1 uncultured Melioribacter sp. | reverse complement strand
TTGACTGCTATTCACTTTTATGCTATAATTCACCCACTCAGTTGGGAGAAGACCCCTTTTTTTATTTGTGAATGAATTTCGAGTTTGCGCTAACGTCCTTTTTTGCGTACGTTTGTAACAAAAGAAGGAATAAAATGAAAACCGTTACAGCAACGAAAGCGCGCGCAAATCTCTATAAACTTATTGATGAGACTTCAAAAATTAGCCGCCCTATTCAAATTACCGGAAAACGCACAAATGCAGTTTTAATTTCCGAAGAAGATTGGAGTTCTATTCAAGAAACTCTCTTTCTTCTTTCTATTCCGGGAATGAGAGAATCAATTGTAAAAGGAATGAAAACCCCGATTGAAAAGTGTTCAACGGATATTAAATGGTAAAGTGGAAGCTCGTTTACACTAAACAAGCTAAGAAAGATGCAAAGAAATTAACTGCCGGTGGACTTAATCTAAAAGCACAGCGCTTATTAAAAATATTAGAAATAAACCCATTTGATAATACTCCTTCTTATGAAAAATTAGCTGGCGATTTGGAAGGTACCTATTCAAGAAGAATAAATATACAGCATAGAATTGTTTATCAAATATATCCAAAGGAAAAAGTGATAAAGATAATTCGAATGTGGTCTCATTATGACTAATTTTGAAGACAAGAGCTACCGAATAATATTTAATAATTGAGAGGTAATGATGAGATCGAAGAAAAAAAGTTTTTTTATCCTTCCAGTAATTATGTCGGGTATCTTTTTAATCAATGGTTGTGCTGCCAGTTCGAATATGAATAGTTTGTGGCAAAATAATGAAATCAAAATTGACGGCGATGCATCGGAATGGAATAAAAGCATACAACAAATACCGGACAAGAAAATTTCTATCGGTTTTCGAAATGACGACAAATTTCTTTACGTCTGTTTAGTTTCTGAAGATCGTTCAAAAATAATGATGATCACAAGAGCCGGTTTAATTGTTTGGTTCGAACCCGAAAGCGGGGCTAAAAATAAATTTGGAATCAGGTATCCAATTGTGACAACATTATCAACGCTAATACCTACGCCGGAAATAAATAGGGAAGGGGGGCAAGGTTCAAACCTTGATAAGATTTTTAGCAAAATACTCGAACAGCAAAATGAATTTCAGATAATCAATAAAGATAAATTTCCGTTAACGGCTCTTCCAATTGTTAATAATGAAGGAATCGAGGTTAAGTTAGGATATCACTCCAACCAATTTGTTTATGAATTAAAAGTTCCCCTGGCTGTAAATGCAGATTATTCTTTTGCGGTGGATGCATTACCGGGAGAAAAAGTGAAAGTTAAGTTTGAAACAGAAGAATTTAGTTTTGAAGGTCTGCGTGGCACCGGAAGTGGTAGTGGAATGCCCCCAGGTAGTGGCGGAAAGCCCCAGGGTGGCGGTGGTGGAGGTCGGCCAGGTGGTGGAGGTATGAGATCCCTCGGGATGGGCGGCAGTAATATGATGGAACCGCTTAATTATACTGTTGAAATAAATTTAGAGGCTTCACCAATAAAAAAATAAATTTAGTTGGCTTTATTAAATGAGTAGTTACCTTTAAAATGGCTTGAGAGATCAAGCCATTTTTATTTACTCAACTCAAAGAAACTCGACAAATGTCCCTTCTTTCCAGTGGCTTCATCTTTTACAAAAAAAGTTATTTTGTAAATACCAGGTGCAAATGTAGAATCGAGTTTTATTTGTGTTTCGATTGGAATATCAATTAATTTTTCATCAGATGTTTTATCAACAACACCTGATGAGATCCTTTCCAACAATTTTCCTTCAGGAGTTTGAATATCTGCAAAGTAAGAAAGTTTTACTGTGAACTTATTGTTCTCCTCATCTTGCTCAAATCCTTTTGCCCGGACAGTCGCATTCAATTCCCAGCCTGAATCCATTGAATAAGCGAAGGATTCTGCACTGAAGAGTTCGAACTTTTCAAATTTCCGGGAACAAGCAATAATCAAGATAAAGGTTGTGAAGAGTAAAGTTAATTTTTTCATATAGTACTCATGAGATTAAAAATTATATTCAGATATTTCATTAAAAAATTATGTACATAAATTAAACAAGATCATTTTAAAAGTTGTTATAATTTTATAAAGAAAGTCGAGCATTAAATACCTCAACCGAGTTTTAAAAAAGCCCTTCCCTTTGGGAAGGGTAGGGATGGGCTGTTATCCGGCATCAAAGAAAAACCCCGCTTAGCGGGGCTTCTTCATCTATGTAAAATATATACTGCTGCTTCGATTATTTTATAACCGCTCCGATACCTTCAATCTGATAAGCTTTTTTAGTTTTATCTTTGGAGCAGCAGCCTGCATCTTCACCATCTTTCTTCTCCGCCATCTCTTTTTCATCGCAACCTTCTGCTTTAACCGGTGCAACAACACCCTGTACTAACGCTGTTTTTCCCTTTGCGTCTTGCGGAAACACAATAACGCCATCCTCAACTTTAATTTTGATCTTTTCGTCTTTCTTGGAGCCGGCTATTTCAATCCAGCATCCTTTATCTTCACAAACGCCAAGAACTTCTCCTTCAACAACAACTGTTTTTCCCTCATATTTTGCCGGGGCGGAAAGAATTTTAGAGATAGAAGTTTTCTCTTTGATTGTTATCTCTTTGCCAAGTTTTATCACTTCAGCATTTATAAATGTAAAACCGATTAACAGAAAAAGAACGAATATTTTTTTCACTTTGAACTCCTTAATTGATTTAATGACTACAATAAAATTATAGTAAAACCCGTTCATATGCAATCCACTTTTGCTTTGATTATATTAGTAATGCCATTAGCCATTAGCGATTAGCTTTTAGCTAAGGGCTAATTGCTAACAGCTAAAAGCTAAAAAATGTTTTGCCAGGTTGTATTCCCATTACCATTTAGAAACGCATTCACTTACGCCATTCCGGATGAACTGATTGACTCTGTAAAAATCGGAGTGCGTGTAGTGGCGCCGTTCGGTAAGCGAGTTCTTACCGGTTTTGTGATAAATTTATCAGAAATATCCGATATTAAAGAAAAGATAAAACCGATCCGTGATGTACTTGACGTAAACCCGATCTTCGATAAAACAGCTCTTAAATTTTACGAATGGATCTCCGAATATTATCTAAGTTCACTTGGCGAAGCATTAAGAAACTCCGTGCCGTATGGAACAGAAATAGAATTAAAACGGAAAGTTGTTTGTGATAAAGAATTTTGTGAAAAACTGTTTAGCCAGGAAAGAAAGAAATCCTCTCTCAGGGCAATGCTTTTAACCGCACTTTCCCAAAAGGAAGTCTACAACATCTCTCAACTTCAAAAGGAAGTAAAGAATAAAAATATCTATTCGATGCTTCGTTCCTTCGAAAAAATTGGTGCGATCACTTTGTTGGATGAGATGACTTCTGCAAAAGTTAGAGTGAAGAAAGTTAAGTTTGTAAGGCTTGCAAAATCTGCGGATGAAGTTTACGAATTTATGTCGGAGATAGAAAAAAAATCTCCAAAACAAGTTGTACTTCTTCTTGAACTGCTTGCAAACAAAGAGCCGGTTGCATTAAGCGAGTTGCTAAAGAAAACAAAATCCGCAGCATCTACTGTTAGCAGTTTAGAAAAGAATAAAATTGTTGAAATATTTGATAAGGAAATCGAGCGTGTTTATTCCGAAACATACAAGGAAGAGACGAAAGAATTTATTCTAACCGAACCTCAAAAAAAGATTATAGAACGTGTAGCTGAGACAACCGACAAAAAAATATTTGAGCCGTTTCTTATTCACGGTGTAACGGGAAGCGGTAAGACGCAAGTTTATATCGAGCTGGCAAAAAAAGTTGTTGAAATGGGGAAGAGCGTAATAATTCTCGTTCCGGAAATTTCTCTTACACCACAGATAACTTCACGCTTCTTCAATTATTTCGGAGATCTTACAGCGGTTCTTCACAGCCGGATGTCGTTGGGGGAGCGATACGATTCATGGCGTGGAATAATTGCAGGTAAATCTAAAGTTGTAATAGGTCCACGTTCGGCACTGTTCGCACCGCTTAAAAATATTGGGTTGATCGTTGTGGATGAAGAACATGATGCCAGTTACAAGCAGCAAGACATAACACCAAAATATCATGCACGCGATGCCGCTATAATTCTTGCTAAGTTTAATAATTGTCCGGTTGTGCTGGGTTCTGCTACACCCTCAGTTGAAAGTATGTATAATGCTCTAAGCGGAAAATATAATTTACTTGAACTCAATGAACGAATTGATAACGCTAAACTTCCAAAGATAAAACTTGTTGATGTTACTATTGAAAAGAAAAAAAAGCGGATGGAGAGCATCTTCTCGCGCGAGCTGCTTGATGAAATTGGTAACCGGTTAGCGAAAAAAGAAAGCGTGATTATACTTCAAAATCGGCGCGGTTTTGCAACTCAAATTTTTTGTAACGATTGCGGCGAAGTTGTAACATGTCCCGATTGTTCCGTTTCTATGGTTCATCATCTTAACAAAAATATTTTGCGCTGTCACTATTGCGGAATTGTACAACCCGTTCCTAAAGCATGTCCGTTGTGCGGTTCTCTCGGTCTAAAATTTTTCGGTACCGGTACCCAACGTGTTGAAGATGAACTCGATTTTTATTTCCCGGATGCTAAGATCGAACGGGTTGATTCGGATTCAATCAACAAGAAGGGCAAACTTGGTGAAATTCTTAATAGTTTTAGAAAGGGGGAGATTGAAATTCTTGTCGGTACACAAATGGTTTCCAAGGGTCTCGATTTTGCAAATGTAACTTTGGTTGGAGTTATTGCCGCGGAGACCTCATTATGGATTCCCGATTTCCGTGCCGATGAAAGAACATTTCAACTTCTCACTCAGGTCTCCGGTCGTTCCGGCAGAAGTGATAAAGAGGGAGAAGTAATTATTCAGACACAAAATCAAAAACATTTCGTTTTACAAAAAGTGTTGATGAATGACTACAAAGGATTCTACGAGAAAGAAATTGGATTACGTGAACAGTATGAGTATCCGCCTTTTATACGAATCGGTCTTATTGAAATGAAAGATGAAAAAGAAGAACGAGTTCGTGCTGCTTCAAAAGAATTTTTTGAGCACTTACGAAAATTTGAAAAAGGATTGAAGATTACTCCTCCTACAGAGGCTATTATTTACAAGATAAAAGGGAGCTACAGATTTCAGATTTTAATTAAGAGTCATAGAAAATATGATCCGTCTGGAAAACTCTTGCGGACTGCTATTTTAAATTCTTATGTCGAGTTCAATCAGAAATCTCGCTATAAAGATGTTAAGTTGATAATTGATATTGATCCGCAAAGTATAATTTAACAACCGTCATTCCGACCCGGCGCAAGCCGGGGAGGAATCTAAAAATAGCTGTTGAGATTCTTCATCCCGACTTCGTCGGAATTCAGAATGACACAAATATGACAACCGACAAAAAATATTTTCTTCTAAACAAACCCTATGGCGTGTTGACGCAATTCACCGATAAGGAGAGTCGTCTTACACTTTCATCAATTCATGGCTTTCCAAAAGATGCCTGCCCGTCCGGCAGGCGGGTTTATCCCGTAGGCAGGCTTGACCGGGACAGCGAAGGGCTTCTTATTATCACCAATGACAAAGCATTGACGGATTATCTTCTCAATCCTAAAAACAAACATGAACGTGAATACTTTGTTCAAGTAGAAGGAATTCCAAACGAAGAGGATCTTCAAAAACTCCGTGATGGAATTATTCTGAAAGACGGTAAAACACTTCCGGCTAAGGTAAAATTAATTGGCAATCCTAATTTTCCAGAAAGGGTTCCATCAATAAGAGAACGTAAAAATATTTTAACTTGCTGGATAAGCTTAACCTTGGTTGAAGGGCGTAACAGACAAGTGAGAAGAATGACCGCCGCAATCGGATTTCCAACACTTCGGCTTGTACGTGTGAGAATAAAAAATTTATTGCTCGGTGATTTGAAGAAAGGAGAAGTAAGAGAATTGAATGAGGATGAAGTGAAAGAGTTGGTTATAAAATAATAAACCCAACCTCTTGATGAAGTTGGGTTTTAAAAATCTTGAAATGTAAAAATCAACCTTCCAAGAAACTTAACCAAGGAACAGCTTTAGTGAGTGCAAAGAAGAGCAATGCTAATCCTATCCATAAACTAAAGACCGCAATAATATATTGCTTAGTGTTTTCAGATTTGAACAATTTTGCCAAACCAATACCTAGTATAGTATAAAACCATATCGAAAAGATATCAAGTTTACCGAAGACGAAACCAGCAATTGTTGATTTATCGCTATCGATGAAATCTGCAACGCTCGTTCCACTTAAATACTTGTTTGTAATAAAAGCGGCAATGACCAGAACAATCCATTGTATAGCACTAATATATAAAGGCAATCCATACGCAACCATTGCCTCCTTATAAGTTCCTTCTCCCTTAAGAGCAAACTTAGCCAACAATAAATAGATACCCGCCATAATAAAGAATATAATAAACGTAATTATAGGTATACTAATTATTGTTCCTATTATTCGCATTGCCCCACCTTGTTCCATACCATCTCTCATTTTTTCAATTTGCTCATCAGCTTGCGTTTGAGTCAACTGTCCTTTTTTTACAGCATCATTGAATTGTTTTTCCATTTTTGTTACAGTCTTATCTATCATGTCACGCTTAATACCAGGATTATTCATCATTACAATTTGAGAAAGAATTAATACTACAATAAAAACAAGAATTGGAAATATCCAATCGGATGTCTTGGATGGAAATTTTGCCATCTTTCCGAAAGTAGCGGTGGGTTCTGAAAAGACACCGACCAGTTTGTCTGTGTGACTTAATTCAAATTCTTCATGATCATTTTCTACAGAGGACATTTTTGGAGCTTCTTGGTCTTTCATTTCTTCCATTTGACTTCTCCTCGTTTAGTTAAATGTTGTTATGGTGTTTGCTAAATGCAATTTAGTAAAATTTTATTATTGCATGAATAATATTATTTATTAAACCTATTTTAATTTTAGCAAGATCAAACCGACAATTCCCTGAACTGCTACTGCGGAAGCCGCAAAAATTGTCAACCAGTAAGGTGTGAAAAGGTCTTTTGCATTTTGTCCGACCGTAAAGTACATGAGAATTATCAGAAAAATTATAACGCCCAAAGTTATGCTGTTTGTTTTATAGAAAAGGGAAAGCTCACGCTCATCAATATGCATCTTTTTCCATCGCATAATTAAGGGTCTGAAAGCCAATAGAGCAAGAGCAGTAATTCCTTTAGCACCAAATAGTATTATTGCGAGAATTGTTGTTGCACCCACAAAAATTCCAAATAAATATCTGAAGTACATTTATTTATCCTCCTCAAGAAAGAATATCTCTTCCACTTTTTTATTAAACACTTTTGCAATCTTTAATGCAAGCGGCAAGCTCGGATCGTATTTCTCCCGCTCGATCACATTTATGGTCTGGCGGGATACATCCAAGAGTTTAGCCAAATCTTCTTGAGATAGCCTACGTTCCGCGCGTAATATGTGTAGTGTGTTTTTCATATTATCCTTGAGGTGTATCTAAAAAGATTATTATTGTCATTGCGAGGCGTTTTTTGCCGAAGCAATCTAGCGATTTCGAAGTAAATTCTAAGGATTGCTTCGCTCCGCTCGCAATGACGAACATTATAAATGGCTTTTTAGAGTGGACTCATCCTTGATTCCAAAATATAGTATTCTTTACAAAATGTCAAGTATGCTTTACATAGCATTTTTAGCAATCCCTTACTATAACCTTCGAGGTTAAAACCGAAAACCTCGAAGGTTGTTTGAAAGAGAATTTGTAATTTTACTCAAAGAAAATTTTTTCATTCCACACCAAGGATTTTATGAAGACCATTATTGAACCATTTAGAATTAAATCCGTTGAACCGATCAGGTTTACTACCAGAGAAGAGAGAGTAAAAATTTTAGAAGAAGCCGGATACAATACTTTTTTAGTTCGTGCCGATGATGTGCTTATTGACCTTCTCACGGATAGCGGAACATCGGCTATGAGTTCGGATCAATGGGCAGGAATTATGCGCGGAGATGAATCGTATGCAGGCGCAAAAAGTTTTTATGTGTTTGAAGCCGCAGTTAAAAAAATTACCGGCGATGAATTCATCATACCAACTCATCAAGGCAGAGCGGCGGAAAAAATTATCTTTTCAATCCTCGGCGGTCCCGGAAAGTATTTTGCCAGCAACACATTCTTCGATACAACACGGGCGAATATAGAATTTTCCGGCGCGGAGGCGGTTGATCTATTAGTTGAAATCGGTAAACATCCGGAACAGCGCGCACCGTTCAAAGGCAACATGGATGTTGAAGCTCTCGAAGCGTTCATTAAAAAAGTTGGTAAGGAAAATATTCCGCTCATCGTATTGACAGTTACAAATAATTCCGGTGGTGGGCAGCCTGTTTCAATGCAAAACATTCGTGAGGTTAAAGCGGTTTGTAAAAAATATGATTTGCCTCTATTCCTAGATGCTTGCCGTTTTGCGGAAAACGCATACTTCATTAAGCTTCGTGAAAAAGAATTTGAGAATAAATCTGTATTAGAAATTTGTCAGGAGATGTTTTCGTATGCCGATGGTTCAACAATGAGTGCTAAGAAAGATGCACTTGTAAATATCGGCGGATGGCTTTCGCTTAATGATGATGAACTTGCAATGAAGTGCCGCAATCTTCTTATTGTAACTGAAGGATTTCCAACATACGGTGGATTGGCTGGACGTGACCTTGAGGCAATTGCGCAAGGTCTCACAGAAATTGTTGACGAGCATTACTTACAATATAGAATACGAAGTACAGAATACCTTGGCGAAAAAATGATGGCTGCGGGCGTACCAATTATCGAGCCGCCCGGAGGTCATGCTATATATATTGATGCGAAACGATTTGTCCCGAATATTCCGCCGCATCAATATCCGGGTCAAGCAATCGTATGCGAACTTTATATTGAAGGTGGAGTACGTGCGTGTGAAATTGGAAGCGTTATGTTCGGTAAGTATGATCAGAATGGAAAACTGATTCCAGCTATGATGGAACTTGTTCGTCTCGCAATTCCAAGAAGAGTATATACCCAAAGTCATATTGATTATGTTGCGGAAGTTGTAATTGAAGCGTTCAAGAATCGTGATAAGATGAAAGGTTATGCAATAGCTTATGAAGCGCCAATGCTTCGCCATTTCACGGCAAAGTTTAAACCGATTCAATAACTCGGTGTTTCTCTGTGTCTTCTCTGAGGAACTCTGTGAAAAAAATATTACAAAGAGATCTACCGAAGAATCACGGAGACCCACGGAGAAAAAATGAAAATCACAAAACTATACTCATATAAATCACCGGGACAAATTTGGAGAATCCTTATCTCCGATAGTGATAAACTAATTCTCGAAACACGCGACACGAATACGAAAGAAGTTTTTTATAACTGTCTTAATCTTGAGAGCGGGGAAAAATATTTTTCCGATTTGCAGCTTGATGAAAAATTTTGGCTCGGTATCGAAGCGATTTATAAAGAGATTATTTTCTTCCACAAATTTCCTAAGCCGGATTTGCCACAGCATAAACAGATCATTGCTTACGATATCGCATCAGAGAAAATTTTATGGACAAACACTGTTCTGTCTTTTCTCTTCATTCATAAGGATTTGGTTTATGGATTCCAGCAAGGATTTGAAGAACGTTATTTCTATGCACTTGATTACTTGAGTGGGGAAATAATCAAAGACTTCGGTAATGATTTCAAAACAATTAATACGTTGCGTAATCAAGCGGAAGAAGAAAAGGATTGGAGAGAGTATATATATCCCAAGGTATTTACTAACGATGAAAATGATGCAAGAATCAGCGAGGCGATTAAAGCTCAAACAAAGAACCTTGCAATTGAAGGGGAA
This sequence comes from uncultured Melioribacter sp., assembly GCA_964449775.1. Taxonomy (GTDB): domain Bacteria; phylum Bacteroidota; class Ignavibacteria; order Ignavibacteriales; family Melioribacteraceae; genus Fen-1258. The sequence goes on along the minus strand of CAYVBQ010000059.1, from coordinate 2,006 downwards.
GTCGAGTATAATTTATACCAGAATCTGCTTCTTTTCAATTATCACTCAAAAGTTTTCGAAGGGAGTTTTGTAAATAAATTTTCGGCAGTTGATTTGAAGATCGGGAGAACAATTCTTTCGGAACTTCTTAATGCAAATGCTGCGGTATTGTTCACGGATTCATTCTTCGTTTACAAAAATTTCCTTTTTCTTCTTCGGGAAAAGAATGAAGTGGCAGTTTATAAATTAGAATAAGATCAAGATTAAGAGCAAGAATAAGATCAAGAATAAGAGCAAGAATAAGATGGAACCTACATTAGAAGAGAAAAAAATTCTTCTTGAAACCGCCCGCACGTCAATCAATTCCGTTTTCACACAAGAGAAAATTTCCGAACCCGATTATATTAAACATCCGATATTTAAGTCTCACGCAGGTGCGTTTGTTACTTTAACACAGCAAGGAGTTCTGCGCGGCTGTATCGGTTATATTGTTTCAGATCAACCACTATTCCAAACTGTATGTGAAGCCGCTATTCAAGCCTCGCAGAACGATCCACGTTTTCAATCGGTTCGGCAATCTGAAATAAAAAATCTCGCTATTGAAATTTCAATCCTTTCAGAACCTTTTCCACTAAACAGTTACGATGAAATTGAAATTGGCAAACATGGTTTGATACTCGAAGAGGAAGGAAGACGCGGACTCTTATTGCCGCAGGTTCCGGTAGAACATCATATGAATCGTGATCAATATCTTGATTCAATTTGTCGGAAGAGTGGATTCCCCGCGGATTATTGGAGAACAAAACAGTTAAAACTAAGTGGATTTACGGCAGCTGTTTTCTCAGAGGAAGAAGTGAACTAATTATGAAGACTATTAGAGAACCGGCCGTAGCCGGTATGTTTTATCCTGCTTCACCAAGTAAATTGAAAGAAGAAGTTCAATTGCTCCTTGACAGGTTCAAACCGGAACAAAATTTTGAAAACGTCTTTGGAATTGTTTCTCCTCATGCCGGTTATCTCTATTCCGGAAAAACAGCAGCGTTTGCCTTTAATAGTGTTGCAAATAAAAAGTACAAAACTGTTGTGATTATCTCCCCCTCTCATCGTGAGTACTTTCCCGGAATTTCCATTTACAGCGGAGATGCATATAAAACTCCGTTAGGTAATGTTCCTCTTAACAAAGAGATGATTTCAAAATTGACAGATGCTGAAAAATTTATTTTTGAAGGAATAAACGGTCACCGTACCGAACATGCAGTTGAGGTTCAAATTCCATTTCTTCAAATGATTATGAAAGATTTTTCTATTGTCCCGATTGTCATAGGAGATCAGCGCAAAATGTTCATTGATGGACTTGCTCATAAACTTGCCGAAGTTGTTGACGAGGAGACTTTGATTGTTGCAAGTTCCGATCTATCTCATTTCCACACAAAAGCAGAAGCGGATAAAATTGATTCACTTACAGAGAAACGAATTGCTGATTTCGACTTCGAAGGTTTGCAGAATGATTTGGATAGCAGACATTGCGAGGCATGCGGCGGCGGAGCCATTGTTGCAATGATGAAAGCAGCCGATATGCTTAAGGAGAAAAAATCTATAATACTCTCCCGCACAGATTCCGGTGATGTAACCGGAGATGATTCTGAAGTAGTGGGATATCTAAGCGCGGCAGTGTATAGCTAAAATAAAATCTTTCATTGAAAAAAATATGTATGCCGGAACAAGTCCGGCATGACACGCTAACCATTTGATACAGACTCTTCTTAACGGTAACCAGCTTTTTCAAGATCCTTCAACGACTTAAATGGAAACGGCGGATTCAAATATTCACCGAGAAATTTGTAAATCTTCACCCGGATTTCTTTTGCGAGTTTTGTATCAATACGGTCAAAGCTGTGACCGCCCGGTGCATCTTTAAAAATTTCATAATCGAATTTCTTCCCCGCGGCTTTTAATGCTGCAATCAAATGTTCAACCTCAACAACATAAACGTCATCATCATTTGTGTTGGTGTGAATCAGAAGAGG
>CAYVBQ010000058.1:0-12777 GCA_964449775.1 uncultured Melioribacter sp. | reverse complement strand
TTAGTAATACTAGAAAGTGTGTACGATGTTGTGCTATTTATGAATTAGCTTTTAGCAGTTAGTCTTAAAGAACTAAAAGCTAATTGCTTTCTTTTAGAACGAATGGATTGACAAAGCTTAAAACGAAATAGAAATCGTTTCCCCAGCGACTTCATATTTCAACTCACAAAGGATGAGTATTATGCTTTGACATCGCAAATTGCGATATCAAATACAAGGCTTTCGAGAACCATTTCTTGACATAAAAGTAAGAAGTAGCTGCCAGGTTATGAATCTTGACTGCCGTGGGATTTTTTATTTACATTAATACTAATAATTTTCATGACGGAGAAATTGAATGGGAGAATTAATTACACGGTTCTATGATGTGCTCTTATCAATTTACATTTATAATGAATATACAGGCTATATTGAATTGGAAAAACTTCTTGCCGCGATTATTCAAAAGCACCCCGAAGAAAAAGAGTTTATAGCTGCAGTACAAAAACATACCGATGACGAAAGAAAACATTATATGATGTTTAAAAACTATTTCACTAAAAATGAGAGAATGCCCTTCATTGTTACCGATAAGTACGGTTATATAGATTTATTTGTAAAGCATATTTTCAAAGTTAAGATAGAAGAGCTGGATCAGAATTCTATAATTAACAACAATGAAATGTTTTTCAAATTATGCCGTTTAATTATGATGACGGAATTCCGGGGATTAAAGCAGGTTAAGACTTTGCTGAACAATAGTCTTATTAAGAAAAACGAAACACTCTTTAAAATTTTTAAAGTGATTGAGAAAGACGAACCCTCACATTGTTATCCTTATCAATACTGGCTCAAAAAATCGGACAGTCATATGCCCCGGCTCAAAGAAAAACTTACAGATCTTTGGATTCATTACTCGTTAATGATTATTAAAGTACCGGTTCTTTTATTTAACGGTAAACTGAAAAGGATGACTGAATTTTATTGAAATATTTTTGTTGCGTCGAGAAGCGGACTTAGCTGAAAGCTGATTGCTGTCCGCTTTCTTATAGAACAAATTGATTGACAAAGCCAAATCTCTTTTCTAACTTTCTCATAAGATTAGAAGCATAAACGAAATCCGCCGAAGGTGGATTGCGTAGTTACACTAGTTGGGTGCATCCCTTAAAATGAAACGGACAATTATTATTAACTTTTAAAACTCTACGACAATGTTGACAAAAAGTAAACAGCGACAACTGTTCGGTTCTCTCAAAGAGTATCACCGACAGTATCTCAAAAAAACAAACCCAGACCTTGACGAATCGGGAACACGACTAATGATTAACTCTTTCCTGACAGATGTATTGGGCTTCGAACCAATTGAAGAAGTCAAGACAGAATATATGATTCGCGGGACTTATGCCGACTATGTTATTAAGTTAAAAGGTGTGCAACACTTTTTAGTTGAAGTGAAAGCACTTGGCATTGAACTTTCCGAAAAACACTTGCGACAAGCAATCAATTACGGAGCAAACGAAGGAATAGAATGGGCTTTGCTGTCCAACGGCAGACAGTTTGACTTTTATAAAATTCTCTTTGAAAAACCAATCAATGAAAGAAAAGTTTTCTCCATTGACTTGAGTGACTCATCAAAACTGAAAGAGAGCGTTGAGACAATTCAGTATCTACACAAACTTTCTGTCGCATATAAGGGACTTGACCTGCTCTGGGCCAAGTGCGTAGCATTAGACCCGACAACTGTTGCTGGACTACTTCAAAACAAACCCGTCATCAACTTTATCAAGCGTGCTTTGAAAAAGAAATACAAACACAAATTTACAGACGATGAAGTTATTGGTTCAATAAACAAAGTTATTTATGAACCGATACAACTTGACAATGTAAAGCAAGTAACAGTCAGAAAAAGGAAAAGAAATATCACAAACAACGACCCAACAAAAAAACAAACAGAGAAAATTATTATCCCCGCAACTATAGACAGTCCAATCGCATAGTATGACCGATACAAAAGAAAATAAATTAGGATTTTTAAATTTTCTTGTTCTCGTTTTATCCATTTATGTTTTAGTCGCATTGCTTGTTGACACGCTTTTCAAACTGCCGACTGAAATTTCACGACTTCTGTATTATACGGACAACACAATTTGTGCAGTCTTTTTCTATGATTTTTGTATTCGTTTTTACGGAGCGGAAAACAAATGGAAGTTTATGCATTGGGGTTGGATTGACCTTCTTTCAAGCGTCCCTGCAATAGACTTCTTGAGAGCGGGACGAGCAGTTCGTTTAATTCGTTTATTGCGAATACTAAGAGCATTTCGTTCGACAAAACATTTAATTCATCACATTTTCCGTAACAGAGCACAAGGTGCATTTACAACAGTTTCAATCATAGCCATTCTTCTTATTATTTTTTCATCCATTGCCATTTTACAAGTAGAAGATGCCCCAAACAGTAACATAAAAACTGCGGAAGACGCAATTTGGTGGGCTTATGTAACTATTACGACAGTTGGCTACGGTGACAAATTTCCCGTGACAACAGAGGGGCGAATAATCGCTAGCATTTTAATGACTGCTGGCGTTGGACTTTTCGGGACATTTACCGCTTATGTTGCATCTTGGTTCGTTGCAGACAAAAAACAAAATGAAAAGACAGACACAGATGACAAAAAAGAAGAAAGGGTATAAACCTATCATCAGCTTGCTGCAAGCGGGGCGGACGAATAAACGATCATCTGTATATCGCTATCAGCTTTTTCATCCGTGATAAATTTTTCTTCTGTTTGGCGCTTCTCTGCATTCATCTGAACAGCAGTAATCATTTTCTACTTTACACTTGTCGCAAGTTAGCAGCATCAAATCGCAATCTTGGTTGTGGCAGTTGATGTAATATGAAATTGGTTCTCCGCAGTAATAACATTTTCCGAGATGCTTTATTTCTTCTTTCGTGTTCGGAGTTACTATTCTGCGTTCATCAAAAACAAAAACGCTTCCTTCCCAATATTTATCGGGATGCTGAGTTATATAATTCCAAATTCCGCCGTCTATTTGATAAACATCTTTAAATCCCTTTTCAACCAAAAGCGCAGAAGCTTTCTCGCATCGGATTCCGCCGGTACAGTAAGTAACAACAGTTTTATCTTTGAAGTGTTCTAACTCCTCGGCAATTTTAGGCCAATCACGGAATGTATCCATCTTTGGTGTTATTGCATTCTTAAATTTTCCGATCACACTTTCGTAATCGTTGCGTGCATCAACAATTATAAAATCTTTTCCGGTTTCATAAAAATTATTCAGCTCTTCCGGTTTTAGTCGTCTTGCGGTTTTAAAAAGATCAACACCACCAAAACTTGCAGTCACAATTTCTTGCTTTACCCTTACATGGATTTTTGTAAATGCGTGCTCATGATGAATATCTTCTTTAAACCAGACATCGTAAAACTCAGGATATCTTTTAATCTCAGATTTGTATTTCTCAATATTATTAATCGAGCCAGAAACTGTGGCGTTAATTCCCTCACTTGAAATCCACACTCTACCCTTTATATCATTATCAACACAGAATTGTAAATGTTGTTTCCGGAAATCTTCCGGAGAGTGAAAGTTCACATATTTATAGAAAAGTAAAATTCTGTAATTCATTTTTAAACCAAATAATAGTTGAATTAATTCTAATTGCTACAGGGTAAGTTCCCCGCCGCCTTGTCTGCCGGCGCAATCTGTTGAACAACGCAAATTCTGTAAAAAACAACCTTCGAGGTTGACACATCGTTGGTAGTATTATAACCTCGAAGGTTGCTTACCGACTTCTGTAACACGCTCTGCCGGCGAGCAGATTGTCTGAAGGACTCCTTCGGAGCGGCGAAGAGGTTCATCTCTGATAACAATTATCCCGGAAAAATAGTTTGCAAATCACCACATATAAATGAAAATAAGTTTCCAATGCCAAAAAGCGAGTTAAATCATTAGAATAAAAGAGGCATTAAAGATAATATCCGATTGAGCATTGAGGATTAGCGTTTACAGAGAGAGCAAGCAGTTTAAAAATTACGTTGTTATATTGCATTCAAATAATTAATAAAAACAAGATTTTATGAAAGAACCTTTAATAAGCATTGGCATCCTTACCGCAAAGGAAGTTCGTTTTGATCTCTACGGCGAATTTTTAATTGAATTTTCCGAAAAAAAATTTAGTGGTAGGTTCAAAGCAAAACTTGAGAATGGAAGAATTAATGTCTTTCACGAAAAAAAAGAAATTGTCTCCGCCGCTGAAATTATTTTCACCCCAAACGATTTAGAGACAGAGTCATTTCTCTTGCGCGATGTTGTGATTGGTAAAAATTTTCATTGGGAGAAAAAAGAGAACCAACGGTTTAGGGGAGCGCTAAAATTCATCATTGAAAAAAATGAAATCACCGCTGTGAACATTTTACCTCTTGAAGAATATCTTATAAGTGTTATATCATCAGAGATGAACGCCCGAAGTTCCAAAGAACTTTTAAAAGCACACGCAATTGTATCACGTGGATGGCTTCTATCTCAGTTAGAGAAAAAAAACAGCAAAGCGGTTAGCGAGACAATTACTGAAGAAGAAATTATCCGATGGTACGATAGAGAAGACCATGCGAATTATGATTTGTGCGCCGATGATCACTGCCAGCGTTATCAGGGTGTAACCAAAATCATCAGTGATAACGCAACCGATGCAATTTCTGAAACACGCGGACTCGCATTAACGTACAACAATAAAATCTGCGACACACGTTATTCAAAATGCTGCGGCGGAATGACGGAATCATTTGAAAATGTTTGGCAACCGGAACATCATCCTTATTTATCATCGATAGTTGATTACAAGTTTGAACTCGATGATAGTGAAGCCGATTTAACAATAGAAAAAAATTCAGAACGGTGGGTTAAAAATAATCCAAACGCTTTCTGTAATACATCGGATGCTAAAATACTTTCCCAGGTACTTGTAGATTTCGACCGTCCGACAAAAGATTTCTTTCGTTGGAAAATTGAAAACACACAGAATGAACTTGCCGAAACAATTCACAGAAAGAGTGGAATTGATTTTGGAAAGATTATTGATCTCATTCCGGTGGAGCGTGGAAGTTCCGGACGTCTCATAAAGTTAAAGATCGTTGGTACGAATAAATCCGTTACAATTGGTAAGGAGCTGGAAATAAGAAAAACACTTTCTCCGTCTCATCTTTACAGTTCCGCTTTTATAGTTTTAAAAGAAAATATTGTGGAAGAGATTCCGCAGAAATTTGTTTTACAAGGTGCGGGATGGGGACATGGTGTTGGGCTGTGTCAGATTGGTGCGGCGGTTATGGGAGAGCTTGGTTATAGTTTTGATGAAATACTTTCGCACTATTTTAAATCAACAGCGATTCAAAAAATTTACTAATAAAAAATCTTGCTCATGATCTTGCTCTTCTACTTATGGATATGCCTTCACATTTCAAGCGTCAGATCATGATCACGATTAAGATTACGATCAAGAGTAATAATGACATTTCTTAATCCCGCAATTTTATTTGGCTTATTAGCTGCTTCGATTCCGATAGTGCTGCACTTTCTTAATCTACGCAAATTAAAAAAAATCGAGTTCAGCACACTTGCGTTTTTGAAGGAGCTGCAAAAGACTAAGATCAAGCGGATAAAACTGAAGCAATGGTTGCTGCTTTTATTGCGTATTGCTATCATTATATTTTTGGTGATGGCTTTCGCCAGACCAACGGTTAAGAATTACTCTGTTGGAAATTCTTCTGCGGCAAAAACAACTGCCGTAATAATTCTTGACAATACTTTCAGCATGTCTGTTGTAACTGAAAATGGATCGTATTTAAATCAGGCAAAACGGATCGCAAAAAATCTTCTCAATAACTTTCAAGACAGCGATGAGATCATTCTGTTAGGTGTTGGTAATCTATCAAATGAAGCGGCTCAACCAACAACTAACAACCAACAACTAACAAAACAAATTGATGAACTGGAAATATCCTTAGTAAGCAAAACACTTAACGAATCGGTGGTAAAAGCAGCGCAAGTTTTATATCAATCAAAAAATTTTAATAAAGAAATTTATCTTCTTACGGATTTTCAGAAGGGTCGAATCTATAATTCGCCTAAAGAATTGGCCGACCTCTCAAGAATGATAGATGAACCCACACGAATTTTTCTGGTGGATGTAGGCGGTAAAGAAACGGTAAATCTTGGTATTGAAGAGCTCATTCCCAATAATCAAATTTTTGAAGTAGGAAAAACAGTCAGCTTCAATGCGCGCGTAAAAAACTATTCCGCTCAAACCGTAAGCAATTCTGTTGCTTCTCTTTTTGTAAATGGAAAACGAAGCGCTCAGCAAAGTTTAAATCTTGCCAGCGGTGAAGTAAAAGAAATTCCCTTCGAAACCACGCTTACAGATACCGGACTGGTGGAGATTACCGCAGAGCTTGAAGATGATGAGATTCTTCAAGACAACAAAAGGTATTTTAGCGTTTACGTGTCGGATAAAATTTCATTGCTGATTTTAACGGATCTACCCGATGATGCAAAATTCATTAAGCTCGCGGTTGAAGACCCACTGAAAAAAATAAGTGTAACAACAAACATTACCTCGCAGTTACCCTCATTGAATTTGAAAAACTATGATGCGGTAATATTAATCGGTTCAGAGAAAAATTCTGATTGGAAAAACTTAGTTGACTATGTAGATCGCGGCGGCAAAGTTATTATAATGCCCGGATCTCAAAGTACACTTCCAAATATTCAGAAACTTTGTGAAGCCATCAATATTCCGCCGCCAACAAACTCAATTGGAAAAATCAATTCACAAGAGTCACCTGTTCAATTTGATAAGATTGATTTTCAAAATCCTTTTTTCGCAGATCTATTCGAGAATAAAAAACAACCGCAGATAGAATCGCCCGGTATATATTACTATTTCAAGACGTTCCCCGGCAGTAAAGGTAAAAGTATGATCTCTATGTTCGATAACTCTGCGTTTCTAAGTGAATACAAAATTGGGAAAGGAAAAGTGTTCCTATTCAATTCGGCACCGGTCTTAAGCTGGAATGATTTTCCGTTCAAAGGTTTTTTTGCCCCGCTGATCAATAAACTGATTCTTTATTCTGCATCAAAAACAAAAGAACAGAATAATTATTTGGCCGGACAAGAAATTATTGCAGACATTTCAAATCATTCGGTCTCGCAGATTGTTATTCAAAAGCCGGGTGGTGTTAAGGAATTTGTAAATGCTGATTCACTCTCGAATAAAAATTATTTTTCGTATTCAAACACCGATGAAACCGGTACTTACGAATTTTATTCGGGCAATAAGTTGCTTGATTACATCTCAATTAATCACGATCCGCGCGAATCTAATGCCGAAAGATCATCCGATTCCGACTTTGAAGATTATATAAAACAGATCAGATTCGGCGGTAAGCTAATTTTTCTTTCTTCGAACGATGACTTTTCAAAAGTTATTTATCAAACACGTTTTGGAACAGAGCTTTGGAAATACTTATTAATGATGGTCCTGTTACTCGCAATTATGGAATCAGTCGTGGCGAGAAATTCTAAAAAAGAATTAGTTGAAGTAAGCAATTAAGCCCACCCTTAAAAAAGTTAACTATCTCAAAATTATGGGAATAATAACTTTCCAATCCGGAATCCTGTAATTTTGCAATAACCATTTTCAATCAACCAGAATCTAAAATCAAGTATCCAGAATCGAGTATCAAGAATCGAGTATCAAGAATGATAGACATCATTAACAAAAAAAAAGAGCGGGCAATACTTGTAGCGCTTATAACGGGTGACTATTCAAAAGAGCAAGTTGAAGAACATCTCGGTGAATTAGAATTACTTGCCGATACAGCAGGCGCCGATGTAGTATTTAAAATTACACAGGATCGTAATAGACCGGACCCGGCGACATTTATTGGCAAAGGTAAAGCGGAAGAAATTGCGCAACTTATCGAACTGAATGATATACAGCTTGTAATCTTTGATGACGATTTGAATCCCACACAAGTGCGAAATCTTGAAAAGATGCTTGAGCGGAAAATTTTAGATCGGAGCGGTTTAATTCTTGACATATTCGCATCGCACGCAAAAACACGTGAAGCCAAAACACAAGTTGAGTTGGCTCAGCTTCAATATATGCTTCCTCGATTAAGCCGGGCGTGGACTCACTTATCAAAGCAGTACGGCGGCATTGGGACAAAAGGCCCGGGCGAAACACAAATTGAAACCGACAGACGAATTATCCGTACTCGTATCAGTAAACTGAAAGAGAATCTTAAAAAAATTGAAGCTCATCAAGAAACAAAAAGCTCCGGCAGAAAGGAATTTGTAACGGCGTGTTTGGTAGGATATACGAACGCAGGCAAATCAACTTTGCTAAACCGCCTTACGGAAGCGGGTGTTCTTGCGGAAGATAAATTGTTTGCTACGTTGGATTCTACAACGCGTGCGTTTGAGATCGAAAAAAATAAAAAGATTTTGTTGAGTGATACGGTTGGGTTCATACGTAAACTTCCGCATCACCTTGTCGCTTCTTTCAAGACAACGCTGAATGTTGTCAAAGACGCTGATGTAATCCTTCACGTCATAGATGTGTCGAACGATTATTTCGAGGATCATATGAGAGTTGTGGAATCAACCCTTGAGGAGTTGAACAGCAACAAGAAAATTCAGATCAAAATCTTTAACAAGGTTGATGCTCTTAAAAACAATAGCCGGATGGATTATATCTCGCAGCAATTTAAAGACGGAGTTCTCATCTCTGCAGAGCGGGGAATGAATATCGGAAAGTTGAGAAAAATGATGCTGGACATTTACGAACAGAATTTTGTTGAAAGCACTATTGAATTGAAACTCCACGAGTCAAAACTTGTCTCGCGGCTATATGAGCTGGCAGAAATTCTTTCTGCAGATTATGATGAAGATAAAATTGTTGTTACGTATCGGACAAATGCTTCGACTCATAATAAAATTCAAGGCATATTAAAATCACGAATAAAATCCGGAGATAAAAAGTGAAATTATTTTTGGATGGTAAATCACTCACTCTTGATAAAATCGAAAAATTCATAAACGAGAATCAACAAGTTAATCTCTCGGGTGAAGCGAAAAAGAGAATTAATAGATCCCGTGCTTTGATAGAGCGATGGATTAAAGAAGGTAAAGTGATTTATGGTGTAACTACCGGTTTTGGAGAATTTGCAAATGTAAAAATTTCGGAAGCAGATACGGAAAAACTTCAAAGAAATTTAATAATAAGTCATTGTGCCGGAGTTGGTGAAAATCTTCCTCCGCTAATTGTAAAAATTATGATGCTGCTTCGGGTTAATGCTCTCGCACGGGGTCATTCCGGCATACGGCTTTCCACACTCGAACATTTGATCGGCATGATTAATAACAACATAATACCTGTTATTCCTTCACAAGGATCAGTTGGATCAAGCGGCGACCTAGCGCCACTCTCTCATCTGGTACTTGCAATGATCGGTGAAGGTGATGTGCAAATCGTTAAAAATGTTCTTGATGAAAAATCTGCCTGTGCAAAAATTATCTCTGTAAAATCCGCATTCAAAAAATACAAATTGGAGAGTGTTAAACTTGGCGCAAAAGAGGGACTTGCTCTAATCAACGGTACACAAATGATGACTGCATTTGCCGCATGGATTAGTATTCAATCGAAAAAGTTGATAAAAACTGCGGACATAAGTGCAGCACTCGCTCATGAAACGTTACGGGGTACAGACAAAGCTTTTGATCCGCGTCTTCATCGGCTTAGACCTTATACGGGACAAATTACAACAGCCAAAAATTTATTGAATCTGATTAAAGGCAGTGAAATCCGAACTTCACATATTGAAGATGATGCTCGCGTTCAAGATTCATATTCAATCCGGTGCATTCCGCAAATTCACGGAGCTAGCCGGGATACAATTGATTATGTATGTTCGCGCGTTGAAATAGAATTGAATTCGGTTAATGATAATCCATTGATCTTCCCTGACGAGGGCGATCATCTTGAAGGTGGAAATTTTCATGGACAACCGATGGCACTTGCAATGGATTTTATGGCAATAGCACTTTCAGAATTAGCAAACGTTGCGGAGAGAAGAATTGAACGAATGGTAAATGGTTCATTGAGTCAGCTTCCAAGATTTTTAACAAAGCAGGGTGGTTTGAACTCCGGTTTAATGATTGCGCAATATACTGCCGCTTCTTTGGTATCGGAGAATAAAGTTCTGGCACATCCGGCAAGTGTTGATTCTATTCCAACATCGGCTAATCAGGAAGATCATAACTCAATGGGATCAATTGCTGCACGAAAGTGTTATCAAGTGTTGAAGAATGTCCAGACTGTAACTTCAATTGAGTTACTCACAGCGGCACAAGGAGTTGAATTCTTAAAACCATTAAAATGCGGAGTCGGAACAAACGCGGCGTATAGAACAATCAGAAAAATTGTTCCGCCTCTCAACGAGGATAGGATTTTATATAAGGATATTCAGAAAGTTTTAAAGCTGGTTCGTAAGGGAGAAATATTGAAAAATGTTGAATCTCTTGTAAAGCTGGGTTAGCAGACAGCTCAATTGCGGCGTCATTTCCGCATGTACCGCCTTTCGGCATCCCGTAAAGCGGGACTTTTGGCAGGAATCCAGTAGTGGATGCCCGATAAAAACATTCGGGCATGACAAGATGCCTAGCCCCGCCTTCGGTCGGATTGCGGCGAGGTGGTTCATTAATTCTTTTACGGCTTCTTCCCGCAGAAGCAATACTCAATTTCAATCATTCCTTCTTTTCATTTTTTCTTTTTCCTTCTTTCCCTTCTTCCTTCTTTTCTTTATAAATACTTTCCTTCCCAACCCGTTCCTTCCGGTCAATCCATTTATCAATTTTCATGATCAGCCATCCAAATAATCCGAGTCCAATCAGAATAAGGATTGTTACAAAAATGAAGACAAGTGTATAAAGATCCATCTCATTCCTTCTTTTTGAATTAGACGTACTCAGACGGTAATTATGTTGCAGAACTTACAAAATTTTCTTAATCACTTTTTGATAAACTCTTATTAAGTTGTGTATAACATTTCTATCTAATGGAGAAAATAACATGTCAGTTATTCTTGATGGTTCAAATCTAACAGTTGAAAAAGTTGTTGCAATTGCCCGCCATAATGAAAAAGTGGAATTACACCCCGAAGCTCTTGAAAGAATCAAGATATGCCGCACAATGATCGAAGAAAAAATTAAAGCCCATGAAATTATGTACGGTGTGAATACAGGTATAGGAGAATTTTCCGAAGTTGTGTTGAATGATGAGCAAGTAAAAGATTTTCAAAAATATTTAATTTACAATCATGCGGCAGGAATTGGCGACCCCGCTCCAATTGAATATGTCCGCGGTGCAATGGCTGGACGTATAAATGTTCATGCTCATGGAATGTCCGGCATTCGTCCTGAAATAACACTTACACTAATTGAAATGTTGAATAAAGGTGTAACACCGTTTGTATGTCAGAAAGGTTCTGTTGGTGCTTGCGGAGATCTCGCGCCGATGAGTCAAATAGCTCTATTGCTGATGGGTGAAGGTGACGCGTATTATAAAGGTGAAAAACTTCCGGGAAGAGTTGCTATGGAAAGAGCAGGAATAAAAATTCCCGGACTTGAAGCACGTGACGGATTAGGAACAATTAATGGCTCTAATCTTCTAACTGCAATGAGCGCAATTCATCTTTATGATATCAATCGTTGGTTAAAACAAACCGAAATTGCATGCGCAATGAGTCTTGAAGCATTGTTTGCAAACCTAAAACCGTATGATAGCCGTCTTCACGAAGTACGCGGATTCAAAGGCGCGGTTCGCAGTGCTCAAGCGATTTTGAAATGCATAAAAGGAAGTGATCTGCAAACAGGTAAATTGAAATCGAAAGTGCAAGATGCTTACTCAATGCGGTCATCACCACAAGTTATTGGCGCCGCTCACGATGCGGTCGCTTACGCAAAGAGTCAGGTGGAGATAGAATTAAATGGTGTTGGCGATAACCCAATCTTTATGCCCGAACATAAACTCACTCTAACCGGCGCAAATTTTCAGGGCTCACCGGTTTCATTACCAATGGATATGATCAGCGCGGCTGTTACAATGGTCAGCGTGTTATCGGAAAGAAGATTAAACCGTTTATTGAATCCAGCATTGAGCATTGGTTTACCAGACTTCCTAACTAAAGGCGCGGGAATGTTTTCCGGTTTGATGCTAAGCCAATACACCGCAGACACATTAATTGTTGAGCAAAGAATATTATCTGTACCGGCGTCTATTCAATCTATTCCCGCGGCGGCAGATCAAGAAGATTTTGTTTCGATGGGAATGAATACGGCAATTAAAAATGGACAAATTATTGATAATGCATACGGAGTTCTTGGAATTGAATTTATTGCCGCGGCTCAAGCTCTTGATTTCAGGGAATTCACAAACGGTAAAGGTGTTACAAAAGCAAAACAAGTTGTACGAAAATATGTTGATCATCTTGACGTTGATCGTCCGCTTTACCCCGATCATACAAAAATGAAAGAAGTTGTTAAAAGCTGTGAGATACTTGATGAGGTTGAAAAAGAAGTTGGCAGTTTAGAGTAATTGTGAATGTTGTCAGAAAAACTCCTTTGAGGGATTCTAAATTTTGGATTAGGGTTTGAGAGATCAAACCTTTTTTTGGCTCTTCTCCCTTTCGAGTGGGTAAATTATAGCAAAATGTAACGGACATT
>CAYVBQ010000057.1:0-12888 GCA_964449775.1 uncultured Melioribacter sp. | reverse complement strand
ACAATTGGTTAATCACTTATGATGATAGTCCTTTCGTGAGAGATTTATTTTCGTTCGCATACGTAAATAGTTGGGACTTAACATATGGAATGCGAAACGTAACGATGACTTCTGATCAGAAAGGTAAAGAATTATTCTTATCAAATTTTCTTGAAGTTATGCCGAGTGAAAATCAATTGAGATTGTTTGCTGAACCTAAGTTATCATATAAAGCAAAAAAGAAATCTGTTAATAGACACAAATGAAAAAATTTAGAAATAAATCACCGGAAGAAGTTATTAGGTTAGTCACAACGGAAATTATTGTGCGGGCAATAAAACTCGGCAAAAAGAAAAACCGTACAATATTTATCAGTAAAACTTCCGGCGGTAATGGAACCGATGTTAGAACTTTGCCCGGAACAACACTTTCACCATATTTTTCCAAAGTAAAATCCGGTTCAATAATCGGATGGAACCCGCCAAATGTTAAAGAATTG
This sequence comes from uncultured Melioribacter sp., assembly GCA_964449775.1. GTDB lineage: Bacteria > Bacteroidota > Ignavibacteria > Ignavibacteriales > Melioribacteraceae > Fen-1258. The sequence continues at coordinate 12,410 of CAYVBQ010000057.1, read as the reverse complement.
CAACCGGATGTGAATGAGTCTGAAAAAAGTGAATTATGATTGCCTGGTGAACGCATTAATTTTTCTTCCGGAGCCAAGAGAAATTAAAATTGAATCTCTGCAATAATTATTCTAATTTGAATTTAGATAACAATAATATGCAGACAATTTATTGATGACTTCCTTTTCAAGCTTGCCCACTCCGAATTTTTCCTTATGTTTAATTCATTACTCATCATTAATTAGGTCATAATTTTACACAACAATTCCACAGGGATAAATTCATGCGGACTGAAGAATTAAAAACTAACTTCCCGAACGGCGATAACTTCGCATTTCTAATGACCTCTCTTCTTAGCAAAGGAATAACAAATTTTCGCACGTTAGCAGCGATTGCTCTTTTTCTGTTTATCGGAATCACTTCATACGGACAGAGTAAAATAACAACTCCTAAGGAACAGTTCGGCGCAAATGTTGGTGACGATTATTTTCTTATCAGCTACAGCCAATTAGTTGATTACTGGAATAAACTCGACAAAGAATCGAACCGGATGCAGTTGGAAGCAATTGGCAAGACTGCAGAAGGACGAACACAGTACATGGCTGTTATAACTTCTCCCAAAAATTTTGAGAAGTTGGATACTTATAAAGAGATTTCGCGAAAACTTGCTTTGGCAGATCAGATCACTGAACAAGAAGCAAAAGAATATTCTAAAATTGGTAAAGCTGTAATTTGGATTGACGGAGGTTTGCATGCAACTGAAGTGGTGGGTGCAAACCAGCTTGTTGAGATGGCTTATCAAATGGTAAGTGCTAATGATGATGAAACGAACCGCTTTCTTGATGATATATTTCTTCTACTCGTTCATGCAAACCCGGATGGGATGGATCTGGTTGCCAATTGGTACATGAGCGAGAAAGATCCTAAGAAGAGAACTTTTTCTACTATCCCACGCCTTTATCAAAAATATATCGGTCATGATAACAACCGCGACTTTTACATGATGAATCAAATAGAAACTGAAAACATGTCACGCACAATGTATATGGATTGGTTCCCACAGATAATGTATAACCATCATCAAACAGCACCTCCCGGTTTAATTGTATTTGTTCCTCCGTTCCGAGACCCCGCGAATTACCATTATGACCCTCTCCTCATTTTAGGGATTGAGTCGGTTGGATTGGCAATGCACAACCGTCTTGCATCGGAGAATAAACCCGGTGCGGGTATGCGCTCTACGGCATCTTTTTCTATTTGGTATAACGGCAGTCTAAGAACTACTGGATATTTTCACAACCAGATAGGTATGCTGACTGAAATGATGGGAAACCCAACACCGATGGAATTAGGCTTTTTTCCGGACAGGCAATTAGCATCTAACGACTTTCCTTTCCCGCATGAACCTAAGGAATGGCATTTCCGTCAGGCAATAGATTATTCTATCACACTCAACAAAGCCGTGCTCGATTATGCTTCGAGAAATAGAGAGGTGCTGCTTTACAACCGATACTTAATGGGAAAGAATTCGATTGAAAGAGGAAACCGCGACAGTTGGACGATTCATCCTCAAGTTGTTGAGAACTTAAAAGCGACCGTTAAAAAAGACCAGGAATTAAAAAAAGATTCAACTCAATCCGTTGGTTCACGAACTCAGGGCACACCAAAGAGATACTTTAATCTTCTCCGTTTACCGGAGAATAGAGATCCGCGGGGATATATTCTTCCAAGCGACCAGCCGGATTTTCCGACTGCGGCAAAATTTGTAAATGCTTTGATCAAGAGCGGTATTAAAGTTTTGAAAGCGGAAAAAGATTTTCAAGTTGGATCGAAATCTTATCCGGCAGGGTCTTATGTTGTTAAAACCGCGCAAGCATTCCGACCGCATATATTGGATATGTTTGAACCGCAAGACCATCCGAATGATTTTAAGTATGACAATGGTCCCCCAATTCCTCCGTATGATAATGCCGGATGGACACTCGCCTATCAAATGGGAGTAAAGTTCGACAGAATTCCGGAAGGATTTGATGGTCCATTCGAAGAGATCGCCGGACTGGCGAAACCGTTTGCAGGTAAAATTACCGGAACAAAAAATCCGAAGGGATATTTGTTGAAGTATGAATCCAACAACGCGGTAATAGCTGTTAACCGATTATTAAAAGAGGATCATAAAATTTTTTGGTTGAGCGAACAACTCGTTGACAAAGATAAAATTTATCCCGCGGGGACAATCTTTATCAACGCCAAGAATTTGACAAAAAATCTTGTTGAAAATTTATCGAAAGAATTGGGATTGAACTTCGATGCGGTTGATTTTATCCCCGGTGTAAAATCTACTCCCTTTCAAAAAATAAAGATGGGATTGTGGGATCGTTACGGAGGATCTATGCCTTCGGGTTGGACGCGCTGGCTCTTGGAACAATTTGAATTTCCATTCGAAGTCGTGTACGCCAAAACTTTGAACTCGGGCAATCTTATTGATAAGTATGATCTTCTGATCTTTGTTGACGGAGCGGTTCCAAATTTAAAATCCGTAAATATAGAACAGCAGTCAAATAGCAATCGTCCTTCAAACATAAAACCGGAATCAATCCCTGCCGAATACCGCGATTGGCTCGGCAATGTAACTGCAGATACTACTATTCCAAAGTTGAAAGAATTTTTAAATTCAGGTGGAACGGTTATCACTATCGGAAGTTCAACTGCTCTCGGTTATCACATTGATCTTCCTTTAACCGATCATATGGTTAACAGCAAAGGCGAGCCGCTTAAAAGAGAAGAATATTATGTTCCGGCTTCAATTCTTCAAGTCAAAGTGAATAACGCTTTGCCGATTGCTTATGGATTGCCGGATCATCTGGATGTTATGTTTGAGGAGAGTCCAGTATTCCGATTGAAACCCGATGCCGATAAGAAGGGAATTACTTCAATCGCGTGGTTTGACAGCGATCGTCCATTGAGAAGCGGCTGGGCGTGGGGTCAAGATAAATTATACGGCGGTGTAACAATGGCAGAAGCTAAAGTTGGTAAAGGAAAATTATATTTATTTGGTCCTGAGATTCTCTTCCGCGGTCAATCTCACGGTACATTTAAATTTTTCTTTAACGGAATCTATCTGAGCAATATGATAAATTAATCTTTACTGAGTTATTTTATCCTTCATTTTAAAGGCAGCTAATTTTTGTCTGCCTTTTATATTTTAAGGCGGATAATGGCGGGGTACAAAATTTATGGATGAGTGTTATAGAAGACTGAGTTTTGTTTTTTCAAGTTCTTCCCACCTTTCAAATAATTTATGAACGAGTGACTTTGCGTTTTCAAGTTGTTTGGTAAGCTCGTTCGTTTGTGCTGCATGTTTTTCGTAAAAATTGGGAGAAGAGAAGATCCCTTCGATCCTTTCCACTTCCAATTCCGCACTCATAATTTCTTCTTCAATCGTTTCGAGTTCATTGGCTTCCTTCCATGTTAGTTTCTTTGCTTTTGGTTTAACACGGTTAGCTTCTTTTTTCTCTTTTGTATCTGAAGCAACATCATTTTTTATTCGTGATTTTCTTTTCTCTATGTAGTAATCGTAATTACCTTCGCTGAAATAGATTTCCCCGTCTCCTTCAAACGCGAGAATTCCGTTGCAGACTCGATTTAAGAAATAACGATCATGACTTACTACCACCAAACAACCGTCAAATGCAATAAGGGCTTCTTCAAGCATACGTAAAGTTGGAAGATCGAGATCGTTCGTTGGTTCATCAAGGAGTAAAAAGTTGCCTCCGTTCTTCAAAATTCTTGCAAGAGTCAATCTGCTCTTTTCTCCGCCGGATAATCTTCCCACCAAAGTGTTAATACGTTCATCTTCAAAAAGAAATCGCCGCAGATAAGTCCAGACACTAATTTCTGTTTTTCCAAATTTGATGGATTCGCTCCCCTCGCCGATTGCTTTGATGACTGTGTCATCCTCATTAAGCAAAAGACGCGCTTGATCGATATAGTTGAATTCTGTTTTTTCTCCAAAATCGATCTTGCCGGATGTTGGTGAGAGACTTCCTAAAATAATTTTAAGAAGAGTTGTCTTACCAACACCGTTCTTTCCAACTATTCCAAGTTTTCTTCCCGGTTCGAAACTGAAAATCAGTCCTTCAAAAAGATTCTTATCACCAAGAGTAATTCCGATATTCTTCAAATCAACAACTTTGTTACCAAGTTTTTCTGCCGGCGGGATAATCATTTCAACATCAAGTTCGACTTCTGAGTTTTGCTGTTCTGCAACTTCGTAATAATTATCAAGGCGACTTTTAGCTTTAGTTCTACGAGCACGCGGACCGCGCCTAACCCACTCGAGTTCACGGCGTAAAAAGTTTTGCCTCTTTCGTTCCTCGATCTCTTTTACAGTTTGCCTCTCAACTTTGTTGATTAAGTAGTCTGTATAATTACCTTGATGAGAGAAAAATACTCCTGAAGATAATTCGACAATTCTGTTTGCAATTCGATCTAGAAAGTAACGGTCATGTGTTACAAAGATACATGTACCTTTGTAATCAGCAAGAAAGTTTTCTATCCACTCTATCGAATCCGTATCAAGATGGTTAGTAGGTTCATCAAGAATAAGCAGATCAGGTTGAGAGATCAATGCCCGGCATAGTGCAACGCGTCGCTTTTCGCCCCCAGATAATGTTGCAACATCTCTTTGCGGTTCCGGTGCATGCAATGATTTGATAAGCAAATCAATTTTCCGCTCGAGATCCCAACCGTCCATCCGGATAATTTTTTCTTCGAGTATATGTCTCAGGTTGGAATCGTGAGAAAGATATTCATATTCCTCGATTAACTGTATAATCCGTTTCGCACCATCTAAAATATTTTCATGTACATTCTTGCTTTCATCGAGAGTAAACTCTTGAGAAAGAAAGCCGATTACCAAATCTTTCCTCTTTGCAACATCACCGGAATCTGCCGGCATTACATCAGAAATAACTTTTAGAAAAGTAGATTTTCCCGCACCGTTTCTTCCCACTAATCCAATACGATCACCCTCATGAACGCTAAGAGATGCTTTATCAAGAATAATTTGTTCACCGTAATGAACTTCAAGTTCCATAGCGGTGAGTATAACCGGATTAATATTATTTTCCAATATATCTTTTTCTTTCTGAATGGTGATGCAAATATAAGGAATATAGAATTGCAGCCGCTGATTGAATGTGTTTACAAATACTATTAGTTTGAGCATGAAAAATTTTGGTAAATATGAACTCAATCGAATGGACATTTCAGCTTAGATTTATTGTTGCACTCGCTTTAGGATTTCTAATTGGTCTCGAACGTGAGAGCAACAAGAGCAAGCACAAAGTCTTGATACTTGGCGGTTATCTTCTATCAAAAATTCAATTCGGTTTTAGATTTTCCAATACTCCTTCTTTCAACATCAACTAATTAAAATGGATAAATGACTATAAACCCATTAATTGAATTGACAAACCGCTTATTAAAATCAGCGCACCGGCTATAGCGTGCATGTGCCGTTCTAATTTTGCAGCCGGAAGTAAATTTATTCCCTTGAGTGAAACAATTACAATTGCAACCATCGTGGAGATAGTGATCAATCCAAACACAGTTGTCACTATAGCCATTCCCAAAAGACTTGCCTTTGCCGCCGGATACATTAAAATTGGAATCAGAGGTTCACACGGTCCAAAAACAAAAATTGCAAAGATCACCCAAAAATTAAACTTACTTTTGTCCGGTTCTTCATGAGCGTGCAAATGTTCATTATGATGATCATGAGTATGCAAATGTAAGTTGCCGTCAGCATGAACATGCGTGTGAGTGTGTTTTTTATTTTTATATGATTGCCTAACTCCCCAAATAAAATACATTAAGCCAAATGCAATCAGCATATATCCGGCTATATTACCGCGTATTGATTCGAACGCTTCTAATTTGTTCACCGCAATTCCGAGAAATATTCCTATCAACCCTATAAAAACAGAGCTTAATACGTGTCCGAGTCCCGAAAGAATAGTTATAAAAACAGTTTTTGTCATCGACCATTTCCCCGCTTTTGCAAGCATGATAAAGGGAATGTAATGATCCGGTCCAAGTACAGTATGAATAAATCCAATTGAAGCAGCCGTGACTGAAAGAATTCCAATTTCCGCAGACATTTCAACCTCCAAAGAGTGGAATGATATCATAGTCCAGAAAAAGAATTGAGATTTTGCTCTCGAATACAAGATAAGTGATTCAGTCGCGAGTGGCAATCAAAAATTTATTTGATTATTATTTTAATAGAGCGTTAGGAATAAAATATCGGTCCCAAAAAAGTTCTAATTCATTATATTATGCAGAGAATCATTCTTTATCTTTTTATTCGAGAATACAGATGCATGAAATGTCCATTGCTTTGAGCATAATAGATATTGCAAACGAAGAAGCGTTGCGCGCTAACGCAGAAAGAATCAACGAGATAGAAATTGAAATCGGCACAATTTCCGGCGTTGAGATCTCTGCATTAGAATTTTCACTTGAGCTTGCGGTAAAGAATACACTCCTTGAAAATGCTCAACGAAAAATTATCTCGATTCCGGCAAAAGCAGAATGTCTTGAATGTAATTCCATATTCTCGATGACAACATTTTATGAACCTTGTCCTTCATGTAAATCTTTCACAATAAAAATTATCCAGGGGAAAGAATTAAAAATAAAATCAATCAATATTGATTAATCAGGAGGAACGATGTGTGATACATGCGGCTGCGGCCAACCAAATAATGAAGTGACAATTAGGAAACCCGGTGAAGAAAACGATAACCATTTAGAGCACATTCACGAACATGAACATGACGGACAAACACATTCGCATCCTCACGTACATTCTCACTCAAACGATCACCCTCATTCGCATACGCAAGATCACGAGCACGAACAAGATCATGAGCACGAGCAAGATCATGAGCATGAGCACGATCATCAAAATCATACTCATAAAAGAACGATAGAGTTGCAGACAGACATTCTTCAAAAAAATAATTTACTTGCAGAACGCAATCGTGGTTACTTTCAAGCAAAAAATATTTTTGCTATAAATCTTGTCAGTTCACCCGGTTCAGGTAAAACCAGTTTGTTAGAAAAAACAATTCTTGATCTGAAAAAAGAGATAAAATTTTTCGTCATCGAAGGTGATCAGCAGACAATGAACGATGCGAATAGAATTAAAGCTGTCGGCGCACCGGTGATTCAGATTAATACCGGTAACGGCTGCCATCTTGATGCAGTTATGATCAACAAAGCAATCAATAAACTTGATGCAGAAAATAATTCTGTTGTAATGATTGAAAATGTAGGCAACCTTATCTGCCCGGCGCTTTTTGATCTTGGAGAAACTAAACGTGTCGTCATTATAAGCGTTACTGAAGGTGAAGACAAACCTATTAAGTATCCGAACATGTTTGCTTCATCTCATCTTTGCATTATTAATAAAACTGATCTTCTTCCCTATGTCGATTTCGATATTGAAAAGACAAAACAATATGCATATCGAGTGAATCATCATCTTGAGTTCATTCGGCTTTCTGTTAAAACGGGAGAAGGAATGAAAGTATGGTACGATTGGCTGAGAAACTCGATGAAGAATAGCGCGGTAAACCGCGATGGTTGATGTTTGATGGAAGATGGAAAATGTGTAAAAACATCCCTAGAATATTCTGACATAAAAAACAAAAATATTGTTCACAATACTATAAATAATTTTTTTTCGGATTAAGAATTGCACAAAGCCAAAACTATTCGATTACAAATCAAAGTAAACGGTATTGTTCAAGGGGTTGGATTTAGACCGTTTGTTTTGAGATTAGCAATCGAAAATAATTTAAGCGGCTTCGTAAGAAATTCACAATCCGGTGTTGAGATTGAAGTTGAAGGCAATTCAAAAGATATAAATAGATTTGTGATTGACCTTCGTGAGAAAGCTCCTCCCTTATCAGAGATAATTCATATAGAAACATTTTATGTGACGGTTCAACATTCAAATCAATTTGAAATCATCGCATCAACAGAGGAGATTGGTAATCAAACACTCATTTCACCTGACGTTTGTATCTGTGATGATTGTTTAAGCGAATTATTCGATCCAGGAAACCGTCGTTATCTTTACCCGTTTATCAATTGTACAAATTGCGGGCCACGGTTAACTATTATCGAGAACATTCCTTACGACCGCAAGTATACTACAATGAATAAGTTTGAAATGTGTGAGGAGTGTTCAAAAGAATATTATGACCCGCATGACCGCCGATTTCATGCTCAGCCGAATGCATGCCCAAAGTGCGGACCAAATATCTGGCTTGAACAAACCGGAGATAATGTAATACTCGAAAAACATGATGTGATTACAAAAGCAGCAATGGATTTGGCAAATGGGAAAATTGTTGCAATAAAAGGTCTTGGCGGTTTTCACCTTGCAGTTGATGCATACAACGATGAGGCAATAAAAAAATTACGCAAGCGAAAACGACGCGAGGAAAAACCATTTGCTGTGATGGTGTCTAATATTAATCCACTAAACGAACTTGTCTGGTTGAGTAATGATGAGAAAATCTTTCTAACAAGTTTTGCGCGACCCATTCTATTATTAAAGAAAAAGAATTGCAGCATAAGTGAATCTGTTGCTCCAAATAATAAAAGATTGGGAGTGGTGATTGCTTACACACCGCTGCATCATATTTTGTTCAACGAATTTGAAAAATTTTCAAAAAATCATCCTTCTGTTTTGGTGATGACGAGCGCAAACTTTTCAGAAGAACCGATTGAGATAACAAATGATGGCGCAAAGAATAATTTATCGGAAGTGGCAGACTCTTTTCTTTTCCACAACCGCAATATTCTGATACGCGCAGATGATTCTGTTGGGATGTACATTAACAATAAACAAAGGATGATCCGGCGCAGCAGAGGTTTTGTACCAAAACCATTTTTTATTAAGAAATCCGGCTACGCCGTTCTTGGCGTTGGAGCAGAACTGAAAAACACAATCTGCTTATTAAAAAACGACAAGGCATTTTTGAGTCAGCACATCGGTGATCTAACTAATTTTTCAGCACATCAATTTTTCAAAGAAACAATTAACTACCAGCAAAAAATTATTGACTGCAAAGCTGAGTATGTTGGTTATGATTTACATCCCGATTATTTATCAACGCGTTGGGCAAAAGAAGAAAGCGGGATTCCATCATTTGGTGTTCAGCATCATCATGCACACATGGCTGCGTGCATGGGTGAACATGATTTGAAGAAAGATGTTATCGGAATTATTCTTGATGGAACCGGTTACGGAATTGACAATACAATTTGGGGCGGTGAAGTTTTGGTCGGTAATTTTACAAAAGTAAAACGTTTTGCCCATCTTGAAACTATTCCACTTCCCGGTGGCGATTCGGCAATAAAAGAGCCATGGCGGATTGCAGTAAGTTTTTTGCATCATGCGTTCGATGGGGAATTACCACCACTTAATTTCTTAGCTAACTCAAATACAAACTTAATTCTGCAAATGCTGAAGAAAAAAATCAATTGCCCGTTAACGAGCAGCGCGGGAAGATTGTTCGATGCAGTTTCTGTTATTTGCGGTGGACCGAAGACAATACGATACGAAGCACAAGCTGCAATTGAGTTGATGCAGAAAATAGAAACTATGGATGTTGAAGCATATTTAATAAATGAGGACGAGATCAAATCAAAATCTATCTCCTTAAAAACTTTGATCAGAAATGTTGTAGAAGGTGTAGAGAAAAATATTCTTTCTTCAATTATTAGTGCAAGATTTCATAAAACGTTTGCATTAATGCTTATTAAAAAAGCAGAGCAAGCACGGGCTGAAACTGATATTAATGATGTTGTTTTAAGCGGCGGAGTTTTTCAGAATGAAATATTGCTTGAGTTAATGGAAAATGAATTAATACGTCTCAACTTTAATGTTTACTCACATTCCAAAATCCCAACGAATGACGGCGGAATTTCTTTTGGACAAGTGATGGTAGTTAACGAATTGATCACAAAAGGGATGAGCATGGTAGAGTTTGTTTTATAAAAGCCCATCCCAACCCTTCCCAAAGGGAAGGGCTTTTTTAAAACTCGGTCGAGGTATTTAATCCTCGACCTTCGTTATTAAAGAGTTTCTCAAGTGTTGAATTGGCAAGTGTAACCCCTATGGGAAAATGTCTACTACTAAACCTCCGAGGTTTTGAAAACCTCGGAGGTTTTAGGGTTTATAATGAAATTACCTTTTTAGACTGTCTAACGAGTTAGAGAAGACTCATTTCTTTTAATATCATTTCACATGCGGCAGGAATTGCATCTCTCATCACACTTGATAATCCGGGAGAAACTTCCTCGGGGATACTGAGAACTTGCGCAACTATGATCTTTACATCAACTTTACAAAAATTTTTCAACTCTTTTAATAAATTAGAAGTGGGTACTTGATGCATAGAAAAGTCATCACATTTTATTTCAGGCATTTCATCAACATTAAGTTGAAAAATTGAACCGGCAGGTTTTCCTAAATCTACTGCATCAACAATAATTATTTTAGCGGGCTTTCTTTCGGTCAGAACAATATTAAACAAATATGTTCTGACGCTCAATCCGGCATCGCCAATATAAACGTTAGATGGAATATCAAAATTCATTTGTAAATACTGAACTACTTCGGGACCAAAACCATCGTCGCCGAAGAGAATATTTCCGCATCCCAAAACAAGTATTTCTTTATCTAAGTAATCCATATTTTATGTTGTAGATAAACAAAAGGTGCATCCGATTAAGCATGCACCCTTTTTATTTTTGAAATTCAAAAAGAAAAAAATACTTCTAATTTTGAATTGAATTAATAAGAATGCCATCACCATCAACAATATCAATCTTCACTGGAAGACGACCATCAAGATTATGAGTTGCACATGATAAGCAAGGATCATAAGCTCGAATTGCCATTTCAACGCGATTTAAAATGCCTTGGTCATATTTCCCGTCTTTAATCAACAACTTTGCAGCTTGATTTACCGACATATTGATAGGTGCGTTATTATGAGTTGTACCTACAATGAGATTTAGATTTGTAATTAAACCCTTATCATCAGTCTCATAATCATGAATTAATGTTCCTCTCGGTGCTTCAACGCATCCAACACCTCTTGCAGCTCTTGGGGTTACCGGTACTCTTGTTTCTCTGCTTGTAATCTCGGGATCGTTTAATAATTCCACTGCATGTTCTGCGTTGTAAAGAAGTTCAATAAGTCGTGCCCAATGATACAACAGAGTTAGTTGAGCAGGACGACCAAATTTTGCTCTGAACTCTTCAAATTCTATTTGAGCTAATGGTGTTGCCATCTTATCTGCAACATTAATTCTTGCCAACGAATTAGTTCTGTAAATACCTTTAGGATTGTCAATGTCCATAGAAAAACCTTCACCCCAGGATTTTGCATATGGAAACTTCATATACGACCAATCTTCAATTCGCTCTGAAATAAAATCTGTATACTGATCGTATGCAAAATCTGTAAATGAACCGTCAGGTTTCATAAGCCGTAGTTTGCCATCATAAACATTCAAAGCACCATCTTCCGAAACTGTACCCATAAAGCCTGAATTGAAAACACCTAATACTTTAACGGTATCGAGATATTTTGGAAAAATAGTTTCTTTTGCAAAAGCAATCGAGAACTTTGCGAATTCAAGAACTTCTTCTGCCATCGGAAGGACTATATCTCTTTCTTTTTGCGTTAAAGGTTTACTAAATCCTCCGGGTACAGCAGTAACTGGATGAATTGATTTGCCGGATATGATATCAAGCATCTGTGTGCCTAAATGCCTGTTACGTACAACTTTTTTGCCTATCTCCGGATTAGCTTGTGCAATTCCAAATACATTTCTGACCGAATAATCTGCATCCGGTCCCATAACAAAATCAGGACCCGATAAGAAAAAGAAATGCAGAATATGTTCTTCTGTGTAAGCAATACTATTGCAAAGATCACGAAGTTTTTTTCCAGCCGGGGCAGGTTGAACTCCAAAGACAGCATCGTTAGCTTTTGCAGAAGCCAAATGATGCGACCACGGACAAACACCGCAGATACTGGTAACAATCCTGGGGATTTCTTCTACAGGTCTGCCAATGCAAAATTTTTCAAATCCTCTTAATTCAACAACATTTACTCTGGTATCTGCAACATTACCTGTATCATCAAGTTGAATTGTAATTTTTGCATGTCCTTCAATTCGTGAAACCGGTTGTATTATTATTTGTTTTCCCATTTTTATTCCCTCCTTCCTGCTGTTGGCAAAGGTCGTAGGCGTTTTTGCCCTCCGATATAACGGTTGAACAATGCACGTCTATCATCAACAAGTTTTGCATCAAGTCCTATAGATGAAAGAGCGC
>CAYVBQ010000056.1:0-13010 GCA_964449775.1 uncultured Melioribacter sp. | reverse complement strand
ACTGCTATTCACTTTTATGCTATAATTCACCCACTCAGTTGGGAGAAGACCCATTTATTATTATCCTCTCACTTTTTACCTTCTGTTCACCAACACAACTCCTCCAATAATAATCAAACCGCTGAACAGCATAATAAACGTAATCTGTTCGTTGAGTAAAAGCCATGAGCCGAAGAATGTAACGAACGGTTCCAAATAAAGAAACGCTCCTACGCGTGAGGCGTCCATCTCACTTAATGCTTGTGCCCACAAAGTATAAGCAACTCCCGAACAAAGAATTCCAAGAAACAAAATCGATCCCCAGCCGCTTGATGAAAGATTTAAAACATCAGAAATGTTTTGTTGATTGATTGTGAATGGCGCAATAATGATGGCAACTATAACGAAAAGATAAAATGTTGTTAGAACAGGCGAGAGAGTCAGCGTCGCCTTCTTGCTTGCTAAAGAGTATACGGACCACGTTACTGAACTGGTTATAATTAAAAGATCGCCTTTGTTTTTAATAAAATCGAGGGATGTGAAATCTCCCTTGCTAACGAGAAAAAGAAGTCCGAGAAACGAGATAACAATTCCGGTTGTCTGCGTGGATGTAATTTTCTCTTTGAAAAAGAGTAATCCAATTATCACCATAAACACCGGTGTAATACCTATTATCCATCCGGTGTGTGATGCGGTTGTCCATTGAAGTCCGGTGACTTGAATCCACAAATGGAAACAGGCAATTGCCGCTAAAGCGAAAATCCATTTTTCTTTTCGCAGGTCGACTGCAAAACTTTTCTTTTGTTTTAATATAACAAACGCTAAAAACAATATTCCCAAAAGCTGACGAAGGAAAACAATCACTACAGGCCTAACTTCAACCAAAGCATTCTTTGTGGCGATGAATGATAAACCCCACACTATGACCGCGAAAAGAAGTTTCCAAACGGTTTTTATCTGCGGCTTATTGTCCTTGATGGGAAAACTTGTACTCATGTTCGTGGTCTTGTTCTACTGAACGTGAAAATATTTATTGTTGGGCAAAAAACTTTATCCATCTTCTCGCCTTCGTAGGTAACATGTTCAAGAAATAGTCCGGATGGCGGAGCTGTATATTTGGTTGGTGTCGGCGATTCATGTTCAAGAAAATATTTAAGATCTTTCTCGGTGAGTTTTCCGCGTCCTATTTCTACAAGAACTCCAACCATCCTTCTAACCATTTTCCACAAGAAGTGTGAACCGATGATGCGAATCAATATCAAATCGCCATCTTCTTTTAATTGTACGTCTTCAATCAAAACCTTAGTTGATTTTTCAAAATCGTCTTGGTCCGCAAATGAAATGTAATCATGCATTCCAACAAATAGTTTTGATGCTCTGTTCATCTTCTCAAAATTCAATTGATCTTTTATCCACCATACGAATGGCTTGCCGAATGCGGTTCTGCGTTTTGCTATTTGATAAAGATAACTTCTGCTTTTTGCGTCATGACGTGCATGAAATTTTGGATTTGCTTTTTCAACTTCGAGAATGGTGATATCCGCGGATAGTTCATCGTTAAATTTCATCCTTATAATTTCCGGTGCGAGCATTGTCTTTACATCAAGATGCGCAACTTGATTCAGAGCATGAACGCCTGCATCTGTTCTGCCGGATCCTTGTATATCAACACGCTCACCTTTGAATATTTGTGCGGCAACTTCCATCAGTTTGCCTTGAACGCTTTTTGCGTTTCTCTGCATCTGCCAGCCGCTGTAACGCGTCCCTTCGTATTCTATATATAGTTTGAAGCGGGACATTACTCAATCATTTTTTAAGGGAAATAAAAAGACGGGTTTCAAAAAAAGCATTCGGTCAAGTCATAATTTTAAAAATTATTTGTAGACACTACCGCGGTTATCTATTTCATAGATTAATAATTCTTTATTCAAGCTGTCTATTTTGAATATTACTCTATTCTTTCCGATCCGCATTCTCAAAAATCCATTCCACTCCCCTTCTAACTTTTTAATATCCATTTCTTTAAATGGGATAATTCCATTTTGATCGAGTGAGATGAACAGTTTTTTAACTTTCTCTCTAATTCTGTTTTTCTCTTTTTCAGTTACAGAGTCCAAAAACTTTGAAGCGTTTTAGAAAGTTTAATTGTCATTTAAGAACCATAAGGTCTTATCGGAAAAATCTTTCTCGTTATAGCCGGCTGGTATTCCATATCTCTTTTTTATATCAGCCAATTCCTTTGGAGAGACCGCCGGAATTATTGCTTGAATAAGCGAAATCCTCTCTTCGGCTAATACTTCCCGAATACTTGATTTTATTATTTCCCTTAAAACCGCTGTTACTTCTATTGTTTGATCCATGTTCTTTTGTCCAAATTTTATTGGCAAGATTACTAAATAGCCGCGCTAACTTCAATATTGAATTCTTGAGTTATTCTAACTAATTGCCAGCCGCTGTAGCGCGTGCCTTCGTATTCTATATATAATTTGAAGCGTGACATAGACTATAATCTCTTTTCTTTTTTCTTTTCAGCCAAAAGTGCTTTAAGAAGTTTTCCATTTGTGCCAAGAAAACCAATATTTCTATCTATAACTTCATTTGTAACTGGAAATATTATTATGTGATCTCTTTCCTCAACAAAATGCATTTTAATTCCTTTTTTAATACCAAACCGCTTTGCAACTTTCGGTGGTATTTCAAGTGTATTAATCGATGTTGCTATTATTGTTTCCATTTGACAGAAAAGAATTTATTTTATTGATGAATGTAATATAATTACTGTGGAAAGGAGAATAAACCGGTATGGGTAAAAAAGATCCACGCGTTGATGCTTACATTGCTAAGTCGCAAGATTTTGCAAAACCGATTTTAGAACACCTCCGCGGACTTGTTCATAAAGCTTGTCCGGAAGTAGAAGAAACTATTAAATGGGGATTTGCCAGCTTTGACTATAAAGGACCATATTGCAGTATGGCTTCGTTTAAGCAGCACTGTGCATTCGGATTTTGGAAAGCCGCGTTGATGAAAGACACAAAACTTATGACAATGGCAAAATCTGAAACGGCGATGGGACACCTTAGCAGAATTACATCGTTGCAGCGTATTCCTTCGGATAAAATATTGATCTCGTTTCTGAACGAAACCGCGAAATTAAACGATGCGGGCATTAAACTGCCGAAGAAAAAAGTATCGGCAGAAAAGAAAGTGCTTGTTGTTCCCGATTATTTTATAAAGCTGTTGAAAAAAAATAAAAAGGCGGAGAAAACATTTAACAATTTTTCCTACTCCAACAGGAAAGAATATCTTGAGTGGATAACGGAAGCGAAAACCGAGGAAACGAGAAATAATAGAATTGCAACTACGCTTGATTGGCTTGCAGAAGGAAAAACCCGGAACTGGAAATACATGAATAAATAATCTGCATGTTTATAAATCGGCGACTGCCCAACTTTCGATTATTCTTTAATTGACACAAGAAATTTTATTTCTTTATGCAGAATTGTTGCTTTAAGGGAAATCTTCCCGATCATCTCGCCATCGGCTTCTATCAAACATTCTTTACCTATCGGTTCAATTGTACAGCTCTCGACTTCTTTATAAAATATTTGCGGATGCTGAATAAATAATCCTTTCCGGATTTTCGAAAGGTTTTTTAAATAGTCCATCAGGCTCACATCCGCAGCAAGTGTAATCGCTAATTTTCCGTCATTCACTTTTGCATGGGGCGCTATTCCTAATCCACTGCCGAAATATTTTCCGTTAGCGAGACACAAGATCAACAATCTTCCGCTCCAATTAAAACTTTCAGATGTAATTTTCAATTGTTTTCTCTTGTAATTCAAAAAACCAAGCACCGTTGCTTTAAAAAAATCGAAATTAGGTCCGTAAATTTTTTTCCCCTCGTTAACGCGTTTTGCAACTTCTGCGCCGAGACCAATATCCGCGATGTTGTTAAAGTACCTAACCGCTTCTTCTCCTTTCATGTTTTTGTATTGGAGCTTGCCGATGTCTATCAGGTTAGTTGAATTATTCTGAATCAATTTTTGTAGGTCGGAAAGTTTTTTAGAAAGTTTCAACGTGCGGGCAAAATCATTTCCGCTTCCGAAAGGATAAAGCCCAACAATTAAATTTTCCCTTTTTGATCTCTCAACTTGCATAATCCCGTTGATAACTTCGCTCATCGTCCCATCACCGCCAGCAGCGATTAAATAGTCTGTTCCACTCAGTACAGCGTTTTGCGAAAGCTCAATTGCGTGTCCGTTACCATTTGTAACAGAGACCCAAACTAAAAATTGGTCGCCAAAGGTTTCTTCGATTTCCTTGATTGTTCTTTCGGTATGCTTAAAGCGTCCGTTAATTACAAAGTGAATTTTCTTCATGTCTTTTGTTTATGAGAGCTAAAATGTATTGAAAAAATTATTTGGTGAGTTTAATATATTAATCTGTGTGGAATCATGCCTAAAATAAATTTTAAAATGGATTACTGCCGATATGCTCGTTCTTGAGTAACGTGAAATGTTGCAGTGAGTTTTACTTGTTCGGTCATAAGTTTTCTTTCCGATGATTGGCGTTCAATTATAATATTTATTGATTGTGAAGGCAAGAATTTGTTTTTCTTTGCGGAGGAGTGTTTGTTAAATGACTATCGTGAATGGTTTTCATATTTTTATCCCGTGCTTTGCGACTTTTGTAGGAATAACGGTATCAGGAATAACCCTATTCTCAAGGAATGTAAAATGAATCCTCTTAAAAATTTCTTTTATCCAAAATCTATCTGCGTTGTTGGCGCCTCTACAAAAGAAAAGAGCATCGGCTACGAATTGTTAAAAACGATAAGGGGTTACGGTTACACCGGAAAAGTTTTTCCTGTTAATCCAAATGCAGATGATGTTCTGGGCTATCGGTGTTATCACACAATTGAGGGGATTCACGAGCAGATCGATCTTGCTATCATCGTTGTTCCAAAACAATTTGCGGAGGAATCAACTGATACCCTCTTGAAGAAAGATGTGAAATCAATAATACTTATTACAGCCGGATTTAAAGAGACGGGCAAAGAAGGGGAAGAAGTTGAAAAGAGAATAGTTGAAAAGATAAAACGATCCGGCGCGCGCATGGTTGGACCAAACTGCATGGGCGTAATTAATACACTTGATGCAATAAAACTTAATGCAACATTTGTCGCCGAAAAACCGGAAGTAGGCGCAACCGGATTTCTTTCGCAAAGCGGCGCACTTGGCGCAGCAGTTCTAAATTCTCTTCGCGAGACCGATATAAAGTTTGCACATTTTATAAGTGTGGGTAATAAAGCCGACGTAAACGAAAACGATGTTCTCCGTTTCTGGCAAAATGATAACAACATTAATACGCTCACTTTCTATCTCGAAAGTTTTGTGAATGGTTTTGAGTTTATTAAACCATTTATGCTTGGTGAGATTACTAAACCAACAATAGTATTAAAAGCAGGAAAAACTGCAAGCGGAATGATAGCTGCATCTTCACACACGGGAGCTTTAAGTAGTAAAGATAAAGTTGTGGATACTATGCTTAACCAATTTGGGATTCTCCGCGCAGAAAATTTAAATGAGCTTTTTAATACTGCTAAAGGGTTTGAAAATTTCAAGCTGCCAAAAGGCAACCGCATTGCGGTTGTAACAAACGCCGGCGGTCCCGCTATTTTATGTGTAGATTCTCTCGAAAAAGAAAAACTCGAACTTGCAAAATTTAGCGATGAAACTAAAAAAAATCTTCGGGAGATTGTAAATCCAGAAGGCAGCGTTGAGAATCCCGTAGATCTATTGCCGGGAGGAACTGCCGATATTTTCAAAAAAGTTAATGAGATTGTTGCAGCAGACGAAAATGTTGACGCCGTTATTTCAATATTTGTTGAACCCGTAATGGTCGGTCCTTTTGATGTTATCGAGAGTGTCTCTTCAATTCAAAGCGAAAAACCAATTTTACAAGTTGTAATGCCTCTTCCTGAGTTTTGGAACGAGTATCGGGCCAAATCCAAGAAAAAATTGCCTCTCTTCAGAAATCCGGAAGACCCCGCGGAAGTTTTATCGAACATGCTCTTCTATTCTTCCTCGCGAAAGAATCTAGTTCAGAATAGAGATGAATACAATTCTTTATTAAATATTCATGTCAAGAAGAATAATTTTACCGCCGGGTTTATTTCACAGAACGAGATTAATCATCTATGCACAGAATACAATTTACCTTTCATTAAGAGTCTTCTTATAAATCCGGCAGAACTTGAAAGAATTGAAGAAAGTTTATATCCCCTCGTTTTAAAAGGAATTAACCAAAAAGTTATTCACAAATCGGAATTAAGCGCCGTTAAACTCAACATTAAAAATAAAGTCGAACTAAAAGATGCCGCCGGTGAAATTGAAGATGGTTTTAAACGAGCCGGTTTTGAGGTTGAACAATTTTTAGTCCAGCAATTTGTAAAGACCAAACATGAGTTACTAATCGGAGGCTTCCGCGATCCGTCATTCGGTCCAATCATAATGTTCGGCTCTGGCGGAAAATATGTTGAAGTTATTTCAGACACATCGATGAAATCCGCTTACATGTGCGGCATGGACATCGACAACATGATCAATGAAACGGTTATTAGTAAAATATTGGATGGAGTTCGCGGAGAAGATCCATGCGATATGAATGAGTTGAAACGAATCGTAGCGTCTTGCGCACGAATGATGATCGAGAATAAAAACATTATTGAATTCGATCTGAATCCATTAATTGTTGATGATGATAACAAATACTATGCGGTTGATGTCCGTGTAAAAGTGGAATAATATCAGGAATCTATTCCGGCTTCTGGGTTCTTTTGCTATCTTTACATTAAAAAAAGCGTTATATGAAAATTGCATTTGCCGCAAGTGAAGTATTTCCTTACGCAAAGACAGGTGGTTTAGCAGATGTTGCCGGCGCTCTTCCGATTGAACTATCTAAACTTGGGCACGAAGTAAAAGTCTTTATGCCAAAGTACAATACTTTCGGAGAAATTGAACACGGATTGCATTCTCAATGGGACATCGGCGAAATTCCGATTCGCGTTGCCGGCGCTGTCTGCTCGGTTCATGTTCATTCTGCAACTTTGCCTGGCTCCAACGTACAAATTTATTTTGTCGATTGTCCACAATACTTTCATCGTTTTCGAGTTTACACAAACGATGCGGATGAAGATGAACGCTTCATTCTTTTTTCCAAAGGAATAATTGAAATTCTTCAACGGCTTCAGTGGGCGCCAGACATAATTCACTGCAACGATTGGCAGACAGGCTTGCTGCCCCTACTTCTCAAAGAGAATTATTCTTGGGACAAAATGTTTGATAATACTGCAACAGTTTTCACAATTCATAATGTTGCTTACCAGGGAAGATTTCCTAAAAGCGCTTTTTATAAAGCGGAGATTAGAGAAATACATAGTCAAAAAAGTGGACTTGGAGAATATGAAGGTGATGTAAACTTTTTGAAGACCGCGATCTTCACTTCAGATATTATCAATACAGTAAGCAACACATATGCACAAGAATTGCTGACTCCGGCTTACGGTGAAGGAATGCAAGATTTTCTATCTCAACGTCGCGATGATTTTTACGGAATAATTAATGGAATAGATTACTCGGTTTGGGATCCGGAAAAGGATTTCATTCTTCCGCATCATTTTTCAATAAACGATTTATCCGGAAAATTACTCAACAAAAAATTTCTGGTTGAACATCTCAACTTCTCTATAGAGGAATCTCTTCCGCTAATTGGTATTATCTCCCGTTTAGTATCGCAAAAAGGATTTGATATAGTGGGGAATGTTCTCGACGAATTGATGCTCTTGGATGCTCAATGGCTGATTTTAGGAAGCGGGGAACAAAAACATGAAGAGATGTTTAAAAGAATTTCTTTGCAGCATCCCAATAAAGTTTACTTCTACCGCGGCTACAATAATGAACTTGCTCATCTGATCGAAGCTGCCTGCGATATATTTCTTATGCCTTCCAAGTTTGAACCATGCGGATTAAATCAAATTTATTCTTTGCGTTATGGAACCGTTCCCGTTGTCCGCAAAACCGGTGGACTCGCCGATACTGTTCTCGATTGGGATGAATATCTTGCCAAGGGATTAGAGATCGGCACCGGCTATACTTTCAATGATTACTCCGGTTTAGCTCTTCTTCATTCTGTTCGACAAGCGATACATGATTTTCATTTAAAAGATATCTGGAAAAAAATCCAAGTTAATGGAATGAATAAAGATTTTTCATGGAAAAAATCTGCCGAGAAGTATGTAGCGCTATATGATGAGGCTTCTAAGAAAAGGAAGAACAGATAAATCTTCACGGTCATTCTAAAATTTCATTTTTTATTTTGAACTCATTCATCAATAAATTGTTTATTGCTTTATGAAGCTATCTCAACAGTTAATTTTCTTCGGAATTGTTTTTTCGATTTATGGATTGCTCAACTTCTATATTCTGCGGCGCGGTCTGTCTGTTATACCGGAATCATATAAATCCTTGTTTTTCGTTTCAGCAATCTTTGTTGTTCTCTCCTTTATCGTAGGAAGATTATTGGAACGCGTTTGGATTTCTTTGTTAGCGGGGCTTTGATTTGGATTGGCTCTCTATGGATTGCGTTTATGATTTATTTTTTTCTGGCTCTTGTCGTAATTGACTTACTGAGATTAATAAATTTAATTATTCCTTTCTTTCCGGCTTTCATTACCCACAATATCGAAAAGACCAAGCGCATAACCGCTCTTGTGGTTTTTATTCTGGTTACTGTTACCGTTGTGGGCGGATATATTAACACAAAAATGATTGTCACAAAAACATATAATCTAAAGATCAAGAAACACGCCGGAGAATTGAAATCTCTTAATGTGGTAATGGCTTCAGATCTTCATCTCGGGACAATCCTCGGAAAGTCTTTTCTTAACAATCTTGTAACACGAATCAATGAACTCAAGCCGGATATAATTCTTCTTGCGGGGGATATTATTGATGAAAATATAGCTCCGGTTATAAAGAACAATGTTGGCGAGGAATTGTTGCAGTTCAAGTCAAAGTTCGGTGTGTTTGCCGTAACCGGAAACCATGAGTACATTGGCGGAATTGAAGCAGCCAGTAAATATTTAGCTGCTCACGGTGTGACATTGCTGAGAGATGAAAAAATAAAAATTGGTAATGCATTTTATGTTATTGGCAGAGAAGACCGCGCAAGCAAACAGTTTGCCGGCAAGCAAAGAAAAAGTTTGAAAGATTTGCTGACAGACGTTGATAATTCTTTTCCGGTTATTTTGATGGATCATCAGCCATTTGGATTGAAAGAAGCGGTTGAAAATGGGGTTGATCTTCAGTTATCCGGCCACACGCATAACGGGCAGCTTTGGCCATTCAATTATATTATTGAAAAGATTTACGACCTGGGCTGGGGTTACAAAATTAACGGAAACACTCATTATTATGTCTCTTGCGGTGTTGGCGGTTGGGGTCCGCAAATTAGAACCGGAAGCAGTCCGGAGATTATCAACTTCAGAATAAACTTTGTCGGTACACAAAAATAAATGACAAAGTCTTTCGTCATCTTAAAAGAATCATCTTTTTGATTTGTGAATAATTACCTGCAGTTAATCTGTAAAAATAAACTCCGCTTGGTAATTGCGAATTGAAAATTGAGAATTATAATAACCGGGTTGTTTATACTCATCAACAAGAGTTGCAACTTCTCTTCCAAGTACGTCATAAACTCTTAAATTTATATGTTGTAGAGACTCGCCGCGGCGAGTCTCTACGTTTGGAATTGTATAGCTTATACTTGTTTCAGGATTAAATGGATTTGGATAATTCTGCTCTAACTTGAAACGCCACGGTAATTCTTTTTTCTCTCGAACATCATCAACTCCTACAATTAAAGGTTGGGTGTTTATTTTAAGAAGCAGAACAGATTCCTTATATAAATTTTGAGAAGAGAAAGTTACCGTTACCGAATCCGTCGAGAAACTCAGCGAAACGGGAATGTTATACCTTCCAAGCGTATCATATCGGGTAAGAATAGCGTTATTGATATTTTCCCAACCTGTCTTTACTAATTTTATTTGTGAAATATTTTGTGCAGACGCTGTATTGGCAAATGTAGCAAGAATTCCTTTGTTTAGAGAATCGTTCAAGAATCCGTGCCATTCAAAGTTTGAAGGATTAGGATAAGTGGAGTGCATAGAATCAACATATTGAAGTTTGACCTTTCTAAGAAAGCTGAAAAGTTCCTGATTAAAATCATCGACTCTCGTATTTACAGGTCCCAGATTCCATGCCCAGTAATTTGTTCGTGCCGTTCTTGCATTGTAATTATTCGCAATACTCCATTTCAAATATCGGAATGTCGCTTTTGCACCTACTGAAGCTCCTCTACCTTCTGTTGAGGCTCTTATTCCTACTTCTTCTGTTGACCATATACCACGAATTCTACCTGTTCCAAACCACGTTGAATATGTATTAATTAACTTTTCCCATACGTTTGCCGAGCTATTGCCCATCATATAATGTATGGTGATAATATGAATAAGCTCATACACTCTTTTACCCGCAAGCGAGGGCGCATACGTTCCTTTGATGGTATAGTTCAATAGAGAATCGAGAAAAGGTTTAGCTTTCTGATTACCTGCATTTGTTATGGAACCCAAGCAAATCTTTATCTTTCCTTTTGCACCAAAATTAAATACACTTGAAGAATCAATTGCTTCGATTGTAGGAGCCATATATAATTCAACAAAAGAAGGAATTATAAAATGGTCATAATCAGAACCACTTGAATAAGACATTCCTTGTGCATAGCGAAGCGATGAACTTAAAGCCGCACTTGAAATTTCGTTTCCTAACTGGTAATACAAGCGGTTTTCACTATTGGGTAGTTGAGCAAGTTTATTGCATTGTTTGTAAACCAAACTTTTCCAAAAAGTTGCAGAATCTGCTTTTATAATATTTATAAAAGCCTTTGATTTAATTGTGTCCTTGGCTTGTCCTAAACCACCATCTAATTGCATAATATCAACCGAAGGATTAATTGTTGCAAGAGAATTGTATAGACTATTCAACTTTACCGTATCTATTGTTAGTGCGTTGTTTACAGTAACAATAAGATCGAAACCGGTACCATGCTGAACAAAGTCTCTAACCCAACCACCCCAAGCGGGCGTGTTGCCGTAATGCCAGCCAGTGTAGTTCGTCCAATTGTCTGGGGAAAGAGTTTGCGCAGACACATTGATTGAAATAATAAGCACGGCTATGAAAAAGGTGATTTGTTTTTTACGATTCGTTGCCATAGAAATATCCTTTGCTGAAATGATTTTTATTTAATGAGTATCATTCGTTTTATTTGTGTGATTTCTCCTGCGTTCAATCTATAAAAATATACGCCGCTTGATAAATTATTTGCGTTAAACTCAACTTTATAACTCCCCGCACTTCGATATTTATTAACCAAGTTTGCCACTTCATTTCCTAAAATATCATAAACTTTCAAACTAACGTAATCGTTTGAAACTAGTTTATAACTAATAGTTGTAGAAGGATTGAACGGGTTCGGATAGTTTTGATAAAGCATTATTGAGTTCGGTATTATTTTATCTCGTTCGTTAATTCCGGTTGGTTTGGAAAGATCATAAATATATGCAGTTGAGTTGTATTTGTTTTTCCATTCGTTTATCAAAGAAGCAAAATCGGTTATTATAATTTCTCTCTTATCCCGCAATGCAACAAGAGGTTTTACAACCATATCTTCAATTGCTTTTATTCCATTCGTGTTAGTTATGTCTAAAGGTTTGATATGATATGAAGAGGTAAGAATGTACTGCGGTAATACTTTGCCCGACTTATATAAATTGATTAGCTCGCTTGTGCTTGTTATATCTCCTTTGAACTGACCGATACAAAAAATATTTCCGTTTGGGTCATCAACAAAATAATTGTATTTGTCTTTCGGGCGCCAAACTCCACTTACAATTGGATCATTTACATGGTTTGGCGTGCCGCTGCCCATCAGAATATCTCCGCGCCAAATTGCCCATGGATATTTTGTTCCGCGCACCGGAATTCTAAATCTATCCCACTTTTGAAATTGCAATAAATTTGGATCCCAAACATGACCACCTATGACCGTACTTCCTCCGACTCCAAGCGAATCCAACAGATGAGCAACATCAGTATAGTTGTAACCTAACTGTTCATGTGAATGAGGATCAATGATAACTCCGAGGTTTTCCTTCATGTATCGTAAAAAATTTTTACCATCTGTGTTGTGCATGAGTGCTGCATCTTCATATATAAGTGCGGCTAAAAGTATCTTCCAGTCAGGTTGAAAAGACCACTTGACATTATAACGCAACGCGAGATTTGCCATCTCGATCATCTTGCTTCTTACTAATATATAATGATCTCTTGATTGCTGACTTCCGGGTGTTCCGGCAGGCGTATTGTCTTCAATGTGCGTAAAGAGAACAACATACACAGGTGTTTCTTGTGCATAGAGTGTTGCAAATGAAAAAAGGAAAAACAGTATTTGCATTTTCATTTTAGAATCAGCATCTTTTTTGTCTCCGAGTAATTACCGGCGGTTAATCTGTAAAAATAAAATCCGCTGCTTAATTGAGTATTGCGAATGGAGAATTGAGAATTATAAAAGCCCGGATTCTTAAATTCATCAACAAGAGTTGCAACTTCTTTACCAAGTACGTCATACACTTTGAGTATAACGTGACTAGCTACTGGAATTTGATAGCTGATTATGGTGCTTGGATTAAACGGATTAGGAAAATTTTGTGACAACTGGAATGTCCCGGGTTTTACGTCTATTTCCCTAACAGTAGTTGGATTGCAGTTATTTGGAAAAATTTTATTGATTATATCTATTACCTGAAATGAGATTTCCCATACTTTGCTGTAGCTTGAGTAAGTAAATATTACTCCACAAGTATTACCTAAAATTCTAAAATGAATGTTTTGGAAAAAAAATTTGAACACGGACGT
>CAYVBQ010000055.1:0-13048 GCA_964449775.1 uncultured Melioribacter sp. | reverse complement strand
TCGGGGCGTAGCTCAGCCCGGCTAGAGCGCTTGGTTTGGGACCAAGAAGTCGCAGGTTCGAATCCTGTCGCCCCGACAATCGAAAGAGTGTATGTGTGTTAAGGACGGTTCTAAAAATTATCGTATGTAAATATTTAACGCCGAGAACGCAAAGAAAATGCGAAGTCCGCAGAGAATATTGATATTTTTAGAACCGCCCTTAATAAAATTATTAGCATGTTCTTTTTTATTAATGTGCCCATAGCTCAATCGGATAGAGCAACAGCCTTCTAAGCTGTAGGTTAGTGGTTCGATTCCACTTGGGCATACAAGGGAAAAATTCAAAATTCCAAACACGTAATTCAAAACTCTTTTCGGATTTTGAATTTTGGATTTAAGATTTTTTTGATATGGTGAGCATAGCTCAGTAGGTTAGAGCATCTGGTTGTGGCCCAGAAGGTCGTGGGTTCGATCCCCATTGCTCACCCGGAAGTTTGTGACTAACATTGGCCCCATCATCTAATGGTTAGGATAGCGCCCTTTCACGGCGTCAATACGAGTTCGAATCTCGTTGGGGTCACTTACTTTTCTTTTCAGCAAATCAACAATCACATCTTCGTTTCAGAATTGCCCCATCATCTAATGGTTGGGATAGCGCCCTTTCACGACGTCAATACAAGTTCTGCCATTGGCATCACCACGAGAGAATCTCGTTGGAGTCACTTCGTTTTCAATTCATAATAACCTTGTAATGCTTTTTAGCATTTTGTAATTTCATATCAAAATTTATGACAGACTATGCAAAAACAATACGTTTTCTTAAATAAAATTTCTGACAATGATGAATACATAACTAACCCGGCTGGTTTAGGAAAAAGATTATTTCCTTCTCTCTATTTTTTCTCTAACATGCTGAGGATTCTTCTCTATTCCAACCGTCAAGCGAAAAAAGGAATTTATAATGATGCCAGATGGTACGATTCATCCATCGATACATTAAAAAGTTTAGAACGCGCCGGAATTCAATTCCATTTAGAAGGAATGGATAACATTAGGAAAGTTGAAGGTCCAGTTGTTTTTGTCTCGAACCATATGAGTACACTTGAAACTATGATATTACCTTCAATTATCTGTTCGATAAAACCAGTTGTTTATGTGATCAAAGAAGAGCTTGGCAAATATCCTCTGTTTGGACCGATCGCACTCGCGAGAGAACCTATTTTAGTCGGACGGGAAAACCCGCGTGAAGATTTGAGGATTGTTCTTGAAGAAGGAAGTAAGAAAATTGAAGAAGGGAAGTCAGTAATTATTTTTCCTCAAAAAACTAGATCAATGGTTTTTGATCCGACCTTATTCAACTCGTTGGGAAATAAATTAGCTAAAAGAAATAATGTACCGGTAATTCCACTTGCACTTATAACGGATGCATGGGGAAACGGTAAGTATATAAAAGAAGCAGGTAAAATTGATCCATCTAAACCTGTACACCTTGCATTTGGTCAACCCATTTATATCAAAGGCAACGGTGCTGAAGAGCATCAAAAAATTATTGAATTTATCGCCGGAAAATTTAAAGAATGGGGGAGACCGGAATTGGTAAAATAATCCGGATCATTCTAAATAATGAAGGTAGATGATTCTAAAGAATTGGGCTAAAATATTTGAAAGAGTGAGACAAAATCTGAATAATTGTATCATAGAAGCTAAAATGCGGAATTAGCTCAAAATTCGCACTTTTCGAGGTTACAGCAATACTTCTAAGCTGCTCATTTCATTATTATTTTGCTTCAAATCATCCCTAATTTCAACTTAAATTTTGCATCGAATAATTCCTTTTGCTATATTGAACCAGAATTCGTTCACGGAAATTGTTGTTAATGGGAATAATCAAACCGAAAAAACTGAAACCCGGAGATGTGATTGGAATAATTTCTCCGGCATCATCGCCAGACGACCTCACTAAAATTAATAGCGGCGTTCAATATTTGGAAAAGCTTGGTTACCGAGTTGAAGTGGGTAAAAATGTTGGTTCGCATGAAGGATATCTTGCCGGCTCGGATGCACAACGCTTAACTGATTTGCACGAGATGTTTAAGAATAAACAAATAAAAGCGATATTTTCAATTCGCGGTGGTTACGGTTCGGGGCGTCTTCTAGATAAAATTGATTACAAGCTCATTCGAGATAATCCTAAAATTTTTGTTGGGTACAGTGATATTAACGCATTACAATTGGCTTTTTTTACTAAGACCGGCTTAATTACTTTTGCGGGTCCTATGGTTGCAGTTGATTTTCATGATGAAGTCAGCGCATTCACCGAGGAAGTTTTTTGGCGAACAATTACATCCGATAAAAAAATTGGAAAACTTCAGAATCCACGCAAAGAAAAATTCTACCTATTAAATAAAGGAAGAGCTACGGGTAGAATTCTTGGCGGTAATTTAACTTTGCTTAATTCTTTGCTCGGAACTGAATATCTTCCTAAGCTTAAAGGAGCGATTCTATTGTTAGAAGATATTCACGAAGCTCCATATCGTATAGATAGAATGTTGAATCAACTTCGTCTTGCAAAAGTTTTTAAACAGATCAGCGGTGTTATGCTTGGTCATTTTGTTGACTGCGTTGAACAAGATCCCACAAAACAATCGTTCACATTGAATGAAGTTATTATTGAATATTTCCAAAATAAAAAATTGCCGGTTTTGTATAATATCAAGCATGGTCATGTTAAAGACAATATCACAATTCCTTATGGTGTAAGATGCGTTCTTAACGCAACAAGAGGTTACATCGATATACCTGAAAGTGCGGTAATTTAACTCATCTCAAGTAATTAAATCCGTCTTATTCCTTCTAAATGAGGAATTACCATTACTTTCATTCTCTTTTTTAAGAAAAGAGTCTCTTATTCTTCCCAATACACCGGCATTATCTGCTTTTCCTCGCCCAAAAATCGATGGTATACTTGTTGCATCATTCTGCTGTACTATAAAATCTAAAAAGCTTTGCCGGAGACTATAAATGGAATTTATAAACGAAACGTACATCTCTTCTTTAATAAATAATTCGAAACTGAACAATACAAAACTTCAACAAGAAGCAATTCAGAAAGCCAAAGATGCAAAGGGGTTAACTCTGGAGGAGAGCGCGGCACTTCTCAACATTACGGATCTTGAGATATCAGAAGAACTTTTTAATGCTGCGCGTGAAGTAAAAGAAAAAATCTATGGTAACCGTTTGGTTCTTTTCGCACCTCTCTATATCACAAATCTTTGTATCAACAATTGTCTTTATTGTGCATTTCGAAGAGATAACAAAGAACTTAAACGCAAGACCCTGACTTTGGATGAGATAAGGGAAGAAACTGAATTTTTGGTTAGGCAAGGTCACAAAAGAGTTTTGTTAGTTTGTGGCGAACATCCTAAAAAATCGAGTATGGAATTTATAGGCGAAGCTATAAAAACAATTTATGATGTCAACTTTAATGGTGGAAACATTAGACGCATTAATGCAAACACGGCTCCTTTAAGTTTGGATGACTTCAAGACTTTGAAAGGTTTTGGAATTGGAACTTATCAATGTTTTCAAGAGACTTATCATTTTGAAACCTACATGCATATGCATCCAGATGGACCCAAACGTGATTACGCATGGCGTTTGTATGCAATGGACCGGGCACTTCAAGCGGGTATTGATGATGTTGGCATCGGTGCTTTGTTCGGATTAACAGACTATAGATTTGAAACTCTAGCGATGTTGAGCCATGCTTTTAATTTAGATGAAAAATATGGAGTAGGTCCGCACACAATATCGGTTCCCCGTCTTGAACCGGCTTTCAATGCGCCAGTTGCTAATAAACCACCGTTTGCCGTTGATGATGCTTCATTCAAAAAATTAGTTGCAGTAATTCGCCTAGCAGTTCCTTATACCGGAATTATATTATCAACGCGTGAACGAGCAGAACTTCGCCGCGAAATTTTCAAGGTTGGAATTTCACAAATAAGTGCCGGCAGCAGAACTTCTCCGGGCGCTTATAATGAATCTCAAGAAAGTTTAAAAGAATATGAGATGGAACAATTTCAGCTTGGAGATCACAGAACATTAGATGAAGTTGTGAAGGATAGTTGTGATCTCGGATTCTTGCCAAGTTTTTGCACTGCATGTTATCGTTCTGATAGAACAGGTGACCGTTTTATGGAATTAGCAAAAAGCGGAAACATTGGAAAGCTTTGTATCCCAAATGCACTTGCGACATTTAAAGAATACGCTATAGATTTTGCTTCAAATGAAACTAAAATAGCGGCTGAAAAATTTATTAAGAACGAGGTGCAACAGCTGGATGGGGCGACAAAACGCAAAACAGAAGAGATGATTAAAAAAGTTGACAGCGGAGAGAGGGATGTATTCTTTTAACAAGTTGTCGGAATTATTATGAACCTCAATGAACTTCTACACAGGGATGATCTGACGAAAGAAGAGATTATTTTTCTTCTTAGCGTTTCAGATAAAAATGATCAACAAAAGCTTTTTCATCGAGCAGATGAAGTACGTTCTCAATTCTGTGGTAATGAAGTTCATCTTCGAGGAATAATTGAACTCTCGAACTATTGTGATCAGAATTGTATCTATTGTGGATTGCGGGAAGATAATTACAAGCTTACCAGATACCGTATGACTCCTGAAGAAGTTATCGAAACCGCGCATGTAATTTCAAATCTTGGTATTTATACTGTTGTTCTGCAATCGGGTGAAGATCATTATTACGATACCGACATGATTGCATACATAATTTACCAGATCAAACAGCGGGCAGACGTTGCCGTAACTTTGAGTTTGGGAGAGCGGGGCTTTGATGAATACCGCACCTGGAAAATTGCAGGCGCTGATCGTTATCTATTAAAACATGAAACCGCAAATCCAATTCTTTATTCAAAGTATCACATGAAGCAAAAATTGGAAGATCGTCTTTCACATTTAAGGTTTTTGAAAACGATTGGTTATCAAATCGGTTCCGGAAATATGATCGGGTTACCGTTACAGACGATTGAAGACATCGCCGATGATATTTTACTATGCAAAGAATTTGATCTTGACATGGCTGCCTTTGGACCATTCATTCCTTCTCCTAATACACCTTATGCAAATAAGACTGCCGGAGATGTTGATCTAACGTTACAAACGATGGCGATTGCGAGAATAGTATTGAAAAACGTTCATATACCGGCAACAACGGCACTTGCAACTCTAGATGATGATGGAAGAATCAAAGGTTTGAACGTGGGAGCGAATATTGTTATGCCAGATCTTACGCCAAGCCCTTATAGAGAGCAATATCAAATATATCCCGACAGAAAATGTATTAATGATAACCCGCTGAATTGCAAAGGTTGTTTGCAATTACAAATCGAGTCAATCGGAAGAAGAATTTCAGATAACCGTGGCGATTCAATGAAAATGAAACATGATTTGGCTAATAAATAATTACCTTTCCAAACATTGTTATTACATCGTATATTTGCCCACAAGAAAAATACAAACATTCAAGGACCGGTATGAAAAGATTCTTTTCCGTAATCACAATTTTCATTCTTCTATTTTCTGCATGTGATTCTCATAAAGACAAAGAGTTATTTGACTCTGCTTCTGCTAAGGCAAATGCTAAGAACTATTCTGAAGCACTGAAGGATTATCAAAAAATAATAGATGAATATTCATCAAGCGATAATGCAGCTGAAAGTTTATTCGCAGTTGCGGCAATGTACCATATGTACCAGCTGCCGAATATTTCCAAAGATGAATCGCTTAAGAAAGCAGTTACATATTATCAGAAACTATATGAGCAATTCCCTAAAAATGAAAAAGCTGCCAAAGCATTGTTCATGGCTGCATTCATTAAAGCAAATGAATTGAATCAGTTAGAAGGTGCACGCAGTTCTTATCAAACTTTTGTGGAAAAATTTCCAAATCATGAACTGGCTTCGCAAGCAAAAATTGAATTGGAAAATCTTGGCAAAACACCCGAAGAAATTCTTCAGAATAGAACGGCAAAGAAGTAGTGGCGGTTAAATCTCAAGATTATAAAAAATTTTTAGATCCTCTGGTAATTTCCAAACTTAAAACTCTCGAACTAAGAGCGCGTATGGTAGTTGAGGGTTTTAAGGTTGGACTGCATCGTAGTCCTTATCATGGTTTCAGTGTGGAGTTCAGCGAACACCGTCCTTATATGCAAGGAGATGCTTTGAAGAATGTTGATTGGAAAGTTTTTGCCAAGAGTGAAAAATACTTCATCAAACAGTATGAGGAAGAAACAAATCTAATCTGTAATGTGTTCGTTGATATTAGCAAGTCGATGAATTATAAACACACAGCGAAGATTACAAAACTGGAATACGCAACCATACTTGCAGCCGCGCTTGCTTATGTTATGATTGATCAACAAGATTCTGTAGGACTTGCGATCTACTCTGATAAAATTCACAGCTATTTGCCACCGAAATCAAACCGTGTTTATCTAAAAACTATTTTGACGGCGTTGAATAAGATCAAACCGGAGGGCGCAACAGCAACTTCCAGATGTTTGGATTCTGTGGCTGATAAAATTAAGAAACGGGGTCTTACAATCATCATCTCAGATTTTTTTGATGACCTAGATTCTATACTGAATGCCCTTAAACATATTCACTATAAAAAAAATGAAGTAATCGTTTTTCAAGTCTTGGACCCCATCGAAAAGAATTTTGGTTTTGACCACGATTCTATTTTTGTTGATATCGAAACCGGGGAACAGATCACGACCCAACCGCATCAAATTCAAAGAGCTTATCAGCAAGCGATGAATGAATATTTGAGCAAGTTGAAAAGCGAATGTTTGAATTATGGAATTGAGTATAACTTGATTGATACAAGCCAGCCGTTCGATAAAGCGCTGATAAGTTACTTTGCCAAACGCTCCAAATTAAATTGATAACTACAACCCGCCCTGTGTCCCCTCTAACGGAGGAAAAACCGTGTAAGCTGGAGGAGGTAAGGAGAAATTCATCTTGACAGCCAAAGGAGCTCCAATCTCAAAATTGTATTTCCCTAAATTCATTAAGTTGAAAAAACTTTACGAATCATTTCCGACTGTTTATTAATAATCAATACAACCAAAGGAATGAAGCATATTAATATTATTACCGAAACTTTTTAGCGTATGCTTAAGTTAAATAATCACTATAATGATTTTGTAATATTAACAACTAAAAAAGGAGTCACACCATGAACGTAATAACATTAAAAGCAATTAAATATTTTGGAGCGGCAATTCTTTTTCTGCTTGCTGCATTTTCTCCATCATTCGCTCATTGCGATGGTTTAGATGGTCCCGTTGTAAAAGATGCACGTAAAGCTCTCGAGACCGGAAATGTTAAACTGGTTCTTATTTGGGTAAAAGAAGAATACAAATCGGAAATCACTTCTGCCTTTAATAAAACTTTATCAATACGAAAATTATCACCTGAGGCAAAAGAATTTGCAGATTCATATTTCTTCGAAACACTCGTCCGCCTTCACAGAGTCGGAGAAGGTGCATCTTATACCGGCTTAAAATTGGAAGGGCAAGATCTCGGTCCGGCTATTCCTGCTG
Organism: uncultured Melioribacter sp.; assembly: GCA_964449775.1. Classification (GTDB taxonomy): domain Bacteria; phylum Bacteroidota; class Ignavibacteria; order Ignavibacteriales; family Melioribacteraceae; genus Fen-1258. The sequence goes on along the minus strand of CAYVBQ010000055.1, from coordinate 5,445 downwards.
CAGAGAAAGCTATTGAAACCGGTTCACCAAAAGAATTGGTAAAATTTTTACAAGACGCAGTGCATAAAGGACTACATCCCCTTTATGTAAAAGCTATTGAGAAAAAGAATTTTGACAAGAATGATGTTAATGCCGGCAGAGAATATGTAAAAGATTATGTGGAATATGTCCATTATGTAGAAAAAATTTATCAGATGATTATCGGCTCTGTTCATTCTGAAGCGTCTCCTGATGCTCACTCACATTAAGAAAATTATTACCGAGTCTTGATAACATTTTCTTTCTTTGCTTTTCTTGTATTTTACAGAAGGCAGATAGAGAGCGAACTAAAACTGATGAAAGAATTGAATAAATTTTTATTTTTACGAAGTTCGAAAAAGAAAAGGAGGTAAAGTGACTTTAACTAAAACGACCGAATACGCTTTGAAAACTCTTAGCTTTATGGCAAAGGATGAAAAAAAAATGTTTTCATCGGAAGTGTTGTACAAAAACTTAGAAATTCCGAAAAAATATTTACAAAGACTGTTAACGGATCTTTCCAAAAGTGGTTTGATAAAAAGTATCCGAGGCCGGAACGGCGGATATATTTTTGCTCGTAGTATCAAAAAGATTTATATCTCGGATATCATCGATGCCGTTGAGGGTTTTAATCATACACCTTCCTGTCTCTTCGGTCTAATAGAATGTGCGCTAGATAATCCTTGTGCTATGCACGACTTATGGTCGAACTCACAACAGACTATTATTAAAGCACTGTTATCAACTCGTTTGGTTGATGTTATCAATAAAAAATAACAATTGATTTTTTTAAATTAAATTACTACATAGAGGTAGTATTTAATTAATCCATTGACAAAAAAAGGAGAAACAATGATCGATTCAAACATTGTATTAACCGGACAAACAATTGCCTACACTTTTTATGTTCTTGCAATTATGTCTTTGATGGGATGGTTCGCGTATAAGGTAACGAGAGACGGTTCCGGCAAAGAGATCAAACCGGCAGTATTTTATTCATTTGTCGCTTTTCTGGTTGTTATCGGAGTCTCTCTTCATATCGTAACGCATGAAACAATTCCATGGAAGCCGATGGATTTAAATCGTGCAGAGATTAAAGCTGATCAAGAATTTCACATTACTATGGAGAACCACGAATTTCGGCTCCCTTCATCCAAACTCACAATAAGAAAAAATGAGATAGTAAGATTTAATGTTGAGTCGAAAGATTTAACATATGGCTTTGGAATATTCAGAAGCGACAACACAATGGTATTTCAGATGCAAGTAGTCCCCGGTCATATTAATGATATTCTTTGGCAGTTCGACCACCCGGCTCTTTATTCCATCCGGTCAACTGAATATTCGGGTCCTAAGGGAATCAATATGATCGTGAGAGATGCGGTTGAAGTAGTTGAATAAATAATTTTACAATTAAAGAGAGAATTTGAAAATGAGCTTAATACAAACATTCACAAACGGTGCGCAAGGTTTATTCAAACCGAATTCCTTAACGCCAATGCAAAAATTGACATTACGATTTGTAGTAATTGGACTGATCTATTACGGCGTTGTTGTTATTGAAGGGATGTTGATGAGATTATTTGAAGTTAATCCCAACCTTGCTTTAGGTATAGAACCGAAGCAGTTTTTTGCTATAATGACTGCACATCCGCTTGTCGGAATTTTTGGTTCCACTTATTTAATTGTCTTTGGTGCGTTTCTTTTCCTTGTTCCTTTCTTAATGAAGAAGCCATTGTGGAGTATAAAATTAGGAAACTGGACTTTATGGTTAATCACTATCGGCACATTCGTATTTTGGTTTGCTGGATTTGTATCTCACTACTCCCCGCTCTACACGCTTTATTGGCCTTTACCGGCAGATTTTTCGCAGTTTAGTGCTTTAGGAGGAACATTTTTTATTGTTGGTATTGCATTAGTAATGGTTGGAACTGTTTTTTTTGTTATCAATATTTTTAAGACCATTGCATACACTCCGGATGGTTGGGAGAAACAACCTGGTGGCGCTCTAATTAGTTCTGCTCTTGGTATTAGCGGTATTAAGAATCTATTTAGAAAAAAGAAAGAAGAACATCTTGTATCACTACCCGTTGCTGCTATTGCACGGGGAACTGTCGATACTGCTCTCAATGCCGGAATAATATTATTCACCGGTGTTCTCATTCTTGTTTATATGGTTGCTTCTTTAATGGGATATGATCTTAAACATTCTGCAGTTGATGCACTTCTCTATAAAAATTGGTTTTGGTGGGGCTTGGATTTGATTGCAGACGGTATGGTTCTAATTTTTGTAGCCGGAACGTGGTACTTGCTTGCAACGCTTATCACGGGTAAAAAGCTCTACATGGAAAATATTGCAAGAGCCGCATTGTTAGTCACACTTGTTGTTTCGTGGACGGTCTGGTCGCATCATTTAATGTCGGATCAAGCACAGCCCGGTATCTTAAAAATTCTATCCGGAGAAATGGTTACTGCATTTGAACTGCTTACTCAAGGCTTAGCTTTTTTTATTACACTAGCAACTCTCTGGAGCGCAAGACCGTTAAAAATGAGTCACCCGTTAAAATTTTTACTTGGCGGTTTGCTCGGATTTGCTTTAGCCGTTCCGGCAGGTATTATGCAAGCAGATTTAGGTTTGAATAGAATTCTTCATAACACTCAATGGATTGTAGGTCCTCACGTTCACGTTGCAATTTTAATAGGATTGACAATGACATTATATTCAGCAATATATTTTCTCTTTCCAATTCTTACTAACGGAGCCAAACTTTACAGCGACAAATTAGCGAGCTTCCATTTCTGGGCACACCTTATTGGCGGTATCGGAATGGGTGCTTTTATGGGGATGGCCGGTTTGAAAGGAATGTTACGTCGTACAATCTACTTCAACGGCGAATTCAATGTTTATATGATATTGGCAGCGCTTTCCGGCTCACTACTTCTTCTTGCATTTTTAGCTTTTTTCTATAATATTGTTATGAGTGTCGGTTTGAAAGGTGTGATTGGAATTTTTATGCCATCTAAAATAAAGGCGACTGATTTGCTGCCGTCAGGACAGTAATAACTATTTTAATTATCATTGAACAAAAGGCTCGGTGTTTTCATCGAGCCTTTTTCATTATTAACATTTTCACAAATTAGACCCGGAAAATTTGTTTGATCTGTCTTTGCAAGACTCCGTTAAAGAAGAAGAAGTATTCCTGTATTAAATCTCACCAACATATTTCTCAGCTAAACTCTCTGCATTTTCTTTCGTATTTGCTTCAACAATGCAGCGTATTATCGGTTCTGTGTTAGATTTTCGAAAGTGAACCCAATGATCTGGAAAATCAATTCGCAGTCCATCCTCAATATTTATCTTCTCTGTTTTATATTGATCAACGAGCAATTGAATAACAGTATCCGGGTTCAGTAAGCCGGGTTCGATCTTTTTCTTTACAATAAAGTATTGCGGTAAAGATTTTTTCATCTCACTCATCTTTCCGCCAAACTCCAACAAGTGCTGTAACATAATAACAGTTCCGGTGAGCGCATCTCTTCCAAAAACAACTTTTGGAACAATTACACCACCACTGCCTTCACCTCCAATGACTGCTTTTACTTCTTTCATCTTTTTTACAACATTTGCTTCACCGACAGAAGAACGAAAAACGTTACCACCGAATTCATTTGCAACATCATCAACCGCGCGCGTTGTCGAAAGATTCACAACTACATTTCCTTTTTTTCTTGAGAGATAAAACTTTACAGCCTGCGTGATTGTATTTTCTTCACCGAACGGTTCACCTTTCTCAGTAATCAGCACCAATCGGTCAACATCGGGATCAACAACAATTCCAATATCTGCCTTGTGTTTTTTTACTGCACGCATTGTTGCAGTCAGATTTTCCGGAATTGGTTCCGGCAAGCGGGGGAATATTCCCGTTTTCTCACAATTCATCTCGGTCACTTCACATCCGAGCTTCTTAAGTAGTTTTGGCATTGAATAAGCGCCGGCACCATTCACACAATCAAGCAACACCCTAAATTTTCTTCTACGGATCTTTGCGATATTTATATAATCTTGTTTCAGCACCGCCTCGATATGATCGTCCAAACCCTTTTCGTATTTAATTACTTTGCCCAAACGGTTCCACTTAACAAAATATTTATTCGCATCTTCCAGTTTATTCAACATCTCAATATTTTCGTCGGGACTCATAAACTCGCCGTTTCGGTTTAGTAACTTGAGCGCATTCCATTGATTTGGATTATGGCTTGCAGATAGTTGAATGCCTCCAACGGCTTTCATTTTTTTTACATTGTATAGCACAGTTGGAGTGGGACATATCCCAATATCAATTACATCATTACCTTTTGCGAGGAGGGTGCCAACAACAATGTTCTTCACCATTTCACCGGTGATACGTCCGTCGCTGCCGACAACAATTTTTCCTTTACCGCAGAAATCGGCATAGGCAGAAGTGTATCTCACCAAAACTTCCGGATCAAGTCCATCTCCAATTATCCCGCGAATTCCCGAAATACTTACCATTAATGTTGGCATAACAACCTCTTAATTGAGAATGGAGAATTGAGAATTTAGAATTATTTTCAGATGGAAATTTAATAACTTTATTACCAAAAAAAATCTATTAATGAAAAATCGAAACGCAATCATTTCCAAAGTAAATCAGTTACTCAGTAAACGATTCGACAATCCGAAACGAAGTAATGCTTTGCCAAATCCGCTCGATCTATTAATTGCCACAATCCTCTCGCAAAACACTAATGATAACAACTCATATAAAGCTTTTCAAAATTTGAAAGAGCGATATAAATCATGGGACGAGTTGATAGACGAAAAAAGAGTAACAATCGAAAGCGTGATTCGCATTGCTGGATTGGCAAAGCAGAAATCTGGAGCGATAAAAAATCTGATAAGTGAATTAAATAAAAGAGGATCACTTTCCCTAAGCTTTATAGAGGAACTCGATAACGATTCAACAATCGAACATTTGATTCGATTCAAAGGTATTGGTGTAAAAACAGCAAGCTGCGTTCTACTTTTCGCTCTTGATAGGAATGTCTGTCCGGTTGATACTCATGTTCATCGTACCGTAAATCGTATCGGTATTGTTTCCGAAAAAACTGCGGATAAAACTTTTTACGCTTTGAATGAACATTTTCCGGATGGGATCGCTCACTCATTTCACACAAATCTAATTCGTCTTGGTCGTGAGATTTGCAAACCAACTAATCCAAGTTGTGGAATTTGCCCTATAGTTAAATTATGCGGATACATGGAAAAGAATATTAATACAAAAGGAATAGGGAAGAAGAGAGCGTTCATGTTATTGGATAATGTAAACAACAGCTTTTAGCATTTAGCTATTAGCTGACAATAAGCAGAACATCGGTAACAGAAAAAAAGCATAAGATCGTACA
>CAYVBQ010000054.1:0-15533 GCA_964449775.1 uncultured Melioribacter sp. | reverse complement strand
GTCCGTTACATTTTGCTATAATTTACCCACTCGAAAGGGAGAAGAGCCACTTTTTATAGAAGGTAAAGAAGAAGAATTGTTGGGAAGACTTCAGCAAAAGCTTGGAAAAACCAAGGAAGAATTACGCGAAATAATTTCAAAATTATAACTGTGAATTCGCGCTAATAACATCAATTTGTCATTCTGATGGAGCGAAGCGACTGAAGAATCTATCGATTACATAACAAAAATTAAGATTCTTCGCGGAGTTTATACTGAGCGAAGCGAATGTGCTTAGAATGACATCTATCTTTATTTAGACTTTTTAGAGTTGACTCAACAGTTAGTTCGCCGGAAATATAACGCGCTCCGGTTGCGCAAGTTTCCGGCATATTAGAATAAAGCATATAAATATTTCTAAATAACCTAAAAGGAGAATTATGAAAAACAAATATTTCATCCTATCAGTTATAGGGTTAATTGCAGGATCAGTATTAACCGGTTGTGACACTAATCGAGAAAAAAAAGTTGAAGACGCTAAAGATAATGTTAAACAAGCAAATCAAAATTTGAAAGATGCGCAAGTTGAATATGCTAAGGAATGGCAACAATTCAAGAGCGATGCTGAATTAAAAATCAGCGCTAACGAAAAAAGCATTGACGAACTCAAAGTAGAGATTAAAACAGCGGGTAAAAAATTCAAAGCTAAATATGAAAAAGAGATAGTGGTGTTAGAACAAAAAAATATCGAGCTAAAGAAAAAGATAAGTGAATATAAGTATGAAGGAAAAGATAAATGGGAAGAATTCAAACGAGGGTTTAATCATGATATGGATCTTGTTGGAAAAGCACTCAAAGATTTTTTCGCAAAAAAAGATTAACCGGTAATTGATTTTTAATTTACACGAACACCCTAATTGAAAGATTATAATATGGAACTTACTTTTTTTCTTAAGGGAATCATTATTGGTTTTGCGATGGCAGTACCGGTTGGACCCATTGGAATTATGTGTATCCGCAAGACACTTACCGAGGGGCGATTACGCGGACTAATTATAGGTCTTGGAGCTGCAACTGCAGATTTTCTTTATGGTTGTGTTGCTGCATTTGGAATTACGATTATTTCCGATACACTTGTTAGTCAACGAATTTGGATACGATTAGTTGGAGGAACGCTTCTTCTTTTCCTTGGTGTAAGAACATTTCGCGCCCGCCCTGCTGATCCTAATATTCCTGTCAACAGCAGTGGAATTTTAAGATCATATCTCACTACTGTTTTTCTAACACTAACTAACCCAATGACCATCTTTGCTTTTATTGCGATATTTGCCGCAGTTGGTATTGGAAACGGGCTCTCTTATTTTTCTGCAGCAGCTCTTGTTGTAGGTGTTTTTATTGGCTCATGTTTATGGTTTCTGCTTCTTAGCTCCGGGGTTACTCTTTTTAGAAAGAGGTTGGATTTAGTGGGACTGAGATGGGTAAACAAAATTGCCGGTATTCTAATAATTATCTCCGGTGTTTATGCAATCGCAAGTTTGTTATAATTTTTTTTTACTCTTTTTCGAGAAAGTTTAATTGCGCTCATCAATTATTAAATGCAAATTAAACTTGACCCATCAACAAAATACAATCTGAGTTGGATTATTTACTCACCCAAAAGATGTAGTTCCTTTTTCATCCCTTTGACCGATTACAACATTCACAACATCTCTTTACCTTTTTTCAGTAAATAACGAAAACTAATTTATTGAAGGATATAATTTATAATGAACAAAATGATAAACGCATTTGTTCGAACCCTTTCACTAACTACATGGAGACTCTTATGAAAATCAATACAAAAAATCCAACAAAAGTCTTAAGCAGGTGGACACGCTTTTTTGGAGTCCCGTTATGTGCGGGACTGATGGTTGCTTTAATGGCACCTGCCGCTATCATGTCGCAATCATCACCGGCAACAGTTAATCTTGGAACGGCTGGCGATTTCGTAATTCTTGCAAAAACAGGAATCTCGACCACCGGAACCACAAATATTACCGGCGATATCGGAATTAGTCCAGCCGCTGCGAGTTTCATAACCGGATTTGGGTTAATAGCGGATGCTTCGAATACATTTTCGACATCATCTTTAATCACTGGAAAAGTATATGCCGCTAACTATGCGCCTCCAACTCCGACTAAGATGACTACGGCTGTGGGCGATATGGAAACCGCGTACACTAACGCAGCCGGACGAACATTGCCTGACTATATTGAACTGCACACAGGAGATCTTACCGGTAAGACCCTGACTCGCGGTCTTTACAAGTGGAGTACTGGAGTCTCAATAGCTGCTGGTGGTGTAACTATCTCGGGCACCGCAAACGATGTCTGGATCTTCCAGATAGCTCAAAACCTGACAGTGGCTAACGGTGCTATTGTAACTCTAAGCGGTGGCGCATTGGCTTCCAACGTCTTCTGGCAGGTTGCCGGTCAAGTTACCCTTGGAACTACAGCCGCCATGAAGGGAATCATATTGTGTCAAACAGCTATTGCGATGAATACCGGCGCAACACTCAACGGCAGAGCGCTGGCACAGACAGCAGTTACATTGATTGCCAATACCGTCACTAAGCCGGCAACGGTGACATCGGTCGAAAATGATGTAGTGCCTCAAGCTTTTTCTCTCGACCAAAACTATCCGAACCCATTCAATCCGTCAACAAAGATTCAATACACAGTTGGAAATGCAGGTTTGGTCTCTCTCAAGGTGTATGATCTGCTTGGTAATGAAGTTGCCACACTCGTGAACAGCAATCAGGAAGCCGGAAGTTATACAATACCATTTAATACGAGCGAAGCAAAACTGAATCTTTCAAGTGGTGTGTACTTCTACCGTTTGGAAGCCGGGTCCTTTGTCTCGACGAAGAAATTGATCCTGGTCAAGTAAATAAGTAAATGCTAATCTCAATCTCTCAGAAGTCCGGGAGATTAAGGTTAAGGAAAAAGTCAAAAATATTTTTTTGGATGTTTGTTCTCATTCAATCAAAAAAAAATTCATTGATATACCTTTCCACTATTCACAAATTCTACAATAAAAAAATATGATTGTTCTTAGTATTTCAGTAGCCAACAAATAATTTAATTAGGAGAACACATGAAAAAAATATTTATCGGTATTCTTAGCTTAGTATTCTTTCTCATCATCAGTGGTTGTTCCAGTAATACAGACCCACAGTTCCGTATCCTGAACGAACAGGTGAACAAAGTCAATATGAATATACAGACATCAGGAAATAATAAATTCAGCATTAACAATGTCGAACCCGGACAAACAACGGCATATCAAACCGCCTCTGAAGGAAATATTACTGCGACAGCTGTTATCCAGAATGAGTCGGTATCGTTCCTTGCTGCAAAGAATACTCACTACACAATTATCATAAGTACAGGCAAACCACCATCAGTGCATGTCGATCAATAATTGTGTAAATGCAATAATGATAAGCCGGCACTGCATAGCGTTTGGAAGTAGCCAATTATTCTTTCTCTTAAGGAACTCTAAAAAGATTGTTAAAGGTATTCTCATGATTAACATACAATTAATTTCTCGCCGGAATCTCGACATTATCGGAATGCTCTCTCACCCAAAAGATGTAGTTCCTTTTTCATCCCTTTGCCCGATTACAACATTCACAACATCTAAGTACCTTCTCTTAGTCAAAAACGAAAACTAATTCATCAAAGGAGTAAATCTATATGAACAAAATGAAAAACTATTCTAGGATGTGGTTAATACCACTGCTACTGGTTATGATTATGGCTGGTTGCGAAGATAGAGTTGGAATCACTTCTCCCCCGGTCATCACTATACCAACAGTGAGTTCAACAAATCCTATTAATGCCGCAACAGGTGTGCCTTTCAACCAGAAAATCACTGCAACTTTCAGTGAAGCGATGAACTCTTCAACAGTTACCACTGCAACATTTACATTGATGCAAGGTACATCGTTTGTCTCTGGTACTGTGTCTTATACAGGCACAACGGCTACTTTTTCGCCATCTAGCAATCTTGCGCCAAACACAACATATACTGCCACAATTACAACCGGGGCTAAGAATATTGCAGGCGGCGCATTGGCAAACAACTATGTGTGGAGCTTTACAACAGGCGCAGCAGCGGCCGTTACTCTACCCACAGTAAGTTCTACAGACCCTGCTAATGCTGCCACTGGTGTTGCTCTGAACCAGAAAATCGCCGCAACCTTCAGTGTGGCTATGGATGCTACAACTATTCAAACATCGACATTTAGCTTAATGCAAGGTACGACGTCAGTTTCAGGCTTTGTGTCCTACTCCGGTATAACTGCAATTTTTGCACCGGCAAGTAATCTCGCACCAAATACCGCATATACAGTCACGATTAAAACCGGGGCTAAGGATCTTGCAGGCAATGCTCTGGCAAATAACTATATATGGAGCTTTACAACAGGCGCAGCAGCGGTCGTCACTCCACCCACTGTAAGTTCTACAGACCCTGCTAATGCCGCAACAGGTGTGGCTTTGAACCAAAAAATTGCCGCAACTTTTAGTAAGACAATGGATGCCACAACTATTACCACATCAACATTTACCTTAATGCAAGGTACAACGCCAATTTCAGGATTTGTGTCCTACTCCGGCGCAACTGCAATTTTTGCACCGACAAGCAATCTCGTAGCAAATACCGTATATACAGCCACGATTACAACCGGGGCTAAGGATCTTGCAGGCAATGCTCTGGCAAATAACTATGTATGGAGCTTTACAACAGGCGCTGCAGTGGTCGTAACTCCACCTACAGTAATTTCTACAATCCCTGCTAATGCCGCAGCAGGTGTGCCTTTCAACCAGAAAATAGCCGCAACTTTTAGTAAGACAATGGATGCCACAACTATTACCACATCAACATTTACCTTAATGCAAGGTACAACGCCAATTTCAGGATTTGTGTCCTACTCCGGCGCAACTGCAATTTTTGCACCGACAAGCAATCTCGTAGCAAATACCGTATATACAGCCACGATTACAACCGGGGCTAAGGATCTTGCAGGCAATGCTCTGGCAAATAACTATGTATGGAACTTTACAACAGGCATAGGAGCGGTCAGCAATCCACCGACAGTAATTTCTACAGACCCAGTTAGTGCCGCAATATGTGTTGCATTAAACAAACAAGTAACCGCAACTTTTAGTAAGACAATGGATGCCTCTACCATTACCACAGCAATATTTACTATAATGGAAACACAAGGTGCAACATTTGTCTCTGGTACTGTAAGCTATGCTAACAAGATTGCAACTTTTAAACCATTAATTAACCTCAAACCGAATACGATGTATACAGGCACGATTACAACCGGGGCTAAGGACTCGACAGGTAATTCAATGACGAGCAACTACGTATGGAATTTCACAACTGTTATTCCGTATACAGTAACGTTATCAGCTAATCCATTGGCAGGCGGAATTATAAGCGGAGGCGGTACATTTAATTCATGCTCTTTAGTAACAGTTACTGCAACACCAAATGCTGGATATACATTTACTAACTGGACAGAAGGCGCGACTGTTGTATCTACAAATGCAAATTATACATTTACATTAAATGGAAACAGAACATTAGTAGCAAACTTTGCAATCAACACTTACACCTTAACAGTTACATCAGTTAACGGAACGGTAACCAAGAATCCGAACCAGACTAATTACGATCATGGATCGAATGTAATCCTTACTGCAACCCCGAACGCTGGATATACATTTACCGGCTGGAGCGGAGATGCAACTGGTTCAACTAATCCATTGACAGTTACAATGAACAGCAATAAAAACATTACGGCGAACTTTACTGCTATACAGTATACAGTATCGCTATCATCAAATCCGGCGGCAGGTGGAAATACAAGTGGAGGCGGTACATTTAATTCAGGCTCTTCAGTAACAGTAACCGCAACAGCAAATGCAGGATTTTCATTTACTAACTGGACAGAGAGCGGAATTGCAGTATCTACAAATGCAAGTTATACATTTACAATAAGTGGAAACAGAACATTAGTAGCAAACTTTGGTTTAGCAGGTGCTGTAGGTCAAGCGCCGGTCAATCTTGGAACAGCAGCACGGTTTGCGATTCTGTCTGACCAAGCGATCACCAACATTCCGACTTCAGCAATTACCGGAGATGTTGGTATAAGTCCCGGCTTAAGGGCGTCAATAACCGGATTTGTATTAACACCGGATGTCACGAATACATTTTCGACATCACCTGAAGTGACCGGAAAAGTATTTGCAGCCGACGATGCGGTTCCAACTCCTGCCATGTTAACTGCGGCAAAAAGTGATGCGTTAGCTGCATATCTCGATGCAACGGCTGCCGTACGTGGAATCCCAACACCGCTCTCAGGAAATATCAACGGACTGACACTCGTTCCCGGTCTTTATCAATCAGGAACTTCTATTGAAATATCTCCGGGTGGTATCGTGTACTTAGACGGACAGGGTGATGTTAATGCTGTCTTCGTCATTCGCAGTGCAACTTCGATCACAACACAGTCCACAAGCGAGGTTCGCTTGACAAATGGCGCGCAGGCGAAGAATATTTACTGGTCGGCGGGATCTGCAGCCACTCTTGGTACAAACTCCAAGATGAAAGGAACAATCATCGCCAGCACTTCAATCTCGCTCCTGACAGGTGCAAGATTAGACGGCAGAGCATTAATACAAGGACCAGCAGCCGGACAGGTTTCTTTGGATCAAAATATCATTGTAAAACCATAATTTAATAAGTCGGGGTGAGGAGATTTAAACTCCTCACCTTATATTTTCAAAATGAGTTCACTAAATAAGTTGCACTGTTTGGAGAATAGATCGGAAATAAATTTTATAGTATTGAGTTAAACAGTATTTCAAAAAATAAAAAAGGAAACATGAAATGAAAAATTTTTGTATAATTCTTGCATTGTTGTTAACTGTTGGCATTGGCGCTTCTCAAGCACAAACAGTAACAGATAGCTGGGCATTCGGTTTTGGTGCCTCATATCCAAGATTTTACTCGGTAAACATAACCTCTTTAAATTCTAATTACGGTGCATATCTTTCACTCCAACGAAATTTTTCTGAGCATGTTGGATTACGATTGAAAGCCAGTTATAATCACCTCGAAGGACAATGGACCGATGCCTCTCTTAACCGGATTACTGAATCAACAAACCTTATAACAGGCGATCTTGATTTGCTGTATCATCTTGTTCCATGCGAACCGGTTTCACCTTACCTGTTTGCCGGAGTCGGCGGCAGTTATAAAACGGTAACTAACCCCCAAACAGGAGTTCCAGATAATTTTGGAGCTCAATTAAATGTCGGCGTTGGCGCCGAATTCAAGCTAAATCCAAATTGGAGTTTTGTAACAGAGTTTGGTTATCATGTTACAAACAATTCAGAACTTGACGGCACAACTATTCCGAATGTTTCTAATGAGGTGAATGGACACGATACTTATTTAGTTCTTAGCGCCGGCTTCAATTTCTTTTTTGATCAAGGCGAACCATCAAAGCTGTGCGAACCTTGTCCGGGAGGAATTGTCCAGGGAATGAAAGATGTCGACTATAACAAAATTGAAGATATGATTAAGAAGCACATACCTAAAGAAGTTGTAAAAGAAGTTGTTGTTGAAAAACCAATGAAAACTGTGTTGATGGATAAATGGGTTCTTATCGGCGTGAACTTCGATTTTGACAAGTCAAAACTTTTACCGGAATCATATCCAATACTTTATGATGCTGCGAAGACATTATTGAAGAATCCAGATATGAAAGTTGAGATCCAGGGTTACTGTGATTATATCGGCTCCGATGCTTATAACAATGAACTTTCATTAAGGAGAGCTGAAACAGTGAAAATGTATCTTGTTTCCAAAGGCATTGCTCAAAACAGACTTACAACTGTCGGTTACGGAAAAAGCAGTCCGGTTGCAGATAACAAGACAGAAGATGGCAGAGCATTGAACAGAAGAATTGAGTTTAGAATTATTAATTGACTACGTTTGTTTTTTATAAGCAATGTATGAATGTCTCTGTAACTTAAAGTTACAGAGACATTAATGGGAATTTTAATTCAACCTGGACAAAATTATAATTATAGGAGGTTATCACGATTATGCGAAAATATATTTATCTTATTTTTTTATTTATTTCCGTAAGCTTATTTACAAGCTGTAAGGATAGTGCTAATGATCCTCAACCAGGGGACAATATAACCGTATCCTTAGCCATGGATAAAGGATTGAATAAAATTGGGAGTGATACTATCGTTCTGGATACTGTAAAAATTCTACTCAAAGACATTAAATTCCGACAAGCTACAGGAGATTCATCAAATGTAAAAGTGGGACCTATTGTTGTAAAACTGAATTTGAACGGAACCCCAACAGAATTTGCCGCAGGTAATGTAATAGCGGGAAACTACTCTAAGATTAAATTTCGGTTGCACAAGCCTGAAGATGCTGATGTAATTTCCGATCCAGAATTTAAAGCCGGTTCCAGCGGAGATTTAAGATATTCGGTAATCGTTAAAGGAAAATTCAACGGTGTACCATTTATTTATAAATCTACAAAGACGGCAACTCAAGATGTGAATTTGAAAAATTCTATAAACTTAACCAACGATATAAAAACTAATGTTACCCTATCGGTAGATGTGAATACTTGGTTTTATAAAGGAACTGTAGTTCTTGATCCCAATAACACCGCCAACAGGAACGATATTGATAATAACATAAAAGACTCTTTCAAAAAAGCTTTCCGCGACAGCAATAAAGACGGTATTGCCGATTAATTAAAGTGAGGTTGTCTCAAATGTTAAGTTTGATTTGTAAAACGAACTTCAGTTCGTTAAATATTTAGCAAAAACGAAAAATATGAGTCTGCTCTAATAAGGTAATTATTGTCATTGCGAGGCGTTTTTTGCCGAAGCAATCTTACGTTTTCGAGACGAATTCTAAAGATTGCTTCACTCCGTTCGCAATGACGAACATTACAAATAGCTTTTTAGAGTAAACTCAAAAAGATAAAACGATATATCTAAAAGGAATTACAAATGAACAAGCTAAATATAAAAGGAAACTGGAACGAACTTGCCGGCAAGCTTAAACAAAAATTTGCCAACCTGACCGACGATGATTTGCTCTTCAAAGAGGGCAAAGAGGAAGAACTGTGGGGAAGACTCCAGCAGAAGCTTGGAAAAACCAAAGAACAAATACGCAATCTGATTGCGAAACTTTAACAAAAATGTTTTTCTGAATGGTTAACGTTTAGTACATCCTGCTAAACGTTAGCCTATGTTCTGATTCGAGATCGCACAGCCAGGTATTGAGAGAACTTCCGTAGAAAAAATAGAAAATAACAATAGGAGTTATGGTTATGAAAAAAAATCTTTTGCTCGGTATGGTTTTGGGTATGATGATCTTAGCAAAACCAATTGCAGCGCAGGACCACGGATTTGGGATCGGATTGATTTTGGGAGAACCAACCGGGTTGAGCGCAAAACTTTGGACGTCAAAGGCAAATGCTTTTGATTTCGGTCTTGGTGTGTCCGTAGGCGGCGACCGTATCTCATACAAAGGCAATTACGATGGAGGCAGCCGCGTCCGTTTTCACATGGATTATCTCTGGCACTCATTCAATGCAATAAGTTCAACCGAAAGATTTCCTCTCTATTACGGAATCGGAGGCAGATTCAACAGCGGCGGAGGTTATGACGGCTCACTCGGTATAAGAGGTGTATTTGGTATAGCCTGGTTTCCCCATTCAACTCCGATAGATGTATTTTTTGAGTTGGTGCCGGTGTTTCAGATTACCCCACTAACCGGGCTGGGAATTGATGGCGCGCTGGGAATAAGATATTTCTTTAATTAAGAGAAAATAATTGTAGGCCACCTTGTAAGCAAAGGCGTTGAAAGAAATAAAGAATCGTTTTAAATAATTATTGGAGAAACAAAATGAAAAAAATAAAAGGGATAATTTTAATTTCAACATTAGCCGTGTCTATTTTTATTTACGGTTGCAGCGCAAGCAATGCCGTTAAAGGAGGAGCTATAGGCGGAGTTAGCGGTGGTGTGGTTGGCGGAGTGATTGGGCATTATGCAGGTAACACGGTGCTGGGCGCAATTATAGGTGCTGCTGTTGGTGGTACCGCAGGAGCTTTGATTGGAAACTATATGGATAAGCAAGCCGAAGAAATGAAGAATGATATTGCAGATGCAAAAATAGAAAGAGTTGGCGAAGGTATAAAAATTACTTTCGATTCAGGAATCTTATTTGCAACCAATTCCTCAACGCTTGAACCTCAAGCCAAAACAAATATCAATAAATTTGCTGCAATACTAAACAAGTACCCTGATACAAATATTCTAGTAACAGGTCATACCGATTCTGATGGTACAGAGCAATACAATCAAACATTATCCGAAAGAAGGGCTAAAACAGTATCGGACTATTCTGCAATGCAAGGAGTTTCTTCTTCAAGATTTTCAGTTGTTGGATTCGGTGAAAGCAAACCTGTTGCTACAAATGATACTCAAGATGGAAAACGTATGAACAGACGGGTCGAGATTGCTGTTTTTGCAAATGACAAACTCAAAAAAGCTGCTGAGAGCGGTGGACTTAATTAATAGTTCTTGTTATAATAATCTAATGTTCTAATCCGGATTATGTTAGAATTTTGACACACCTAAAAGATGTAGTTCCTTTTTCATCCCTTTGACCGATTGAACTTACATCCTAATTAGTTGTATCTTAATTCTGGTAGTAAGTGACGAATGCTATAACAAAATAAATAAGGAGTATCTATAATGAAACATTTCAATCTTATAGTTGCAGAGGGTATTATGAAAATGATTATACGGTCGTTTCAATTTTCAGTTGTAATTATTGCACTCACAGCACTGATGAACACACAATCGAGAGCGCAAGTGAACATTAAACTTGGCGGCGGCATCGGTGTAATGAGTCCGGCTTCTAACTTCAGCGGCTCAACCATTGAATACTATAACGGTTCCAGTTATGGACTCAGCAGTGGTCTTAACATTCATGGAAAGGCGAAGATCGGGTTGTCCGGACTGAATCTCGCCGCTGAAATTGATTACTCATCGTTAAGTAACACTGGAAATTCTGAACCAGGACAGGGAAAAGTGGATATATCGCAAAAGATACTGTCGCTGAAAGTGGGACCTGAATTTCGTCTCAGCTTACCTGCGTTACCCATTACTCCGTACATCGGCGTAAATCTCGCATTGAATTCGTTCAGCGGCGAGACGACGTTTCAAGGGGTTTCCAAAGTTCCGAGCGCAACGTATAGCGTGCAAGGTGCAACGCGGTTTGGCGTAGGGTTCACGGCGGGAACGGAAGTGAGCGTAGGTCCTTTCCTATCTCTCGACTTTAATATCTCGTACAACTTAATGAATATCTCCGGCAAAGAATGGAACGACGTCAATCCGGGAATAAACCAACGTATTGATTCCTATCTTTCTTTGAATGACGAACGAGATCCTCTCTACTCTGCGGGGGATGATAAACATTTTATTTCAAACGCGCGGAGTATTCATTCGATTCTGTTCACGGCAAGCATCTTGTTCGGTTTGTAGTACAATGAAGCTAACAAATATATCAACCAACTATAATGAGTTTATCTATGAAACATTTTAATCTTGCAGTTATTGCACTGTGTGTATTTTTTTCGGTTCAGACGTCCAACGCACAAGAGCGTAAATTTGGACTCGGCGTAATCATCGGTGAACCGACAGGCTTCAGCGCGAAGTTATGGACGTCGAACAGCAACGCATTTGATTTTGGTCTCGGCTGGTCAGTAATTAATAAATATAATGATTCAGGAAACCGCATTCATCTTCACGCAGATTATCTCTGGCATGCATGGAATGCTATTCACTCGACTGAACGATTCCCGTTATACTATGGCATCGGTGGACGGTTCAAAGGCGGCGGGAATGAGGGCTCGTTAGCTGTTCGCGGTGTATTAGGAATTGCATGGATGCCGCGTCAAACACCCATTGATATATTTCTCGAGGTGGCTCCGTCGCTCGAACTTACACCATCAACTGGTTTTGCTATTGATGCTGCTATTGGAGCGAGATACTATTTTTAATTGAGAGTTGACTATGAAAAAAATCAGATTGTTACTCATCGAAGATAACCGTCTTCTTCGGGATGGTATCCTTTCTATTCTTAAACCTCATAAGGATATCGTTATTTTCGCCGCATCTGGAGAAGGAAAAAATACACTTCTCAAAATCAGGCAGTTAAAACCAAATGTGGTTCTTTTGGATTTGGGATTGCGAAGTCAAAATAGTTTACATGTTGTGGAAATAGTTAAGAAAGATTTCCCGGAAGCAAAAATCATTGTTATGGATCTTGCGCCTGTCCAAGCCGATATCCTTCAGTATGTAAAAGCAGGCGCCAACGGCTTCATTCTTAAAGATGCATCGCTAAATGATTTATTAATCACGATACGAACAGTAGCCGAAGGGTCAACTGTTCTTCCGCCTCTCCTAGTTGATTCCCTTTTTTCCCAGATTGTTGAAAACGCGGTAAGAGAAGGTAAATCCAAACTGAAAGAAGCAGTTCGGATGACAAAGCGGGAACAAGAGGTTATCGGGTTACTTGGTGAAGGTATGAGCAACAGAGAGATCGGTCAAAAAATTCGCATTTCAACTTATACCGTTAAGAGTCATATTCATAATATCATGGAGAAGCTTGCAATACATACACGCCTGGAAATTGCTAACTATTCTTACACTGATGAAACTCTTAAAACAATTTCCAAGAGTATTTCAATGGTCAACAATTAGTTAAACAATCGCTGTTCGTTCTAACAGTAGTTTGATGAAACAGCGGAAAAAAGGAGAACACATGAAAAACATACTAGTCGGTATTCTTAGTTTAGTATTCTTAATTGCCATCATCAGTTGTTCCGCCGAAGCTGACCCTCAGTTCCGTATCCGGAACGAACGGTCGTCCAAAGCTAACGTTCAGATACAGACATCTGGCGGCAACACGATTAACATCAACGATGTCGGAGCTGCTCAAACAACCGCATACCAAACGGCTGCCGAAGGAAATGTAACCGCAACCGCTGTCATTCAGAATGAGTCGGTATCACCCACAGTAACGTTCTTTGCCGCGAAGGATACGCGCTACACTATCGTTATCCTAACGGGTAATACACCGTCGCTGCGCGTGGATCGAGAATAGTATAAGGTGAAAGACAAAGGCGAAAGAGGCGCTTCGGATTATTAAGAGTATTTCGATGCTCAACAATAAGGTAAATATACGCTGTTCGTTCTAGCAGTAGTTGGATGAAACAGCGGAATAAAAACAGGAGAAACATTATGCGTTATTTATTTTCATTAATCGGAGTATTGTTCCTGGCAAGCACTTTAAATGCACAAATAAGTTTTAGTCTCAATCTTAATTTAGATAGCCAGCCAGCTTGGGGTCCTACAGGTTATGATTATGTTGGATATTATTACTTGCCGGATATCGAAGTATATTACAATGTCCCTCAACATCGTTTTTACTATAATGAAAAAGGGCGTTGGATATATTCATCATACTTGCCTTCCCGCTATCGTAGCTACGACTTATATAATTCTTATAAAGTAGTAGTCAATGAGCAGAAACCGTGGCGAAATCATAAAACTTACATAGAAAAATATTCCTCATTTAAAGGTCGTCACGATCAGCAGCCAATCCGCGATAGCCGTGATTCAAAATATTTTGTGAATAAAAACCATCCCGAGCATAACAACTGGGTAAAGCAACAAAAGCAGGATCAAAGTAAAGGCAATGATCAAAATAATAATCGAGACAAGAACAAAAAGAGCAAAAAATAACTGAGATGTATGAGTCTTCTCTAAAAAGGTAATTTCATTATAGAAAAATTTTGAATTCGGTTTATTTTCACAATCCATAATAACAGAATAGACCTTTTTAGATACGCCTCATATATAATTACAAAAATTAAAAACCGGTTTTGATTTGACTGAGTTATTGCATTTCGAAACAGGTAGAATAAAGAGAATGAGCTATGAATCTCTAAAATTCTGAATTAATTGTTTTCGGTTTGTTTCTAAATAACCAGGCAACTCTTCACCCAAAAGATGTAGTTCCTTTTTCATCCCTTTGCCCGATTGAATACTTCCTCATAACTTGTAATAATGGAACCGGAATAAACCCAAATAATCTTTTGAGATAGAAAAATGATACTTGTCAGTATTTCTAGTACGGAAGAAAAATTTGTTATCCGGTTAAAACATAAAATTGATTATGTAGTTGAAAAAAAATTCGGAAAAAAAAGATCCTTAAACAAAAGAACAATTTGGGTGTTTGTTCAATTATTCTTCTCAATTACAAAATTGATCTATAAAGAAGCGTTCGCAAGGATTAAGAAATGAATATACTAGTGGTCTATCCGATGTATCCCGATACGTTTTGGAGCTTTAAGCATGCTTTGAAATTTGTATCGAAGAAAGCAAGCTTTCCTCCTTTGGGATTATTGACTGTTGCTTCGATGCTTCCAAAAGAATGGAGCAAAAAATTAATTGATATGAACGCAAACGATCTCAGCGATGAAGACATTCTTTGGGCGGATTTTGTTTTCATCAGTGCAATGTCAATTCAAAGTGAATCTGCAAGTCAAGTAATCGAAAAATGTAAAAAGTTAAACGCAAAAATTGTAGCCGGCGGACCTTTATTTACCAGCAGTTCCGAATATTACCAAAACATTGATCACCTGATTCTTAATGAAGCCGAAATTACTCTTCCGCAGTTTTTAAGTGATCTGAGCGAAGGAAAACCGAAACAAAAATACACTTCGGAAGATTGGGCGAATATCACAACCACTCCTTTACCTCTTTGGGAACTTGTATCCATGAATAATTATACTTCAATGAATGTCCAGTATTCACGCGGTTGTCCCTTTGACTGTGACTTCTGTGATATAACAGTTCTTTATGGAAGAAAACCGCGCACAAAGACTAAAGATCAAGTGATAGCCGAATTGGACGCATTATATTTTACCGGGTGGCGGGGACCCGTTTTTTTTGTTGATGATAATTTTATCGGCAATAAAGCAAAATTGAAAAAAGAAATACTCCCTGCAATTGCCGAGTGGAATGAAAAAAGAAATAATCCTTTTTACTTTAACACGGAGGCATCAATCAATCTTGCCGATGATGATGAACTGATGCAGCTGATGTCTAGAGCTGGATTTGAAGCCGTGTTCATCGGTATCGAATCTCCGAATGAGGAGAGTCTGATTGAATGTAATAAAACTCAAAACCGTAACCGGGATCTAATCCAAAGTGTTAAAAAAATTCAACTAGCGGGCTTAGAAGTTCAAGGTGGATTTATTGTTGGGTTTGATAATGATCCACCAAAAATATTTGAAGAGCTTACAAACTTTATCCAGGAAAGCGGAATTGTAACAGCAATGGTCGGATTACTAAATGCACCTAAAGGAACGAA
>CAYVBQ010000053.1:0-15547 GCA_964449775.1 uncultured Melioribacter sp. | reverse complement strand
ACTTTTCCTAATGTAATACTCACCAATTTTACTGATTTCCGTTTCTACCGCGATGGAAAACTTGTTGACAAGATTTCAATTGCACGTTCAATGGTTATTAAAAAACTGGGAGCTATTCTGGCTGTAGAGAACGAGGAAAAATTCTTTCAGCTGCTTGAGCGTTTCCTTTCGTACTCCATTCCAAAATCTTTTACTGCAAAAACACTTGCAACAGAACTTGCCAAAAGAACGCGTTTCCTTAAAGAACAAGTAATTGCGGAAGAACTTCGTAATGGCGATAAAAATTTAATTGGCTTTCACAATGCATTCAAAGAATTTCTTATTGCCGGAATTGATGAAGACGAATTTGCCGATCTTTATGCGCAAACAATTACATACGGTTTATTTGCCGCTCGTTTGCGTGCGGACAAAACTTTTAACAGACGATTAGCTTTCGACTACATACCAAAAACAATTGGTATACTGAGAGACATTTTCAGATTTATTTCCAGTTCGGATTTGCCCGAACAGATGCAATCTATTGTTGATGATATTGCTGATATATTAGATGTTGCAGATACTAAAAAAATTCTTGAAGAATATTTTGTGCAAGGCAAAGGAAGCGACCCTGTACTTCATTTCTATGAAACTTTTCTGGAAGTCTACGATCCCGCAACAAGAGAGAAACGTGGAGTTTATTATACACCAGAGCCGGTTGTTTCTTTCATCGTGAGATCGCTTCACATCATACTTAAAGAAAAATTTGGAATGGATAATGGATTGGGGAACAAAGATGTTACACTTCTCGATCCGGCAGGCGGAACCCTTAGCTTTCTTGCTGCAGCTATTCAACTTATTGTTAAAGAGATGGAAGAAAGATTCGGAGAAGCAATTGTTCGTCCGTTTATAAAAGAGAATATTCTTGAAAATTATTATGCTTTTGAATTGATGATGGCGCCGTATGCTATTGGGCACATGAAGATGGCTTTTCTTATGGAAGAACTCGGTTATAAAATGAACGACAACGAGCGTGTAAAATATTATTTGACCAACACTCTGGATATGCAAGAGCTTGAAGAATCTAAATTTCCCACCATGTCTTCACTTTCACATGAATCTCATGAAGCCGGAAAAATTAAGAAGAAAGAACCGATACTTGTTATTCTAGGAAACCCGCCGTATTCCGGTCATTCATCAAATACTGGCGAATGGATTTCGAAGGAGATAAAAGCTTACTATGAAGTTGACGGTAAACCTCTTGGTGAAAAAAATCCGAAGTGGCTCCAAGATGACTATGTAAAGTTTATTCGTTTCGCACAGTGGAAAATAGATCAAGCCGGAAGCGGTGTGATTGGTTTTATTACCAACCATAGTTATTTGGATAATCCAACTT
The DNA here is from genome assembly GCA_964449775.1 of uncultured Melioribacter sp. Classification (GTDB taxonomy): domain Bacteria; phylum Bacteroidota; class Ignavibacteria; order Ignavibacteriales; family Melioribacteraceae; genus Fen-1258. The sequence continues at coordinate 14,175 of CAYVBQ010000053.1, read as the reverse complement.
TCCGGGGCATGCGGCAAAGTTTGATGAACAGTTTTGATGAAATTTATATTCTCGATCTTCATGGAAACAGTTTGAAGAAAGAGAAAGCGAAGGATGGCTCTAAGGATGAAAATGTTTTTGATATTCAGCAAGGTGTTGCAATTGCATTTTTTATAAAAAACAAGGAAGATTATAAGAGCAATAAAGTTTTTCATTCTGAAATTTATGGATTGCGCGAAAAGAAATATAACTGGCTTTTGAAGAACAATATCAATACAGTTAAATGGAAAAAAGCTGTACCCATTCCCGAGTTTTATCTTTTCCAGCCGACAAATAATAAGCTGCTTGATCATTATGATTCGTTTGTAAAGATTACTGAAATACTACCTGAAAGTAATAATGGATTATTCACTGCTCGTGATGAATTGACAATACATTACAATTTAGAAAGTGCTTGGAATACAACTAAGACTTTCGCACGATTAGATGTTGAACTCGCAAGACAAACCTATCATCTTGGAAAAGATGTTAGAGACTGGAAAATAGAATATGCACAGGCAGATCTAAAAGAAAGCGGTCTAGAAAAAGAAAATATCAAAGCCATTCTTTACAGACCATTTGATATTCGATTCACTTATTACACAGGAAAATCACGTGGTTTTCATTGTATGCCAAGACGTGAGATTATGCGCCACATGTTAAATAAAAATATTGCTTTATGTGTTGGCAGGCAAGCAAGTGCTATTGGATCGGATAATTATGATATTGTTTTTATTTCAGAAAATATAGTTGACCTAAATCTTTTTCGCCGCGGTGGAGAATTGGTTTTCCCGCTATACATTTATCCGACTCCTGAACAGAAGAAAAGAGGTACGTTCACTCAGATGATGATGTTTGAGCCTGCTGCACAATATCAGACGAAACAGTCAAACGTTAATTCAGAAATATTTGAAATGTTAAAAAAAGATTTCAAGAAAGGATTGACACCCGAACAAATATTTTATTACATCTATGCAATTCTATATAGCAACACATACCGTAAAAAATATGCAGAGTTTCTTAAAATAGATTTTCCGCGCATACCTTTTACAAAAGATTACAAACTGTTTATTAAACTTGGTAAACTTGGCGAGCATCTTGCGGAACTGCATCTACTTAAATCAAAAGACTTTGAGAAACAAAAAAGAAAACTACAAGGAGATGGGGCAAATAAAGTTGAGAAGTTATCATACGAAAATGAAAAAGTTTGGATTAATGCAGAACAGTATTTCAATAACGTAAAAGAAGAAGTCTGGAAATATCAAGTCGGCGGTTATCAAGTCTGCGACAAATGGCTTAAAGATCGTAAAGGAAGAGTTTTATCTAGCGATGAAATTCAAACCTATTGCAAAATTGTTACAGCACTCTCAAAAACAATTGAGATTCAAAAAGCGATTGATGAATTATATATTGGTGTTGAATAAAAAATGCCAAGCACTTAATCACCCAGGTTAAATACTAACCGTTGCTTCCTTCCGGACCTGGCGGGATTGGGTAATAACTTGCCGATCAGTGCCTGGCAAAATTTGAGGTGTTAATATAAAAAAAATCATAACAGAACACTGATTATCATGATCATCTAAGATCAATTATGATTCCAGAAAATAGATCATAACCATCATAAATAATCTGCGTTCTATTTATTCTCTCAAATCATTCTCCAATTAATTTTTTCACTTCATCCACTACAATAGAAGAATTAATTCCACCTTCACCGGTAAACGTACATTTCTTCGGATCGCCCGGACAAACTTTGCTGCAATAATCTTTTTCGGGAAGAACAATTATACTTTCATTTCCGAGCGGTCCCCATAACTTTGGAGAACATGCAGTGAGAGGACAAAACATCGAAAGTGTTTTTACCTTCAATGCGGCAGCTATGTGCATTGGTCCCGTGCTTGCAGAAATTAATAGATCAAGCGATGCGAAATTTATAAACGATTCACGCAACGATTTACCGATATTTGGATTAGAAACATTTTCTAACCCGGCTAACACTTCCGGAACATTATTATCAGTAACAACAATACTCACATCCAGCCGGTCTTTAAGTTTCTGAATTAATTTACTGTATTCCCCCGGCAGCCAATTTGGTGATGAGTTGCCGCTGGTGGAGTGAACTCCAATTAAATATTTTTTACCGATTAATAATTGAATTCGAGTTTGTACAATTTTTTGCTTTTCTTTTTCAGTTAGGAATATCTCTGTATCAAGATTATCGGATTGCACTCCAATCTTTCGCGCGAGATCCATACAATAATCAGCCTCATGACGAAGCGGTACATATTTTTTGCGGTCAACATAACGCGTGAATGTGAGAAACTGATAAAGCTTATGCCCAACCCCAACACGATAAGGAATACCGGCAAAGAAAAGCATGTAATTCAATCTTTCCGTTGGAAGAAGTGTTAGCGAGTGAGTGAACTTGCAATCTCTTATCTCGCGAATTTTTTTGAAGAATGAATCATTAGAGTCATTATCGATCAGAATGATTTTATCAACGTTTGGATTATTGAGATAAATATCTTTTGTGTATTTGCGGATCAATACTGCCACAAAACTATCCGGAAAAGATTTTTTGATCTCTCGCGGAAGCGGGGTAGAAAGAACAACATCTCCAATTCGATCGGGACGAACAATTAATATCCTCTTATTGCCCCTCCTGCCCTCCCCGAAGGGGAGGTGAATATTTGAGAGATTTTTCATTTTAATAAAATCTTTCGCACTTTTTTGTATTCTTCTTGCCAGTTCAATTCTTTGCCCGCTCGTTCGCAATTTATTTTATATGTGCTTAAAAGAACCGGGTTCTCAATCCATAATTTCATGACTGCATAGATATTATCTTCATTTTCAATATTGATACTTTCTCCGACTTGGTATGTCTCAACAATCTTTTTCATCTGTGGCAGATCGCTGCAAAGCACCGGAAGACCCGCCATAATATATTCAAACAATTTATTCGGAAGGGCGTGATAATAACTCACACTGATATTTTCGATCAACGATAGACCAACATCTGCACCGACGGAATAATTAAGCAGCTCTTTGTGACCAATTGTTCCGACATAGATCACCCGCTCTGAAATATTTAATTCATCTGCTAATTTTTGAAAATTACTTTTTTGTTCACCGTCTCCAAGCATTATCAAAATCGTTTGCGGAAGTTTTGCCATTGCACGCATAATTAATGGAACGCCGCGACCTTCGAGCAATACACCTTGGTAGAGCAGAATCACTTTGTCATCAGAGATACCGTACATCTTTCTAAAATCAATTTTTGCAGAGGGAGTTTGATATAATGGTATATTTCTGATCACAAGAGTATTATCAATTCCATAAAATTTTTCGAGGAATGCTGAATCCATCTCACCCGTTGTCAAGACAAGATCAACTTTTTTAATGAAATATTTTTCAATTTGTTTTACAACTGATTGAAGGAATGGACGATTTCTTAATCCTCCGAGAAAAGCATATAACTCACGGCTGTTATAGTAGACTTTTGCCCCTTTTATCTTAGCAATAGTTGTTACAAAAGGAAGTGTGTACAAATCTTCGGCAAAATAGATATCGGATTTAGAGCGGAACAATTCACGGATCAATATCAGAGCAAAGTGCAGATAGAAAAACAGACTGTATTTCCCCTTTATCAGTTTGAAAATTTTTATCTCGTCATTAAAAAAATCTTTGGACGAAATGAACCAGTCAAATGAAATTACAGAAACTGAACAACCGTCGACTTTCAGCGAATCGGTCAGATTTACAATTCGTGAATCATGAAGAGCGTTTCCGAGGAATGCAATACAAATTTTTTTTTGCGGATTCATTTTTTTGTAAATCACAACTTGATATAAAAAGTGTTTCTCATAATTGTCTTGGCATCAAATTTTTCTTTGAACTCGATCAAATTCATGCTAGGAGTCATCGGATTCTGCGCTTTAGTGTCTTGAGAAACTCCGATATCAACATAGGCATAACCGTTCTCTGTGGAGTATTTGAGAACTTCATACATTACACGTTGTATCGGTTTGTATTCATCATATTCATACCGAAGCATATTATAGAAACATAACGCGACGTTTTTATTAGCAAAAAACATTGACGAGCCGCCGATCGGTTTGTCATCAAGGTAAACCATAAACAGTTTCAGATTATCGGGCATCAATTCTTTCAAGCGAAGTAGATCTTCATATGAGTGAGTTGGTTTAACATTATGACGGGCTTTGTTCTCTAGAAGAATCGGATAGAATTCATCGTAGCGTTCGTTGATCTCAACACGAATAGCCGGATTCTTTAACGTCTTGCGAACATTCCGCCGAGTTGTTGGAGACAATCGTTCAATGATGTCTCTTTCCTTATCAAGTTTAATAGCACTGGAGATGTAATGCAGTTTGAAAGAAAATCCTTGCCATAACATAGCGAAGTCTAAATTTTGATTCTGATATGTCTCGTAAACCATTGGAGCGGGCGTCAATTCAAATTCTTTTATTCCGTTTTTCCGTCCGTAATCAAGAAGAGTTAAAACAAGTTCCATCGCTTCGGCAAATTTTATATCTCCGGTTACAATCGAACCGTAACTTGCACCAATCGGTGATTCAAAAAGACCGTTGGTTAATCTTCCGGGTAACAGTGCAACAATCTTATTTTTTTCTACGAATAGAAGGTGATCGAATTTAAATTTACCGGGTGTGTGATAATCAAAAAATTTTTGAAGGTGAAACATTGTGCCGTTGTTCGATTGGAGAACAAAACTGTCCCATTTTTCTTTCCATTCATCGGAGTATTTTATCAATTCCATTTCAATCCGCAAGAAGATTTATCAAAAAAGGTTGAGTAAAAATAAACAATTTGGAGTTAACAGCGAACCGATATTGAGGTAGTGATTTATGAAGTAACTTCAATTCTATTCGAATGTGTAAGTGAACGAAATAATGTGTGAATCACCCAGCCCATATTTAATTGGAACATAAGCATAGTCAAGATTCAATCCCTTCCAGTTAACACCAAAACCAGTTGAGATATTTTTTGAATCGTAACCACTTGCATACCCAATGCGGAGTGCAAACATATTATTATAAACTACCTCTCCGCCAAAGTGGAGATGTGAATCATCCAGCAGAGTATATTTCTGGAAGCCGGCGAGTGCGGTAAAATCCAGTTTCGAATCTTTAAGCGAAAAATTGTAAGATGCGCCGAGACGAAAATCCGTAGGAAGTTTTGTAGATTCTGTGTGAAGCTCTTTCATTGAACCAAGATTGCGTATCGCCGCACCAAATGTGAGTCCCTTAATAGTACTTTGATAACTGACGCCAAAATCAAAACCGTACCCGGAAGCATCGTCGGATAATATATTTTCATAAATATACTTGTAGGTGGCTCCTAAATAAATATTTTCTGCAAGATGATATGCAGTTGATATACTTCCGGCAAAATAATGAGCGCTAAATTTTGATTCAGCTTCTCCCGGTTTTGTGCGGATCTCTATATCAGCAATGTTGGTCGTATTCAATCCGAGAGCAATTGGAAGACCAAATGCGGTAAAACTCCCGGCAAACATTTCGGAATTCATATCCTGGAAAAGTGAATTGTGGGTAAATGACAATTGCGTTTTATTATTCACAGCTAAAAGTGACGGGTTGTAGTTTAGGGCTGATAAGTCGGTAGTGCCAACAACTCCCAGATCGCTCATAGCAATATTACGGGCACCGAATCCAAATTTTAAAAACGCCAAACCGGAATTACCTGCCGATTGCGCAAACAAGCTTGCACTGATCAAAAATAGAAATAATATTTTTTTCATTATTCTTTCTTATTAAAAATTAACGTTAACGCCAATTATATGTTGACTACTGGTTGAATACGGCTCGATTACAAATGCATAATCAATTCCAATCTTAACCGATCTCAATGAATGGAAATAGGAAAACCCAAATGTTGGTCTGATAGGGAAATCGAAATTGCTTATGTTCAGTTTATCAAATCCCGCACGCAAAAATAAATTCTCATAAAGATTATATTCGCCGCCGGCACGTATGAAGTTGGTTCCGCCATCACTGTTCTCAAATTCGACCGCCGCAATAATTTTTGGCTCATCGAACTTGTACGAGAATCCAATCTTTTTCAACAAAGGAAATTTATTCTTAGTGATGTTGCCACTCGTTCCATAAATTTTTCCCGTATCCCATTCATATTTACTGTTAATGTCGGAGATCATAAATGATACGGTCATATTATCATTTAACAAATATAATGCGCCTATATCAAATCCGAGTCCCGTGGAAGTTACACTCTCATACAATTTATAGTAGAAAAACTTAAACGCAATACCGATAGAGAGTTTCTCTGAAAATCTATTCGCAACTGCTACAAAGAATTGATTCTCGCTTGTTGAGATATCCCCGGTTTTTCTTCCTTGATTATCACGAGCATCAATTTTTGAAACGCCCGCATTGATAATTCCAACGCTTATTCCTGCTACGGATCTAGGTTTTACTGTTCCATCTGCGTTCTCTTTCTTACCAAGTTCAAATCTTCGCGTAAAATTTAAAAAGTTAAGTGAGCGGTCTAAAGATAAAATCGAGTATGATGTTTGAAAAGAATTTCCTTCCTGAAATGGTGCGAGCGCTGGGTTGTAATAAGAGACAAGACTCCCGTCTCTCACGGCAGACATTGCATTGCCCATTCCCATTCCGCGGGCACCAAAACCCATCCGACTGAAAGCGCCCGGCATACTGCTTATATCAGATACTGTTGACTGGGCGGATACAATCATCGTGACAATAATTATTAGGAGAAATATTTTTTTAATCATCACATTAGCACCATAATTTTTCCAAACAATGGGATACCGGAACCAATATCAATTCTATAAAAATAAACTCCGTTTGGAACGATCATTCCGTTTTCATCTTTGCCATCCCAAAGATCAAGGTGATCTGTACTTGCTGCACGCTGCACATTTTGAATAACGGTACGTACCAAGTTCATTCCAAAATCAAATATTCTGATAGTTACAGCAGCAGCCTCGGAAGTGGAGTATTTAATTTTTATTCTTTCCGCATCCGGTGAAAAAGGATTTGGAAAGGCATAGGTATCAGAAATTGATACTAATTTTTCAGACGCTAAAAATACTTTCCAACTACCTGTCCAAAATCCTGACGTTTCGTTCAACCGGGCTAAGCCGCTATTCGAACCGAGCCAAATATCGTTCGAGTTATCACTTCTGCTGTTAACCTTAACAGAAAGAAATTGTTTAGTATTGATACTGACATTTGTATTGTCATCTTTTATTTCAGGTGAAGCTAACCATGTAGAACCATTATTACTGCTGCGGTAAACACCGGTCTGAGTTGCGGCAAAAATATCAGCTCCGGAATAATTCCCCTTCGTTCCAAAATATTTGAAGCCGAAATCTCTTGCCTTTTCACCGCTCAAATAATTTTCCCAACTCTGTCCGCCGTTTTTAGAAACACTCACGCCCCAAAATTCTGATTGTCCTTCGGCTTTCCATGTCCCTGCCCAAATTGAATTATCAAAATCATTCTTCTCAAGAGCTAAAATAAAATTTCCGCTAATTGGCATAGACTGATTTGTGTGATTGAATTTTATCCAACTTATACCTCCGTCAGTACTTTTATTAATACCGCCCGCGGTACCAACGTAAATTGTATTATCATCCACGGCAAGTATCGAAAATGCTCTATGGTTCAGATTATTTTGAAAACCCAAAGCTCCTGACGAAGGAGAAAGATCAAATTTTAGAACATCAGTTGGTTGAATTGAATCAAGATTGTCCGGGGGTATCACTACACGCTGCCACTTATAATTCGGATTAGAAATTAGACTATCGATTCTTGCACTACGTAATCCACCATAATATGAGACTATCCAAATCTTATTACTAGTAAAGGCAATATCATAAATGAAATTACCGGGACGAACAGTTATCGGCAATGCTCGTAACTTATTTAATCCGTAGTAAATTGTTGAATCTCCGGGAGCGTCAACCGGTTGAGGAATTTCTTTCCAGGTAGCACCTGCGTCAGAAGAAAATCTTAAACCGGTTCCCACGGGAACATCAGAGCCAATTAGGGTCTCCATATGCCAAGTTGCCGCCCAAATTATGCCATCATTATATCCAACCGACGAAACATTTTCGGTTCCAAATACATGGTTAGTCCAACTATCACCATTGTTTACAGATGTGCTCAATCCTTCCGATGTCGCAAGGAATATCAAATTATTTTTAATAAGAATTCTTTCAATAGTATTGCTTGCAGGAGTTTGATCTGAAGTCTTAGCCAATCGCTTTGACCCCAAATTATATTCCATGGGAATCTGCTGTGCGAAAATGGTTACAGAGAAGAGGAAAACTAAATATGTTACTAATTTTTTTTTCATCAATTCACTGCCAAGTTTTGAATTAAAACGTCACTTGTTTTTCCGCCGTGGTCTTTCGCCTGAAATTCAAATCTCCAAATTCCGGTAGGTGCTGTTGAAAGAAAAGAATTTTTAAACGAATAAATCCCATCACCTGCCGTTTGGTCACCTAAATTTGCATCACCGTTATCCATCATTAAGAAAAAATCAGCATTTCCATTTAGAACTTTTGATCCGTCAGGGCGGAATAATTTAAAATAAACTTGAGTTATATCAGCTGGTCCGTTTTGATCAATAACCTTAATAGAAAAGACAAAAGACTCCCCGCGATTTACGCTTGAAGGAATTATGAGATTAGATATTACGGGCGCGAAGTTAATTTGTAGATTGTCAAATGTAAAAATGTGTGTACCAACCTTCACCAAGTTATCAGGTGCCCGGTGTATCTTATCTTCAACAAAAAACTCAATTTGATATTTCCCATTTGGGTTTAACCTACTCATAACAAACTTGCCTGAATAAATCCCATCGCTCTTAAGTTGATCTCCATTCATACTTGAATTGCCATCATCCAGCATCAGCACCTGGTTTTTAACTATAAAGGAACCATTCAAAGAACTGACTTTACACCAGACGCGATCTACCGTAAGGTAGTTGGAGATATTTACAGATGTAATAACTGTGGAATCACTAGGCAAATATACCACTGCATTAGGAGCGGATATACCAACAATTTTGTAGTCAACAGATTGGAGTTCAACAATTCCTTCCGGGATTTTATCACATGCTAAAAGCACAACCGAAGATAGTACAAGGTAGATTAGATTTTTCTTGAAGAGCTTTTTCATTAGAAATGGAATAATAAAGAAATGATTATCTGATCTGTTCAATTTATATTCGGTATGAAATAAAAAAGGAAACATAATAGAAAATTGCCAACCTTGTTGTGAAAAGTACTAAAATTAAAAAGTAGCAAAATTCTCTATAATCTTTCCCGTTTTCTTAATAGCAAATTAAGGGATGTTTACCAACATAGTCAAGTCAATTTTAATAACTCATCAAAACGAAATAACAAATGGAGTTGGGGAAAATGATAAAATGAATATCAGAATTGCTATATAACCGAAAAACTTCCTACTCAAATTTAATTCTTCAAACTGCTCAACCGGTGGATGCTTTACTTTGATAAAGAAAAATAGAATGGCTGCCCAGAGCAACCATCCGCTCCATCCAATAGTTATACCAAAATTTAGAAATGATTCCAATATTCCTAACACTCCGAGAACTACTAACAGAATCATTGATATACTTGCAATCGCTTCCTGTTTCTTTTCACCGAACATACTATAAATAATATGCCCTCCATCCAATTGACCCACAGGAATTAAATTCAGAGATGTAACAAACAATCCGAACCAACCCACACACAAATACGGATAATGATAAACCTCCGACATAGGGGGGACAAACTGCGAGGCATTTGTAAATGAAAACTTTAGTATAGAAAATAAAAGTGAATCTCCGAATGCTAAACCAATCGCATTTTTCCCATACTCCGGTGAATAATAATCGGGATGGATCTGTAAAATATATTCTGCCGGGGGTAAATGAGTAAAACCATATAACAGAATAATCAGACATGCAACAAACCCGCTGATTGGTCCTGCTGCGCCGATATCAAACATTGCTTTGTTATTAGGAATTGGTGATTTAGTTTTTATTACGGCACCCATCGTACCAAAGAAACCAATTGTCGGAGGTAATGGAATGAAAAAAGGAAGTGTTGCTTTTACTTTATGAACTACCGCTGCAAAGTAATGACCAAATTCGTGAACTCCGAGGACAAAAAGTAAAGACATTGCATAGGGCAGACCTAGGATGAGATCATTCAAATCATAAGGACCCATTTTACCGGTTGTCCACTCAACACCCGCAAGTAGAGTTGTAATGAAAGTCACGATGAACAATACAATATGCAGAATATAGTTGTGCTCAAACTTCTTTTGAGAAAATGTTTTAGTGAAAGTTTCGAAAATATTTTCAGACATTCTATAGATCCAGATTTATTCCGAGAGTTGAGTACTCTCTTCTTACATCAAAATATTCACCGTTAATATCATAACCGGTATAGTATTGGTAGTACACTCTTAATCCTCTTCCTTCAATTTTACCGAATTTGATACCGGCATTAAATGTAAAATTTCTCTTCTTGTCGTTGGTTCTCATTGTGCCGTCGGCAGCTATGTAAGGAGATATATTATAAGAAAGTGCATCTTTCAAATAATATTCTAGACCAGTCTGTAAAGTAGCTTTTCCAATCCCGGGCGGCTCAACATGGTAAAGATATGTTCCTCCAGCGTAAACTCTTAAATTGTAGAATGAATAGAATGCCAACACTTCTACAAACTCACGGCTAAAAACCCTTGGGTTCCTTCCATCTTTCCATTGCTGTTTAACCGCATCAAAATGTCCGTCAACAAAATGTGCGCTAATATGACTCAACCTTATACGTGCGCCAAAAGAGTAATTGTGTACAGCAGTTTTAAATCCAAAATTTAACCCGAACATATAATCAATTGCATCAACAGGGAAGCGAAAATTATCTTCTTTCATCAAGAGCGTCCATGTAAAGAGATCAGCTCCAATAGAAAATATTTTACTATCGTGTTTGATCCTTATTAGATCCATTGAGTTCCCGATATTCAGCCACAGCTGGTTACTATTCATTTTGAATACAAATCCCAGCTTAGGTTCCAATTGGTTCGCTGTAAAAGGATGAATGGTCAAATCGCTAGGGAAGAACTCATATTCTGTTTCCGTCAGAATCTGAGCTTTGTTAACGAATGGAACAATTAAAATTACAAATAGCAGATAGTATTTATTCAAAACAGTCCACTTCATATTGTTAAAATGTTCTTCCTTTCCATTTTACTTTCCGGTTAGGTAAGACAACAAAAGGAAGAATTAAAACGTAAACAATAAAATATATTTCGAAAGCAAGAAAATGTGTAAAACGCATCTTCAGTTTCAACTTATCGAAAACGGGTTTTACAAAATAGAAATCTATTAAGATTTTAAATACACTTAAATATAGAACCGAAAGAGAGAAAAAGAAAGGAAGTAAAAGCATTGCACCATGAACGATATATCCCCATGCCATCACAGAATACCCGATCAGATCACTCTTCATTCCTCCAACACCCCAACGTTTCTTCTGCCAATATAGTGTTTTCCAATCAGGGCATGCCTTTGATGTAACCAACGCATTCTCATCAAGCGGATAAATTATTTTATAAAGCTTCATATCATGTATTGCCATAAGAAGATTGAAATCTTCTGTAACGGAAAATGGTAAACCTTCATAACCGCCAATTTCCAGATAAACACTTTTTCTATAAGACATATTATTACCAATGCAACTCAATGGTTTTCCAAGATTAATGCTTCCGGCAGCAACCGTAAGAAGATAGACGAAATCAATTGCCTGCATTCCGGCAAAGGCACTATAATCTTCCTGAGTTGTAAAACCGCCTACAAACCCTACATCATCCTTATAATATGATGCGATGGTTTTTGCCCATGTTGGAGAGACCATGCAATCCGCATCGGTAGTTAATATTACTTCTCCGGAAGATATTTTGATTGCATTAGCAAGTGCGTTTGTTTTCCCTCTCAATGAACCGATCGAACCTTCCGGAATTAATGTTTTGAATTTCGGTTTTTCTTTAATGAATGATTCTATGATTTTGCCCGTGGAGTCGGTTGAGTGATCGTTCACGATGATAATCTCAATTTTGCCTTCGGGAAAAATCAATTTATCTAACGATTGCAGACAATCAAGAATATTCCTCTCTTCATCTCGTGCCGCTACAACAACCGTTATTGATGGGAGTTTTTCATCCGGGAGTTTTTTATACTTTTTACCTGCACCGATTGTGAGAACAATCAGTTGAAGGAAGTAAAGTGAAATACCGATTAAAAAAATTATTTCAAACATTTAACTCATCAATAATAAAAAAATAAATTTGCGGGTATAAGTTAAAGCGAAGAAAATTATATTGCACACAGAAAATTCATTATTAATGAATAAGTTAATGTCAAAACCACGACCGTTAAAAAGATTTGGGCAGAATTATCTGATTGATAAAAATGTCATCCAAAAAATTGTAAATGAGTTCGATCCGAAAAATGATGACGTAGTTATTGAAATCGGTCCCGGTACCGGGGCTCTAACTGCCGAACTTATGCCCAAAGTGAGAAAACTTTACGCGATTGAGATAGATAAACGCGTGGTTGAAACTCTGGCTTTGAGTTATCCAGCTGTTCATGTAATAAATCATGATTTTATTAAGCTGGATTTGAATAATTACTCAAATGAGAAACCGTTAAGAATTATCGGCAATATACCGTACAATATAACTTCACCAATTCTGTTCAAGCTGATTGAGAACCGTTCTTTGGTGAAAGACGCAATGATGATGGTGCAATTTGAGGTTGCTAAACGGATAACCGCTGAAGAATGCAGCGATGATTACGGCATTCTGGGAGTATTACTTAATTTTTTTGCCGATACAAAACTGTGTTTTAAGATTTCTCCGAATGTTTTCTACCCAAAACCAAACGTTGACTCTGCAATCATACATCTCAATTTTGAGAAGAGATTACCAACTGATCTTGATTTCAAATTATTTATTCAGGTTGTAAAAGCCTCCTTTGGCAACCGACGGAAAAAATTAAAGAATTCACTCCGTAACAGTGTGTTTAAGGATATCAATATTGATCAGAATGAATTCGATGTATCAAGGCGGGCAGAAGAATTAACGATTAATGAGTTTGTTGATCTTACACGTATAATCCAGAAGTTGTCAAATAAAAACCGATAAGTACAAAAAAAATTATCTTCTCAATGAAACAGTTCAAATCTATTGTAAAATATTTCGCTCCGGTCGATATTATTGTTGTTGTCTTTCTGATCTTCCTCTCCTTCTTAAACATAATCTTCATGCAGAAGGTCAGCCAATGGTATTTACACCTCATTGAGAATACACTGATTATTGTTTTCATCACTCTGGTTTCTTATCAATCCGCAAAAACCAAAAAATTTGTGTGGAAGCAACTTCACCTTTGGTATCTGGTACCATTTGTCTTCATCATCTTTAAAGAAATGTATTACATGATAGACCCGATTCGCGAAATAATTTACGATGATATCTTAATCCTCATAGATCGTTTTATATTTAGAGCCGATCCGACTGTAGAACTATACAAAATCGCCAATCCATATTTAACAGAACTTCTACAAATTGTGTATGGTACATTTTACTTCCTACCGGTTATTCTTGGAGTTGATTTGATGTACCAAAATAAACTGAAGGAATTTGATTTTTCTGCGTTCATAATAGTTTATGGTTTCTGTCTTTCATTCATTGGTTACATATTAGTACCGGCAATTGGTCCGCGCTTCACCCTGCATAATTTTGAAATGAACAACTTAGAGATGCCGGGGTTACTTTTAACAAACTTCTTACGCGAAGTTGTAAATGGTGCAGAATCAATTCCGGCAGGAACGTTAAATCCGGCAGCCGTTGTTCAGCGCGATTGTTTTCCCAGTGGACACACACAAATGACCTTACTTGTGATGTTCTTGTCAATGAAGTATAGAAGTAGAATTAGATGGTTTTTCATCATCAATGGGATTTTATTGATCTTTGCGACGGTTTATTTAATAGGGTCTTCTCCCAACTGAGTGGGTGAATTATAGCATAAAAGTGAATAGCAGTC
>CAYVBQ010000052.1:0-15863 GCA_964449775.1 uncultured Melioribacter sp. | reverse complement strand
GCAAAGATATAAAAACTATAACTATGTTGCAAAATTAAGTTGTTACTACACTAGTTTCATTTTATTCTTCCTTTAGCCGGGTGTATTAAAAGCCCATCCCCACCCTTTCCTAAGGAAAGGGCTTTTTAAAACTCGGTCGAGGTATTTAATCCTCCACCGTCGTTATTAAATTTTAGTCGAACTTTGGATGTTTTTTATGGTGATCTGTTGCCTCCTGAAATGCTTTCGCGACTGCGATGATCTTTCCTTCGTCAAATAAATTTCCTACAAAAGTAAAACTTGTTGGTGTTCCACTTTCAGAAAAACCGTTTGGCAAAACAACCAACGGATGCCCGCTCAAATTTGTGAGAAGCAAATTACTGCTTCCCCATGAAGGTGAGACATATAAATCAACTTGCTGCATCAATTTCGCCATTTCTTGAATTAGCAAATATCTAATTCTGTTGGCGTTGATATATTCAACCGCAGGCACTAAACGTGCAGAACGGAATGTATTGGGCCAAGCTCTTTTTGTTTGCTGTTCCAAAAGATCATCTTTACCCGAACGAGTGAGCTCATCAAATGCTGCAGCTGATTCTGTTGTAAGTATAATCCGTAAATCATTAACCGAATAATTTGGTAATTCAACAGGAATCAATGTTGCGCCAAGCTCTTCTAATCGCTTCAGTGCCAGAGAATCATTTTTGTGGAACGCATATTTTTTATCAAAATCTTTTTTTAAATAACCAATCTTCAATTTCTTCAAATCGACTTTCGATTGGTAGTTGAAGGGATAATTGTAAACCGACTGGTCAATATTATCGGGACCATAAATTGCATTGAAAACAATTGCAAGATCTTCGGTATTGCGGCAAAGGGGACCGACCTTATCCATAGACCAGCTCAATGCCATTGCGCCTTTTCTACTTACTCGCCCATAAGTTGGACGTAATCCGCTAACTCCACAAACTGTAGCAGGAGAGACTATAGACCCATTGGTTTCAGTTCCGATACCGAAAGGTAAAAGTCCGGCGGAAACAGCCGAAGCCACACCGGCAGAAGATCCACTTGAACCTTTAGTGGTATCCCACGGATTGCGCGTCATCCCGCCGAACCATACATCACCACGTGCCAGAGCGCCCATAGAAAGTTTAGCGCATAAAACAGCGCCGGCATTTTCCAATTTTGTAACTATCGTTGCATCTTCATCAATCACTTGATCTTTATAAGGAGTAGCGCCCCAGCTCGTTTTATATTGCTTTGTTGTAAACAAGTCTTTTACTCCGAACGGAATTCCGTGAAGCATACCGCGGTATTTACCCTTTGCGATCTCGTCATCTGCAATTTTTGCATGTCTCATCGCGCGTTCTTCTGTAAGAGTTACAACGCAGTGAAGTTCGGTGCCGTACTTTTTCAAACGCTCGATATACATTTTTGTAAGTTGAACGGATGTTACTTTTTTTGTCCTTATAAGTTGCGCAAGTTCTCCGATTGAATAGAAAGCCATGTCGTTAATTTTGGCAGGCATTTTTACATAAGAATAATCACCGAACTTCAACGGTTTCTGCTTCTGATCAAATTTGAATCCAAGGGGAATTGGATTGAAAAGTATTGCCGGGGGAATGCTGTTATCAAGATGAATTTTGCGAATGTTCTCGTAATTACCAAGCTGATCATTAAGTGCATCTTGCATCGAGTCGCGCTCGGCATCTGTGAATTCCAGCCCAATAATTTTTTCTACAGAAGGAATCATTTCTTTTTTGATCTTACCTTCTTTCTGCTGGGCAATCAATGAATTGGAAAGTGACCAAATAGTAATAATACTAACAACCAAGATTGTTATCGGTTTGATTTTAGGCATTTAGAACTCCGGCTTTTGTTCAGAATATATTTTTTGTATAGGTCAATACAAAATAATGAAAAACTGAAGAGAGTAACATTAAATTTTGCTATACCGCATTTTTACAATAAATTTGGTACATGATGATAGAAAAATACAAACACGTAATATGGGACTGGAACGGAACTATAATTAACGACCTTGATCTTTGTGTCGAATTAATAAATGGGCTGCTTATTGAGCGAAGACTCAAAACGTTAACCGCGGAGTCCTACCGCGAAGTATTTACTATTCCCGTTAAAAATTATTATGCAAAGCTCGGCTTCGATTTCTCCAAAGAGTCGTTCGAAATTGTCGGTAAGCAATGGATGACAGAATACGAACGGCGAAAATTTGAGTGCGGACTTTATGACGGAGTAAAAAATGTTCTTCAAAAAATTAATCAACTTGGGATTGGGCAATCGATTCTCTCGGCATATTCGCAGCACACTTTAGATGAAATGGTCGAGTATCACGGTCTAACAAATTATTTTACTCATATAGTTGGACTTGATAATATTTACGCAGCAAGCAAACTTCATTTAGGTAAAGATTTGATGAAACGGCTCGGTAACGGAAAAGGAGAAACGCTTCTCATTGGCGATACCGAACATGATTACGAAGTTGCCTGTGAGATCGGTGCTGATTGTGTATTAATTGCGAATGGACATCAAAGCAAAAAGAAGTTGGAAAAACTTGGTGCAATAGTCTTTCCGACTTTAGACCCTTTACTTGACAGGTAAATTAATGGTAAGCAAATTCATCGGATCAATTCTTTCTTTATACCATTGAACTCCAAGATGTAAGTGCGGACCAGTAGCACGGCCAGTAGAACCAACAAGACCAATCACTTCTCCTTTTTTTACAGACTGATCATTACTTACCAATAATTTGCTCATGTGAAGATAAATGCTTGTAAGTCCTTGTCCGTGATCTAATAGAACAAATGTGCCATTGTAGAAAAAGTTTTCACCGGCAATTCTAACTATACCATCTGCTATGGCACGTATGGAATCTCCTTCCTCTGCTCTGAAATCCAATCCGTTATGAACATTACTTGGTTTGCCGTTTAAGATTCTTTGAACGCCAAACGTGGCGCCTATATCAACAATATTAAGAGGACTGTTAAAACCGTTCAAAAATAGAGCATCATTAATTTTTCCAACTTTAGTACGGGCTTCTATCATCATCTGTTTTTCGGTTTGGATTTGCTTCAAAATTTTCTTTGGAGGACTTAAAAAATCTTTAGCCACTTGAAGTCTTTGTACATCATATTTTTGTTTTTTAATAACGTATTTGAAAGTTTTTGCTTTATTGTTTTTGAAATCCACTCTTAGGTCAAATGTCCCTTTTGCATCACGGTCAAACCCGAAAACAAAAGCGCCGGATTTATCAACTTGCAACTGCGTTTCGTCTAGAAATGCAGTTACAATGTTTTTTCCAACACCAATAATAATCCCACCCTGTTTCGCCTCACCGTAAAAATTTATCTCTTGTGCGGAAAGAGTTGTGAAAAGAAAAAGAATATTTGAGAAAATAAATTTTTTCAATGGTATGATTCCGGATTTTTGATTGGCAAAGATAAAAAAGGGAAGTTATTAAGCAATACTAAAAAACTGACCAGTAAGCAGAAATTTGTCCGGAGAAATATCTGTAACTTGAATTATCCCGCGAAGTGCTTCCAATGCTAATCCTTCCGGATAAAATTAATTTTTTGATCGGTGTATATTCTGCATCAATGTGTCCTTCGAGTGCAATCAAAGTGCTTTGCGGAATAAGCCCAATTTTTCCACCAATACTAACTCTGAGAGTTTCTTTCTTATCAAGATCGTTATCAATCCAAATAGAGTGCGATTCAAAATTTCGAGGAGAGTAATAGAAATCAGATTTGTATTTATAGTTTGAGTAAGTGTATTCATAACCCATTGCAATATCCGGCCAAAAATATCTTCCGACCCTTATTCTAAAATCATTACCGGCATTACCGTCATCAACTCCGACATATTGGAAAGAACCAGATAATTTTAAACCGTCTCTGTTTCTATAATAAGTGTCAATTTTGTAAAGAGAAGCATAGTAACGAATATCTAAAAGATATGGAGAATAGAGAATAAGAGCAGCATCTGAATTCTGATATATAAGGTTTACTCCTACTGTATCTCTTTTTTCATAGCGGAAGAAAATATCATTATCATCGCGTCTAAAATTCCCCAGTGAGCCGCTGATACCTAACCCGATTCCCATGCTGAAATTACTTGACAACCTAAGAAGAATCAGTCCTTTAAATATTGTAAATAGCTGCTCGCCTGTAAAATACATTTTATCTAAAACATCTTGATTCAAGCTTGCGGCATTTGCCCGTATAGAATTTCTATAAAAAGACATTCCAAAGGAGAGAAAATTTGTTACACCAAGCTCTAACCGACCGCCACCGCTCAATAATCTAAAACTAAGATTATCGGTGTAATAAGATAATGTAGGACTAAACCCGACATAATTAGGAAAGGTTTCCAAGATTCCAGCAATACCTGTAACCGGAAGCCAGCTTTTTCTCTGTTTGATCATTGCTGTCTGAGTAGAATCTAAGTCGTTCCAATCGAGAAGATTATTATAGACTGCGCGTGCAGAATCGTTCTCGGTTAACTTTGCGTAAGAATCACCCAGATATAAATTCGCCTCGAAATCGGAGGAGTCTTGTTGTACCAAAGTTCTGAATTCACGAACAGCGCTCAAAGAATCTCCCATGACATAGAAAAGTTTAGCTCTCTGCATCCTGGCATCGTAATTTTCTCCGAAGCCAAGAACTTTATTATAAGTATCAAGAGCTGCCTCGTATTTTTTTGCCTGGAAAAGAACATCGCCGTATTCTTTAAGAATTAGATTATTTGGTTCGGCTTTAGATATATAATCTTCATAGAAAGGAAGAGCGTTCTTAAAATCCTGGTCTATAACTTTTTGTCTGCCCTGTTCAAGAATTGCGTAAAGCTTTTCTTCTTCGAACCGCATCTTCTGCCAATCGATATTTGATTGAAGTTTTATAACATCGTCATTTATCGGATCGATATCTTTTGCTTTGTTTGCATATTCTTGAGCGCCGTCATAATCACGTTGTACAAGTTTGATTGATCCCATCGAAATAAGAGCAGCAACAATATTCGGCTTATTCCTTAAAACATTTTCTAAATATTTCTGCGAGAGCTCAATATCTCGATTGATCCATACAGAAACTTGTGCGCGGAAAAGTTGATAATCGAGATTACCGGGATAATCTTCCAAAAGTTTATCAGTGATCTCAATGGCTTTATCAAACTCACGGCTCCAGGCAGCAATTCTTGCCCAGCGGTATCGAAGTGCCGGATCCTTTTCATCAGGATATTGCTCAAAATATTTATCCAGTATAACGCGGGCGCTATCATACTCTTGCAAATATTCATAATACTCTGCAACCAACTTCAACGCTTCTTTATCACCCACGTTTGCAGCGAGGCGCACTTTTGCGCTATCTAATCTTTCCCGGTAAGTTTTATTCCTGAATTCCGTAATATATGTGTACTTCTCTTTGTAACGACTGTCTTCAGACTTCGTAACGCCGATGATCTGCAATTGCTGATATGCTTCTTCAATTCTGTCCGCATGGATTAATTCGTCAACAAGTTTGAAGCGAGTTTCGATATCGCTAGAACTTCGTCTTAAAATTCTATAGAAACGATCAATGGGATATTCTTTTTCGAAAGCGCGTGGATCTTCTTGCGTTAAATATGCTTGCCTGTTAACAATGTCCAATCCGTCTTGCGCTTCTTTGAAAAACGGTTTGAAACCAAGCGCATTTTCAAAGGATTTCTTTGCGATTGCATATTTTCCAAGCCACAAAGTAAAATAACCGTAACGGCTCCACAACCGCCAATCGTTCGGATAGCGCTCCACATATTTTTTTAAAATACGTTCACCTTTAACTATGCTTCCGGTCTTTGCAAGAACTTCTGTGTAACGAATTATTTCATCGGGTGATGCATTGTCGTCGCGTCTTAAGTATTCGTCATACCATTGTTCAGATTTATCCCAAATTTCTAACAGCTTATATGTCTTACCAATTTCGAGATAGTTGAACGGTTGGTTAGGATCGATTGCAATTTCGCGTTGATGCCCTTCAAATTTTTTATTTAGGAGCGGATACCATATATCGATGAGCCGTTGAAGATTTTTTTCATACTCAGCTTTTTTTGTAGCGCTGCGGGATTCAAGAGCAATTGCGCGCCTGTAATCTAATCTTCCGTTTTCATATTGCTGGCGTTTTTCGAAACATAATCCGCGGAGATTGTAACCGTCGGATTCCTGAGGATTTGCAGTAATGTATTTGTTAAGTTGATCAATCGCTTCGCCGAATCTTCCCGCTTGCATGTGAGAAAGCGCGGTTCTTTTGAGTGCGTCAACATCAATCTTCTGCGCTTCCAAAAATTGCGGAAGAATTAAAAGAAGAATTAAAGAAAATAATTTGATTCGGGAAAAGATCATAATCCTCGTTAATCTGTTGCCTATAACTGCCTTGAG
Source organism: uncultured Melioribacter sp. (assembly GCA_964449775.1). Taxonomy (GTDB): domain Bacteria; phylum Bacteroidota; class Ignavibacteria; order Ignavibacteriales; family Melioribacteraceae; genus Fen-1258. The sequence continues at coordinate 9,457 of CAYVBQ010000052.1, read as the reverse complement.
AGAAAGAAATTGAGATTTGATGCTTCGGCTTCCTATTCTCACTTTCAATTTATCAAAAATTATGCAAAAAGTAATGAATGAGAGGAAAATTGGTTTAAGGTTTATTTTGGGACAATTGTTAAAAAGATGCGCCGGTCTCGTCGGTCTAATATGAGACGGTTATACGTTCCCGTCTCATATTAAAATTGAAAATAGATAAACGGCTGTATATCAGCCGATTTGAACTGTGCCGCAATCCAAATTACAACAACAAGAAGTAAAACTTTTACCGGCAGCGGCAAAGCGGTAATAATTTTTTGAATCCATACCCCCAGTTTAGCCGGTAAGAAGTGAAATAGATATCCAAGAACAAGAAGACCAAAAATCAGAGGAAGTTTTTCAGCAAACTGCAAGAATACTTCTGCGTGGAAGAATTGATAAATCTGATCGAGCATATCAATTACATTCCGGAAATCTTTAGCGCGGAAAATTAAGAATGATAAAGCAACAAGATGAAATGTTATTACGATCTGGAAGAATCTTAAAAATCTTGTATTGTGGATGCGTAAAAATTTATACAATTTTTCTTTCGGTTTCTTAAAGAACAACGAGATAGACATCAGCACACCATGAAACACACCCCACAGAATAAAATTCCAACCTGCGCCGTGCCATAAACCGCAAACAAAAAATGTAACAACAAGGGCAAGAACATTTCCAAAAATTTTCAAATTGCGAGAAGAAATTTGAATCGGTTTGAACAGATAATCGAGAAGCCATTTGGAAAGAGAGATGTGCCATCTGCGCCAGAAATCAGCAATGCCGGTTGCTTTAAATGGATAGTTAAAATTATCCATCAGCTTAAAACCGAGAAGAAGCGCAACGCCTATTGCCATATCCGAGTAACCGGAAAAATCGCAATAGATTTGAAGCACGTAAGCGTAAATTGCCAGCAAGTTCTCAACACCGGTAAAGCGCAACGGGAAATCAAAAACCCTATCTACAAAGTTGAGACTGATATAATCAGCAATCACAACTTTTTTTATCAAACCAAGCATGATTAAAAATAATGCGCGACCAATATCTTCCTTCGAGATAAACGGTTCACGTTCAATCTGAGGAAGAAAATCTGCAGCACGGTCTATAGGTCCGAGCAATATATTCGGAAAGAAGAAAACGTATAAGCAGAAATCGCGTAGACTGTTTGTTGGTTTAAGCGTGTCGTAGTAAATATCAAACACATAGGTGAGTGACTTGAAAGTGTAAAATGAAATCCCGATTGGAAGAAAGATTGAAAGAGGATCAATATGCTGCTTGCCGATATCTGCTATGATCTGCAGAATGAAATTTGTGTACTTGAAATAACCTAAAAGAGTAAGATTAAGAATAAGAGCAAGAGCAAGAAATAATCTTTTGATGGGAAAGCTGTCAGTCCTTGCTATCCATTTGCCAACGAAAAAATTAACAACCGCAGATACAATGAGAATTAAGAAATATATTCCCGCCGCTTTGTAATAGAAATAGAGAGAAAACATTATCAGCAGAAAAATTCTAGCGGCTTTGTTCTTTCCTAACAAATTGTAGACGATAAGAAATCCAAAGAAGAGAAAGAGAAATAAACTCGTGCTGAAAATTAACGGATCGTTGGGATTGTATTTTAAGAGCGAGAAGATTTTTTCAAGACTGATAGATGAAAACATAGGCAGATGATTTTGATTGTGAAAATAAAATAGTTTGAATAGAACGCCGATCTCTGTAAGGATTATGATTTGTTATGATTGATCATAGAAGATCATAAACTATCATAATAATCTGCGTTCTATTTTTAAAAAATTACTTGCCGGTTTTTAGATCAACAAGTTTTTGAAGATCGCCTACGTTTTTCATGCGCAGCACTTCGTAACTCTTGAACTTCACGTTAAATGATTTTTCAACAGCTAAAATTATATTAACGTGATTCAATGAATCCCATCCCGGAACTTCCGGCGCTATCGTTTCATCTTGAAGATCGAAGTCGTCAAGATCCAGTTCTTTTAGAATTACTTTTTTCAATTCTTGTGATATCATTATCTGCTCCAAACTTGTTTGTCTTCTCGACTGATTATTCTTTCTTTATTTGCTTTTCTGCTCGGTTTGCCCGCAGAACTTTTAATCAACCATCTGGGGGGCACGAGATACACTTTGTGAATGTTCACATCTATTGCCATTCCGGCTTTCAATATAGCAAGTCGAAGTTCATTTTTTTCCTTACCGCTTTCAGATTTTGTTTCGGCAACAACTGCTATCTGTTCTGTTCCCATCTGTTCGTCTTCTTCTCCGAAAGAAATTACACGACCGGGAATAATTCCTTCAACTTGATTAAGTGCATCTTCAATATCTTCCGGGTAAATATTTTTTCCGGCGACAATTATTAAATCTTTTTTTCTTCCGATAATATAAAATTCATCCTTATATCTGAAGCCATAATCGCCGCTTATATACCATCCATCATAAAAAACTTCAGCGGTTTTTTCAGGATAATTTCTGTAACCATCAAACATTGAAACTGATTTAGCAAGGATTTCTCCAATAATTCCATCCTGTAATTCTTTTCTATTATCATCCACAATTTTTATATCGCAGCCGTTAATTAATCTGCCGGTTGATACGCAAACTCTGGTTATAGAATCTTTGTCGGCAAATTTCATAACACCGCGCGATAATTCGTTCCGATCAACTACTAACTCCGGTAAAGGTAATCCAGGCACAGAGGTTACTAAACACAAAGTAACTTCTGCCATACCGTATAAACAGGAAAGCGCAAGGGGATTAAAACCGTACTTCTTAAATTTATCGGCAAATTTTTGATGACTTTCATGACGAATCGGTTCTGCACCGTTTATAACAAGTCGTAAACTTTCTAATGAGATATCGCTTAGCTCATCATCATGAATTTTTTCTGCAAGAACGTTATATGCAAAATTAGGAAGACATGTCATTGTAGCTTTTTCTTTCGTGATTACTTCCAGAAGTAAAATCGGTGCGAGTACCCACTCAAATGGATTGATCTGGATAGATGTAATTCCATATGCTAGAGGAATTTGGAAACAAGCTATCAAGCCAAAATCATGATATAGCGGAAGCCAACTTGCAATTTTATCTTTTTCGGTAACCTGCATAGCATCGCCTAGATTTTTAACATGATTTAAAATTGCCCGATGAGATAACACAACCGGTTTTTGCAATCCGGTTGTTCCGGATGAATGCTGGAGTAATATCGGATCAGTTTCTTTAACCGAGCGAGCTATCTGTTCAATTTCTGCGTCGGCTACCGGATCAATATCTTTTTTGAAATCCCATTCGAGCGGAAAGAAAACCGATTTAATTGTACTGCCCGGTTTTTCTATGAGTGGACGAATTATTGGATTGAGTTCGCGTTCAGTTAATATATAATCGAGACCGGAACGTTGAGACATTCCTTCGAGTCCCTGGCGGAACTTATCGGGGTGAAGACGCGGATTTGGATAAGCAAGAACAGCCGGCAAAGCACCTGCACGGGATATTCCCAGATACAAAGGATAGAAAAACGGATTGTGCCGCATTATAATTGCACAGACATCACCTTTTTTAATTCCAGCTTCCTTAATCTTAACCGAAAATTTCTTTGCAGTCTCGATCAGGTTTTTATAAGTCCAACGTATTGGTTCTTCGCCCGCAACCCAATGAACAATTGCTTCGCGGTCGGGATTTCTTTCGGCGTTACGCTGCCATCTTTCCCAAAGAGTTTTCGAATCATCCATTTGAATATTGCTCATGCCGTCTCTTATTTACAAAGTTAATAGTCTATTTATATTGTTCTAGTAATGCATCTGTTAATAATAATGCAACCTTAGCTGCACCTTGACCATTGAAATGAATAAAATCTTTAAATGCCAATGGCGGATTAGCGTTCACCCAATTCGACATAGAATTCTCTCCGCCCATTGCATCGAATAAACTCCAGATTGCAACATCGGCAAGTTTTGCAATGTTTTTCTGTGTTTCAAGAAGTCTTAATACTGTTGGATCTGTGACAAAGTTCGATCCTTTCTTCATTGACTTATCATGAACGGAAATCATCAAGAAACTTGTTTTGGGAAAAGCTACTTTTAGATGGTTGATCACTTTCACCATTTCTTTTTCATACCGGCTATAATCTGTGCTACGAGACCCTGCAATGTTCAAACCGAATTCAAGAATTATCAGTTTATACTCGAGATAATTTGAAAACTCTTTTAAGATACTTGCTTGAAGTGAACCAAGATCAACGCCTGTATTTCCGCGCAATGGCAGGTTATCAACGTAAACACCTGTTTCGTTTTCCAAGCTAACACCGTAAAAGTAAGCTTGATCAGCCATTGTAAATTCAATACGAACAGATTTAGCACGGGATGTAGGTTTTAAAACTAATTCATGAAGAGCACTTCCTGTTCTAAGTGCTGCAGTTTGTTTTGTTCCGCCGTCAAAAGAATAATTTATTGTTGAGTTCTTTGCGTTCGCATAATAAAGGCGAGCAAGACTAAAATCTTTTAATGATCTTCTAATACGAGTTGTTTCATACTGAACCCATGCATTTCCTTTAGGGACTGATGCCTCTCCGCTGATTCCGAGCGGAAGACCTTTTGGGTTGCTTGAATAGAGCGCGGCAGATTCCCAATTATCGCTGAATGAATGTTTGGTTGTTTGCCTGAAAGTAATGTCCTGAGAAATAATGCCGAGCCATCCAACACCGTTTCCACCAAATTTATTTTGGAGCGCTTCACGAATGTCTGATGTAATTAGATCACCTTCAATTGCGGAATCTCCATAGTGTGCAATACGAACGGTTTTTGTTTTTGCGTTTTTAACTGCATCATAGAAATAACTTAGTTGTTTCACATTTCCGGTGATGGAAGTTTTTCTTCCTTGAACAAGAGACGAAGAAGAAACATCGGATTTGTCTGGTGTTGATTCGAAAAATGAAACCGCTGAAGAAAAAACATTTGTGACATCAAGAGATGCTTCATTGATTGTTGGTGTTCTTTGTTTCAATTTGTGAAGAGACTGCGGCTCGGCTGCTAATTCTTCTCTTATGTCGGAAAGAATATCAACGTCCTTAATCTTAAAATTAATTCCGGGAATTTCGTAATCAACTTTTACAAATGAGATTGAATACAAAATCAAGATTGTCAGAGCAACAATTACTAACGGCTGTCTAAATTTATTTTCGCTATTCATGCTTAACCCTTCATTGAAAAGTTACAATTTATACTTCGCTAAAATTTTTTCAATTTCACGTGCCCATATTCTAAAACCTTCGGCTTTAAAATGAATTCCATCGTAAGCTAATTCCGGACGCAAGAATCCATCTTTGCCGGCAGTTAAGGTATTTACATCTATATAATCAATATTATTTCTCTTTGCGTAGTCTGAAAGAAGCTTATTCAATTCATCAACCTCACGGTTTCTGCCAAAGTTTCCTTCCGGAGTTCCTCCGTAATCTTTACCGTAAGTTTTTGCGGTATAAGTGGTTGATTGGATCACGGGAATAATGTTTTTCGATTTTAATCCGGAAAGAATGCGCTTGTAAACTGCAAAAATATCTTCAACCGGAGTCCAACTGTATATGTCGTTCAATCCACCCATAATAAAAACAATTTTTGGATTCAGTTTGTATATTGAACTCAGACGTGCTTCGTAACCGTACAGCCCATCTGCCGGGATGCCGCGTTCAACTACATTTGAACGTCCTAACAATTCATTCCACGCGGCGCCGTGTGTTAATGAGTTGCCGAACATAACGATATCTGCCTGGCGAGTATTATATAGATCAAACATTGCTTGCTGAACAAGGTAAGTAGGATTGAGACGGTACCGGAGCGTGTCTTGAGCCGGAAGAGTGGCTTTAGAATTTTGAGGAAATATTTGGACAGAGAATAAACACACACAAAAAAAAGCTACTGCGATAGATGTATTTTGACCAAAAGTATACTTCATTGAAATCTTTCGTTTTTTTTTGGTGAACCTAAACACAAGATAATTCTAATCGATAAAAAATCTACTAGTCGATTCTGAGATTTTGTGGTCTGCGATACCTGCAGTGTTGTTCTATTTAATGCTTTCCTTCAACGAGATTTATTTTTTTCTCATGTTCCGCTATTCGGAATTTCAGATTTTTTTCTAGTGAGATAAGTTCTGAGATCTTGGCGGTGAATTCTTCTTTTTTGACTTCGGTAGTTGAAGTTTCTGCTTTGAGTTGACGCAATTCATCTTTCTGGCTGGCAATATGATTTCTGAGTGTCTCCAATTCGCGTGTGCTTTGAGCGATCTCTAAAGCCAATTTTTGCTTGTTGTCGTTTAATGAGGAATAGTTCTCGCTCGTCTGACTGAAAAATTGTCTAATGTCTTTTTCAAATGATTCTTTTTTAATCTCAAGTGAAGCAGTCTCGGAGCGCAGTTGCTGCATTACCAATTTTTGACGATTCGCTTCATCTTTTAATCCAACAACTAAATCATTAAGTTCATTGAATTCCTGTTTGAGATTAGAGAGTAATTGTTCGGCAGCAGAACGTTCTTTCTGAAGTACTTTTGTCATTCCGCCATATTCAGCCACCTGTGAAGTCTTCTCAAGAAGGATTTTTTCTTTGTGGGATAGTTCTTTCTCTTTCTCTAAAATTTCTTGACGCAATGATGTAAGTTTACTTTTGGAAGAATTGAGTTCTTCAGTGAATTTTAGAAGAACTTGAGAAAAATTATTTTCTACTTTAAGATGTGTCTCTTCTATCTCGAACTTGCGCTTTTCAATATCTTCAATAAGACTCTGTTTTATTTTTAAAGATTCAGATAAATTTTCTTCGTCATTTCTAATTTGAAAAAGCTTGTCTTGAAGTTCATTCTTAACCGATTCATATTTTCTTATTTCATCAGAGAGTTCGTTGCGTTTATAAGTAAACTCTTTGACCTCTGATTCAAGTATGCTGATGGTCTCTTTTGTAAAATTATATCTGGCTTCAAACTCGTCGAATTCTTTCTGTTTGGCACGAAGTTCCTCGCTAATAGAATCTCGTTTGTTCGTGAATTCACTGTAAAGTTTCTCTTTTTCGGAAAGTTGTCCGATAATTGCAGAAAGAGAAGATTCAAGATTCGATTTTATTTCTTCACTTAGAGTTATTTTTTCATCGAGCACTTTTATTGATGCGTTTCGTTTGATCTCTTCGGCTTTAAGCTGGTTTATCGTTTCATTGAGTTCCGCTGCATCGAAGTTGTTTTCATATTGTCCTAAGGCATCCTGTAATTTTTCTTTTTCATTATTTAACGAAGAGATGCTCTTCTGAAGCGAACTGTAGTCGTTTTGCAATTTTTCATAAGAAAGATGGAGATCATAGTAATCTTTGTCGAGTCTCTCAAACCCACCTTCTTTTTCTAAAATAATTTTGTCTACACCCTCTTGTGATGCGGTCTCAAGACAGGAAATAGAAGATTCAAGAGATAATTTTTTATCGGTGAGAGATTCAATGGTATCGTTTAATTCGCGGATTCTTTCTGTTTTGGTGTCAAACTCGGATAGTAATGATTGTAGATCGTTTTTATATTTTTCAATTTTCTTGGTAATATCACTAAACTCTTTGCGGGCTTCATTAAGTTTACTGTCGAGTTCAACGAGGTTTTGATGCTTCTGAAGGACCTGGTGCAGAGTGTTTTTTAATTCATCGTTCTCTTCTACAAGTTTTTCAATTTCATTTTTTGCCTTCGATGAAAAAAGACCCATTCTTTAACTGCTCCTTAGTTGGCGGCTATTTTTTGCTCTTTGCAAAGATAATAAACTTTGTGAAATGTAGCTCTATTAAATTAAAAAGACAATATAACCCAACCTGTTTATAATTCTTATCCTGAGGCATCTTCTTTAATTGAATTTAAGGAGATTATATAAATCGAAACGCTGGCTGCAATAAAAAACAGAATTATTCTAACAAATATATTCTGAGTGAAGAAAATCGCAGATAGACTTATGGTTAATATCATCATGGTTACAGCAATTGCTTTCGATCTGACCCGCATACCTCTTCTTTCATGATAATCACGGACAAGTTTTCCAAACCGTGGGTGATTAATTAGCCAATTGTAAAACTTGTCTGAGCTTTTGGAAAAACACCAGGCTGCAAGAATGAAAAAAATTGTGGTGGGCATAAGCGGCAGAAAAATACCAATCACCCCGAGCGAAATAAATAACCAACCAAGAACTATTAAAAACGGTTTAGAGATTAATGCTAGTTTCATCTGTGAAAATTTTCTTTCAGAATTATAATTTTTTGTTAATTAATCAGGGCAGAGCTTAAATTCAATTACTCATTTGCAATTCTTTCGAGATAATCCCGATAGAGTGATTTTGGAATGCTGTTGATTAAAGCAGCAAATTGATTTTTGTCAATAAATCCTTTTTGGTAAGCTATCTCTTCAATGCAGGCTACCTTCAAACCTTGTCTATCTTCAATTACGCCAAAAAAGTTCGATGCTTTAAGCAGCGCTTCGGGAGTCCCTGTATCAAGCCATGCCACACCGCGACCGATCTTTTCAACCATTAATTCACCAAGTTCCATATATTTTTTATTTACGTCTGTAATCTCAAGTTCACCGCGGGGGGATGGTTTTAAGTTTTTCGAAATCTCAACAACTTTATTATCATAAACATAAAGCCCGGGAACAGCAAAATTTGATTTTGGTGATTCCGGCTTCTCCTCAATGCTGATTGCTTTCCCATCATTTGCAAACTCTACGATGCCGTAACGTTCCGGATCATTAACCTGGTAAGCAAAAATTGTTGCACCCGAACCGTTTTGTTCAACAGATTGATAGAAAAAATCCAACTTGCCGTAAAAAATGTTATCGCCAAGAATTAGGGAAACTGAATCACTTCCTATAAATTTTTCACCAAGAATAAATGACTGAGCTATGCCGTTTGGAGCCGGTTGAACTATATATTCAATCTTTAATCCAATTTGCGATCCATCTTCAAATAACTTTTCATAGAGAGGAATTGTTTCCTCATTTGAGATTATAAGTATTTCTTGAATTCCGGCGAGCATTAATATCGATAGGGGATAATAGATCAATGGTTTATCGTAAATTGTAACAAGCTGCTTGCTATAAACTTTTGTCATCGGATACATTCTTGTGCCCGAGCCGCCGGCGAGTATAATTCCTTTCATAAAGTTTCCGTTTTAATCATTGATCAATTTGTTACTGTAATATAAGCCGTTTTGATTAATAATTCCTTTTCGTCATACAAGTAGATTTTGTACTCGCCCGGTTTTGTGAATTTATATTTGAAATATGTATCGCTCCAACTTCGTTCAAGGAGATATTTTTTTGCGTCAACAAACTCATCGTAGTCCAAACCTTGTTTTGCTCTGCGCCAAGTGTTAACTAAAATGGCTCTTCTCCCTTTCGAGTGGGTAAATTATAGCAAAATGTAACGGACATT
>CAYVBQ010000051.1:0-15955 GCA_964449775.1 uncultured Melioribacter sp. | reverse complement strand
ACGCCGATGGTACTGCGTGCGCAGGTGCGTGGAAGAGTAGGTAGCCGCCAGGATTTAAATTAAAAACCCCATTCGATCTTCGTTTGGGGTTTTTTATTGGGGGTTATCTTGAACTTAATATTATATTGTATACTTACCATCTCCTGCTTTTTCATAAACATTATTGTTTCATTACTTGGATTTTTTTAGATTCTTATTGGAATTTGTAGTTGGAGTTGCAGATGGAAGATCTCTCTTTGAATTTAGCGCTCTAAATGTGAGAAGATGTTGTCAATGAATTGGAACTTCATTTTTCCAACAAAATCCTGGTAAGTAAACAGAATTCTCTCCAATGGAAATTCTTCAAGGGAAGCATAGACAAATATTTTAATCCGTGGTTTCATACACAGTTTACTTTTCTTTCAGATGAAAATAAAGCTCAATCAAAAACCAAATACTAGTACTTGCGTTGGTGGGATTCTAAAAAAAATTTAAGCTTACCCTTATAAAGAAACGAACAGACAGCAATACGTTTTTAGCAAAGATAAAGGTCATTGAAAAGTTTATGAAGTTTTAAGACCAGCTACGAGGACTTCTATTCCTCACAGAAAAAAATAGTCTCTATAGGTAGAATGATTGCTTATAATGTTTATATAGAACAGGAAACTATGCCCTTATATGCTTAGGCATCTTAGTGAATAAACATCAACAAATAATATGGAGGCAGCATGAACAAATTCAGAACGACATGGATTCTCATCTTCTTCGTCTTCCTATCACTATTTCCTTATTCAAATAAAATTTTTGCACAAAATGATGTTATGATGCAAGCATTTTATTGGGACGTACCTGTAGATGCCGTTAATAAAAACGGCACCTGGTGGGATACTCTAAGGATAAAAACACCGAGTCTTGCATCTGCTGGTTTTACCGGTATGTGGGTTCCACCGCCATCAAAAGGTAACTGGGGTATTACCGATATGGGCTATGGAATTTTCGACCATTATGATCTTGGGAACTACAACCAAAAAGGTTCGACCGAAACACGATTTGGAAGTAGATCAGAATTAAATAATATGATTACCACGATGCATAACAATAATATTAAAGTCTATGCGGATGTTATTCTTAATCATATTTACGGCGATGAAGCGGAAAGGGAAGTTAACCCTGCTGTAAAATCTTATGTTTTTAGTGAAGCATTTACTAACGGAGCGCAGCACACTCCCTACCCAACAAATGAAATAACCTGGAAGATCCCTAATGCTCAACCCGGCGATTACTATATTCAAATAGTTGGCTACCAGTTGAATTGGGCTGCAGCTTCTACAGAAAGAGGTTATGATGTTTTTATTGATTGGACTGGCGCAGGTCCAAATGGAACTGATACGTGGGAAAGCGAGCCAAATAATGGCGGTGGTCAATTCAATGTATTTCCCGGTTCGGGTAGAACGGTTAGAGGACATGCCGGGAGTATATCAGATATTGATGAATACAAAATAACATTGACAACTGCTCGCGATATAGTAATTAAGTTAATTGCTAAAAAAGAAGTTTCCAATCCATGGGCGTGGGTATGGGCTGATCAAGTAAACGGCTATTATCCAAAAAGTATCTGGTATAATGGATCAAATCTTGCTTCAACAACTTTGCAAGCAACAACTATGACCGGTATCCGTTACGTAAATCATACAGGAACCGGAGAGCTAAATTACTCGTGGACTTATACTGATTTTCATCCGGTTGATAGTAACGATTGGCTTGGAAACGGCGGAACCAACGATGAAGTTATTCCTAACACTAAATGGTTTGGCAACGACCTCAACACTTACAGCACAACAGTTCAAACAAGATTGAAAAGCTGGGGATCCTGGCTATCAAGTACCATTGGCTTTGACGGCTATCGACTTGATTTTGTAAGAGGATTCCAGCAATCATTTGCCGCTGATTGGATAAAATATCTTCCGTTACTTAGCGGGTCCCAAAGATTTATTGTAGCAGAATATTGGGGAAATGCTCAAGCTATTTATAATTGGGTAACTACTATTGCATCATACGGCGCAGATGCAGACGCATTTGACTTCCCGTTAAAATTTACACTTACCGATATGTGTAATAAAAATCAAAGCGATTTTAATATGGGATGGCTTAACCATGCCGGAATGGTTAGAAACAATACCGGGCAAACTCTTTCCGGAACTTCAATTGCTACTTTTGTTGAAAACCACGATTCCGGTAAAGAAAGCGATAAATGGGTTTCTAAAGATTGGAAGATGGCTTATGCTTATATACTTACTCATGAAGGAAGACCAACTATTTTCTATTCCCATTACTACGGCGTTCAACAAATTGACAACCATAATTCAAGTATAACAGTAACGGCTCCGTCAAGTCTTCAGACTGATATAAAAAAACTAATTGGCGTTAGAAAGAATTATTTAGGTGGGGTTATTTCTGTATTAAGTGAAGTTGGTAACCCCTATCCATCAGGCGATACCTACAACGTGTACGTTGCAAGAAGACAAGGTAATGGAACACGCGACGGCGCTATTGTTGTAATTAATAATAATGATACACAAACAAAAGGATTGTGGGTAGATAGTTCTCCCGCGGGATTTTCCAATTGGGCAAATACACTTCTTTGTAACGCATATGATTACAACGAAACGGCACAAGTTCAAGTCGATGGAAGAGTTTTTCTATCAGCGCTGCCTCGTAGTTATAAAGTATGGGTGAAACGGAGCGATTATTTGGCACTTCCAAAGGAAAACAGCACACAGCAATCAGGGAACCAAATTCCAACCGAATTTAAGCTCGATCAAAATTATCCTAACCCGTTCAATCCATCAACAAAGATCAGTTTCTCAATTCCAACCGAAGCAAACGTTACTGTAAGAATTTACAATTACCTGGGACAGTTGGTCGAAACTCTTTATGATGGTTATATGAATGCCGGTTACCATGTTAAGGAATGGAATGCTCAAAATATGGCAAGCGGTATGTACATCTATAATATTCGATACAAGAACCAAACCTTATCTAAAACAATGATGATCATGAAATAATTTTTGTTTTGGTTAGGTAGAAAATAGGAGATAAATGGTTAAAGGCTATCTCAAAAGAATCGTTCCGAATTTATTTCAGAATCTTAGAACAAAAGAATAAGATAAAATCAAGACTCTGAAACGAGTTCTCAAACTGGACTTTTGAGAGAACCTCTTTTTTATTTTTAAAATGAGGAGTGGTTGCTGAAATTATCTTTTAATTTCTTTTCCACCTAACTCTTTAATAATTGAAGTAGCCAGTAGATTTTCCTCTGGGGTCGTCTCTGAAGAAACAGAACTTTCTGTTGATTTAGAAGTTTGTTTTTTTCTAGAAGTTTTTTTATCACGGGACACGTTTAACTCAATCTTCTTCCCAAATACTTCTTTGGTTTTTTTGGCAAGATAAGTTTTATTGTCTTCGATGATATCACAGTCTTCAGGATGCCCAACTTCAAGGTGTAGCTGATCATTGATGAAATCTATCGGATTGGAATTCAAAAGAACTGATGCAAAAAATAATTTTTCGGTTTTAACTTGCTCAATAAACTCATTCCATTTGGCAATGATATCCTTAAAATCGGTAGAGGAATCTAATGTTGGCGTAACGAACGCCTTTATCTCCGGGATGATCACTTCCTCTTTTTTTACCGGTCTGATGTTTGACAAAGTTGATTTTGTCTGAATAGATGAGCCGTAACTCGAACTGGAATCAAATACATTTTTGATTTTTGAATCTGGTTCAATTTTATCAATCTTAGAAAGTATTTCAGTAATAGTTGAAGATCTTTCCAATCCGATTAAATGACAGAGTGAAATTTCGATTTTAAGTTTTTGATTGGATGATGATTTCAATTCCCACTGAACCTTATTGAGAAAAGTCATAATTCTCAGCAAATCACCTTCGGAGAATTTAGCGGTATATTCTAAATACTTTTTCTTAAAGACCTCGGCTGTTTCAATCAAATCGGTATTCTTGCGAATCACCACGGTCATGATGTTTCTAAAATGTCCAATCAGATCATTCATAAAATCTATGTAGTTCCAACCATTCTCATAAATATTCTGTGAAACTTCAAAGGCCGAGGCAAAATTCTTTTCGAGAATCGAATCTGAAATTGTGAAATAGATATCTTCATCAATAAGGTTTAGCATTTTTGAAAGGACTAGAGAATCAACATTTTTGCCGCCGAAAGAAATAACTTGATCGAACAAACTCTGAGCATCTCGTAATGCACCATCGGCCTTCTTTGCAATGAGTGTTAAAGCCAAATCATCAATTGTAATATCTTCAGCATCAGCTATTTCTTTGAGCAGTTTTTTCATCACATTCATTTCAATGCGTCGGAAATCAAACCGCTGGCAACGAGAAATTATCGTGAGCGGTACTTTGTGAACATCAGTCGTTGCAAAGATGAACACAGTATGTTCCGGCGGTTCTTCAAGAGTTTTAAGAAGTGCATTGAATGATTCTGTGGTCAACATGTGCACTTCATCTATAATATAGACTTTGTAATTTCCTCTTGTAGGTGCATACTTAACCGATTCACGCAACGTTCTAATCTCTTCAATCCGTCTGTTGGATGCACCGTCAATTTCAATTATGTCCAGCGATTGAGAGTTGGCAAAGGATAAACACATTTCGCACTGGTTACACGGTTCTCCGCCCTTAGAATTTGTGCAGTTTAATACTTTTGCCAGAATACGAGCAGTTGTTGTTTTTCCAACTCCACGTGGACCGGCAAATAGATAGGAGTGTGCAACACGATTATTCAGAATTGCATTCTTGAGTGTTGTGGTAATATGTTCTTGACCTACAACATCTTCAAAAGTTTGTGGACGCCATTTGCGTGCAGTAACTATATAATTCATATTCTAATTAAGTTAATTACTTTAAAAAAATAACCAATTAATAAGTAACAAGAAACAAACAAAATTCAAATTCCAATAAATAAACTAAGACTTACTTTGATTTTTCAATAATAGCAGAAAAAATTTTTGTTAGCTCAATTGATTCTTGAATTAACGTATCAAATTCGGAATCGTAATCGGTTTTTTCTGTTTCTTTCAAAAGTCTAAGAAAGTATGTTGATTCTTTTGCTTCCTTTCTCGATATGCGCATTCGAAATAAAAAATCCTTTTTGCCCAGGGCATCATTAGCTTCTCTGTAATTTGCACCAACTGAAGAAGAAGCTCTTACTAATTGATTGATGTACTCATTTGAAATGTATTTATTCTTAATTTTATTACAAAGGATATAGACATTCTTAGCGAATTGATATGTCCTTTCTTCCAAGTCAAAATATTTTGTCATTGGGATTTTGTTATTTGATATTGTTTGTTATTTGATATTGTTTGTTACTTGATTATTGGTTCTTGGTAATTAAAAAACCAATTTAGTCATAATCAATTTACAAAGTTCTTCTAAGTATTGTTTATCTGTTTCATTGAACGAAGAGTAGTTATAGCTATCTAAATCCAGTACTCCAAAAACTTTATTATCATTCAAGAGAGGAATAACGATTTCAGAACGAGTACCTCCATCGCACACGATATGTCCGGGAAATTTGTCAACATCATCTACAATGATGGTTTCTCTTCTTAAGGCGGATGCACCACAAACACCTTTACCAATCTCAATTACAGTACAGGCAACATTTCCTTGAAACGGTCCCAGAAAAAGTTTCTCATCCTTTCTAAGGTAGAATCCAACCCAGCTAATTTTATCTAATGCGGCTTTTAAGGCAGCAGTAACATTTGCGAGATTGGAAATCAAAGGTTCATCCGGATTTATCAGCGCCTCAATTTGAAGTAGTAAGGATTCATACTTCCCGGCATCAGTAAGATCTTTATTTACTAAGAATGAGTTAGTCATCATTTAGATTTTTTCTTCACTTGTTTCTTGGATTCTTTTTTCAATTCAAACACATACGGTAACGCGTCTTTAATAGTTTGTATCGGAATGATTTTTAGTCCCTCTTTAACTTCACTTTTAATTTCACTCAAATCTTTTTCATTGTCTTTCGGAATTAAGACAATCTTCATTCCGTTCCTTCTAGCGGCAAGAAGTTTTTCATTCAGTCCGCCAATTGGCAAAACTTTTCCACGCAGAGTAATCTCGCCTGTCATTGCAACATCATTACGAGCCGGTTTATTGCTGAGAGCAGAATACATTGCAAGAGCAAGAGTAATTCCCGCGCTAGGTCCGTCTTTTGGAATAGCGCCTTCCGGTAAGTGGATATGGATTTCTTTCCCTTTCGAAAAATATGAATCGAGACCGAAATCTTTTGCATTAGATCGTAAATAACTCAGTGCTGCTTGAGCGGATTCTTTCATTACATTTCCGATTTGTCCGGTAATTGTTAGTTTTTCGGCACCTGTCATTACAGTTGCATCCACTTGAAGGATTTCGCCGCCAACACTAGTCCATGCCAGACCGGTAACACTGCCAACGCGTAATTCTTTATCAGCTTTTTGCGTTCTGAATTTAGGAACACCAAGAAATTTTTCTACTAATAGTGCGTCAATTGGAAATTTCTTATTAGATATTTTTGACTTCCCGTTATTCGAATGAGTAAAAACTATTTCGCGGGCGGTTTTTCTGAGTACCGAAGCGATCTCGCGTTCAAGATTTCTAACACCAGCTTCGCGGGTATATTCCATAATGATTTTGTTAATGGCATCGTCTTTGAATTCAACATTATATTTATCCAAACCATGAGCAGTAATTTGCTTTGGAATGATATGACGTTTTGCAATCTGAATTTTTTCGTGTTCGAGATAACCCGGCAGTTCAATTATTTCCATTCTATCCTGAAGAGGAAGAGGAATATTATAACGAACATTTGCTGTAGTTATGAACATTACATGTGAAAGATCATAATCAATATCAAGATAGTGATCATTGAATGTATGGTTCTGTTCCGGATCTAGAACTTCAAGCATAGCTGATGACGGATCGCCCCGGAAATCCATACTCATCTTATCAATTTCATCGAGAAGCATAACGGGATTAGTAGTCTTTGCACGCTTCATCGACTGAATAATTTTTCCGGGCATCGAACCGATATAGGTTCTTCTGTGTCCGCGAATTTCGGCTTCATCACGAACACCTCCGAGAGAGATACGAACAAAATTTCTTCCTATAGCTCTTGCAATCGATTTTCCAAGGGAAGTCTTTCCAACTCCCGGAGGCCCGACTAAACATAAAATTTGTCCGCGCATATTTTTAACCAGGTTGAGCACCGCAATGTGTTCAACAATTCTTTCTTTCGGTTTTTCCAAACCATAGTGATCTTCATCTAAAATTTTGCGAACGTTCTTTATATCAAGATGATCCTTTGTTTTCGCGTGCCATGGAACTTCACATAGCCAATCAAGATAATTACGAATAACTGTTGATTCAGGGGAACTTTGCGGGGTTTTCCTCAATTTACTAAACTCTTCAATGGCTTTTTCCAATACCGGTTTAGGCATTTTTGAATTCTCAATTCGTTCTTTCAGTTTGATAAAATCCGGTGAAGATTCTTCTTCCTCGCCTAATTCGTCCTGAAGAATTCTGATCTGTTCTTGAATAATAAATTTACGCTGGGTTTTTTGAATATTTTCCTGAACTTTTCCTTCAATCTCTTTTTCGATTTTTAAGATTTCAATTTCGGAATTGAGCAGACGAATAACTTCATAAAGCTGATCTTTGAGAGAAAACTGTTGAAGTATTTTTTGCTTAACATCAATTTGCTGATTCACATTAGCGGCAACGTAGAATAATTTGCGATCAGGCTCATCAATGTTGTCGAATGCATTTACGGCTTCCGGCGGTATTGCCTTATTAATTTTAACGTACTCTTTAAAGAGAGTGGTCATCTGTCGCATCAGCGCATTCATTTCACGCTTGTCTTCTTGCTTTGGTACAATTACTTCAATCTCTGCTTCAAAAAAATTTGCCCGGTCCGTATAAGCAAGTATTCTTCCTTGAATAATTCCATCAACCAGAATTTTAAGAAGTCCGTTTGGCAATTTCAGAATTTGAATGATCTTGGCAATTGTTCCTTCGGTATAAATATCATCTTTAGTCGGCTCTTCAACATTGGATCTTTTCTGAGCGGCAAGGAAAATATATTTCGAATTATCGAGTGCAAAGTTTGCTGCACGAATTGATTGTTCACGTCCAACAAGTACAGGGAATATCATGTAAGGGTAAATGACGTTGTCACGAAGCGGTAGAACAGGCAGAACATGTGGAATGTTCTCAATACTTATTATTTCGTCGCTTAATTTAATGTTCATCTCGTCCATCGGTTTTAAAAACTCCGTATTTGATTTACAGTCAAAATATACCAATAAATCGAGGGGCTATCAAGAAACGGGTTTAGTCATTAATACTACTCTTGATCGTGATCTTGTTCTTACTCTTGGGTAATAGAAATAAATAATGATTAAGAGCAAGATCAAGAGCATGAGCAAGACATTGCATCAAGTGAGGCAACAAATTCATCTTTGGGTTGAATAGAAGTTTCCTATTTTTGTAACCAATTCTATTCTTAGTTGGAGAAATGATGATAAATAAAGTAATTCATATTGAGAAAGAAGCCGGCGAAAATATATTGACAGACTAAAAAAAGATTTTTCTAATTATCTATCATGTTCTTCCGGCTGCACATTTTTAACTTTGTTTAAAGCTTTCTTGAAGAGGTTTTTGCTCGCTCTCTCAGCTCTTGCCTGAAGATAATCTTCTGTTGTAAGCGCTGAGATCTTTTCGGCAAGTGCAGAGGATACTAACTGATTTATGGAAGTCTTTTCCTTTTTAGCTAAGTCTCTTGCCTTTTTATGTAATGATTCGGGTAATCTCAAACTGATTGAACTCATTTTATTTCTCCTAATAACTTTAAAAACTCTTTTGGTGTCAAGACCTTTAAACTGAACTTCTCTATTCCTTCAAAATCGCCTTTATTAAATGTAATGATTAAATCACTTTGTTGATCCAATATTATCTTCAAACCTTTTGATCTCCTTCATCGGCTATTGGTTCTCTCCAATTGTGCATGTCTTTACGAACAACTGAGCGAAGCAATCTCTTTATTTTAAGATCACCTGCCTCGCTTTGCTTCGGCAAGGCGGGCTTCATCCCCGCTTATATCGGGAATTCGCGAGGGCATTTTCCGTAATGGTGATTTTTTGGTAATTTTAACTGATTCAAAAAGCAAACACTCATAAAGGTAGATATGATCAACAAAGTAATTCAGATCTCAAAAGAAGCCGGGGAAATTATTCGGGAAGGGTTTGGAAAAAATTTTTCTGTTGAGTACAAAACTAATCTTTCAAATTTCGTAACCGAGATTGATAAAAAATCCGAAGCAGCAATAATCAATTTCATAAAGAAAGAATTTCCTAATCATGCTGTGCTAGCGGAGGAGAGCGGCGAACATAAAACATCTTCCGAATATTTATGGGTGATCGATCCTCTCGACGGCACTTCTAACTTTGCACATGGATTACCTATCTTTTCCGTTTCAATCGGTGTTCAGAAAAATGGTGAAACAATTTACGGTGTTGTTTATGATGTTATGCGAGATGAAATCTATTCATCGGAAAAAGGAAGCGGATCTTTCTGTAATGGGCAAAGATTACAAGTTAGCAGCAACGATAATTTAAGAAAAAGCATGCTCGTTACCGGTTTTCCGTATGACATTGCGGATAATCCAGATTATGCGATTGAAAGATTCGCTGCATTTTTAAAAGCTTCGAGTGCTGTTCGCAGACTCGGTTCTGCAGCGATTGATATGTGTTATGTTGCTGCGGGTGTGTTCGATGGATTTTGGGAAGTGCATCTTAATCCATGGGATATGGCTGCCGGTAAACTGCTTGTTGAAGAAGCTGGGGGAATAGTAACAGATTTTAACGGGACTCCGATGAATATTTTCAATAAACAAATTTTGGCAAGTAACGGAAAAGTTCACACCGAAATGCTTAGAGTGCTGAACTCGGTTTTATAATTATTTAAAAATTTATCTGGATGGGAAAAAAATACTTTTTAAGAACTTAAGCACAAGAGTAGAAATCCAACTTATCCCTAATTTTAGAAATTACTTATCCCAACATTGCGAATAAGGTTTTTAAGATATCTGCATTACTTGTAGAACAGAATTGTATTCTGTTCGTTTACGCTCAGATTAAAAATCTGAGTTACAAATTATTTAAAAATTCTTTTCACCGATAGTTTTCCGCTACTCACCGAATTTCTTTCATCACTTCTGAAAAATCATCTTATTTTTGAATAGAAAATTGAGATATTCAAGAAACTACTGATTTTCGGATACGTCCAATGTTTAGAAAATTCATTGATATACTTGTTTGACTAAAAGGGAATTTATAAATTCAGCTCAACCTTTTCAGACAGATCCAAATAATATTTAAACAATAGAGTGAAAAAGTGGAAACAAAAAACGCAGATTTATCTTCATTAAGAATTGACAGAAGCGACCAATTGAAAAATCCCGGGCAGCGTGGAAAGATATTTAAAGTAATAGGAACGACTCTGGGAATTGTTGTTCTGTTATTGGTCATTTATTTTGGTTGGAAATCTTTCACTTCTCCGGCGATCGAAGTTAAATTAGCTACGGCTACTTTGCAATCACCATCGCAAGCCAGTGCAGTATTAACAGCAAGCGGCTATATCGTAGCTCAACGAAAAGCGGCAGTAGCTTCAAAAGGAACGGGACGATTAGTCTATCAAGGAGTAGTTGAAGGAGATCGTGTTCAAAAAGATCAAGTGATAGCTAGAATTGACGACAGCGATATCAGAGCGCAGCTTGAACAAGCCAAAGCAAACGTGAAAATGGTTCAGGCAGAACTTAAAGATTCCGAGAATAATTACAACCGCTATAAAGAATTATTAAAATCGGGTTCTTCAACCCAAATGGAGGTTGATGCAGCGGAATCTCGTTACAATAGAGTACTTGCTTCAATTGATGTTGCAAAAGCTCTCTTGCAAGGAGCGGAAGTCGCAATGGAAAATACTTTGATACGAGCGCCATTCAACGGAACTGTCTTAACAAAAAATGCCGACGTTGGAGAAGTGGTTGCACCACTCGGCGCCGGCGTCAATTCAAAAGCAGCTGTTGTTTTGATGGCAGATATGACTTCACTGCAAGCCGAGATTGATGTATCCGAATCTAACATCGAAAAGATTTCCATTAATCAGGATTGTGAAATTCGTCTTGATGCTTATTCCGATAAAGCTTATCCCGGTTACGTTGCCAAAATTGTTCCCACTGCCGATCGTTCCAAAGCCACTGTAATGGTGAAAGTTGGATTCAAAAATTACGATCAAAGAGTTCTTCCGGAAATGAGTGCAAAAGTTATCTTCTTAAATGAAAGTTCAAACAGCCGGAACATTGACGAGACAAAACAATTTCTTGTTGTACCAATCGGTGCAGTTGTGAACCGTAACGATACTAAAGTGGTTTATATTGTTCGGGATGAAAAAGCTGTTGAAGTGCCGGTAGCTTTAGGAAGAGAACTTGGTTCATATATCGAAATTAAATCCGGTTTGATGAATGGCGATAAAGTAATTGAAACTGTTGATGATAAAATTACGGATGGTGTTAAAGTTACAGTAAAATAAAAGCCCCACCTAAATCCTCCCCTAAGGGAAGGACTTTTAAATGAAGGCGAAATATTTTTTGTTAAGGAGAAATCAATGAGTGCAATTATTCAAGTAAAAGATGTATCAAAGTCTTATTGGAGAAATAGTTTAGAAATTCCCGTTCTGCACAATCTAACACTTGATGTTACCGAAGGAGAATTTCTTGCTCTGATGGGACCATCCGGTTCCGGAAAGACAACACTGCTCAACCTCATTGCCGGTATTGACCGCCCTTCAAGAGGAGAGTTAACCGTTGCAGGAACAGACATAGCAAAATTAAATGAATCCGGATTAGCTAAATGGCGTTCCGCAAGTGTTGGATTTGTCTTCCAGTTCTACAATTTGATCCCTGTATTAACTGCGTATGAAAATGTTGAACTTCCTCTTCTGCTTACGAAACTTTCAAAATCCGAACGTAGAAAACATGTTGAGGCGACATTGAACATTGTTGGGCTGGGCGATAGAATGCATCATTACCCGAAACAACTTTCAGGCGGTCAGGAACAACGAGTTGCCATTGCGCGTGCAGTTGTTACAGATCCTGTAATACTTGTTGCCGATGAACCTACTGGCGATCTTGATAAAACTTCCGCGCAAGAAATTTTGACATTAATGGAACGGCTTAATAAAGAATTTAAAAAAACAATTGTAATGGTAACTCACGATCCTCACGCAGCAGAGAAAGCATCACGTCTGCTTCATCTTGAAAAAGGCGATTTGGTATAGGAGCTACTATGAAAGTAATTAAATTAATTTTTAAAAATGCTCTTCGGCATAAACTAAGAACGACTCTCACGATAGTTGGAATTGCTATTGCGGTGATTGCATATGGTTTATTAAGAACTGTAGTTACTATCTGGGATTCCAGCGTAGATGCTGCCGGAGCTGACCGCTTAATAACACGGCAAGCGGTTTCATTCATTTTTCCATTGCCGGTTGCATATAAATCAAAAATTGAATCTATACCTGGAGTGAAAAATGTTTGCGGGGCGGTCTGGTTTGGAGGTATTTACAAAGATAAAAGTAATTTCTTTGCAAGAATGGCGGCTGATGATAATTTTTTTGAATTGTATCCTGAATTCATGATTTCTCAAAATGAATATGAAAAATATAAAAAGGAACGAAACGGTTGTGTGGTTGGCAAATCCATAGCTGAACAATACAATTTCAAAATTGGCGATATTATTGTGCTTGACGGCGATATTTTCCCGGGCAGATGGGAGTTTGTTGTTTCGGCAATTTATCAACCCCGCAATAAGAACACAGATGCAACACAAATGTTATTTCATTTTGATTATCTAAATGAAAGAATCAAGCAAGAAACCCCGGTAAGAGCCGATAATGTTTTTTGGTATATAATGAAAATTGATAATCCCAACAACTCAGCTCAAATATCGGAACAGATAGATGCATTGTTTAAGAACTCCACAGCAGAGACAAAAACAGAAACTGAAAAAGCATTCGCACAAGGATTTGTTGCGGCATCCGGAGCAATTATTACAGCTATGAACGTGATGTCATATGCTATTATTGGAATAATTATGCTGGTTCTTGCCAACACGATGGTTATGTCTGCACGCGAGAGAACCAGAGAATATGCGGTATTTAAAACGCTTGGTTTCTCTGCATATCATTTAACGGGATTGATACTTGGTGAATCTATGTTGATTTCATGTATCGGCGGCGGAATTGGAATTGGTCTGCTCTATCCAATTGTTTCCGGATTCGAGCAGGCAATGCCTAAAGGATTTTTCCCATTCTTTTTTATTGAGCCGGTAACAGTTGTACTTGCGGCAAGCTCAGCAATATTGATTGGTTTCCTTGCAGCAGTCTTTCCAATACAAAGAGCGCTTAGTACAAAGATTGTTGATGGATTTAGATTTGTAGGTTAATAAATATTGAGCGGAGCGAAATATCTCTAACTTTAATCATCGAGATTCTTCTCCGAAGGAGTCCTACGGACGTCGCGTTCGCTCCTCAGAATTTAAAGAGAGGACATTATGGCAGTTCCATTCAAATATGTCTTTAGAAGTATTAAAACAAGAAAGCTTACAACGGCAATTACGGTTACAGGTATTGCATTAGTTGTATTTGTTTTTGCTGCTGTACTTATGATGGCTTACGGTGTTCAAAAAACTTTAGTTGCAACTGGTTCACCGGATAATGTTCTTGTAACAAGAAAAGCATCCAATGGTGAAATCTCCAGTATAATTGACGGCGAAACACGCAACGTGATAAAAGCTCTTCCATTCATAGCAAAGTCTTCAGATGGTAAGCAAATTATTTCTGAAGAACCTGTTGTAGTAATTAATCTGGAAATTAAAAAAGGGGGCATGAGTAATGTGACTGTTCGTGGGGTTTCTCAAAACGTCCGTACTCTTCGCCCACAGATTAAAATAAAAGAGGGAAAAATGTTTAATTCTTCTTCACGCGAATTGATTGTTGGTGAAGCAATATCCAAAAAATTTCTTGGTGCACAGATTGGAAGCAAAGTTAAGTTTGCCGGTGATAATTGGGCAATTGTCGGAATTTTTGAAGCCAACGGAAGTGGATTTGATTCTGAGTTGTGGGGAGATTCCAATCAACTGTTAAATGCGTTCAAACGAGGAAGTTCGGTTTCAACACTTACGTTTAAATTGGATAACATAAATAACTTTGAAAAATGCAAACATGAATTTGAAACTAACAAGCGTCTGGTTCAGTTCGAACCAAAGATCGAACAGAAATTTTTTGAAGAACAATCGGAGTTCCTTGCAACTTTTATTCGTGTGCTCGGAATTTTTATAACTGTAATATTTAGTATAGGTGCAATTATTGGCGCTATGATTACAATGTATTCGGCAGTTGCTAATCGAACAGTTGAAATTGGTACAATGCGATCACTCGGTTTCAGCAGAAGAAGTATTCTAACAGCATTCCTATCGGAAGCTCTATTGATTTCATTGATCGGTGCATTCGTCGGATTATTCTTTGCATCGTTCTTGCAATTTTTTACAGTCTCAACTTTGAATTTCAGTTCATTTTCCGAATTATCATTTTCGTTTGCATTGTCACCGTCAATTGTGACTTCGTCATTCATCTTTGCTGTGGTTATGGGCTTTGTCGGCGGTTTCTTGCCGTCACTACAAGCGGCAAGACTCAATATTGTAAACGCATTAAGAGGTGGATAAAGATTTTTCTTGCTAATGATCTTGGCCGGTTTGATAGATTTCAAAAAGATAAGGGAAATGAGTAAGTACAATGCAGGTTAAAATTCATGAATTAGCAATTAAAGAATTTGATGAAGTTAGAGAATTAATTTACTTATAATCTATTTTCTCTCTGCCGCGAATACGAATTACATTTTCCTCAACTATCCATAAATGCTGTTGCAAAGGTTCAACATCGATAATCGGTATTGTATGTTGGAAGACGGCTGCTACGTGGTTCTTGGATTGGCTTCCTACTCTCAGAACAATAATTCCGGCATATTCTTCCGGCGGATATGCGCTAATATCGGAAAAATCAGTATCTAAAGTTACCAACGCACGATTTTCTTGCCTGCATAAATTTATAAGGACGAAATCTTTTGTCCCTTTCAATTGCTGTTCGTTTACGGTTTTTGCATTATGTCCGCTTTTAATAAGTAATTCAGCAATTTCAACCGGTGGGTATCCATCCCTTCGGGACAAGTTTTCGTCTATTTTAAATTTCATTTTTTACTATGCTGACAAAGGAACTAATTTCTCACGTGATAGTTCTGCGGCGTATGCTATAGCTGCTCTAATGTCGTCATAAATTAATGAGGGATAGCTTTTTAATATTTCCGTTTCACTTATACCTTCAGCTAAGTTGTCAAGTATAATCGACACCATTATTCTACTCCCTTTTATACATGCTTTACCATGGCATACAAGTGGGTCAACGGTTATTCTTTCTCTCCAATTCATAATTGTCTCCAAAACAAAAATTATTAGCTTTTATACTCTAAAAGTATTTATTACCGCCTCGTCCTTTTCTAATTTACAATTTAGGAAATAATTTAACAAGCAAATTTTTCTATCATAATCATAATCGAATCGAGATCTTTGATGGAATAAACATCTCTTTTGCTTCAAATCCTCAAGAAATTTAAATAGAATAATAATTTGCGGCATCGGGCTTGTTAACGATTTTTGGTTGATTGAGAAAATAAAACTATCTTTAAAAGAAAATTGTTTATCATTTAGAACCGATCCAAGATCCGGACGGTTACTTTTAATCGTAAATTTTTTAAAGGACTTGATCTTTGGGACAGGTACCTAACAAAAGC
>CAYVBQ010000050.1:0-17836 GCA_964449775.1 uncultured Melioribacter sp. | reverse complement strand
AGAACAAATAATCCGCCGAAGGCGGACTTTTATTTTATAACATTCGAGGGAAAAAGTTCATGGCAACTTTAGAAACAGGTCATGCAAAGAATGTAGCAAACTTTGAAGACCTTATCTCCTTTTGCACCGGTTACGGCGCAAGCTACAACCCGAGTAAAGCGGCAATCAAACTTCCGGCGCTAAACATCTTGCACACTGAAGCCGTAAGTAAATTGGCGGCAGTTAACTCGGCGCAAACTCCATGGTCAAACACAATAAGTGCAAGGGAAATTGTTTTTGAACCGTTAAGTAAGCTAATCACCCGCATAGTTAATTCACTTGAGGCAAGCGATGTTCCTAAACAAGTAGTTGACAATGCAAAAACTATCGCACGGAAAATTCAAGGTAAAAGAGCAACCCCTATAAACACTACCGCCCCAACAGACCCTGCAGTCCCCGTAGAAGAAAATTCAAAAAATATTTCAGCGTCGCAAATGGGTTTTGATAACCGGATTGAAAACATGGACAAACTCATTCAACTTTTATCTGCGCAAACCGGATACGCTCCAAACGAAACCGAATTAACCACAGCGGCTTTAACAACCTTTCTCACAAATATGAGAACAACCAACACCGCTGCAATAAACGCTTTCACTCCGTTAAGTAATTCCCGTATTGAGAGAAACAATGTCCTCTATCAAGCCGAAACAGGTTTGGTTGATGTAGCGGGTGATGTAAAAAAATATGTAAAAAGCGTATTCGGCGGAACAAGTCCCCAATACAAACAAGTAAGCGGATTAAAATTTATCACGCCTAAAAAATAACCATAAGGAAAGAAGCCGCCTCAATTAAGAAGACGGCTTCTATACTTTAGAAATAAGTATCCCTAAAAAAGAAATAGACCTCCACATTTAGGTTTTTTCAATACTGCAAACGGGAATAAGCATCCGCATTTAAGAAACAGTCAGATATAATTAGGAAACTCCTATACGCAAGTTAGAAACCCTCTTCCATAAAAAGGAAATCTCCATCCGCAAAAAGGAAACAAGCATAAGAATTTAGGTTTTCTTTTTTACAAAAACCTAAACCCCCGTTTCTATCCTAAATTTATTCAAGACAACATATGCCATTATCTCATTTTTTAGAAGTTATTTTATTCATTTTCTTATAAATGGGAAGAAAAAGGTAACAATATTGAAAATATTGCAAAAAACTTTACATTATCTATTGGCAGTAAAGTTGATACCCATTGATATCAACAATTAGAATATCGATCAATAATCATGTTAGCACAAGACGTCTCCGATAACCCGGTTTATACCATAAGCACTGCCGCAAGCTTATTGAATATTTCAGTCCATACCCTACGAATGTATGAAAGAGAAGGATTAATCATTCCCTATAAAAAAGAGAGCCACCAAAGATTGTATTCCGATAAAGATCTTGAACGGATGCGATGCATTAGAAAAACAATATCGGAAGATAGGATTGGAATTGAAGGGATTCGTAGAATCCTTTCGTTGATACCATGCTGGGGTATTTTAAGTTGTTCAAAAAAAGATAGACAAAATTGCCACGCTTACAGTGAATATTCTAAACCTTGCTGGATGCTTAATCACAAAGATAATTATTGTACTTCACGAGATTGCCGTACTTGCGAAGTGTATTCATCTTTTGGAAACTGTAAGAGCATCAAAGACAAACTAAAAGAAATCATTTTATAACTCTAAATGTAACTACTCAGCAGCCACATAAATTGTAATTCAAAATATGCCACAAAGACACGAAGACACAAAGTTTCACTAAGTTCTACTAATAAGTTCTTTGTGCTTCTTAGTGCCTTTGCGCCTTAGTGGCAAAAAAATCATCCGTGCTGAGTAGTTACCTCTAAATTAAAATTAAGGAAAGACTATGAAGAAATTATTGATACTCGGGGCTGGAACAGCGGGGACTATGATGCTGAATAAATTAAGCAATGTCTTAGATAAAAATGAATGGCAGATAACCATTGTAGATCAGCATGAAACACATTATTACCAACCCGGGTTCTTGTTCATTCCGTTCGGTATTTACAAAAGAAAAGATGTCATCAAGCCAAAAAGGGATTTCTTTCCGTCGGAGGCGAATGTAATTGTTTCGGAAATTGAAAAGATCGAACCCAAAGAAAACCGGGTAATACTTAAGGACAGCAAAGTTCTTTCGTACGATATTTTGATAATAGCAACCGGCGCGCAGATAAGACCCGAGGAGACCGAAGGTTTAAAAGGGGAACTGTGGCACAAAAATATTTTTGACTTCTATACAATTGAAGGCGCGTGCGCACTATCTAATTTTTTTAAGCATTGGGAAGGGGGAAAACTCGTACTTAATATTACCGAGATGCCTATCAAATGTCCCGTTGCACCTTTAGAATTTGTTTTTCTTGCCGATTCATATTTTACCGAGCATGGTATTAGAGATAAAGTTGATATCCACTTTGTAACTCCGCTGCCTGGAGCTTTTACAAAACCAAAAGCATCGTCAATTCTTGGTGATTTTTTAGATAAGAAAAATATTAAGCTTACTGCCGACTTCAGCATAGCGAGAGTGGATAACGAGCAGAAAAAAATTGTTTCATGGGACGAACGGGAAGTTGATTTTGATGTATTGGTAAGCATACCTACGAACATGGGAGACGAGTTGATAGCAAGGAGCGGAATGGGTGACGAGTTGAATTTTGTACCGACCGATAAGCAGACTCTCCGTTCTTTAGAATACGAAAATATTTTTATTATTGGTGACGCAACAAACCTTCCGAGTTCGAAAGCCGGTTCGGTCGCTCACTTTCAAGCAGATATACTTTTCGAAAATATTTTAAGCGTAATAGAGGGAAGAGAACCAAAAGAAAAATTTGATGGTCACGCCAACTGCTTTATTGAATCCGGTTTTGGAAAAGGAATTCTCATTGATTTCAATTATGATACTGAACCACTCCCGGGAAAATTTCCACTGCCGGGTATTGGTCCATTTTCTCTGCTGGAAGAAACAAAAATGAATCACTATGGTAAAGTGATGTTCAGATGGATGTACTGGAATTTCTTATTGAAAGGAATTGAATTACCGATTGAATCACAAATGTCAATGGCCGGAAAGAGGATGTAAAATGGAAGAAATTAAAACACAAAAGCAAATAGATGAAATAAATAGAAAGTTGGATATCATCCTTGAAGAGATCGAGCTTCAGAGAAAACACCGCAGAGAAATGGAAGATCTGAAAGAGGATTTAATGCGTGTCGGTAAGGATTTTTACGATACTGCCGTTGTTGAACTAGAAGCTGTTCATGATCATGTAAATACCAAGGACATACTGCACCTTGGAAAGTACCTTCTGAGAAATGTAAACACCATCAACCGAAGTATTGAACAATTGGAGAGCTTGAAAGATTTTCTTGTTGATGTTTCGCCGCTCGTAAGAAAATCCATCTTAGATTTTATGAAAACATTGGATGAGATTGATAGAAAAGGTTATTTCGAATTCGCTAAAGAGCTTTCAAACATTGCAGATAATATAGTTACATCCTTCAGCAAAGAAGAGGTAAGAAGTCTCGGCGATAACATCGTTACAATTCTCAACACAGTAAAAAATCTTACACAGCCGGATATGCTTCATACGATCAATAATGCGCTTAATGTGTATAAGCAGCTCGATATTGTTGTGAAGAAAGATGTATCGCTTTTCGGAATAATGAAAGAGCTAAACACGCCGGAAGCGAAAAGAGGCTTAGCATTTGCGATTGAGTTCTTGAAGAATCTCGCAAGTCCCCAAAACGGTAAAGAAATCATTAAAATAGATTCAACAAAAAATAAATGAGTCCACTCTAAAAAGGTCACTATTGTCATTGCGAGGCGTTTTTTGCCGAAGCAATCTTACGATTTCGAGACGAATTCTAAAGATTGCTTCACTCCGTTCGCAATGACGAACATTACAAATACCTTTTTAGAGTAGACTCATAAATAAATAAAGGAGAGATAAAAATGGCAACAAAAGAAATTGCCGGCAAAATGTTAGAATTAGATGCCGATGGTAATTTAGCAAAACGAACGGATTGGAATGAAGAAATAGCTAAAGCATTGGCTGTTGAAGAAGGCATTCCAGAACTTAATGATAGACGTTGGCTCGTAATCAATTACATGAGAAAAGAATTCGAAGCCAAAGGGGATGCGCCTTCGATTAGAAAACTAACCAAAGAAAGCGGTGTTGATACAAAAGAATTGTATACACTCTTTCCGGGTGGACCGGCTAAAAAAGCTGCACGCATTGCAGGATTACCTAAACCAAAAGGATGTATTTAATTTAGAGGAGAAATGAAAATGGCAGAACCAATCAAAAAAGTTTCGATCGTTATTTCAAGAGGATCCCTTGAAGGAGTATATCCCGGATTAATTATGGCTAACGGTGCAAGAATGGAAGGTATCGAAGCAACATTGTTCTTTACATTCTTCGGTCTTCACGCCGTCATCGAAAAGAAAATGGATCATCTAAAAGTTGCAACCGTAGGCAATCCGGCAATGTGTGTTCCTACGGCAATGGGACCGGGTCTACCCACCTGGATGGGCGCCATTCCTGGAATGTCATGGTTCGCTACAGGGATGATGAAAAAAGAAATTGAAAAATTGGATATTCCACCTGTAAGAGAATTTATTGAAATGATTCATGATACGGGCTGCGAAATTTACGGATGCAAAGCAACCGTTGATATGTTCCATTTAACAAAAAAAGACTTCTGTCCGCAAGTAGATGACATTATCTCAGTCGGTCAATTCTATGAAAAATCAGCTGGCGCACAGATAATATTTACTTAAGAATAAGAGCAAGATCAAGAGTAAGAGCAGGAGCAAGAATATTTCTTGCTCGTGCTCTTGATCCTAATCTTAATCTTGGTTTTGATCTAAATTGATCAACTCAAATGTATCTTCCAACTTATAATGCTCAATAAATTTATCAATCATAGAATCACGCACTACACACAAAATTTTTCCGCTGAACTTTTCACTTCCCTTAAAAATTCTGGTGATGATTGGTTCAAGTCCGTTACCATCTAATTCGAGCGGTCCGATCTCATCAATAATCAGCCATTCTAAGTTTTTATCTAAGGAATTAAGCAAAGCATTTTGAGCCCAGAGAAAAACATCTTTACTGAAGCGGTAATTCCCTATTTTGATAACTTTTTCATCAGTCGAATTTGAAGGTGACTCGAGCATTTTTAATGTTCTTGAAGCGATGTTGTAGATGAATCGTTTTTCATCTATGATCGGTTGGAATATGCCGTCAATATTTTTTTGTGAGGATGCCCAATGCATTAAGCGAGTTGTTTTGCCGGTGTGAACAGGTCCTGTGAGAACATGAATTTTCTTCATCTATTTTATCTCGAGAAAAAGCAAAAGCGCTAATGAATTTGAGAGAAACATTCTAATCCTTTTTATTCCCTTGAGCGGGGCGGAAGCTTTCCAGCAGAAATTAATGATACGATTAAAATTTGGGAAGAGTATTGTAATGTTGTTAATCTCTGACGCATGCTTAAACTTATTCTTTTCAATAAATCTTTTAAAATGTTTTAGAATAAACGGCGAAAGAATTGAAAACCAGATAATGGTAATAATGATAGAACGTAACATCATAAATAAAATATCGTAAGCTCTATTCTTACCAAGCTGCGGAAAGAAATATGAAAGCATCATCAGCACAATTAGGAAAACGAAAAGAGAGATGCCTGAAGACCTTCTCCACCACGGTCTCTTCTTATATTTTTTCTTTTCTATGAAATGATCTTCACTCTTTTGAAAATCGAATCCCAATCGTTCGAATGATCGGGATTTTTTATCAACCCACTGGGGAATCAAGGATGATTTGATGCCGACATAAATTCCTACTATTATATGAAGTCCGGTATAAAGTGCAATTATTACCAAGCTAAAACTAAAAGATTGAGAATGATGAAGCACCTGTATTTGAGAAAGAACAAAATCAACAAATAGATCAATTGAATTCCATAACCCGGTTCCGAATAAAAGTGTAAGCAAAATTAATTTTTGCAGCGCCGAAAAGAATAGTGAAAAGAAACCTAATAACAATGCTGCCATACGTTCATATTTGATCGTGCTAAAAAATAGATAACCGAGAGTTCCTTGTAGAGCAACGGCAAAGTATGCTGTTAGGGGAGAATAAGGACTCACAAAAGCTTTTACTAAAACTACTATGAGTGTCGCCCGAAGAATTGCCGATTTATCTCGTGAATAGTGGGCAATTAGAGAAATGAAAATTACTGCTGCACTTCCGAGAAACAAACCCGTGAAAGGAATTTTTAAAGCGTGAAGTATTCCACCAAATGCTGCTTCACTAAATCCCCATAAGGCAATTATCCGTTGAGTTCTGAACGAAATAATTTCATCCCGAATTTCTACAGACTCAACACTATTTTTATTTGTAAACAAAATATTATTTGCCTTTCTTCTTGTCAAGGATATCATCCATCCAGCTCATAACCGCCATGGATGCAGGGAAACCGATTGTAGGAATTGAAAGAAGTGCGACTTGCCGTATCTCTTTCTTTGTGAGTTTAGCTTTGATTGCTTTTCTAACTTGCGCATGAACCGCACCTTCCAGCTTAGCTCCCGCTGAAATTGCAAGTTTCACCAATGCGCGTTCTTTTTCAGTTAAAGATCCTTCTCTATGAATCGCATCGCCGAGTGTTTCATAAGCAACTGCTATTTCGGGATAATCTTTTAGAAATCTTTCAAACCGTTTTGGTAGAGTTGACATAGATACCTCATCATAATTGTTAATTGCAAATTAATCCAAATATAATGTAGCCGCAATTTGTTAATAAGAAGAAACAATCAATCATCCTTAATTGAAAAGTTTTTGTATTTTTGAATTAAGAAAATGAGCTGAGAAAAGAGTGAAAGTTTTAGTTACAGGAGGAGCCGGTTATATCGGTTCGCACTTTGTAAAACTTCTCGTTGAAAATGGACACGAACCAATTGTATTGGATAACCTTTCGCGTGGACATATAGAAGCAATTCCTCCAAAGGTAACATTTGAAGATGTTGATTTATTAGACACCGACGCACTTTTATACGCAATTCAAACTCACTTGCCAGCCGCCGTGGTTCATTTTGCAGCATTTGCTTATGTAGGAGAATCAGTAAAAAATCCGGGACTTTATTATCAGAACAACGTTGTTGGAAGTTTAAATCTGATTCGCTTTTGCGCTGAAAATGGAGTTAAGAATTTCATCTTCTCCTCCACTTGTTCCATTTATGGAAATCCAACTACAGTTCCAATCTCCGAAGAACAAGTAGCAAATCCTATAAATCCATATGCAAACACAAAATTGATGATCGAAACAATGCTGAAAGATTTTGAAATCGCTTATGGGATGAAACACGTTGCGTTACGTTATTTTAATGCAGCCGGCGCAGATCCGGATGGTTCTATTGGAGAAAGTCACGATCCCGAGCCGCATTTAATTCCGATAATTCTTGAAGCTGCTCTCGGTAAAAGAAAAAAAGTATCTGTCTTTGGAAATGATTACGACACAACAGACGGCACATGTATTCGAGATTATATTCATGTGAATGATTTGGCTGATGCACATTTGAAAGCAATTGATTATCTGAATAGTGGAAACAAATCAACTATGATTAATTTGGGAACCGGGAAGAGAAATTCTGTTCTTGAGATAATTGAAAAATCAAAAGTTATAACGGAAAAAGAAATTCCATTTGAAATTGTTGAAAGACGTGCTGGTGATCCTGCCGTTCTTGTAGCTGATAATAAAAAAGCAAAAGAAGTTTTAGATTGGTCGCCGAAATATTCGATTGAAAAAATTATTGAAACAGCATGGCGCTGGCATCAAAATCCAAAATACTGAGGTGAAGATTGCAATTCGAAAAAACTTTTATTGATGGCTTGATTGTAGTTGTGCCAGATGTATTCAAGGATGAACGCGGCTACTTTTTCGAATCATTCAACAAAGAAAAATTTATTGAGGGTGGAATTGACCGGACATTTGTTCAGGATAACATTTCAAAATCTGTAAAAGGTACCGTGCGTGGACTGCACTATCAAGCAGCAAAATATGCTCAAGGAAAATTATGCAGCGTTATAGTTGGAAAAGTTTTAGATGTTGCAGTTGATATCCGGTTCGGTTCACCAACATTTGGAAAATATTTTTCAGTTGAATTAAATGAAGAAACAAAAAATCAATTGTGGATTCCACCCGGATTTGCACATGGATTTTCCGTGCTTTCTGATGACGCTATCTTCAGCTACAAATGCACATCGCTTTACAATAAACAAAGTGAGCGGGCAATTCTTTTCAACGATCCTGATTTGAATATTGATTGGGAAGTCGAAAAACCAATTGTTTCTGCCAAAGATTTGCAAGCAAAATCATTCAAAAAAATTGAGAAAGATTTTCTTTTCTAAAATTCAAAGGGGTTAAAAATGAATCTAGCGATTATTGGAACCGGTTATGTTGGACTTGTGAGCGGCACATGTTTTGCCGAAATGGGCAACCAAGTAATTTGTGTTGATAACGATCAGAAAAAATTGGAGCAGCTGAAAGATGGGGTTGTCCCGATCTATGAACCTGGTTTAGAAATACTGTTTCATAGAAACATCGAGAAGAAAAGACTCACTTTTACAGATGATCTGAAGAAAGCTGTACTGGATTCCGAAATGATATTCCTTTGTCTGCCAACTCCCCAAGATGAGGACGGTTCGGCAGACCTAAAATATGTTTTTGGTGTATCCGAGCAGATCGGAAATATTCTGAAAACTTCCGGGAAAGAAGATTTTAAGATCATTGTTAATAAAAGTACAGTTCCTGTTGGGACTTCTTCTCTAGTAACAGAAATATTTGAAAAGTGTGGTGTAAAGAATTTTGAAGTCGTTTCTAATCCGGAATTTTTACGTGAAGGATTTGCGGTTGATGATTTTATGAAACCTGATCGAATTGTTATTGGCGCTCGTTCGCCGGAAGTTTTTGAAAAAATGAGTGCATTATATGAACCGTTCGTTCGTCAAGGCAACCCGATACTGGAAATGGATCCGGAAAGTTCTGAAGTAACAAAATACGCCGCAAACTCTTACCTGGCAATGAGAATTACTTACATGAACGAACTTGCAAATTTTTGTGAGTCGGTAGGTGCAAATGTAGATCTGGTTAGAAAAGGAATCGGGGCAGATACACGAATTGGAAAGAGATTTTTATTCCCCGGTATTGGTTACGGAGGCTCCTGTTTTCCAAAAGATGTGAATGCATTAATAAAAACATCGGAAGAACATAACTCGCCGATTCGTTTGCTAAAAGTTGTTGATGAAGTGAACAAACTTCAGAAACTAATACTTGTGAAAAAAATTATGAAGCATTTTAACGGGGATATAAAAGGTAAAAAATTTGCTGTCTGGGGTTTGGCTTTCAAACCGAACACAGACGATATGCGTGAAGCACCTGCCATAGTAATAATCAAAGAACTGGTTCGCCTTAGCGCCAAAGTTACTGCTTACGATCCGGCTTCGATGGAAAACTCTAAATTTTACTTAGATGGTATACTGGAATACTCCGAAGATCAGTATGAGGTTCTTAAAGATGCGGATGCACTTTTAACTTTGACCGAATGGAATGAATTCCGTAATCCGGATTATGACCGAATAAAATCAGAATTGAAGTTACCCATCATCTTTGATGGACGGAATATTTATGATACAAAGAAGATGGAAGAGTTAGGATTTATTTATTTCAGCATAGGCAGAAATCCGGTAGGTTTGTAATTGTTCGTGATCGTGCTCTTGTTCGTAATCTTGATCACGATAATGATCATGAGCAAGAGCATGAAGGATGTTCGCAAACTATGTATTCAAAATCTTCTCATAATACTCAACGTATTTTGGTACAATAGAATTCTTGTCGAAATGTTTTACTGCACGGTCGCGCGAGTTTTTTGAAAACGATTTATATCTCTTCTCGTTAGACAATAATTCAATTGCGTATTTTGCCATCCGGTCAACATCACCAATCTCTGCAATGTAACCTGTCTCGTTGTGAATGTTTAATTCCGGAAGACCGCCTACAGACGAACTAACCACCGGAACACCGCACGCCATTGCTTCAAGCGCGGATAAACCAAAACTTTCTGATTGAGACGGCATTAAAAATAAATCCGATGCGCTTAAGATCTCTACAAGTCCGTCTTGTTTGCCAAGGAATATTACATCTTTTTGTAAATTGAGATCGCGTGCAAGATGCTCACATTCTGATCGATCAGGACCGTCACCAACTAAAACCAACTTTGTTGGAATCTCCTTTTTGACTTTCTCAAGAATCCGGATCGTATCGGCAACTCTTTTTACAAGTCGGAAGTTTGATACGTGCACTAAAACTTTTTCACCGTTGGGTGCAATATGTCTGCGAAATATTTCGCTGTCTTGTTTTTTATATTTTTCAATATCAATGAAGTTGTAAATCACCTCAATTTCTTTTTCAATATTGTAATTAGTAAGTGTTTTTTCTTTTAAGAAACGAGAGACTGCAGTAACGCCATTGCTCTCTTCAATGCTGAATTTAACAAGAGGCATGAATGATGGTTCGAGGCCAACAAGAGTAATGTCCGTTCCATGAAGCGTGGTGATAAATTTTAAAATCTTATTCGATTTTCGAAGAACTTGCTGCGCGAGATAAGCGCTGACGGCGTGTGGAATTGCATAATGAACATGCATCAGATCAAGGTCTTCAAACTCAAATACTTCCAACATTTTGCTCGTTAGAGAAAGATCATAAAGTGAATGTTCAAATAATGGGTACGTACTAAGCTCCACTTCGTGGAAATAAACATTCTCAAAGAATTTGTTTAACCGATGAGGAATTGCGTAACTGATAAAATGCACTTGATGTCCTAGCGCAGCCAAAGCCAAACCTAACTCTGTGGCAACAACACCGCTGCCACCGTATGTGGGATAACATGTGATTCCAATTTTCATTTTGTCTTTCTATCTTTTTTTGATGAGATCTTAATTCACTATCTTAGTAATAAACAATAACCATTTTGATTACGTTCAAAATACGTCTTTTTTAATTCAATGAAAATCCTACTGATTGGACACTCGATTATTGATCATTTTGATGAATCTGGAAATGAAATCTCCAAATCCGGAGGAATATTTTATTCGTTGCTTGGAATTTTATCTTTAGTCAAACCTGAAGATGAGATATTCCTTCTCACCGGTTGGAATCAAAAAACAATTCATTTATTCGAGACGTTATATTCGAAGGCTAATCTCACATTTGCCAACAAAATTGAAGAGATGCCGGAAGTATTGCTCCAAACATCCGGTGAAGATGAAAG
Source organism: uncultured Melioribacter sp. (assembly GCA_964449775.1). Classification (GTDB taxonomy): domain Bacteria; phylum Bacteroidota; class Ignavibacteria; order Ignavibacteriales; family Melioribacteraceae; genus Fen-1258. The sequence goes on along the minus strand of CAYVBQ010000050.1, from coordinate 6,469 downwards.
GGAAGAGACTTATAAAAATTTATCATTTCAACTTTCTATAGATCAAGTCAAAGATTGGGATCAGCTTGATGGCATCTTAATCAACATGATAACCGGTTTCGATATTTCGCTCGATCAATTAAAAACAATAAGAAAAAATTTCAATGGTACAATTTATTTTGATGTTCACACTCTTTCACGTGGTGTTGGGATCAATATGCAGCGTGAGTTCCGTCCAATTCCCAATGTAAAAGATTGGTTAGCCAATATTGATATTTTACAGTGTAATGAGAACGAACTCAATACAATTGTTCAAAACAAGACCGAGATTGAAAGCGCAGCTGAAATTATCAGATTGGGAGTAAAGATTGTTATTATCACAAAAGGTAATAAGGGTGCACATCTCCATTATGATTCCAGCGGGGAAATTAAATCATATTTTATGAATGCGGTAAAAATAAATACCGTGAATAAAGTTGGATGCGGCGATATCTTTGGGGCAGTATTCTTTTATTCCTATATTTCCACCGGAGATGTCTTCAAATCGCTCGAACTTGCAAATAAGGCAGGAGCTTCAGCGGCATCATTAAAAGATATTACATCACAAACAATTTTGAAACCGAATGATTAGCAGCGACTTAATAAAAAAAAGAATATTAATTATCGGCTCAAATGGAATGCTTGGGCAGCGACTTGCGGATTTCTTCAGTTCAGACAAAAAAGTTGAGTTGATGTGCGCCTCTGTTGAAAGTTCATCACTCATTCCGGAAATTAATTACACTCAATTGGATATTGTACAAAAAAATAAAGTTAAGGAACTTATTCTTGATTTCTTTCCGGATTTTGTGATTAACACCGCGGCTTTTACTAATGTTGATAGATCAGAAACCGAAAAAGAAACCGCATGGAAAATTAATGTTAACGGTCCGGAGAATATTGCACACTATTGCTGGACTATTGACGCACATCTAATTCACATCTCAACAGATTATATTTTCGACGGTAAGAATGGTCCATATTCGGAAGAAGACAAACCCCTACCAATCGGTTATTACGGAAGAACAAAACTTGCCAGCGAAAACTCTATTCGAACGAGCGGTGTTAGATTCTCGATAGTTCGAACAAACATTTTATATGGACCCGCAAAGTACGGGCGGCCTGATTTTGTAAAATGGGTAATCAATTCTTTACGTGCTAATGAATCGATCAGGATTGTCACAGATCAGATCGGCAATCCAACATATATTGATGATATTGTTGCAGCCATCAACAAATTAATCGAGTTTAAGAAAGAAGGAATCTATAATATTGGTGGTATTGAGATGTTGTCCAGATTTGATTTCACTCTGCGTATTGCTGAATATTTCTGTCTGGACAAAAAATTAATTATACCAATTCTCACAAAAGATCTAAATCAACCTGCACATCGTCCTCTAAAATCCGGGCTCATTACACTCAAGGCAGAAACTGAGTTGGGATATAAACCGCACTCGATTGAAACAACTTTTGGGTTGATGAAGAAAGAACTCAACTTATAATTTTTTTTGAAATTCTTTAATCTCTTCGGGTTGAATTCCTCGCCGCCCCGCATGCCGAAGTTATGCGGCGGGCAGGTTGTCCGAAGGATTCCTTCTGAGCAGCGTCATTCCCGCATGTGCCGCCTTTCGGCATCCCGTAAAGCGCATAGGCGTCAACTTAATTTTAAGTTTTGTAAGAACACTAAATGATCTTAACTGTGAAAAGTTACTGAAACAGACTCCATGAAACACCTTTTGTTAAGATTATCTTGTTTGTTCTTCATATAAATTGACAGCATTATATCATCCCTACGGGATTTTCATTCTGTGGTGGTTCTTTTGCTAGAATAATTTCATCCCTAACGGGATTTGGAATTCATAATCCCAGAGGGATGAAATATTTATAGAAAATGATCTAAAAAGAAAAGATAAAATCCCTTTAGGGATGAGATATAAAACCGTTGTTTTATTCTACTAACAATACAATTGTTCTAATTTCTATTGAAAAATCTATTTGTTAGGTTAACGTTTATGCATAAAGCGGGACTTTTGGCGGGAATCCATTAGTGGATGCCCGTTAAAAACTTTCGGGCATGACAAGATACCTCGCTGCTCTGCAGTGAATAGGTTCGTTCAATTTCCCCTTTCGCTTTTTATTTTTATTGATTAGCTTCACACCAGAAAGAAAATGGGGTTTCTATGAAAAAGATAATGTTTATATCAATCTTTCTTTTTTTCTTTGCGCCATTCGTTTTTGCACAAACTTCTTCGTTTAATCTGAACGAATACAAAACCTTTTTGAATTCACATCAGAACATGAGCAGACAAGAATTGCTTTCGATGTACAACGCAGGCAAGTTCGAAAAGATTGTAAAGAATTTTCCTTCAAATATTTCGTACCTCGATTCGATCGAACTAAAACTTCAACTTACGAATTACGAGAAGAAGTTATTAAATCAGAACGGATTCTTCGTAACAGAAAGAGTATCGAACGACGATGTGATATCAATGCTTCAGAGAATTTATCACTTTGATCTTCCGCTGTTTATTTCAACCGATATTATTCTCAAAGCATTTCACCAATCATACGATAGAATTCTTAAAGGAGTGGAAATTTCTTTTCTCATTCCAAAGCTGGAACAATTGCTATCGGGGCTTCAAGACAATTTTAGCATGCTAAATCAAAAATATTCTTCTGATACTCAATTGATAAAGATGCTGAAGGATGCTGATGTTTACATCAGTGTTGCGAGAAAGCTTCTTACTTCAAATGCACAACCGTTTTACTCAGATAATCTATCAAATATCAATCACATATTGAACAATATTGAATCTCTAAATTTGATTGAAGAACCTCTCTTTAGTGAAACGGTGAGAAAAGTTGATTACAGTCAATTCAAACCAAGGGGGCATTACACCGACAGGAATTTCCCTCAACTTGCGCGCTATTTCAAGACGATGATTTGGCTTGGAAGAACAGAACTTTATCTTATCAAACCCGTTTCTGATGATATATCCCCGACCGATCAAGATATTCAAAGACAGGTAATAGATTCATATCTAATTTCCGAGGCGATAAAAACATCAACTGTAAAACCGATATTTGACGAAATGGAAAAGGTGATAGCTTCTTTTGTTGGAGAGCAAGATAATGTTACTCTCGATCAGTTTAATTCCATAAGTGAAGCTGTTAATATTAGCAGCGCTAAAGATTTCCTAAGTATGGAAACCGTTAAAAAGTTTCAAGACACCTTAAGCACAAAACCTTTCGCCGGGCAAAAAATTCTTTCACAAGTGTTATCCACCTATCCGATGAATGTCTCTCAAATTAAACCTGCCTCGGCATTTTTACTTTTCGGTCAACGTTTCGTAATTGATTCCTACGTTACCGCCAACGTTGTTTTTGATCGTATTATTTTTAACAATAAAAAAATTACGAGAATGCTTCCATCAACACTGGATGTTTTATTCGCTCTTGGCAACTCAGCAGCAGCGCAACTTCTAACTTCTGAGATAGATGAATTTCAATACGCAACAAATTTATCAGCACTCCGGTATTTGATCGATTCTTATGATAGTAATTTTTGGAACAGTGCCATCTACAATCTATGGTTAAATTCAATTCGCTCCCTCAATCCTCCGGCACAGAGAGAAACGTTACCTCCTTTCATGCAGACCGGCGCTTGGTGGCAACAGAAAATGAACACTCAGTTAGCTTCATGGACTGAGTTACGGCATGATAATCTTTTGTATGCAAAACAATCGTATTCCGGAATTCCTGTATGTTCTTTCCCTTTCAGTTATGTTGAACCTATTCCTGCTTTTTATAAATCAATGAAGGAACTGGCAAATCATACGATTGAAAAATTTAATAATCTCTCAATAAATCTTGATAAACAGAAAATTTACTTTAATGGTTTTGCGCTCGTGATGGATACGCTTGAAACAATAGCAAAAAAAGAATTGGATAGAGTTCAGTTGACAGATAAAGAGAATAAATTTTTAAGAGGCATTTTATACGAATTGCCTAATTGTGTACCGGTGATCAATGGATGGTATTCCAACAAACTTATCTATCAGGATGGAACTTCTTCCGGTATAGATCATGTTGTTGCGGATTTTCATACCTCGCCGGCAGATAAAGATGGAAATATTGTGGGTTGGGTTAAACATGCAGGAACAGGTCCTTTAAATTTGTGTACCGTTGTTGCAAATTTACCTGGTACAGGTGATGTAGCTTTTGTCGGTCCGGTTTCAAGTTATTATGAATACACGACAACAAACTTTTTGCGTCTGAGCGATGAAGAATGGCAAAAATCTTATTTGAAACAATCGCTGCGACCGGACTGGGCAAATATTTACCTGGCAAATGTAAATGGTGAATCTAAAGGAGCTGGTGCCCGGTTGATAACAAATGTAAATGAAGAAAAAGAGATTTATTCTTCAATACCAACAGAAAATATTATCCTTCAAAATTTTCCAAACCCGTTCAACTCAGAAACAACAATACATTTTTCTGTTCCGTTAGAGCTATCAAATTTATTGACCGAATTACTGATCTTTAATGTGAACGGGGAATTAGTTAAGAGATTGATCAAGAGAGAAATTCCTTCCGGCAATTATTTAGTTAGGTGGAACGGAACGAATGAGTCTAATAATTCTGTATCAAGCGGAGTTTATTTTTATAATTTGAAAGTTGGTAACCGCCAAGTGACCGGTAAGATGAATTTGCTGAAATAACCGGGAATTTTTATTTAACTATCAGGCAATATTAGTCTATCCTTTACTCACGCTTTCAAAGTCAACTCTATTCTCACGAGCTTTTCAAAAAAATAATCTGACTTTCTCCAAATTTCTTATCGGATATTTAACTATTCTGTTTTAGATTGCGACAGCAAAATTCGAAATTGTTTTCTCAACCCTTCATCTACCGGAGGTTGATATGCTCTCACAGCTACTCAAACCCGAAATCATGGATTTAATCCAAAATAGACAGTTCACTGATCTAAAAGAAGTTTTAATTGATTGGACTCCAATTGATATTGCCGATCTTTTTCTTGCATTACCGGAAAACGAACAGGCAATATTTTTTCGTCTCCTTCCTAGAGATCTAGCAGCTGACGTCTTCGAATATTTTGACGTTGACACACAATTGAGTTTGATCCAACTTCTCGGGAAGGAAGATGTTGCTGCTGTATTGAATGAAATGGCAGATGATGATAGAACCGCATTGTTTGAAGAAGTTCCACCTAACGTTGTTAAACAAATGCTGACATATCTTTCGCCGGAACAAAGAAAAATTTCTCAGCAGCTTCTCGGCTATCCAGAAAATAGTATTGGTCGTTTGATTACCCCGGATTACATTGCGGCACATCAAAATTGGACAGTGCAGGAAACGCTCAACTACATTCGTATATATGGAAAAAACAGCGAGACGTTAAATGTTGTTTATATTGTTAACGAAAAAGGAATCCTACTTGATGATATCTCCATTCGCGATTTTCTTCTTTCACCTCTTGAGGATAAGATTACCGACTTAATGGATTTTAATTTTGTTGCGTTAAAAGTGAATGATGATCAAGAAACTGCAGTAGAGGTTTTTAAAAAATATGATAGAATTGCTCTGCCGGTAACAGATTCAAGCGGTGTTCTTGTCGGTATCATCACTGTGGATGATGTTTTAGATATTGCTGAAGAAGAAGCAACGGAAGATATTCAAAAAATTGCTGCGGTTGAGGCATTAGATGAACCGTATCCGGATATTTCAATTTTCAATATGATCAAGAAGCGCGCAGGCTGGTTAAGTGTACTTTTTGTTGGTGAGATGCTCACTGCTTCGGCAATGTCTCATTATGAATGGGAAATTCAGAGAGCCGTTCAACTTGTACTCTTTATTCCTTTGATAATATCCAGCGGCGGCAATTCGGGATCGCAAGCTGCAACATTAGTAATTCGTTCATTGGCTCTGCGGGAAATTTCTCTAAAGGATTGGTTCTTCGTTTTTAAAAGAGAAATTTTTACAGGTTTAGTACTGGGAATAATTTTAGCATTACTCGGGTTTTTAAGAATAACCATTTGGCAGGCGGCATCGCACATTTATGAACAGTGGATTAGACTCGGGCTTACTGTAAGTATTTCACTTGTTGGTGTGGTCCTGTGGGGTACTCTTATGGGTTCGATGCTTCCATTGATTATAAAAAAACTTGGATTTGACCCCGCAACTTCTTCGGCACCATTCGTTGCCACACTAGTTGATGTTACAGGATTGATAATTTATTTTTCGATTGCGATGGTAGTTTATTTTTAATTGTCTTCCTTAATAAAATGAATTTTAAAATATTTTTGTTAACGGTTCGAGATCGAAATGGCTTACGAACAATTTGATATGTTTATTATTCTGCTCAAGCTGAAATCTTATTTAATAACTCACCTTACGCAAAAAGGTGAAATAAGAAAAGGATAAGCATAAGTTA
>CAYVBQ010000049.1:0-19730 GCA_964449775.1 uncultured Melioribacter sp. | reverse complement strand
TACTAACTTATGCTTATCCTTTTCTTATTTCACCTTTTTGCGTAAGGTGAGTTATCTAATTCACGTTACGCAGTCCACATGAAAAAACTTAGCCACTAAGGCACAAACCTGCCCGCCGCGAAGATTATACTCTGGCAGGCGGGGACACAAAATCTTCACAAAGTTTATGTTTTTCTTGGTGAAACCTTTGTGCCTTAGAGTCTTCGTGGCGAATCTTTCCTTTCTGCGTAACATGAATTATCTAAGTAAGTCACCTTACGCAAAACATTTAAATTTATAGCCACAATCTTCAGAGGTTGAGTGAAAATATAAGTTTATTATCCGAACCGTTTAATGGTTTATCCAAACAAGCGGTCAACCTTAGTAACTCAAGTAAGTAAATCGAAGAATCAGAATCTTTCAGTAGATTCATTCTTCAGCAAGCATCATAGGTCACTTCCTAAATTTCTTTGCCATTTTATTCAGTACCTCAAGTGCATAATCAGCTTCTTCTTCGCTATTTTGTCTTCCAAAAGAGAATCGAATAGTCCCAGCCGCATCTCTCGGTGAATAACCCATTCCAAGAATAACATGTGATGCTTTAATGGTTCCGCTTGTGCAAGCAGAACCATTTGAAGCTGCAACTCCGTTTATATCTAGATAGATTAACATTGATTCAGAATCGTTATTATAATATTCCGATTTAAAAGTCACGCTTAGAATATAAGGTGATGAATTCGAAACACTGTTAATAATAATACCATCTTTATCAATCGCAGAAAACCCATTGATAAATTTATTTTTCAGTTTTTTTGCGTGATCATAATTTGACTGCATTGATTCAATCGCAATTCTAATCGCTTCGGCAAATCCAACTATTCCGGCTACGTTTTCCGTTCCACCGCGTCTGTTCCGTTCTTGCGACCCACCGAAGAGAAGTGGAGAGAGAGGCGTTCCGCTTTTCACATAAGCAAATCCAACTCCTTTTGGACCATTAATTTTATGGGCTGATCCACAGAGTGAATCAATCCCAAGATTTTTCACATCAATCGGAAACTTACCAAAGCTTTGTACTGCATCAGTATGAAAGAAAATATTTTTGTGTTTGAGCTGACCGGAAATTTCTTGGATAGGGTTTATAGTGCCGGTTTCGTTGTTGATGCACATTAACGAAACTAATGAGGTCTTATCGTCAATCAGATGAGCAGATGATTGCCAGTTTACTTTTGAATCAGAATTGACATCTATCCAATTGACATCGAAACCGTTTCTCTCTAATTCTTGAAAAGCATCCAATACACAATGATGTTCAATTTTTGAAGTGAATATCTTATTTCGTCCGCTTTCAACATATTCTGTCTTGGCAATTCCGAAAACTGCAAAGTTGTTTGCCTCGGTGCCGCCGCTTGTAAAATAAATTTCACTCGGATTCGCATTAATAAAACTGGCAACAGTTTCCCGTGCTTCTTCAATTGCTACACGCACAGTTCTACCAAAAGAGTGAATGCTGGACGGATTACCGAAATCTTCCGTTAAGAAGGGTTTCATCTTTTCAAATACTTTAGGATGAACAGGAGTAGTTGCGGCATTATCAAAATAAACTTTCATTAATTCCTTTCTATCTAAGACTAACATCACCGTAATGGATCTTTTCTAACTTCTCACCATTGCGTAGTATTAAGAATCCATTCTCATCGATGTCTTCAAAAATTCCAACTTTGATAAGATCACCATCAACAATTTTAATTTTTTCACCCAGCATTTTGCATCGGTTTCGCCAATCAGATAAAACTTTTTTCCCGGATTTTTTAGATATCTCTAACAGCGCTTCAAAATTATTGAGGACTTCACTTAGTAATTTTTCTCTGCTTGCCATTGAATGAAATTCTTTTCTTATTGAAGTAGGTAGTATTTCAAAATGACCGGGGAAGTTGGGCTGATTTACATTTATTCCTATACCTACAACAACTCTGGATATTTTATTTGCTTTGGAAACGGATTCTAACAAAATTCCCGCAATTTTTTTCTTGTGAATTAGAACATCATTTGGCCATTTGAGTTCAACATCAAGTTGATAAAGGTTTTCAATTGCCTGTGCCACTGCAATTGCAGCACTAAAATTGATCATATTAATTTTATGTTCTTTGAATTCACCCTTCAGTAAGATTGAAAAAGTTAGATTTTGACCGCTGCTACTGATCCATTCTTTCTCTTTACGTCCGCGCCCTTTACTTTGAAATTCAGCAAGTAGTACAGTACCATTTTGAATTGAATCCTTACCCGCAAGTAACACAGCATTTGTAGATTCAACTTCATCGCTATAAATAAAATTCCTGCCAATGTAATCGGTATCTAACTTGATATCAAATTCTTCTATCTTGAACAATATCGTTATCTCCTAAATAAATTTGTTATGAAAAAAAATTTCTATTTCAGCCAGAATATCACACTCACTAGAAATAAAATTTGAATCTCTGCCAAAAAATCCGGCATGCTCTAAAACTGTGTATTCTAGCTAAACCATTAAAAAATAAGTGTTTAGAGAAAATTTATTGTTTGGCACTTTCATTGTAACAATAAGTACGAACAATTAACAATAACGGAGGATAAAATGACACTCATTAAATTCGAACCTATGAGAGAGTTTGAAACTCTACACGACAAAATTCAGCGATACTTTGGTGATTTCTCAAACTTTGGATTCAATATGAATGAAAATTTTTACCCGAGAATTGATATCTCGGAGGATGAAAACAGTATTAATGTTTCGGCAGAAATCCCTGGAGTAAAAAAAGAGAATATCAAAATCACATTGCAAGATAACATTTTGACAATAGAAGGGGAAAAGAAAAAAGATTCCGAACAAAAAGAAAAAAACTTCTTTAGAAGTGAAAGAATGTTCGGATCATTCAAACGAAGTTTCACTCTTCCTGAAGAGGTTGACTATGATAGTATTGAAGCTAAATTTGAAGACGGTATGCTTCGTATTCAGATGAAGAAACTAATACCAAAAGTAAAAAGTGAAAAATTAATAGAGCTGAAGTAAGACCTTCAGCTCATTTCAAAAATAAAATCTAAAAGGATAAGTCAATGGGAAAAATTATAGGAATTGATCTTGGCACAACTAACTCGTGCGTTGCGGTAATGGAAGGGAACGAACCCGTGGTAATTCCAAACTCTGAGGGTGGAAGAACAACACCATCTGTCGTAGCGTTTACAAAATCCGGTGAAAGATTGATCGGACAACCTGGAAAACGTCAAGCAGTTACAAATCCCAAAAACACAATCTTCTCAATCAAAAGATTTATGGGAAGAAAGAGGGAAGAAGTTGACGTCGAATCGAAAGAGGTTCCTTACAAAGTTGTGGCTGGTGATAACGGTTCTGCAAGAGTTGAAATTGACGAGCGGTTATATTCTCCTCCGGAAATAAGCGCAATGGTTTTGCAGAAAATGAAAAAAACTGCCGAAGATTATCTCGGTCAGGAAGTTACAGAAGCGGTTATTACTGTACCTGCATATTTTAATGATGCTCAACGACAAGCTACAAAAGATGCCGGTGAAATAGCCGGATTAAAAGTAAAAAGAATTATTAACGAACCAACTGCTGCGGCACTGGCATACGGTTTGGACAAGAAACATAAAGAAGAACTTGTTGCTGTTTATGATCTTGGTGGCGGAACATTCGATATTTCAATTCTGCAGTTGGGTGAAGGTGTATTTGAGGTGAAATCCACTAATGGCGATACTCATCTTGGTGGTGATGATTTTGATCAAAGACTTATTGACTATCTCGCTGATGAATTTCAGAAACAAGAGGGAATTGATTTACGCAAAGATCCGATGGCACTTCAGCGTTTGAAAGAAGCCGCTGAAAAAGCAAAGATGGAACTCTCTTCATCAGTACAAACTGATGTTAATCTTCCGTTCATTACTGCTACTCAGGATGGACCGAAGCATTTAAACATCAATCTGTCGCGTGCAAAATTTGAGCAATTGGTGGATGATCTAATCCAGAGAACAGTGGGACCGTGTGAACGCGCAATTAAAGATGCCGGCGTATCAACCTCTCAAATTGATGAAGTGATTTTGGTGGGTGGTTCAACCCGTGTTCCCAAAGTTCAAGAATTGGTGAAAAAACTCTTTGGAAAAGAACCACATAAAGGTGTAAACCCGGATGAAGTAGTTGCAATCGGCGCGGCAATTCAAGGCGGTGTACTTGCCGGCGATGTAAAAGATGTTCTTCTGCTTGACATTACTCCATTATCTCTTGGAATTGAAACATTGGGCGGAGTTTTTACGAAATTAATTGAAGCTAACACAACAATTCCTACAAAGAAAAGTGAAGTGTTCTCTACAGCATCAGATAATCAACCATCTGTTGAAATTCACATTCTTCAAGGTGAACGGCCAATGGCTGCAGATAACAGAACTCTGGGAAAATTCCATTTAGATGGATTACCACCGGCACCACGCGGAATTCCACAAGTCGAAGTAACATTTGATATTGACGCAAACGGAATTCTTCATGTTGCTGCAAAAGATAAAGCTACTAATAAAGAGCAAAGCATCAGAATTACTTCCTCGAGCGGTCTATCAAAAGAAGAAGTTGAAAAGATGAGACAGACTGCAAAAGAACATGCAGCCGAGGATAAAAAGAAAAAAGAAGCTGTTGAAGTCAAGAACCAAGCTGACAATCTCATCTTCCAGACTAAGAAACAAATTGAAGAGATGAAAGACAAGATTACTACCGAACAGAAAAACCAGCTTGAGAGTGAAATGAAAAAAGTTGAAGATGCAATTGCAACAAACGACACAGAAAAAATCAAATCTGCGACAGAAGGTTTGAACAAAGTATGGAATGAGGTCTCGCAGAAATTGTATGCACAGCAAGGTCCGACTCCTGGTGCAGATGGTGGAGAGCCTTTCGCAGGTCAACAGGAAGGTGAACCAAAACAACATTCTTCAACGGGTAAAAAAGATGAAGGTAATGTTGAAGATGCATCTTACGAAGTTGTTGATGATGATAAAAAATAAAAGCCCCCTCTGTCTCTCCCCCTAAGGGGGAGATTGAACTTGGGAAAATTCTACAAATGATAAATAACTTGGAGGTCATTATGACTGAACAAAAAGAAATGGTTGAAGTAAAAAATAAAAGAAGTTGGGATGAAGCACTCGAAAAAGAATCATGGGTAGCTCCATTAATCGACATCTACGAAACAACTGAAGATTATTTTCTTATGGCTCAAATGCCCGGTGTTTCAAAAGAGGATGTGAAGATTAAATTAGAAGAGGGTTTCCTAGTAATAATGGGTAGAATCACTTTCGATGAAGTTATTAATCGTAAGTATGTACTTACAGAAACAGAAGCCGGTAACTTCTATCGCAGATTCAAAATTTCTGAAAATATTGATGAATCGAAAATTGATGCTAAGCTGGAGAATGGAGTGCTTAACGTAAAACTCCCTAAGCATGAAAGAATGAAACCAAAGACAATTGAGATAAAGTAAATAGTTTTCAGTTGGCAGTAGTTAAGTAGAATTCCCGCTCCGGCGGGATTTCTACTTTTAAAATCACTTTTGATTTAATGAGGCGTATCTAAAAAGGTCTTTTATGAAATTTTGCTATATGAATACAAACTAAATTCAAAACTTTTTTACTGTAAATATACCTTTTTAGAGTAGACTCATTGAATTAAACAGCACTTCTCTTTAATTTGGTGCTGTGATGAAAAAACTTACTCCATTTTTACTATTAATTCTGTTCAGCGGATTGCTCTATTTATCTGGCAATGAGCCTTTAGACTCACAATCCGATCCATCCCGGGCAACAAACATCTACACAGATGGAATCTTAAACTCAGAAATTGCTAAAGTTGATAGACGAGCCAATTACGATCTTAATGTTGAATTCAATGCTGACACTAAAAAAATATATGTAAAAGAGAACATTACATGGATAAACAAAACCAACTCGCCAACTTCAGAGATTCAATTTCATTTCTACGCTAACGGATATAAAAGCAGTAAAACACTTTTTGCTCAAGCATATTCCATCAATTCAGAAACACAAACTCAAATTGATGTAAAATCTTTTCTTGTTAATTCTCAACCTGCAGAATTGGTCTATTTCCAGCCTGAAATTGCAAACCCGGATGATAGCACAGTCGCAAAAGTATTATTAGATAAACCGATCCAGCCTGGCGACAGCATAAAAATATTTTTCGAATACACGATGCAAATTCCCAGATCGGTTAAACGGATGGGATATGCTACCGGAAGAAACTTCTTTTTCGTTTCTCAATGGTTTCCTAAAGTTGGAGTGTTTGAAAATGGAAAGTGGGTATGCAGTCAATATCATCCATACCTAAATTTTTATTCAGACTTTGGCGATTACTCAGTTAAAATAAAAGTGCCCAAGAGCTATACTGTTGCTGCAACCGGCGTTGAGAAAGAAAAAAAGTCTGAAACAAATTTTACAACATTTCATTTTGTCCAGTCCGGAGTTCACGATTTTGTTTGGCTTGCAACCGATGAGATTCTACACCACAGCGATATTTATCAACGAAGAGACGGAACACAAATCTCGATACAAGCCTATGTTCAGCCGGAACGTGAAAAATATTTTGAACGTTACTTCCAGAGTGTGAAAAACTGTTTACAATATTTTGAAGATAACATTGGAATTTACCCTTATCAAAATGTTACTCTAGTAGATGTTCCGCGCACTTCGGCATCCGGTGGAATGGAGTATCCCACGCTATTTACAGTGAGTGCCGAATTATTTTCACCAAAAGCAACCGGAGGACCGGAGTATCTTGTGACTCACGAATTCTCGCATCAATATTTTCATGGATTGATTGCAAGTAATGAAGTTTATGAAGCATGGCTTGATGAAGGATTTACCTCTTATATCGCTACCAAAATCATGTATCATTATCAGCCTGAAATTCTTGAAAACTTCAAATTTGCATCCTACATACCGGTGTTCGGATTAAATTTTCTTTCTTATGAAGAAATTCCTATGATTTATACTTTAGTTGATATCAAGACACCGGAAGGGGCAAGAAGTGCCGTCTCCTACTACAAAAATATTACTGTTGGTGCTCTTGCCGATACATCATACAAACTTCCAACCCGATTATCTTACGTCGTTAATTCTTACAACAAACCAGAACTGGTTCTGCACACTTTAGAACGATATGTCGGGCATGAAAAGATGATGAAAATACTAAAAGAGTATTACAATGGTTTTAAATACAAGCATCCTCATGCAGAAGATTTTATCGCGATTGTTCAGAAGAATTGCAAGGAAGATATGAGTTGGTTTTTCGATGAGTTCTACAAGGCTCCTAAATCTTTTGACTACAAAGTAACCTCAATCACCAGGAAAACTTCAATCCGATATGAAGTTTTAATTGAACGGCTCGGTGATGGTGTATTCAAAAATGATGTAGCACTCTACACTGACAAGGATACGCTCTATCAGAAATGGAACGGTCCGGAGCGCTGGAAAATATTAGTATTCAAAACGAGCAACAAAGTAATTGCGGCAGAGGTTGATCCATTTAGGAAAAACATGCTTGATATTAACTTTGCGAACAATTCTTATACAGTCGAACATCGGGTATGGGCTTCACTTTCTCTCGCGATTCGTTTTTTCTTTTGGGTTCAGAATGCATTAATGGTTTTAGGAAGTATCGGATGATCTCTGGCATAAAACAAATATTGCTTCATGGGGTTCGCTCGGTATTTCACAATGCGAAGTTTGTGATCTTAATGTGGGCATTCAATGCGGTTTCTGCACTCGTTCTTGTTGTGCCTGTTTATAATATCCTGGTTGATAATCTCGGAACCTCACTTACAAGCGACCGGTTGACTCTGGATTTTGATTACATGTGGTATCTTCAGTTTAGAAATCTTTATTCTACTCAACTCGATCAAGTTCCTCTTAGCATCTATTTTGTGGTTGGTATCTACGCACTCATCCAAACATTTTTTCTCGGTGGATTGATTTCGATATTCCAAATCCCGGATAAAAACCACACGGTTGACTTCTTCTATGGTGGAGTTAAATACTTTTTGCGCTTTACTAAAGTTCTTTTACTCTCTCTCATCTTTTTCTTCGCCGCGTTTAAGATTAATGATTACTCGGGTGAATTGATCACTCTTATTTTTAAAAATTCTGAAAATGTTATTGCAGATTTTATGCTAAAAGCAGTACGATATATTTTGCTGATTTTCTTTATTGGTATCGTTACAATTGTATCTGATTACTCAAAAGTTTCACTTGCGGTTAAAGATAAAAATCAAATATTACGTGAATGTTATAATGCGATTCGTTTTATTATAACCAACTTTAATAAAGTATTTATAACATTTTTGATTGTAGCCATGATTGGCGCACTCGGCTCTATTGTGTACAACATCATCGGAAGATTAATTCCAAGAACACCGTTCTACTTTCTTTTCCTCTCCTTTTTTCTTCAGCAAATGTTAATTATCTTTCGATTGTTAGTGAGAATGTTGTTCTATTCAACTGAAGTTAATTTATTCAATGATTTAAGCGCCGACGTTATAAAAGCAGAAACGCGCTAAAAAAATAGATATTATGGCAATTATTCCAATTACAGTCTACGGCGATAAAATTTTGCGGCAGAAAGCCCAGCCGGTTAAAATCGTTTCAGATGATATAATCGATAAGATCCGAAATATGTTTGAGACGATGAGAAATGCAAACGGAATCGGTCTCGCAGCTAATCAAGTTGGTTATCGAGAGTCCATCTTTGTTCTTGATCTCAATGGGGTTGAAGGTTACGAAAAATTCAAACCTCTCGTTCTGATAAATCCGGAAATTGTTTTACAATCCGATGAAAAAGTTGTTAAGGAAGAGGGATGTTTGAGTTTGCCAAACCTTCATGCTAATGTTGAACGTTCCTCAATAATTAAAGTCCGTTATTTGAACACGGATGAGAAAGAAATAGAGATTGAGGCTGATGCTCTGTTCGCTCGAGTAATTCTTCATGAATATGATCATTTAATTGGCAAAATGATTCCGGACAGAGTAGCTGCAGATGTTAAGAAAAAACTTTCGCTAGAATTATCGAATATTATGAAGAGGGAAGTTGATATTGAGTATCCAATTACGGAAGGGTAGTTCACACCGAGAATCTCTTACTGAAAATTGTGAGCGGAGTTAGTATGAAAATTGTTTTTATGGGAACTCCTGAATTTGCGATCCCCTCGCTCAAAATACTTCTCAATAGTAATCACAAAATTGTTGCAGTTGTATCTGCTCCGGATAAAGAAAGGGGAAGAGGAAAGCAGATCTCATTTACTCCCGTTAAAGAATTCGCATTGCAAAATAATTTGGAAGCCCTCGCTCCTGTTACTCTAAAAGATGAAAATTTTATTCAGCGGTTGAAAATACTTCAGCCGGATTTGTTTGTTATTGTGGCTTTCAGAATTTTACCAAAAGAAGTCTATACAATTCCAACAAGAGGCGCCTTCAACTTGCATGCATCGTTATTGCCAAAATTCCGCGGTGCGGCGCCAATACAATGGTCACTTATTAATGGAGAGAAAGAAACCGGGGTTACAACATTTTTTCTTGAGGAAAAAGTTGATACCGGAAACATAATTATTCAAGAGAAAATTCTAATTGATGATTCAGATGATTATGGGTCTCTTCATGATAAAATGATGTTTCTGGGTGCAGATGTTGTTTTGAAAACTGTAGACATGATAGACAAAGAAAGAGTTATTACAAGAAAACAAGACGATTCTCTTGCGTCACCGGCACAAAAAATAACAAAAGAAATTTGCCAAATTAGTTGGGATAAAAGTGCTGAGGAGATTCACAATCTTGTACGTGGGCTTTCACCGCATCCCGGTGCGTCCTTTGAGTACGATGGAAAAACTTATAAAGTATTCAAATCAAAAATAAATATTGATCAGTTAGAGCAGAATATACATTTCACTAATCACCGATTATTGACAGCCGAAAGAATTCTACAATCGAAGACGGAAATCTTTATCAGAACAATCAAAGGCAATCTACAGATTCTTGAACTTCAGCATGAGGGACGCAAACGAATGACTGCTGAAGAATTTTTAAGAGGTTACTCTTTAATTAATTAATGGAATTGTAATGAGAAATGGTCGGTATGAAAGCATAATGGATGCAATCGGCAGAACTCCGATTGTAAAACTAGGAAATATTTCAAAAGGATTGAAAGCCACTATCTGGGCAAAGATGGAGTTCATGAATCCCGGCGGAAGCATCAAAGACCGCATTGCTAAATACATGATTGAAAAAGCAGAGAAAGAAGGAAAGATAAAACCGGGTGACACTATTCTTGAAAACTCTTCCGGTAATACTGCTATGGGACTCGCAATTGTATGCCGGCAAAAGGGATATAAATTAAAAATTGTTATTCGAGATACGACTAGTAAAGAAAAAATTAAAATGCTTGAAGTGCTTGGCGTTGATGTTGTAAAAGTTGATGCGTCACTTCCGCCTGAGCATCCCGATTCATATAATTTATTTGCAGTGAATCTTGTTAAGAAAGATCCATCACTTTTTTATATTGATCAGCATAACAATTTGGACAATAACGAAGCACACTATATGACAACCGGACCGGAAATATGGGAACAGATGGAAGGGGAGATTGATTATTTTATTGCCGCTGTGGGAACTGGTGGAACTTTATGCGGAGCGGGAAAATATCTTAAAGAAAAAAATCCGAATATTAAGTTGATTGGACTCGATCCTGTCGGTTCTGTTTTTTACGATTGGTTCAAATACAAAAAGATGATCGCGCCATCACGTTATTTAGTTGAAGGAATGGGTGATGAATTCTTAATAAACACTGCGCAATTAGATATTCTTGATGATATGATGAAAGTAGAGGATAAAAAAGCATTTGGGTGGGCAAAGAAAATTGCTTTCGAGGAGGGGATACTTGCCGGCGGTTCAAGCGGCGCTAATGTTTTTGGTGCAGTTCATCTTGCGCGAGAGATTGACCGGGAAGCCAATATAGTCACACTTATCTGCGATAGCGGTTACAAATATTTCAGCACAATCTATAATGATGAGTGGCTGGAGAAGAATAATTTAGTTTGATTTTATTGACTTCTTAAGGCTGGTTCTAAAAACTATCTTTTATAAAAATTTAACGCAGAGAACGCAAAGAATACGCAAAGCCCGCAGAGAATATTGTGGCATAGCCATCACTTTGTGAAAGTTTTTAGAACCACCCTTAAATTAGTATCCATCTCTTACTCTTTAGATTGTTAAACCTTTGAACAAATATAAAAAATGGTGACTCGGTTATCAAATTTTCAAACTCACATGAACAGTTATATTACAAAGAAGTCACGGACCATTCCGTGACTTCTTTTCTTCGTAACGGTAAGACCGTGACGTCCATACTCATACTATACTTCTTATAACTTACTTCTTCATTCTTATTTCTTTCAACCCATTTTATTCCCATCCGTTATTTCCGTAATTTTGATCTGAAAAAAAAGGAGGCATATAATGGCTAATGAAACTAAAACTGTAAAGAAAAATCATATTGAAGATTCGAAGTATTCGATGGATACACATCTTATATATGGGAAAGATGTTTCCGATAGTTGGGATTATTCTCATCACGTAACCGCGCCTATTTCATCTTCTACAACATTCAGATTAGATTCTGTTGAGCGGGGAGCGCAAGGTTTTATGCAATTTGCAAACACGGAAGAGTTTGGTGATAAAGCTCCGATTTTTATTTATGATCGCCTCGGTGAACCAAATAAAGATATGCTTGAAGAAAATTTAGCGTATGTCGAAAAAGGGGAAACTGCAGTAAGTTTTTCCAGCGGAATGGGTGCTATCTCTGCAATACTCGGAATTCTGACCAAGAGCGATGATCAGATTATAACACATAATACTCTGTATGGCTGCACAATATCACTATTCAATAATTGGTATCCCAAATACAACATTAAAGTTACACCTATCAATTTGACCCAAACTAAAAATATTCTCAACACTGTTACAGAAAAGACAAGGGTAATCTATTTTGAAACTCCCGCCAATCCGAATTTGGATATTGTTGACATAAATATAGTTGCGGAAATGGTTAAAGAAATCAACAAAACAAGAGAAGAAAACCAGCAAATCAAAATTGTTGTTGATAATACTTTTTCGACGCCATTCTGTCAGCGACCAATTGAACTGGGCGCTGATTTTGTTGTTCACTCACTTACTAAAGGCATCGGCGGATTCGGAACCGATATGGGCGGTGTTGTAATCGGAAAGAAAAAATATCGTGATTTACTTCTTCTTTATAGAAAAGATTTTGGCGCCGTGCTAAATACAAAGAGTGCTTGGGCAATTCTTACATATGGATTACCAACACTTGCCTTACGTCAGAGACATCAGATCAAATCGGCACTGCGCATTGCAGAATTTTTAAATGCTCATCCGAAAGTCGATTTTGTAAATTACCCGGGTTTACCAAGCTTTAAAGGATATGAAATTGCAAAGAAACAGATGGTTGATTTTAATGGAAACTTTGCCCCCGGTAGTCTGATCTATTTTGTTTTGAAGGGTAATACTCCGGCAGAAACAAAAGAACTTGGCGGTAAATTTATGGATCATGTTGCAGATAATGCTTATACAATGACACTTGCAGTTTCGCTTGGGCATACGCGAACATTAATTGAACACCCGGCTTCAATGACTCATTCAGTTGTACCTGCTGATAAATTATGTGAGCGCGGAATTGATGCCGGCGGCGTTCGTCTTGCAATAGGTCTTGAAAACACCGATGACATTTTGCTCGATCTGGATGAATCACTAAAAGTAATTTAACTTTTTGAACCCACCCTTTCTCCCTCCCTTTGTAAAAGGGAGGGACGGGGAGGGTTAGACTACACTTTATGCAAATTATTAAAAGCTCACTCTTCCAAAAATTTCCGGAAATTATTTTTGGTTTAAGCACCAAGATTGGATTAAACCACAATTCACAATTTCATTTTAATTTATCGCTTACTGCTGGAGATGATCCTGAAATTGTTCGGAAGAACTGCGAAGCATTTTTTAATAAACTGGGATTTACAACCTCGCAAATCGCAATTCAAAAACAGATTCATTCAGAAATTATAACCATTGTTGAACAGCCTGGACTTATCGGTGAGAGCGATGGAATGATTACAACTAAAATGAACCTCGGAATTACAGTCTCAACGGCAGACTGCGTTCCAATTTTTGTTTATGATAAAATGAATAAGGTGATTGCCGGAATTCATTCCGGATGGCGAGGGACTCAAAAACAACTTTTACTAAAAGCTCTTGTTATTCTCAGTGAAAAATTCAACTCAGATCCTGAAGACCTCAATGTGTACGTCGGTCCATCTATTGCCCAAAGAAATTATGAAGTGGGAGAAGAAGTTGCAGAACAATTCGATCAGAAATACTCGATGAGGATCAACGGGAAAATTTATCTTAATGTTGTTCGAGCAAATCTCGATATGATTTACGATTTTGGAATACCGAAAGATCAGGTTGAGGTATCACAACTCTGCTCATATGAAGAGAAAGAGTTACTTCATTCATATAGAAGAGACGGAAAATTATCCGGTCGTTCACTTGGTGTAATTGCCATGAAGGGAATTTAATTGGGTACTGAAAAATTTAAAATTGCTGTGGGTTATATTTTGATCTGCTTGATATGGGGATCGACTTGGCTCGCAATACGTCTAGGATTAGAATCGCTCACACCATTAATTTCTTCCGGTTTACGATTTTTTCTCGCATCATTTTTTGTTTTGGGATTTATGCACGTGAGAAAAATTGTACTCCAAACAGATCCAGTCTCAATTAAACTATATTTTATTACGTCACTTTTCTCATTTGTCATTCCATTCGGATTAGTGTACTGGGCGGAACAATTCATACCATCGGGACTTGCATCTATTGTTTTTGCAGTTATGCCCTTCTGTGTAATAATATTTTCCAAAATTGCTTTCCCAAAAGAAATGATTACTTTCAATCAAATCTTCGGAGTAATACTTGGATTCAGCGGAATTGTTGTGATATTTTCTGAACATTTATCGTTGGATCTATCACAGCAGCTGTTTGGAATACTTGCCGTTTTGGTAAGTTCAACGATGCAGGCTGCCATCGGAGTAACAATTAAAAAATACGGGCAGCATCTCAATCCATTATCAATGCATTTCGTTCCTCTCTTTTTCGCCGGGTTGTTATTGATATCAACGGCGTTCCTTTTTGAGAACTCTTCGACATGGAATTTTAATTTGACAGCAATTTCATCAATTGTATACCTTGCTTTTTTCGGAACGGTAGTAGCATTTACAACATATTATTGGCTGCTGAAAAGAGTTAATATAATAATACTTTCACTCTCTGCTTTCATAACTCCAATTGTGGCTGTTATTCTTGGGTGGCTTGTACTTAGTGAAAGTTTCTCATTGCAAACTTTACTTGGCAGCGCCTTCGTGTTAATAGGAATTTTATTTGCTAACTTTCGTGGGCTTAAAAATTACTTTATCTCAAAAAGAAATCTATAATGACAAATATCATTCGTATTAAAAACGCCTCGTTCTATGCTTATCATGGTGCATTGCAGGAAGAACAAGATATGGGCGGTAAGTTTGAAGCCGATGTTGATATCTACACAGATTTTACTGAAGCTGCAGTGAAAGATGATTTGAAGTTGACAATCAACTATCACGAAGTCTATAAATTTATTAAAAAACTTGTTCACGAAAAAAAATACAATCTTATTGAGACACTCGCACTGATGATTGCTGATGAGCTTTTAAAGAAATATCCATGCATCCAAAAGATCGCCGTTCGCGTTCGAAAACATAGCGTTCCGGTTGGCGGAGTACTCGATTATGTTGAGGCAGAAGTGATTAAGGAAAATGGTAAATAATATTTTTCTGGCACTTGGTTCGAATATGGGTGATAGATTCGAATTCGTTCAAAAAGCCGTTAAAAAAATTAGTGAAGATCCTTTGTGCAGAGTTATAAAATGTTCATCGCTTTATGAAACAAGACCATACGGAAAGGCTGATCAACCCGATTTTCTTAATGCGGTTATTGAAATTGAGTCTGACTATAGCGCACATGAATTATTAACTTATATCAAAGATTTGGAGAAGGAAATTGGTAGAACCACAGATACTGAAAAATGGGGACAGCGAGAAATTGATGTTGATATTATTTTCTATAATGACGTAATTTATACCGGCGATAAGATGATTATTCCTCATCCGGATTGTTTGAAGCGCGATTTTGTTATGATACCATTATTAGAAATCGCTCCAAATTTCATTCATCCGGTTCTGAAGAAGAAGATACAAGAATTTGATTTATCGTCACTCGAGAAACATATCATTCATAAAACAGATTTTCCAATAAACATATAGATCAAATTGGCAGAACTAAGATACATAGCAATTGAAGGTGTAATAGGAGCAGGCAAATCTTCTTTAGCAAGAAAACTTGCCGATAAACTAAGCGCAAATCTTATTATGGAAGAGTTTGAAGAGAATCCGTTTCTCGAAAAATTTTACGATGACCGGAAACGATATGCTTTTCAAACACAAATGTTCTTTCTGATCAATAGATATAAACAGCAGCAGCAGCTCAATCAGCAAGAGCTATTCTCTAAATTTATGGTTTCGGATTACATCTTTCAGAAGGACAAAATCTTTGCATATCTAAATTTAACGGGGGAGGAATTGAAACTATACGAAACAATTTTTCCACTTTTGGAACGGGATATTCCCCAACCCGATCTTGTAATATTTCTTCAGTCTAGTCTAGATCGATTAGGGGAAAATATTAAAACGCGTGGAAGAAAATTTGAACGAAACTTAACCCGTGCGTACTTATCGGAGCTATCAGAAGCATACAACAATTTCTTTTTCAAATACAATAACTCACCTCTCTTAATCGTGAATACTTCCGAGATCGATTTTGTGAACCGCGAAGAAGACTTTGATGAACTCTGCTCTCAGGTCTTTAGGGAAGAGAGAGGATTTATGGAGTATTTTAATCCGGGACCAAAAGGATAAACAATGAGTCTGCTACGCATAATTCTTTGGTTAATTATTATCTATCTTATTTACAACACAGCTAAAAATGTTTATAGATTCTTAACATCGAGCCAGCCGAAAAGCAATTCGAATGAGATCAAGCAACAAAAGAAAACGAAATATAAAATTGAAAGAGAAGATGTTATTGATGCTCATTTTGAAGAGATTGATCCAACAAAATCAGATAAACAAAAAGAAAACTCTTAATGTCTCTCAAAGATCGTTTTAGAAAGATTGCCATTAATCTACTCGAAAAATTCTTAGCAACTCCTGAACTCACAGATAAAACGATTGGCACACCAAAAAAGATTTTAGTTATTCGTCAGCATAACCAATTTGGAGATTTGTTGGCAAGCGTTTCTCTTTTCCGTGCCCTAAAGGAATCTTTCCCATCCTCGCATTTAACCTTAATCGCAAGTGTAGAGAATCATCATGCGGTTATCAAAAATGAATTTATTGATGAATTAGTTATCTATGATCGAAGAAAATTGTTATCCCTAACCTACATATCTAAATTTAAAAAAGTACTGCACGAGGATTATGATTTAGCAATAGTCCCGGCAACTGTTGCCGTCTCTTTAACTAGCTGCATACTCGCAGCATTTTCCAAAGCAAAAATCAAAATTGGACCCGGTAGTTTAAATGGTGATAAAAACGATCTTGCTTATCTCTTTCATCATAGGATTAATTTGGATTGGCGTAAGTGTCCGGATGCTCATGTATCAGATTTCATTTTAGATATCGTACGACCGTTTGGAATAAAAACAAAAAATTTCAAATCGAGCATTTCATTCACCCAGCAGGATGTTGTCGTTGCGGATGAGTTTCTTACAACATTTCCTTCCGACCAATTTTCATTTTTAATAGGTTTTCACATTGGAGCAGGTAAGCAGCAGAATAGATGGTCATTATATAAATATGTGGAATTGATAGAGCGGATTCATTCAAAACATAATATCAAATTCTATTTTACCGGAAGCCGGGCAGATTCAGTCGAAATGAATTTTATGAAAAGCCATTTTAATGATCGCTGCGGTTATTTTATAGATAGAACAATTCCGCAACTCGCAGCTTTGATAAGCATGAGTAATTTCTTCATAACGAATGATACAGGAGTTATGCACGTAGCCGGTACAACCAAAACTCCGCAAATATCCCTCTTTGGTCCCACAAATCCGTTCAATTGGGCACCTATTGGCGCTGAAAAGTTTTTCCTCCGTAAATCCGAATTGATTGATGATATTTCCGTTGATGATGTTTTTAATTTGTGTGAGTTCATTCTAGATAAACAAAAGTGTATGGATGAAAAAATATAACAAACATATTGCCGCAGTTGATGTTGGAACAAATTCATTTCATCTGATTGTTGTACAGGCAAAGCCTGACGGTAATTTTGAAATTATTGACCGCGAGCGTGAAGTAATTCGGTTGGGTGAAGGAAATGTCGGTGATATTAAAAATATAATTCCTGTAGCGATGGAACGAGCGGTTCAAGCACTTAAACGTTTCAAAGGAATTGCTGATTCTCATAATGCACCATTAAGAGCTGTTGCCACAAGCGCAGTTCGTGAATCGTTCAATAAGAATGAATTAATAAAAAAAGTATTCGATGAAACGGGTGTTGAAATTGAAGTGATCAGCGGGTATGAAGAAGCTCGTTTAATTTATCTTGGAATTTTGAAATCTGTGCCGGTGTTTGATAAAAAAACTTTAGTAATTGATATTGGCGGAGGCAGCACGGAATTTTTAATAGGTGAAAAAGGGAAGACGCATTATTCGGGTAGTCTAAAATTGGGCGCGGTTCGTCTGGCACAAAAATTTTTCAGTAATTATGAATTAACTCAAGATTCAATTAAGCAATGCCGCAGCTGGGTTCACGGCGAATTATTTAATATTGCCGAAACAGCAAAACGTATCGGGTTCGAACTTTGTGTCGGATCATCCGGAACTATAATGGCAACGGGATTCATGATTGAAGCTTTGATAAAAGGAAGAAAAGCACAGAACGTTATTTTGAATAATTATGAATTTACTAGAGATGATTTTTATGTAGTTCGTGATGAAGTATTAGATCGAAAGACCGAAGAGAAAAGAAAGAAAATACCCGGATTGGATGAAAAACGTGCGGATATTATTCCTGCCGGAATTATTATCCTTGATGAAATATTCAAACTCTTTGGTTTGGAACGGATGACAATTTCCGCTTATGCGTTGAGAGAAGGAATTATTATTGATACTTTACAGAAAGAGCAATCCGATGAGACCAAACCAACTTTTTTTGATATTAGAAGAGATAGTATTAGGCACTTAGCGGGAATATGCGAATACGATCGCGACCACTGTAATTATGTTTCATCATTATCTCTTCAACTATATGATCAACTTCAGTCGTTACATAAATTAAGTAATGAATGCCGCGAATACCTGGAGGCGGCGGCAATACTTCACGATATCGGTTACCAAATCTCTCACACTAATCATCATCATCATAGTTATTACATTATTAAGAATAGTGAATTGCTTGGGTTTAATGAAACTGAGATCAGCATAATCGCTTATGTTTCGCGTTATCATCGTAAGAGTCATCCTAAGCAAAGCCACGATGATTTTTCCTCTCTCACAGAAAAGACTCAGATGATCATTAAAAAGTTAGCTGCAATCCTTCGTGTAGTTGATGCCTTGGATAGGACTCATTCTAAAGTAGTTCTAAAGATTGAGTCAAGCATCAACAAGCAAAACGTAGTTCTTAAATTATTTGTTGATAAGAGTAAAAATGCGGAGATAGAATTGTGGAATCTCGAGAGAAGAAAAGGATTATTTGAAGAAGTTTTCTCAAAAAAAATAGTTGTTGAAACTGTCACTGTTTAATGATCTTTATCTCTTACTATTCATGCCTTTGGTAAAGTAAAATAAAAGGAAGAACCTTTTCCTTTTTCACTCACAACATAAATTTCCCCTCCAAGTTTATTAATCATTTCATGACAAAGAATTAAACCAAGCCCGGTTCCTATTTCACCCTCTGTCCCTTTACTGGAATGTCCGAAATCGATTCTGAACAACTTTTTGATATCGTCTTCATCGATGCCGACACCCGTATCACTAACGCAGACTTCTATATACTTATCTTTGGTTTTACTTGAGACAGTAATTGAACCACCTCTCTGAGTAAACTTAATGGCATTGGAAATTATATTTTCCAGAATTGAACTCAACATTCTTTCATCTGCAAATACAAAGATCTCTTCACCAATCGTTTCATGAAGAGTTAGAAGTTTTCCCAAGGCATTTGGAGTAAGGAGATTAAAAACATAAAGAACGGCGGTTTGCAATTCCAATTTCTCCGGGTTGCATTCCATCCGATTCGATTGAAGCCGAGACCAACTTAATAGGTGATCGATTAATAGATATAGATTTTTTGTCGCTTTCTGGATATTTATAGAAATTCTTTTTACCTCTTCATTAGTCAGGTCATCTGCGTTTTCTGCTAAGATATTCGAAAAGCCTAACAATCCCTGGAATGGAGACCTTAAGTCGTGAGCAACAATTGAAAAGAATTTATCTTTTGTGGCATTAATCTCTTTTGGGTCTTCTCCCAACTGAGTGGGTGAATTATAGCATAAAAGTGAATAGCAG
>CAYVBQ010000048.1:0-19886 GCA_964449775.1 uncultured Melioribacter sp. | reverse complement strand
CTTACCTTTCATATCTTTGCAAGAGATAAATGATAGAATTATTGGAGGTGAACAATGCAAATAAAATATATTTTAAGTGAATATGTTGAGAACGCTATCTCTGAAGCGTTTTACGATAAATTAGAAGATGGAACTTTCTCCGGTGTTATTCCCTCTTGTAAAGGAGTGATAGCATTTGGGAATACTTTGCGAGAATGTGAAGAGGAACTTAGATCAGTATTAGAAGATTGGATTTTAGTCGGTTTAAAACTAAAACATAATCTTCCGGTAATTAACGGTATTGATTTGAATAGGGAACCGATAAGTGAGTCAGTGGAATCCATGTAAACGAAATGAGTTTATCAAAAAGCTTCGCAAACTTGGTTTTATAGGACCATATTCCGGAACTAGACATCAGTTTTTAATTCATAAACATTATCGTTTAACAATTCCTTCCAATTCAAAATATTCAGTTCCACAACTTCGTATGATGATTAGAGAAGTGGAAGGTATAATTGAACGTGAGATTTCAGCTGATGAATGGAATGCTCTTTAGATATTTCATGAAACTCTTCCAAAATATTAAAATAGGAACACCGTGTTGAAAGAAAAAATTCGCATTGCATCCGGACAAGGTTTCTGGGGTGACCTTCAATCAATTCCTTTACAGCAAGTAACCAAAGGTCCCATTGATTATTTGATGATGGATTTTCTTGCCGAGGTTACTATGTCCATCATGCAGAAACAGAAAAAGAGAAATCCTTCAGCTGGGTACGCAAAAGATTTGATCCAAATAATGAAAGATTTACTTCCGCACATCGCTGAGAAAAATATAAAAGTTATTACCAACGGCGGCGGAGCTAATCCGATGGGTTGTGTTGAAGAAATTGTAAAGTGCGCTCATAAACAAGGTATTAAAGGATTGAAGATTGGCGTGGTCAGCGGTGATGATATTTTAGATTCGATTGATGATTTGATGAAGCATGGTGCCGGACTCAATAATATGGAATCCGGTCAGAAAATTTCCGATGTGAAAGAAAGATTGATCAGCGCTAATGTTTATTTTGGTGCGAGACCGATTGTTGAAGCTTTGAAAAAAGGCGCACAGATTGTTATCACCGGACGAACAACTGACACATCTCTTACTTATGCACCAATGATTCATGAATTCAAATGGGCGTGGGATGATTGGGATAAACTTGCTTCAGGCGTAATTGCCGGACATCTTCTTGAGTGCGGCGGACAAGCAAGCGGTGGAAATTTTCTAAGCGATTGGAAATCTGTCCCCGATCTTGCACATATAGGTTTCCCGATTGCTGAAGCATATCCGAACGGAGAAATAGTTATTACAAAACATCAGAATACCGGCGGAATGGTTTCAGTTGATACAGTGAGCGAGCAACTGATGTATGAAATCGGCGACCCGACAAATTACATTACTCCGGAATGTGTTGCGGATTTTACTTCTATAAAGTTAGAGCAATTGGAAAAAGATAGAGTTAGAGTTTATGGAATTAAAGGAAAGCCCGCGACAGATTTATACAAAGTTTCGATGGCGTACAATGACGGTTACACTGCAATAGGCAGTTTAACTTACAGCTGGCCGGATGCATTGGAGAAAGCACAAAAAGCAGATGAAATTTTGCGAACACGTCTTTCTGATTTGGGTTTGAAGTTCGATGAAATTAAAACTGAGTTTCTTGGTGTGAATGCGTGTCATGGACCTTTAGCATCAAAGCAAGATGAAATAAATGAAGTGGTTCTGCGGATTGGAGTTCGGAGTAATCACCATCATGATGTTGAAGCATTTGCAAAAGAGATAGCGCCATTGATCTTAACTGGTCCGCCAAGTGTTACCGGCTTTGCGGGCGGTCGTCCTAAACCGAATGAAGTTATTGCTTACTGGCCTGCTCTTATGCCAAAGAAACTTGTTCATCCCAAAGTGGAAATAATACAAACTTAGCGCAGTAAACCGCATGGAAGATGTTTGATGGTGGATGGTTGATGGGAAATGGGTAAGACATTTAAAAATATTTTGACATGAGAACAAAGATTTACATGGCAATATTATAGTTGCCTATTGAGGAATGATCTAACAGCAGATGGAAGAAAAATGAAAATAAAATTAATAGATATTGCACACGGTCGCAGCGGTGATAAAGGTGATGCCGCAAATGTTGGAATCATTGCCTACGACGATAAAGGTTTTGAGATAATTAAAAAACATCTAACTACCGAAAGAGTGAAAAAACATTTTGAAGGAATTTGTCTTGGCGAAGTTGAACGTTTTGACATGCCAAACATCCGAGCATTGAATTTTTTGTTGCATAACACTCTCGGCGGCGGCGGAACCGTATCTCTTAAGCATGATGCTCAAGGGAAAACTCTTGCCGCGGCATTATTAAGAATGGAAATAGAAATATAAACTTGTAGCGCAGAATCGTATTCTGCGCAAATCAAAAAACGCACAGATTACGAATCTGTACTACGAATAATTTTAAAGGAGTTATAATGTTCGAAGATCAAATAAAGCAACTAAACGACTACGCATTTAAGATAGAGAATCTACGAGGTTATCTTTAAGGTAGCTGATAAAGAAAAACAGATAGAAGAAATCCGCAATCAATCCGAACAACCTGGATTCTGGAACGATCAGAAAAACGCTCAATCAGTTTTCCAAAAATCAAAATCTCTTCAAATATGGGTTGAGGCTTGGAAAAAAATAGACGACAAGCAGAAAAATCTAAGAGAGTTTTTAGAACTTGCCGAAGCTGAACAAGATGAAGGATTAGTTCCGGAAATTGATGCTGAGTTAGATTTTATTGAGAAAAGTTACGCTGACTTAGAATTGAAAAGTATGCTCAGTGGTAAAGATGATGATAAGAATTGTATTATGACGATTCACTCCGGAGCTGGAGGAACAGAGTCTCAAGATTGGGCGGAAATGTTAATGCGAATGTATCTACGTTGGGGCGAAAAGAACGGATACAAAATGAATTTAGTTGACTGGCTCGATGGAGATGGTGCCGGAATAAAAAGCGCAACCATTGAAGTTGAAGGGGAGTTTTCATTTGGATATTTGAAAGCAGAAAACGGCGTGCATCGTTTGGTGCGCATCTCTCCGTTCGATTCAAACAAGCGCCGCCACACTTCATTCGCATCTGTGTTCGTCATCCCGGAAATTGATGATACTATTGAGATAGATATCAATCCCGCAGATTTAAGGATTGATACATTCCGTGCCGGAGGCAAAGGTGGACAGAATGTTAATAAAGTTGAAACTGCAGTACGCATAACTCATATTCCATCTGGAGTTGTTGCCGCTTGTCAGACAGAACGTTCACAGCTACAGAATAAATCTAACGCATTTAAAATGCTGCGATCCCGTCTCTATCAAATTGAAGTAGACAAACAAACTACCGCAGCAGATGAAATAGAAAAAACCAAAATGAAAATTGAATGGGGAAGTCAAATTCGCTCCTATGTTTTTCATCCGTACAATATGGTTAAGGATCATCGCACGAATTGGGAAACATCCGACACTCAAGGCGTGATGAATGGTGAAATAAATAATTTTATTAAAGAATATCTCCTCAAGTTTACACAGAACTAATTTGGGTGAAGTATGTCTACTATGAAGTATTTCAAAAAAGATGAAGTGATTTCTAATGAGGGAGAAAAAGCAAAATGCATTTTTGTTCTGGTGGAGGGAAAAGTCGGCATCTTCAAAAACAATCGAAAAATTTCTGAATTTAGTAAGTCCGGTGAAATGATTGGCGAGATAAGTATGATTCTTAACAGACCAAGAACCGCCACAATTAAAGCCCTAACCGATTGTAATCTTCTTACAATTGAAGGTGAGTTGGATGATCTTGTTAAACTCTACCCGGATATTTCTAAGAAACTGATCAAAACACTTGCACAACGTCTTGCGGATGCAACCGAACAGCAGAGTAAACGATATACAAAGTATTGAAGGAGCTTAAATGAAATTTCACACTGAACACATTTGGTTTAATACTTCGAAGAGAAGAGAGTATATCAATATCACCGGGGAAGTTGAAAAGGCATTAAAGAAAAGTGGAATCAAAGAAGGAATGATCCTGGTTTCTGCGATGCACATTACGGCAGGAGTTTATGTTAACGATGCAGAGAGCGGATTGATTCAGGATATTGATGAATGGCTTGAAAATTTGGCACCATTCAAATCAGATTACCACCATCACCGAACAGGTGAGGATAATGGCGATGCACATTTGAAAAGTCTGTTAGTACATCATGAAGTGATTATTCCCATAACCGAGGGTAAGCTTGATTTTGGACCATGGCAGCAAGTTTATTATGCCGAGTTCGATGGGCAGCGACGCAAGAGAGTTTTAATAAAAGTAATGGGTGAATAACTGTAGAACAGATTTCCAATCTGTTCACTTAGCGCAGATTGAAAATCTACGCTACAATAAAAAACATGAAAAAGAAAAAATCAGATTTCTTCGATCGTGTCTATAAAGTAGTTGCCAAAATTCCAAGAGGAAAAGTAACAACTTATGGCGCTATTGCTGAAGCATGCGGTATCCGATCTGCGGCGCGGACAGTTGGCTGGGCACTAAATGGTACCAAAGAGAGCGGACTGCCGTGTCATCGTGTGGTTAACCGCTATGGCGCATTGACCGGCAAAATTCATTTTGGTGATATTCAGCTTATGGAAGAACTCCTTCACAGCGAAGGAGTTCAGTTTGATGATGATAATTGTGTAGTTATGAAGAAATATTTATGGATTCCGAAAAAAACAGCACGGGAATCAAAAGAGCAAGAGCAAGATCAAGAAAAAATAACTGCTAATACCTTTCTACTTTGATAGAGGAAACTCCCCCTTCAACATGAATAAAAACTTTTTTCACCGAAGATTGAAAGTTTTCGGTTTCGTAATAACCGGAATATTTTTTGTTGAATCCCGGAAAGTCTCTTGAGACTAATGCCATATCGCTAGTGATAGAACAGCCGGATGTCTTTGGAATTTCAACAGTAATACTTGCAGCGCCCATCTCAATATCAACATTTGTCGAATCATATTTGTCGCCTATTTTTATCCGTCCGCTTGCGGCTCCGGTGTGAAGTGAAACATTCTTAACCTTGTATTCTGTCAGATCGAAATTGGATTTTGATGCGCCGATGTTGAAATTAATATCCCATACCGGATTTGGATTCAATGCAACTTCAAGCTGATTTTTAAATCTTCCGCGGAAAAAATTAAAATTCCTTTTGTGAAGTTCAATTCGTACACTCGCATGGTTATCATCTCTCCATGATTCAAAATCATACTCGGCAAGGTTACCTTTAGCTTTTCCTTCCGCTAGTTTATCAGTACTATTGCGAACAATAAATAATCCGGCTCCAGAATTGATTTCTAAGTCGGCAGTTTTGATTGAAGGATCATAATCTTCATCATAAAATTCTGTGTAGACCCCATCATTTTCGGAAAAATCAAAACTATTAAAACCATTCTCTATTATTCCAAAAAGGAGTAATGCCAGAAAGATACCGAAAAGCGAGCTAATGAAAGGACGTGCGATAGTCTCTTTGAATATTACAAGCGCTCCCCAGAAGACGAAAATTAAAGGCCATATATCCCAAACAAAACCAAATGAACAGCAGAGCACGTCATATTTTGTAAGTAAAAACAGAGCTCCGAGAGTCAAAAGAAAAAATCCCCAAAATAATTTTCCAGTTTTCATTTCATCTCTCCATTACTTTTTCAATGAATTCCAAATTAATAAACCTCCGAGCAGTACAAATGCAATCGGAACTATATCTCTAAAATCGAATGTAGGAATAAAACGGTCGGCAAAAAATAACACACCCAGTGCAATTAAAATTGTACCGGCAATAACTCTTCCCGATCCATTCTTCTTGACTTCTGGAGGAACCCCATCAAAGTTCACTGATGCATTCTCTGTAGATTGACCCTCAGTTTTTGTCTCATCGTTCTTAAGTGGGTAGGCAAGCTCAAATGGCTCTTCCGGAACAACAATCCAGAGAATAATATAGAGCACTAATCCCATTCCATGCATCAAAGTAAAGACAACAAAAAGAATCCGTACAATGATTGGATCGATATTAAAATATTGAGCAAGCCCGCCTGCAACTCCTCCCAATACTTTCACCCTTCGTGAACGGTATAATCTGTCTCTCATCACGTCACCTCATTATTTGTTTCTGTCAGTTAAGACGATCTGTTTCAAAAAAGGTTTGAAAAGATTTTAAACAAATGTCTCTAAAGATTTGAAAATACTATCCTTCTTACTAACTTTGATCGAAAGATAAATTGAATTTTGATAAATGAAAATAGCTGTCTGTCAATCCAACCCGATCATCGGCGACCTAAAAGGAAATTCAGAAAAAATTCTTTTTGGTTACAAGCAAGCAATTCATGATGGTGCTGATCTTGTTGTCTTTTCAGAATTATTTCTTTGTGGTTATCCTCCGCTCGATCTTGTCGAGAAGAAAGAATTCCGTGAAGCAGTAAAAAACACTGCTGAAGAAATTGCGCGGCAAACCAAGCATGTCGGTTTGATCTTTGGGACAATTACCGAAGATTATCAGGACAATATAGGTACCGGTGTTTATAATTCAGCAGTTCTTTGTTATGAAGGAAAGATCCAATTCGTTCAAAGCAAAACTTTAATACCTAATTACGATGTGTTTGATGAAGTCCGATATTTTGAATCTGCCAAAGATGTTTTTGTTTACGAGTTCAAGGGTGAAAAGCTTGGCATTTCAATTTGTGAGGATATTTGGAACGATGCCGACTATTGGAAACATAGACGTTATACAGTTGATCCGGTTCAAAAATTAGTAGATAATGGTGCGACCATTTTAATAAATATTTCTGCAAGTCCTTATGCTTTTGGAAAGAGTAAAGAAAAATTTGAAATGCTTTCCGTTTTAACCCGCAATGATAGATGCCCGTTAGTATATGTATGTTGTGTAGGTGCTCAAACAGAATTGATCTTTGATGGTGGAAGTATGTGCATTAATGCGTTGGGCACTCTCGAGATGCAGGGCAAGGCTTTTGAAGAAGATTATTTCATCTACGATTCAAAGAAAAAATATGTTCAGATCGCAAAGGTTGAGGCGGATTTTGAAGAAGAAGTTCTTAGTGCACTTATACTTGGATTAAAAGATTACGTAAGAAAAACCGGATTCAAAAAAGTGCTGGTTGGTTTAAGCGGCGGAATTGATTCAGCTTTGGTTGTTTATATTGCAGTGAAAGCATTAGGCGCCGAAAATGTTCACGCTGCGATGATGCCTTCAAAATTTTCAAGTGAAGGAAGCATCACCGATTCCGAAAAAATGATTTCGAAATTAGGTATCTCATCAGAAAATGTTTCTATCCAACCGGTTGTTGATAAAGCGCTTGAAATGTTAAAAGAATCCTTTAAAGGTTTGGACGAAAATATAACTGAAGAGAATTTGCAATCAAGGGTTCGTGGTTTATACTTAATGGCTTTATCTAATAAATATGGTTACCTGCTTTGTACGACAGGGAATAAATCCGAGATTGCGACCGGCTATGCAACTCTATATGGTGATATGTGCGGCGCGCTTGCTGTAATTGGAGATGTTTACAAAACTCAAGTATATCAGATCGCAAATTATATCAATCGGGATGACGAGATAATCCCGAATGTAATAATTAAAAAAGCTCCCTCGGCAGAATTACGCCCAAATCAAACTGACCAGGATTCATTGCCGGAATACGATATGCTGGATAGAATACTGAAAATGTATCTTGAGGAACAGAAAGAATTTGAAGAAATATCGAACGCAATAGGGAACAAGGAATTAGTTTACAGAGTATTACGTCTGGTTGATTTGAACGAATTCAAACGCAAGCAAGCCGCGCCCGTTCTTCGTGTCTCAACAAAAGCATTTGGTTATGGAAGGCGTTTCCCAATTGTTCAGGGTTGGAGAAAATAGTATGCCGATTTACGAATTATGAATTATGATTTACGATTTTAGGATTAAGATGTTGATCAATTCAAAAGTGATAACACTTGTTAGAAATAATATTAAAATGAATCACCTGAAAAATTCCAGTGAAGTGTCATTGCCAGGGAGCTTGCGACCGAAACAATTTACAAGGCTGAAGTCGAGATTACTTTCAGTGACATTAAAAAATAATTTTTCAGAAATTTTAAAATGACTTAGAGGGAAAATGAATTATAGAAAATTTTTTGGAATAGGATTTCTACTAATTACTCAAATTGTTTATGCGCAGTTTGGTCAAAGTGATTTAGTAAAATTAAAACTCGCACAGAATAATTTAAAAGTGAATGCAGGCACACAATTCAAAGTTACTCTGGATGCACACATTGCAGAATCCTGGCATGTCAATTCAAACAAACCTAACGATGAATTTTTAATTCCATCCAAAGTAACAGTTAAGAGTGATAAAGTAACCCTCAAAAACGTTTCTTATCCTCAACCAAAAGATTTAAAATTTGAATTCTCGGAAAAACCGGTTTCAGTTTTTAGCGATAACATAAAAATGGAACTCACTTTTTTGGTTGATAAAAACAGTTCTAACGGCAAGTTCTCTATTCCGGTTAAATTTAATTACCAAGCGTGCAACGATCAAACATGTATGCCTCCAACAGAAGTTTCTGAAAAACTGACCGTAGAAGTTGTTGGAGCGGTGGTAGAGGTGAAGAGTGAAATGTCAAACGTGAAAGAGCCTGTCCCGAACTTGTTCCGGGATGAAACGGGAGACATTAAAAGTGAAATGTCAATCGTAAAAGATGAAACTGGAGGAGTGAAAGATCCAAAGAAAGATGATAGCTCTATCGGATCAACACTTGAGAAGAGCGGATTCTTCCTAAGTTTGATTTTCGTTTTCATTGGCGGTCTCGCATTAAATTTAACACCGTGTGTCTATCCTCTAATTCCAATTACAATTGGATATTTTGGTGGACAGAGTGAAGGGCGTACCAGCCGGCTTTTTCTATTAGGTATTCTATACGTGCTTGGCATGGCGCTAACTTACTCGGTTATCGGAGTTGTTACCTCGCTCAGCGGTGCACTCTTTGGTACTTTGATGCAGAATATGTTTGTCATAATTGGTATAGCTCTTTTGTTTGTTGTTCTTGCGTTAAGCCAATTCGGTGTTTACGAATTCAAGCTTCCCGATTCCTGGGTTATGAAAGCTGGCGGCGCAAAGGGCGGTGTATTCGGCGCTTTCTTTATGGGATTAACAATGGGAATTGTTGCGGCTCCGTGTATCGGTCCATTTGTACTTGGTTTGGTTACATATGTTGCAGCCAAAGGCGATCCGCTTTACGGTTTCTTAATGTTTTTTGTTTTAGCTCTCGGTCTCGGGTTTCCCTATTTGCTGTTAGCTCTATTTTCCGGTAAAATTAAAAAGCTTCCGCGCGCCGGAGATTGGATGGAAGGTGTAAAACATATTTTTGGATTTCTTCTACTTGGAATGGCAATCTATTTTGTTGGACCCTTATTGCCCAAAGAGGTGAATAAATATCTTCTTCCCGTCTTTGGAATTTTAGCTTCACTTTATTTGTTGTTATTAGACAAGATGGCGAACAATATAAAGACTTTTCGCATAGTTAAAATTGTCATTTCAATTATTGTGATAGCTGTTTCGGTCTATGCGTTAATTCCTTCTAAGAATTTGGAACCTGAATGGCAGAAATTTAGCCAAGCAAAGTATGAACAGTCATTGAATAACAACGAAAGAATGGTTGTTGATTTCTATGCAGATTGGTGCATTCCTTGCAAAGAGTTAGATGCTTTGACTTTTTCAGATCCGAAAGTTTTGAATGATCTGGCAAAATTCACAACTTATAAAGTTGATATGACGCAAACCGTTTCTGAAGAAACCGAACAATTGAGAAATAAATTTAAAATTATCGGAATGCCTACAGTCCTAATTATTAATTCGAAAGGAGAAGAAGTTGAGAGACTCACAGGCTTTGTAAATGCAAACGAATTCTTGAAACTGCTTCAAAAAGCAAAATGAATATAGATTGCTAATCCTCTTTTGCTTTCATATTTTTGGTGCGCAAAAAACTAATTGTAAATAATAATTGAGCAAGATTAATGGCACAAGAATCAGAAAAAGAAGTACTTGATCTTAAAGAGGTAACTATTCGATTTGCCGGTGACTCCGGTGATGGAATGCAGTTAACCGGATCTCAGTTCAGTGATACAACTGCATTGATGGGCAATGACCTTGGCACACTACCCGATTACCCAGCAGAAATCCGGGCACCTGCCGGTACACTTTATGGAGTCAGCGGTTTTCAGGTTCACTTCAGTTCAAGTGATATTCATACACCCGGCGACACACCCGACGTGTTAGTCGCTATGAACCCTGCAGCGTTAAGAAAAAATTTAGTGGACTTAAAACGGGATGGTATAATTATCGTCAATACCGATTCTTTCGACGCTAAAAATTTGAAGTTGGCTAATTACGATAGGAATCCTTTGGAAGATGATTCATTAGCGGGTTATAAGGTTTACCCGGTTCCAATAACTACACTCACTTCTGAGGCATTGAAAGATAGCGGCTTGAGTATTAAAGAAATCAATAGATGTAAAAACTTTTTCGCTCTCGGTTTGATGTATTGGTTATACAATAGACCGCTTGACTCTACAATAAATTGGTTAACATCAAAATTCAAGGATAATCCTGAGATTCTTAACGCAAATGAAATAGTTTTAAAGACCGGGTATTATTTCGGAGATACGACAGAAATTTTTGAAAATCGTTATATAGTTGAACCTGCCAAATTAAAGAAAGGTACATACAGAAATATTTCCGGTAATGAAGCTACTGCTCTTGGTTTTGTAACAGCTTCAATAAAAAGCGGATTGCCTTTGTTCTTGGGTTCATATCCAATTACACCAGCTACGGATATTCTTCAGTACTTAGCCAGTTTTAAGAATTTTGGTGTTAAAACATTTCAAGCCGAAGATGAGATTGCCGGAATCACTTCAGCAATCGGTGCTGCATTCAGTGGGTCTCTCGCTATCACAACAACAAGCGGTCCCGGTGTTGCTCTTAAGAGTGAAGCTATTGGTCTGGGAGTGATGACCGAATTACCTTTAGTGATTGTGAATGTTCAAAGAGGCGGTCCAAGTACAGGCTTACCAACAAAAACAGAACAAGCCGATCTATTACAAGCTGTTTATGGAAGAAACGGCGAAGCGCCAATTCCTGTTTTAGCCGCAGCTACTCCAAGCGATTGTTTCTATATGGCAATTGAAGCTTCCAGAATTGCCGTCAAGTATATGACTCCTGTTATGCTTCTAACCGATGGTTACATAGGTAACGGATCCGAACCTTGGAGAATTCCACATGCAGATGAAATTGCTGAAATTCCTGTTAAGTTTGCAACCGAGATTGAAGGCTTTGCACCATACTCAAGAGATGAAAATCTTGCTAGACCTTGGGCAAGACCCGGCACGCCCGGACTTGAACATAGAATAGGCGGACTCGAAAAAGCAAACATTACCGGAAACGTAAACTATGATCCTTCAAATCATGATTTTATGGTTAAGCTGAGGGAACAGAAAATACAAAACGTAAAAAATGATATTCCAGACTTAGCAGTTCAAGGTGATGCTGAGGGTGAACTTTTAGTTCTTGGTTGGGGTGGGACTTATGGAGCTATTAAAGAGGCTGTTGATAAAGTAACACACAAAGGACTAAAAGTTTCTCAAGCACATCTGAAATACATTCATCCTATGCCTAAAAATACTAAGGAAGTTCTTAGCAGGTTCAAAAAGATTCTGATTCCGGAGATCAATCTCGGGCAGCTTTCTAAAATAATTCGAAGTGAATTTCTTATTGATGTCCTTCAGTACAATCTTGTGAGAGGGTTACCGTTCAGATCCAGCGACATCGAAAATCAGATAGTAGAAATCCTTGGAGGAAAAAATGGCAAATAATATAGATACTGCTCCCGTTAAATTAACCGCAAAAGATTTTTCATCGGGACAAGATGTTAGATGGTGCCCGGGATGCGGTGATTATTCTATTCTCGCTCAAGTGCAGAGATCATTCCCGGAGATAAATGTTCCTAAAGAAAAAATTGTTTGGATCTCCGGTATCGGATGTTCAAGCCGTTTCACTTATTACATGAACACATATGGTTTTCATTCAATACATGGAAGAGCTACTGCAATTGCTACGGGTGTTAAAGTTGCACGCCCCGATCTTTCTGTTTGGGTTGCTACCGGCGATGGCGATTTAATGAGTATCGGTGGAAATCATTTTATTCACACTTGCAGAAAGAATGTTGATATTAAAATTCTTCTTTTCAACAACGAGATTTATGGATTGACTAAAGGTCAATACTCTCCCACTTCTGCCAAGGGTTTGATAACTAAAACTTCACCTTACGGCAGTGTTGATTACCCTTTCAATCCTCTTAGTTTAGCTCTCGGTGCCGGTGCTTCATTTGTTGCCCGCACAGCAGATTCTGAAGCTAAACATATGCAAGAGATCATTAAACGTGCAGCTGAACATAAAGGCACTGCATTCGTAGAAATTCTTCAGAACTGTGTAATCTTCAATGACGGTGTATTCGATCCGATCACAGATAAAGCCAATAAAGCAGAAAAAATGTTGATGTTGAAACATGGTGAACCAATGTTGTTCGGAAAAGAAAACAAGAAGGGGATTAAGTTGGATGGTTTTAAACCTACCATCATTGATCTTAATGATAGTGCTAATTCCATTAATGATGTTTGGGTTCATGATGAAAAAGATGCAAGTTACGCGCGTGCATTCATTCTTGCTCATCTTGCCGACGATCCGGCGCTACCTTCACCGTTTGGAGTTATTAGACAGGAATTAAAACCTACATACGATGAAGGCGTTGAAAGACAGATTGCACATATTACCGAAAAGAAAGGCGTAGGTAATCTTGAGAATCTTCTCTTTAACGGGAATACATGGGAAGTCAACTAAATTCTTGATACCGGATTCTTGAATCTGGATTATTAAATCTGGGCGAAGTTTTCTTCGCCCATTTTATTTGTGAGGTATAATATTTATGACGGATTTTTCTTCGCTTAAAAAAATAATTGATGAACACAATTCGTTTCTGCTTTCAACACATGTTAACCCGGACGCTGATGCTCTTGGAAGTGAACTGGCTTTCTATCTAATCCTTAAAAAACTCGGGAAGAAAGTAAGAGTTATTAACCACAGCTCAACTCCATACAATCTGGAATTCCTTGATGAAAAAAATGTACTTGAGAAATATGATGAGACTATTCACGCAAAAATTTTTGATGAATCGGAAGTTTTCATTCTTCTTGATCTGAACCAAGCCAATCGTATCGTTAAAATAGAAAAAGCTTTTCGCGGTTTCAAAGGTGTGAAGGTCTGTATAGATCATCATCAGGATACCGAAAATGTATTTGATCATGTCTTCGGCGGAATTGAATACTCCGCCACTTCAGAAATCATTTATGATTTTATTGACGAGACAAAAATTGTTGAGCTCGATAATTCAATTGCTCTTCAACTCTATGCAGGAATAATGACTGATACAGGTTCTTTTAGATTCGACCGTACTTCGCCTCGAATACACCGAATTATGGCTGAGCTATTAGAAAAAGGTGTAAACCCGACTGAAGTTTACGATAAGATTTATGATCAATTCAAATTTGGGCGTGTTAAACTGCTCGGTTACGCGCTAAGCACAATGCAGCTCGATTCGACCCGGCAAATCGCTTATATGATCGTAAAACGTGAACAGCTGGAACAAACCGGCGCGACGGAAGCTGATATAGATGGTTTTGTAAATTATTGTTTAACCATCCAAGGCATTAAGATCGGAATTTTGTTCTACGAATTGAAAGATGGAATAAAAATTAGTTTCCGTTCCAAAGGAGAGATCCCGGTTAGTAAATTAGCTAAAGAATTTGAAGGCGGCGGACATACAAACGCTTCAGGTATCCGGCTTTTTCATACAACTATTGATGAAGTTAAAGAAAATATAATATTGGCAGCACAACGTTATCTATAATTCTTAGAAAGAGGAGACCATGCACTTCAATTTGAATATAAACTCAGCAAAAGATGAATTGATTTTCAAACCCGATTCTGCACTGGTTAAGTTTTTTGTTGATAGTGAAAAACTGGAGAGAGTGGTTGATGAGTTCTTCTTATCACTTAATTTTCCATTAGGAAAAATCCAGAAGAAAAATTTCCTCGATAAAAAATCGAACGAGCTCGAATATTATAGTCAGACTGATGAACCATCGGTTATTCATGTAAAAAAAATCAAGCTAGATAAAGATTTCTCAGTGGACTTCTTCAGAAATTATTTTGCCGGTTTGATTCCTTCTTTTAAGAAAAAGAATATTAAGACAGTTCATGTAGTTGTTCCATCGTTTGGTGATTTTAAAAATCACTTTGAAACCGAATTGAAATTCTTGCAGACTATGTTAGAGGGAATTCATCTTGGCAATTACACTTTTGATAATTACAAATCAGACAAACAGAAACCGGAAGAGCTTTCTTTCTTGATTCACTATACGGATCAAAAAATTCTGAAGACTGCAATTGAGAATTCAAACAAATTAATGAGTGCGGTTTTCTTTGCACGCGATCTTGTCAACGAACCGGCAATCACACTTACTCCTGCTGAACTTGCAAACCGAACAAAAAAAGAACTTACCAAACTCGGTGTTAAGGTTACAGTTTTCAACAAAGCCGAATTGAAAAAAAGAAATATGAACGCCATTCTTGCTGTTGGCGGAGCCAGTAATAATCCTCCTTGCTTGATCACAATACATTACAAGCCAATAGGTAAAGCGAAGAAAAAAATTGTGCTCGTTGGTAAAGGTGTCTGTTATGATTCGGGTGGACTCTCAATAAAACCAACTGCTGCGATGCTCGAAATGAAAGCTGATATGGCAGGTGGAGGGGCTGTGATAGGAATTATCAAAGCTGCTGCTATGATGCAATTGCCGGTTGAATTAATTGGTGTTGTTCCTGCTGTAGAAAATATGATTGGCGGTTCTTCCTACAAACCGGGAGATGTGGTAATTGCATCCTCCGGTAAATCAATTGAGGTGAAAGATACCGATGCCGAAGGCAGAATTGTACTTGCCGATGCGCTCCATTATGCGTCCCAACAAAAGCCGGATGAGATAATTGATTTTGCAACTTTAACCGGTGCAGTTGTTGTTGCTCTGGGTGACATCGCTGCCGGATTATTTACTATAAATGATCGTTTAGCCGATGATTTGTTAAAGTCCGGTAAACAATCATTCGAGCGATTGTGGCGATTACCATTCTGGAATGACTACAATGAAATGATAAAGAGTGATATTGCCGATGTAAGCAATCTTGGTTCGCGTTGGGGAGGAGCAATAACTGCGGGAAAATTCTTAGAACATTTTGTTGATGAAAAAATTCCTTGGGCGCATATTGATATTGCCGGACCAGCTATAAAACATAAATCCAATAATTATACTGAAAAATTTGATACCGGTTTTGGTGTGAGATTGATGATCGATTATCTCTTATCGCTCTGATTAGAAAAATTTTTTTTTAATCTGAATATATCTTCAATGTTTTAGAATAAAACTTGAGGGAAAATATGAAACAGCAAATGATACCGGTAGAACTAATTGAAAGTAAGATATTGCTTATAAGAGGGCAAAAAGTTTTACTGGACAAAGATTTAGCTGTGCTTTATGGAGTTGAGACCTTCAACTTGAATAAAGCCATAAAGCGCAACATAGACAGATTTCCAAATGATTTTATGTTTCAGCTATCAAAAGAGGAATTCAGCAACTTGATATTCCAAAATGGAATATCAAGTTGGGGCGGAACACGAAAGCTGCCTTATGCATTTACTGAACAAGGTGTTGCTATGCTGTCTTCTGTACTAAGAAGCGAACGTGCGGTTCAAGTAAACATTCAGATTATGAGAGCGTTTGTTAAACTGCGGGAAATTATTTCCACTCACAAAGAACTTGCACAAAAACTGAAAGAATTGGAACTGAAAATAGAAACTCACGATGAAAACATAGCGGCAATCTTTGAAGCGATAAATCAGTTATTAGCACATGAAGAAAAGCCAAAAAGAAAAGTTGGTTTTGAAGTAAAAGAAAAACCTTATTCATACAAAACGCGGCGCAGATAGATGCAAAATGATTCTATAAACAACACTATAAATTTTGATACCAGTTTTGGTGTGAGATTGATGATTGATTATTTGAATAGACTTTGATCTATTACGAAATTATTCCCATCCACAACTGGTAAACACCAAAACATGCCAGAGCTATCACGGAAAGTCCAATTGTAAATTTGTTAACACGTGGTCCCAAATTACGTGAGAACGCAAACAGAAAAATTATTCCGGCTAAACAAAGAATAAGTGTAACATAAAAACTCACAAGCAGCGCAATTCCATTAATTGGAGATTCATGATAGCCTTTAAGAAATAGAGGACCCATTACCAAACTCCATCCGAGATAGGGAGCGGGGTTTAATATATTTACGAATGTGGCTTTCAGCAAAGTCTGCTTTCCGGTTTTAACATTCGTAGGTATATTAGTGTTAAAGTTTTTCCGCGACTTATAAGAACCGAATGCCAGATAAAATAGAAATAGCGCACCGCCGAAATACAGAAACCGAACCAACCACAGTGGAATCTGGCTCAACAGAAAAAGAACTAAAATTATTATTGGACCGTCGCTAAATAGCGGTGCGAAGCAGGCGGGAAGTGTATGCCGCCATCCCTTACTTAATGTTTGCGATATGAGGTATGTAAGAAATGGTCCCGGCTGTACAGCTGCCGCAAATGCGTATGTGAAACCAAAGATTAAGTAGCTAAGCATAAATGACTATTACGTTATACTTGATATATCTGTAGGAGGTTACCGCAAGTATCCTCAAATACTGCGATGGTTACCGATCCCGCTATTGTCGGCAGCATAGTAAACACTACACCCAGCGTTGTCAATCTATCATACTCTTTTTGAATATCATCAACTGCGAATGCGGTTAAAGGAATCCCTTGCTTAAAAAGAGCTTCTTGGTATGTCTTGGTTGCCGGATTGCTGTTTGGCTCAAGAAGCAACTCAATATCATCCGTACCTTGGGGCGAGACGACTGTTAACCATTTAGCCTCCCCTAACGGTATCTCGGTTTTTTTTACAAAACCCAAAATCTCCGTATAAAATTTAAGGGCTTTGTCCTGATTGTCCACCATTACACTAGTTAGCTTTATTCTCATTGATGTCTCCGCATTCATGATCCGCTTATTGTCTATAAGTGACGCCCGAGTTTACCTACCTAGGTAAGAACCACAACGAGAATTTTGTAACACAATTTTATAATTACACAAGTGCCGCACTGAAAAACGCAATCCGTGTTGAACGGCGGGTTAGCTGGCTTTTAAATTTCCGTTACAATCTCGTATAAATCAGGCAATCTATTTTGTTTTAGTCGAAACTTAGTCCCGTGATTATGACCAGTTCTTGCATCGAAATCTACAAACACATCATTGTTCTCTAATGCAATAACAAATTTATCAATGCTGAATTTTTGTAGCATCAAGATTTTATCATACATAAAATACTCAATGCCTTCCTCTTTCTTAACTTCAGCTTGAACATAAAAACAATTAATAAGTTTTGTTCCGGCTTTGTGGAATAAATCGTCGAAGCCCCAATACGGTTGAGGACTTAGTTCTTCAAGATTGATACGTTGTTCAACATTTTTTAACCAAGAAGAATGTCGGTCAGAAACAGATTTAACGTCAAAAGAAATTAGAACCTTTTTTTCTTTTCTGTTTATTACAACCATAAAACCGCGATCACTTCTTCCTTTACCAGAAATTGTTTGCCGAAAACTCATTTCATTTTCTGGATATTTTGTTCCAGCTTCTTCGTGTTTCCATCCATATTTTAGTAATAATATTTGCGGAACAAATCTTAATGCTCTGGGAGATGGTTCCATATGAAATAATGTTGTGAGTGAAGATGTATTAGCACGTTGAGCTTTCAATTCCCATTCAGTTGCATTTGGAATTGGAAGATTGTTTTCTTCTATTCCTAATAAATCTTCTAAAGTGTTTCCAATACCACCGACATTTCCGTGCCTTGCGTTTTGAATCCAACCGGAGTTTTTAATTTTTCGTAATTCGTTAATGAGTTGTTCTTTAGTGAGTATTTTCATCAAGAAGAATCCTTATTGTTTTGGAGGTTTCCAGAAGTCTAAAAGATATTCAAAAGTAGTCCCCATTGTTATGTAGTTACTGGGCCA
Source organism: uncultured Melioribacter sp. (assembly GCA_964449775.1). Lineage (GTDB taxonomy): Bacteria > Bacteroidota > Ignavibacteria > Ignavibacteriales > Melioribacteraceae > Fen-1258. Next base: position 1,591 of record CAYVBQ010000048.1, on the reverse strand, counting down.
ACCGAATATTCCAATATTATTAACAATATTAGTTCTGTCCCAAATAATTGTGTTCCTAAGTTCATAACCTCTTTTGCGAAGTTCTTGAATTAGCGATACGTGAATTGTAATTCTTTGGTTTTCCCACCAAAAATCGGGAACATTTATAACACAATGACCTTTTTCTTTTAGAAGCGGCAATAATGATTCATAAATATCGCCCATTGTTTCCGTGTATTTTTCGAGATCATAAGTTCCAAGGTCTCTATCATCTTGAGAGTATTGCTCAACTTTATTTAGTTGATTGTTATTACGGTCTCGTCGTGATTTGTTTTGACGCTTTCTGTTCAGAAGATTAGCATAAGGTGGTGAAGTCCAAATCAGACTTATAGTTTCTTCGTCAAAGTATTTGCTAATATTTCGTGCATCATCTTGAATGGCACTTTGTTTAGAATTATTAAACATATGATTTTCATTCAGTCTCGACTCGCACAAGTCAACATATTTTGGTAATAAATCAAAACCAACAGCGTTTCTATTAACATCTTGAGCAGCGAGTAAAGTTGTTCCACTTCCAACAAAAGGGTCTAAAACAAGTTCACCTTGGTGTGTAAATAATTCTATAATTTTTTTCGCAAGAGAAATTGGGAATGTCGCAGGATGCAATTCTTTATCTCGAACATCTCTCTTTTCATAAGTGAATTGCCAAACACCAAGCTGACATTTGAGCCAATCCTTTGCTGTGAGACAATTAATATTTGTTCCAGTACATTCACAGGTTTTCTTGTAACCAATATCAATTTTGTAAGAATTATTAAGTAATGCTTGAGGCATCGTTTCAACCTATTATTTGTGAATTCTTACTCAAAGATAAACAATTAATCATAAGATTTTTTAATGTGTTCATTATACGGCATATTATTTCTCCCAGATATAGACACATTTTCGGAGTTCAGAACGACCGTGTTCTCCCATTTGTTGACTGCTATTTCCTTTACCAATAGGTAAAGTCCAAATTTTTTTGATTTTGAAGCCGACTTTCTCGGCAAAATCTGATAAAACAAGATCAACTGGAATTTCTTCGCCACCATAACGGACATTATCATTAACCATTGTAACAATACCACCCTTTTTTAATAACCGATAAAGTTCATAAATAATAAAAAGCATCTCATAAAAATAGTTCTTCACCATTCTCGGAATATTTGAATTGTTAAGATTGCCTTGCTCATTTAGGTGTGCAAGTGTATCATTTATTTCACGCATCGCTGGATGAGAAAAGTATAAATTATTAATGAAATTGAAATCGGAAAGTCTATCTAAATCGGCATATAATTCCTTCAAGTAATCTATTTTTTCTTTATTCTCAACAGTGCAAGTCAACATTGTTTGACGTAAGTTTTTTACATCCTCATCATTTTCATTAAGAAAGATTAGCTCTAAGGCATAAGTTCGAGTATAATCGTATCTATTACAATATGGTGGTGATGTTAAGACAAAATTAAACTTATCACTTTGAAGTGTTGGCAATATTTCCAATGATGAACCTTGTAAAAGGGCTCTTCTCCCTTTCGAGTGGGTAAATTATAGCAAAATGTAACGGACATTATTT
>CAYVBQ010000047.1:0-20458 GCA_964449775.1 uncultured Melioribacter sp. | reverse complement strand
TAATGTCCGTTACATTTTGCTATAATTTACCCACTCGAAAGGGAGAAGAGCCTAATAAATTAACATTGAGGGAAATATGGTTTCGAAAAACATTTTACTTAAGGTAGTGTCTTTTCTAATTCTTTTGTTAATTCATGGTTGTGGAGAAAAAGAAGTGAAAAATCCAGCGGATATAGTTTTAATTAATGGAGTGATTGCAACAATAGATGATATGAACCCGGCAGCAGAAGCTGTGGCAATTAAAGAAGGAAAAATTATTGCGGTCGGCTCAACAAAGGAGATAGAAAATTATCTTGATAAAACTACCCAAGTGATTGATCTCAAGGGAAAATTTGTAATGCCAGGCTTCAACGAAAGTCACGCACACTTTCTTGGTCTCGGCAATTCAAAACAGATTTTGGACTTGCGAGAAGCAAAAAATTGGGACGAAGTCATTACAATTGTAGCAAAGGCAACAGGGCATTCAAAACCGGGAGAGTGGATAATTGGAAGAGGGTGGCATCAAGAGAAATTCAATCCGAGACCAAATCCAAACGTAAATGGTTATCCGGTACATAACGAACTAAGCAAAGCCTCGCCGAATAATCCCGTTATGCTTACACATGCAAGCGGTCACGCCATATTCGTGAATGCAAAAGCAATGCAAATTTGTGGAGTGAATAGAATAACCGTCAATCCAATAGGCGGAACAATTGTACGCGATTCTCTTGGAAGAGCGATAGGCGTCTTTGAAGAGAATGGTGAGAATTTGATTAGAAAATTCTATGATGAATATCTTGCCAAGCGTACACCAGAGCAAATTAGAGCAGACTACTTAAGACAGATTCAACTGGCTTCCGAAGAATGTTTGAAGAAAGGCATTACATCTTTCAGCGACGCAGGAGAAACTTTTGAGATAATTGATTTGATGAAACAGCTTGCCGATTCGAATAAATTTTCTGTACGCTTAAATGTGATGGTTGGAGATTCCTTGGCAAATATGAAAAAGAAACTGAAAGATTATTTAATGATCGGCTATGCAAATAATTTTTTTACAGTTCGATCAATCAAGCAATATATTGATGGCGCTCTCGGTTCACGCGGCGCATGGTTGTTAGAACCGTACTCTGATTTACCAGATCATGTCGGCTCAAATGTTACATCAATAGGCGAGTTGAAAAATATTTCCGAGTTAGCAATCGCCAATGGTTTTCAAATGCGCATTCACGCAATTGGCGATCGTGGAAATAGAGAAGTGTTGAACATCTATGAAGAAGTATTTAAAAAACATCCAAACAAAAAAGAATTGCGCTGGTGCATAGAACACGCACAGCATTTGTCGCCACAAGATATTCCACGCTTTGCCAAGTTAGGAGTGATTGCCGCAATGCAATCAGTTCACTGTACAAGTGACGCAACATTTGTTCCCGTAAGATTAGGTGCGCAACGCGCAGAAGAGGGAGCCTATGTTTGGAAGAAGTTGATGGACAGCGGCGCAACAATTTGTAACGGAACCGACGCACCGGTCGAAGATGTTGATCCGGTTAAATGTTTTTATTCCGCAGTTACAAGAAAAGACGCTGATGGAAAAGTTTTTTCTGGCGATCAAAAAATGTCGCGCCTCGAAGCGCTTAAATCATACACGATCAATGGTGCGTACGCAACGTTTGAAGAGAACATAAAAGGATCTATTAAAGTTGGAAAACTTGCCGATCTTGTTGTTCTATCAAAAGACTTATTGAAATGTTCAGATGACGATATTCAAAAGACAAAAGTGCTTTATACAATTGTTGGCGGAAAAATTTTATATACCTCAAAATAAACTTGCGACTTTGCGTTTTAGTGAGAGATGTTTTTTTCCTTGACGAATCTTTCAAATTGAAAGATACATTTATTGGTGCGGGAGGCATCTCGTGGATTCACCGGTGGGCAGTAACTCAGGGCAAGAAAAAGGAATTTTTTGGGGATGAACCTGAATCATCAAAATAGATTAATGATTATGCGGGAATAGATTATGAATAATTTTGGCGTACAAGAAAAGTTTTGTCTAATTTTACTTCCAAACAGTTGAAGAGAGAATTGTTACGATCCGACGATAATATGTTAGAAAAAGTCGAGCTTATTAGGTCGCAGTATATTAAATCGAGTTTGTTAGTAAACAGAAGAAAAAACGCACAGTTTTTTACACCCATTGCCGTATCTACCCTACTATCTTCTATGGTTTTGCCAATTGAAAAAGAAAAAATTCGGATATTAGAACCTGGTGCCGGAACAGGGATTCTTTCTGCATCGTTAGTGAACCACGTTTTAAGTATAGGAGTCGGTATAAAAAGCATAGAGCTGATAGCTGTTGAAATTGACGGTGCTCTAAACCAATTCTTAAGAACTACATTAGATGAGTGCAAGAATTACTGCTACAAGAATAATGTTCAGTTCAGTTATGAGATTATAAATCGAGATTTTTTTGAATTGGTCTATGAAGAGATTCAAAACGGTAAGCAAAGCAATTTCTTCTTTGCAAAGAATACAAAGTTGGGTCTATTTGATATAATAATTCAAAATCCGCCATATAAAAAAATCAGAAATACATCGTTATACAGGAAGATATTAAATTTAATTGGAGAAGGAACGACCAATGCTTATACCGCTTTTCTTTTATTATCAAGTTATTTGCTTAGCCCAACAGGTCAAATCATTGGAATAACCCCAAGAAGTTTTTGTAACGGCAGCTACTATAAAAGATTTCGCCTTTCATTTTTTAGTAAACTCTTCTTCCATAAGATTCACACTTATACGAGAAGAGATAAAGCTTTTGACGAGGATGGTGTTTTACAAGAAAACATGCTTTTTGTTGTCTCTCCCCAAAGGCCGCTCGAAAATATGGTTACAGTAACAACAAGCGAAGCGCCCGAAGACGATTCAAATCAAACAATAAACGTAAGCCATGATTTAGTGATCATACCGACAGATGAAAACAAAATAGTTCACATAATAACAAACGAATACTCAATTAAAATTTTAGAAAAAATATCTACAATTCCCAACAAGCTAAGTGATATTGAGATAAGTGTTTCAACAGGAAAGGTGGTTGATTTTAGAGTATCCGAGCAATTAACAAATAATACTACCGCCAATGCTACAGCACTTTTTTATCCGTTTCATTTTTCTGATGGAAAGATAGTTTGGCCAAGATATTCGCAAAAGAAAAATGAAGCAATATGTATAAATAACAAAACAAAAGAATTATTAGTTAAATCGGGTAATTATACTTTCTGCAAACGTTTTAGCTCAAAAGAAGAAAAAAAACGGATTGTTGCAGCATTTTATGATGCGAGTAAATACAATTTTGATGTGATAGGGATTGAAAATCATATAAATTATTTTCACATGAATAATACCCCGCTCAAACGCGAGGTTGCTATGGGTCTAACAATTTATCTAAACTCATCTCTTGTTGATCAATATTTTAGGTTGTTTAATGGGCACACACAGGTCAATGCTGAGGATTTAAGATATATCCCGATCCCAGATTTAGATCAGCTAATTCGGATCGGGGGTTATTACGAAAGTATTCCAGATCAAGACGAAATAGATTCTTTAATTGAAAAGGAACTGTTTAATATGACAACAAAAGAAAATCCTATTCCGATCAAAAAGAAAATTGAAGAGACGCTTTCAATTCTAAAACAAATTGGACTACCAAAAGATCAACAAAACGATCGCTCTGCTCTTACCCTTCTTTCACTTGTTAATTTAAAACCAGGAGATTCATGGGCGAAAAGTAAATCGGTTTTAATTGGAATCACTTCGATAATGAATTTTATTAAAGAAAACTATCAAAGAGAATATGCCCCCAATTCCCGCGAAAGCATAAGACGCCAGACAATTCATCAATTTGTCCAAGCCGGAATAGTTGTTCCTAATCCAGATGAGTCAAGAGCAACAAATAGCCCCAATTATGTTTACGAAATTGAAAACAAGACGCTTGAGTTGCTAAAATCGTTTAACTCAAAATCATGGAGCACAAAACTCAAGGGATATTTGTCTAGTGTTAAAACACCAATATCCATTTATGAACAGAAAAGAGAATTAGAAAAGATTTCAATACGGATTGCTGAAGAAGTTGAAATATATTTGTCTAGCGGTGGTCAAAATAAGTTAATAGAAAAGGTTATAAAAGAATTTTGTGCATACTTTACTCCAAAAGGAAAACTGATTTATGTTGGGGATGCTAAAGCAAAATGGGCACATTTTGATCAAAAAGCCTTAGCCGCAGTTGGAGTTAGAATCAAAGATTATCACGGAAAGATGCCGGACTTAATAATTCACTATAAAGAAAAAAACTGGTTGCTTTTAATTGAAGCAGTTACTAGCCATGGTCCCATAGACTCAAAGCGTAAGATAGAACTAGATGAGTTGTTTGGTAAAAGTAAAGCGGGATTAGTGTTTATAACTACCTTTCAGGACAAAAAAACCATGATAAAGTATTTAGAAAAAATTGCATGGGAAACGGAAATTTGGGTAGCCGACAACCCAACTCACTTAGTGCATCTTAACGGAAAACGATTTCTGGGACCATACGCAAAAACCTAATTCACAATTTTTCCTATTCTATCAAGACGGACTGACGCAAGTAAATTGAAAAAATCGGAAAACGGTATGTCGCTGTTCCAAGACCAATACACAAACATCGGCGTTCCTATCACGTTACGCCTTGGTACAAATCCCCAGTAACGGCTGTCAAGACTGTTGTCGCGATTATCTCCCATCATAAAACAATAATCGTCTCGTACTTTATATTCTTTTGTCTCTTTTCCATCAACATAAATTTTATTGTTCTTAATTTCTACAACATCTTTTCCGTATTCCCGACCGATAAAAGTTTTCCATTCTTCGATATTTGCTTTTGATAGTTTGATAATATCTCCCCCCTTCGGAATCACAAGCGGTCCGTAATTATCGGAATTCCATAAAGAGTTTTTCGGAAATACTTCTGTATCTAAATAATCTTTTGGCAAAAGATAGTCTCTGGCATATTGAACATGTATGGGGATAGGCGCTTCTTTGCCATTGACATATAAAATTTTATTTCGCACTTCGAGTGTATCGCCGGATACTGCAACACATCGTTTAACATAGTTATCAATTTTCGTATTCTTAATTTCATCTCTGTTTCCCGGGAATTCAAACACAACAATATCTCCACGATCAGGGTCGCCCCAATTAAAAATTTGAGTAAATGGAAGATCAATGTCTGTAAATGGAATATTTCGAGGCGTTGTTAAATCGTATGCGAGTTTATTAACCATTAAAAAGTCGCCTGTCATAATTGTTCTCTCCATGGATGGAGTGGGAACGCGTGAGCTTTGAATGATCGACGAAGTAACAATGAAAAGTATTATTACAAGTTTTCCATATTCCTTCGCGGCATATTTTATGTTTTTCCATGTAAATAATTTGGAAAGTGGTGAATTAAATTTTTTCATAAGGCTCCTTCAATTCTTTGTGAATCAGAATTATTGCTATTTATAGTATGGCTTTCTTAAAATAGTTTCCAAGATATTGAGGTTACTTTGATTTTTGATTCCGCGATGAACCTTTCAAAAGCGTTTCTGCAACCCGTTGAACTTTTAGCAGAAGTTCCGTTTAATATTTTTATAAAACGATTTGATCTTCTTCACCCCGCTATTTACGGAAACAAATGGTTCGAGCTGAAATCCAATATAACAAGATACCATCGAAATAAAGATTGGGAATGTTTATCTGTTTTAATCTCTGGAATCCCAAGTCACATCTTTTTATCTTTAATAGTGCAGTGAAACTATTCCATCCGATATGAAACTTCTACCGCTGCAATATTTGTTTAGGATATAAATCAAAATAGAGGATAAAATGAAGAAGCAAATATTAGTCTTGCTGGTTTTAAGCTCGTTTTCAACAACAGTTAGCGCGCAGGTGGATCTTCCACGTGTAAGCCCAAATGCATCCATATCAGAAATGGTTGGTTATACCACAATAACCGTTAATTATTGCCGCCCTGCTGTTAGAGAGAGAGTAATTTGGGGCGGACTTGTTCCTTACAATAAAGTTTGGAGAACCGGCGCGAATGAAGCGACTACTGTTCAATTCACAACGGATGTTACGGTTGAAGGGAACAAAGTTCCTGCGGGACGTTATTCACTTTTTACAATTCCCACTGAAAATGAATGGACAATAATCCTAAACAAAACCGATAAACAATTTGGCGCGTTCAACTACAAACAAGAAGACGATCTGCTTCGCTTCAATATAAAACCCTCTAAAGGAAGTTATACAGAGCAGCTTCAATTTTCATTTTCGAATCTTACTGATGCTTCAACAGATCTTGTTTTGAATTGGGAATATTTACAAGTCTCTTTCAAAATAGATGTTGACATGACAGGACAAGCGTATGTTAAAATTAAAGAGGCGATTGCGGCGAATCCTGACCGATGGCAAAATTATACTGAGGGCGCAAGTTTTGCTTACGATAATAATGTGTTTTTAGACGAAGCGCTTCAATGGACAGATAAGGCAATTTCTTTCGGACCGAACTATACTCCATACTTTGTGAAGGCAAAAGTTTTATTCAAGAAAAATAAATTTAAAGATGCTTTTATGGCTTTGGATAAATGCCGCGAAGTGGGGCGTACAGATAAAAATTGGGATTCATTCGTTTCGCAAGTTGATTTTCTTGAGAAGCAGATTAAATCGAAAATGAACTGATGCTTTCGATTAATTACGATTGCAGAATACTACCACAATTGTGCTGGATTTTGGAACGGGCTAATGAAAAATTTTGATATACCCGAATATTACCGAAGCTCAATTATCTCAAGACTGAAAGAGCTTCGCAAATTAGAAGATCCGCGTAAAAAAGATTTTTCGCCCACCGAATTGAATTTTGGTCCTATAAAATTTTTAATTGCGCGACATTTCGGTTTTTGCTATGGTGTTGAAAACGCGATCGAGATCGCTTACAAAACAGTAGAAGAAAATCCCGGTAAAAGAATTTTTCTCTTGAGTGAAATGATTCACAATCCAATGGTGAATCTTGACCTGCAGAGCCGTGGCATTCAATTTATAATGGATACGTATGGTAATCAGTTAATTGGTTGGGATGCAATCAATTCTGATGATGTAGTGATAATCCCCGCATTCGGAACAACTCTTGAAATTGAACAACTGCTAAAAGAAAAAGGCGTTGATGCATTTAGATATAACACGACCTGCCCGTTTGTAGAAAAAGTGTGGACTCGCGCTGAAGTTTTAGGGAAGGAAAATTATACCGTAGTTATTCACGGCAAAGCTAAACATGAGGAAACCCGGGCTACATTTTCTCACAGCACTCGGAACGCTAAATCGATTATTGTACGCGACATTAAAGAGGCAGAATATCTTTCGAAATTTATTCTTGGAGATATCGCCAAAGAAGAGTTCTATAATTTTTTTGCCGGAAAGTATTCACACGAATTCGATATCGCAAAAGATCTGCTGCGTGTTGGAGTTGTAAACCAGACAACAATGCTTGCAACAGAAACACAAATAATTGCCGATCTCTTGCGAGACGCAATGATAAAAAAATTCGGCACCGAAAATATAAAAGAACATTTTGCCGATACGCGCGACACACTATGTTACGCCACTAACGATAATCAAAGTGCAACAATCGGATTGCTGGAACACGACGCGGATCTTGCAATTGTAATAGGCGGATACAACAGTTCAAACACAACTCACCTTGTAGAACTGCTTGAAGGAAAATTCACTACCTATTTTATTGCCGGCTCTGAAAAAATCATTTCAGAAAAATTAATTAGCCGTTTTGATATTCATTCGAGGAGAGAAATTACAATCGAAAATTTTCTGCCTCATAAGGATTCTATCACAGTAGCTTTAACAAGCGGCGCTTCCTGTCCGGATGCGGTTGTGGACGAAACATTGAATAAGCTTCTATCCTTCTATGAAGATTTAAAAAGTGTTGAGGAAGTTTTAACCGCGTTGAAGTAAAACACACATCACTACAAAAACGTTTACTGTTTACATTAGATATCAAACCAAATCTGCAAGCGAACTGTACTCCGGATCGAATAAGCGGCGGTACATTCTCATAGCGTATGAATCGGTTGCACCGGATAAATTATCGCACACCATTCGCGCGCGAACTTTAGTATTTTTCTCTCTGCGGATAAGTTGATCGTTAAAGTCCGGCAACAATTTTGTGTTTTTTACCGAGTGAACGTAATTATCAAAAAACAGTTCGAACAGATTTTTGATCATACTGTTTCCTTTGAATTCCATCTGGTGTAATTGAGAAGAACGGAAAACCAAATCCACCGAAATCTTCTTGTAAAGATTTGCCCGCTCAAGAATTTCTTTTTCTACAACCAAAGAATATTTGTAACGGTTGGTGGTTTTGTCCATAAACGTCTTGCGTTCTTTAATACTACACGACCGCACAAACTCGCCGATCTGAGCGCCGAATTTCTTCTTATAATTGCCTGCTTTAATCCACCCGATCATTTCGGAGATAATTTCATTTTGATGTTGATTAGAATTTTTCTCTTGCCAGTTCATAAGTTTTACAATGTTGATAAATCCGCCGGAGATGCTGTCAACTAAATCATTAATCGCGTATGCGGTATCATCTGCCCAATCCATTATCTGGCACTCTATACTTTGAAATTGATTCAACTTTTGTGGAGAGGATATTTCTTTAGGCGTTCTCTTTTTGCCAAATACAAAATCTATATACTGTTTCTGCTCATCATATATAAAATGATTTTCCGGAGCTTTGAACTGCCTGTAAGTTGCTTTGTACTTCAAAATTCCATCAAGAAAAGCGCGCGTTGGATTCATCCCACGGTGCCTATCTTCATCACGGTAAAAAATATCGGCAATCATTCTTAGCGTTTGTGCATTGCCTTCAAACCCGCCGTAATTTTTCATAAGCTCATTTAATGTTTGCTCACCGGCGTGCCCGAATGGCGGATGTCCTAAATCGTGTGCCAAACAAATAGATTCAACAAGGTCTTCATCAATGAAATATTCTTCGTTAAATATCTTTTTTTCTTTGGAGTGAAGATAACTGCAAATAGCTCTTCCTATTTGAGCAACTTCGATAGAGTGAGTCAAACGGGTGCGGTAGAAATCATATTCACCCGGCAAGAACACTTGTGTTTTTCCTTGAAGTCGCCGGAACTCGGAAGAGTGGATAATTCTATCCCGGTCAATCTGGAAAGGTGATCTGTAATCACTTTGGCGAGCGCTCGGCTTCAACCGTTGTAAATCAAAATCGTTATAGAATTTGTTTTTCATTATCTTCATTCACATTTTTGTGGAGTGATAAAACAATTTACTAAATATTAGGCTGAATAATAAGTTGACACACAATCATTCACACCAAAATATGTTGAACACGACTATGGGCAGATTGATAATTACAATGCTTCTCAATTTTGTAATTACAATTGTGCAAATAATCGGCGGAATACTCTCCGGAAGTCTGGCATTGATATCGGACGCACTTCACAATTTCAGCGATGGTGTTTCAATCATCATTTCATATATCGCATTGAAGCTGAAAGGAAAGAGCAATTCTCACCGGCACACATTCGGTTTGAAGCGCGCAGAAATTCTTGCTGCGGTTATAAACGCCTCTGTGCTTATCGTCATTTATATTTTTCTTTTTTATGAATCGGTCACTCGGTTTTCGGAACCGTATAAAATTGATGCCGGGATGATGACGATTGTTGCATCCATAGGATTGATCGCAAATATCATTGGAACCTTTCTTCTAAAACGCGATTCTGCGAACAGCATTAATATCCGCTCGTCTTACATGCACTTGTTAAGCGACGCAGTTTCATCTGTGGCTGTAATTCTCGGCGGCATTGCTATTGCTGTTTGGAATGCGTGGTGGATTGATCCCCTCCTTACAATATTAATCGGGCTTTACATCATAAAAGAAAGTTATGATATACTCGGCGAGGCGATTCATGTTTTGATGGAAGGTGCACCGCCGGAAATTTCACTAGATACAATTAAAGAAGAGGTTGAAAAAATTTCCGAAGTGGAAGATATTCACCATATCCATCTCTGGATGGTTGGCGAGAACGATGTTCATTTCGAAGCACATGTAAACATTAGCGATATGAAAATCAGCGAGAGTGATAAACTTCGAATGAAAATTGAGCAGCTTCTCGAATCAAAATTTGGAATTCATCATATCACTCTTCAGTTTGAATGCAATCAATGTTTGGAAAGCGGACTTTTAGGAAGGCATAAATGAATTGAGAATTGAGAATGCAGAATTGAGAACGAGGAACATTTTCGTTATTTGAATTTCAACTGGTGACAATTTGTCACCGACGGAGCTCTTTATTTTTCCTCACCGTATTGAAAGAATAATTCATCTTCCGTTTCACCTTTCACTTTTCACCTTTCACGCTTAACGCCTTAAATGCCACAGCATACATCTGAATCTGTTTCATCATAGCACCCAAACCGTTTTTACGTGTTGGGGAGAGATGATTATCAATACCGATCTTTTTTACAAACTCCGGCGGAGATGAGAGAATTTCATCGGGTGTATGATTTGAATAAACCTTAATAACCAGTGCAACTAAACCTTTCACAATTGCCGCATCGCTATCGGCTTCAAAAATAATTTTGCCGCCGTCTAATTTTGCATTAATCCAAACTTGCGATTGGCATCCCGTCAGTTTGTTCTTGTCTGTCCGGAATCGTTCGTCGATGGGGGGTAGTTGTCTCCCCAAATCAATAATATGTCTGTATTTGTCTTCCCAATCGGTGTACTGTTCAAACTCTATTACTATTTCATTTTGTGTCTCTTGGATTGTCATTGAAACCCTTTCAAAAAAAACAAACGATAGAAAAATTACTTCCATTGCAAAATAAAAAATATTTCATCTATTGCCTTGAATAAACATTTGCACCGAATTTTTTGTTTAGATACAGCACGATTTTATATATTCACAGTCACACTTTAGCCATAATAAAAAGAAAGGGCATTATATGAAATTTCAAAAGTTGGTTCTCCCCATTCTGGTTTTAGCGATCATATCGTTACTTTATTTTTCATACTTCAGCCCGAAGGACGAACTTGGATTGTTCTCGGACTTTGATACCAACAGTAACGCAAACAAAGAAATTATAGTTAAAATTCTTCCCGAGAAGGGATTTGCTAATGATGGTTCAGGCGGTATTACTTTTTATGTAGAGGATCGGGCTGCAAGACAAATCAAAGTTACCGGACAGTTAACGCTTCCTGTCGGCTTTGAGGCAGCAAACCGCATTATATTAATAGGTCACTTAAGCGGAGATTCTTTTCATGCACACGAAGTTAAAATTAAAGACTGACGCCACAATGAGAATCTTTTACACAGCAAAATGAAATGAACAAATTCGAATTAGTTTCAAGTTACGAACCATCCGGAGATCAGCCGAAAGCAATTGCAGAATTGCTGGAAGGATTGAAGCGCGGTGACAAACATCAAGTGTTGCTCGGCGTTACGGGCAGTGGTAAAACATACACAATGAGCAACATCATCAAAGAATATAACCGCCCAACGCTTATAATATCTCACAATAAAACTCTCGCCGCTCAGCTCTACTCGGAATTCAAATCATTCTTTCCGAACAATGCTGTTGAGTTCTTTATCAGCTATTACGATTACTATCAGCCGGAAGCGTATGTTGTTAAGCGAGATCTTTTCATTGAAAAAGATTTTGCCGTAAACGAAGAGATTGACCGGCTGCGTTTGAAAGCAACCACATCACTTATTGAGGGAAGAAACGATGTAATAATTGTTGCCAGTGTGAGCTGCATTTATGGAATAGGCGCGCCTGAAGAATATGCCCGGCAGATAATTTTTTTGAGAAAAGGGCAGACCGTTGAACGCAAGAAACTTCTGCGCAACTTGATTGACATCTACTTTACACGCAACGATGCCGATTTTACACGCGGAACGTTCCGTGCGCGCGGAGATGTTGTAGAAGTTATTCCGGCATATCAGTATGAAGAAGCGGTGAGGATTGAATTTTGGGGAGACGAGATTGAACGCTTATCAATTATTGATTCCATCACGGGGGATGTAATTCAAGAAGTTGATTCCATCCCAATCTATCCAGCTAAATATTTTGTAACCACACGAGATCAAGTTAACAAAGCAATCATTTCTATTGAAGAAGAACTCCGCGAGCAGTTAAAATATTTTTGGTCGCAAGAAAAATATGTTGAAGCTCAGCGGCTTGAGCAGCGCGCTAAGTTTGATATTGAAATGATGCGCGAGATCGGTTACTGTTCCGGTATTGAAAACTACTCACGCCACATGGACGGGCGTCCGGCAGGCTCCCGCCCTTATTGTCTGTTCGACTATTTTCCAAAAGATTATCTGTTAATAGTGGATGAATCTCACGTAACAATTCCGCAGGTACGAGGAATGTATAACGGAGATCGTTCACGTAAAGAAGTTTTAGTTGAATACGGATTTCGATTACCATCTGCGATGGATAACCGTCCGCTCAAGTTCGAAGAGTTTGATGCAATGACCAATCAAGTAATTTATGTGAGCGCGACTCCGGCTGATTATGAATTCACTCGCAGCAACGGAACATTTGTAGAGCAGGTAATTCGTCCAACAGGGTTGCTCGACCCCGAAATTGAAATACGTCCGGTGACGGGACAGATTGATGATCTGATCGGCGAGATTCGTAAACGTGTTGTGTTGAAAGAACGCATTCTTGTTACAACGCTAACAAAAAAAATGGCGGAAGATTTAGCAGACTACCTGGACAAACTGAAAATAAAAGTGCGGTACATCCACAGTGAAGTTGTTACATTGGAACGCGTTGAGATCATCCGCGATCTACGCATTGGCGGTTTTGATGTTCTTGTTGGAGTTAATTTATTGCGCGAAGGATTAGACTTGCCGGAAGTTTCTCTCGTTGCAATTATAGATGCCGATAAAGAAGGATTCTTGCGGAGCGAAAGATCTCTTATGCAAACAGCAGGCAGAACCGCGCGTAATGTAAACGGCAGAGTAATTATGTATGCGGATAAAATTACCGAATCGATGAGGAAAACAATTGAAGAGACAGAACGCCGAAGAAAACTTCAGAAAGAATACAACGAAGAGCACAACATTACGCCAACCACAATCTACAAAAGCGTTGAAGAGATAATGTCGTCAACGTCAATTGCAGATGTACGGAATAGAGATTATGGAAAACAGGAAGCGGCGTTTATGAAAGTTGCCGAACCGGTAATCAAATATATGACCGGCGATCAGCGTAAAGAATTGCTTGAGCAGATGACGGAAGAGATGCTTGCTGCCGCAAAAGATTTAGAATTTGAACGCGCCGCAAATATGCGCGATGAGATTGATAAACTAAAGAAGATGATTAAGTAAGGTGAGATGTGAAAGGTGAAACGGAAGACGTGAAAATCAAAGAATGAGTGGTTTTTGTCTTTTCATTACAGCGGAAGCTGAAGCATTCTCCAGCAACTAACAAACGGATCTATAATAAATTTTTGGAGAATAAATCATGTTCATAGGACATTTTGGAGCCGGGCTTGCGGCAAAAAAGATTGACAACAAAATTTCTTTAGGTACGCTTTTCTTAGCTTCTCAATTTATAGATTTACTCTGGCAGATCTTTTTATTGCTCGGTATTGAAAAAGTAAAAATCGAACCGGGCAACACGGCATTCACGCCGCTGAATTTTATTTCTTATCCATATTCTCACAGTTTCTTTGGTGTTCTAATTTGGTCGCTGCTATTTGGGGCGATCTACTTTGCGTTCAGAAAAAATATTAAAAGCGCTATACTTTTAGCCGGCTTGGTTATGAGTCATTGGATTCTTGATCTAATAACACACAGACCGGATCTACCTTTGATTCCTTGGATTGATTTGAAAGTGGGATTTGGTTTATGGAATTCTGTAATCTTTACAATGCTGATCGAAGGATTAATCTTTGGAGTTGGGGCTTACTTTTATATTAAATCTACAAAAGCAGAAAACAAAAAAGGGAAGATCGGTTTGTGGAGTTTGTTGATATTTCTGGTAATTATTTATTTAATGAACATATTCGGTTCACCACCCCCTTCTGAAAAAGCGATCGCATTTGTTGGAATGTTTCAATGGCTGATAATTGCGTGGGGATATTGGATTGATAAAAACAGAAGCAATGTGAATTAAACTGCTTATAACACTACCTTGCCCAATCAGATTGAAAAGCTGAAGAAGATTCTGAAATGAGAAGTTAGCGGGTTTAACTTCTACTTTCCAATGTGGGATAGAACAATTATCTTATAGCAGAAATTTTAGAGATATGGTATGAAAGATTACAGAGACATTATAACTATCGAACCCGGAAAGCGCGGCGGAAAACCATGTATTCGCGGAATGAGAATTACGGTTTATGATATTCTTAGTTATCTCGCATCGGGTATGAGCATGGAAGAAATCTTAAAAGATTTTCCTTATTTAACCAAGGATGATATTTACGCCTGCTTAAGCTACGCCGCCGATAGAGAGAATAAGATCATAACCAAAACGGCATGAAACTTCTCTTCGACCAAAATCTTTCTCCGCACCTGGTTGAAATGCCCTTTAGAGAAGGATTGAACAATCAAACCCGGACTCTACGTTCTTCACTCTCAAATTCCCAATTTCGTTTTTAGCTCTGCCGGTATTGCATCTTTGTGAACCATAATTGCAATTGTTTTCAAACGCACGTACGGCACGGACATATACCAGTAGCCGTCGTATTTTTTATCTTTTATTCCCCACGAGTTTTTTGTGTAGTAAAACTTTGCACCGGTTTGATCTTTCGCAATTCCCGTGAGATGCATTAAGTGGTCGTCGGTTGTTGTGTGGTTATCAAAAGTTTCTTGACGCATTTCTTGCGTTACAGTTTCTTCCTTAATCCGCCGATCCTCTTCATCGTCTTCCTTTTTCGAATCGCTGCTTTCATCTTCTTTTATTGGAACGGTTGCAATTCCTTTCTTTCTGTCAAATTCTTTTTCACTAGTATCGCCATCCCATGCAACTGAGTAACCTTTTGTAAGCGCTGTATCAATTATCTGCATCAAATCGTTAATAGGAACGTTGTAGTATTGATCTTTACTCCAGTTGTCCGGTATCTCTAAATCAAATTTAGTATAGAAGAGATGATGAGTGTAAGATGTCAGCTCAACATAATCGTCAGGGTTAAATCCGAGTGAATCAACAAAACTTTTTGGAGTGTATGTTTTCCCTTGATAAGAAAATTCTTTTGGTGTAGTACCGAGATATATATTCAATGTTGATTCAAACACTTCTTGCCAACGCGGAGTAATTTTACCGCCGCGTGCTTTAGTAATTGCATCGGCAATTGCTTTGAGTACGCCATCCATTTCGGCATGATTGTGTTTATCCTCGCCTATATTCATACCGTTATAAACTTCTTCGGGAATAAAACCGTATTGTTTTATGATGTTCATTACATCGTGTGCTTGCCCGCCCATTCCAAAATTTGCCGATCCTGAATAACGCACATAGTTTACAGCTTTTGGTAAGTAAGAATAACGCACGTTGAATATCGGTGAAAGAATGTGTTCGCCCTTTCCCATTCGAATTAATTCCGTTTCAACGAAAGATGTTGTTGCAAAAGACCAGCATGTTCCAGTGGTTGCCTGATTTTTAACCGGCGTGGCCTTAATCTCTTTCACCATTTTAAATTCGTATGCATCCTTCTTTTTCTTTCCTTGAGCGTTTATTAAATAGGGGAATAAAATAATTGCAAATAGTATCAAAACTAACGGACGAATCCTCATAACCACTCCACTTTTTGATTAATTTGTTGTCTGAAATTTATCTATTAGTAAAAACAATTCATAACTATTATTAACCGAATTTTAAGTACGATTGCTTTTTAGATTCAGTAGAGATAATTTGAAATAGAATTCAAAAAGGGAGTGCAAACTATGGTTGCAATTAAGAGATTTATTGTACCCAAAATCGTTTTCGTATTGCTGATATCGCTTGTTCAGATAACTTTTTCGCAATCTCAGAAATATGGAATTGTAATTCATGGCGGTGCAGGTACGATATTAAAATCCAAGATGACGCCGGAGAAAGAAGCAGAATACACCAATAAACTAAAAGAAGTGCTCGAAGCAGGTTACAAAATTTTGGAAAACGGTGGCACATCGCTCGATGCAGTTAATGCGGCTATCAATATTATGGAAGATTCTCCACTGTTCAATGCAGGCAAAGGCGCCGTCTTAACTGAAAAAGGTGTGGCAGAACTTGATGCGTCTATTATGGATGGTAAAAATTTAATGGCAGGCGCTGTAGCAGGAGTTCGTCACGTTAAGAATCCTATTAACTTAGCACGGCTTGTAATGGAAAAATCACCGCACGTGATGATGGTGGGCGACGGCGCAGAAGAATTCGGCAAAGAAAATAATATTAAGATGGTTGATAACAGCTACTTTATTACAAAAGAGAGATGGGAACAATATCAAAAAATGATTCAAAGAGAAGAAGAAAAAAAGAAGGCGAAAAAACATGGTACGGTTGGTGCGGCGGCGCTTGATAAAAACGGAAACCTTGCCGCAGGTACTTCAACGGGCGGAATGATGATGAAAAAATTTGGACGCGTTGGCGATGCACCCATCATCGGCGCAGGCACTTATGCAAATAATAATACTTGCGCAATCTCGGCAACAGGACACGGTGAATATTTCATTCGTCTCGGTGTTGCGCGTGATATCTCTTCTTTGATGGAGTATAAAAATTATTCATTGATTGATGCCGCTAATGAAGTAATAATGAATAAACTTAGCAAGCTGGGCGGAGACGGAGGAATAATTTCCATAGACAAAAACGGAAATGTAGCAATGCCGTTTAATACGGACGGGATGTACAGGGGGTATTATCTTAACGGCGAGAAACCAGTTGTTAAAATCTATAAAGAATAAAAACAATTGTGATTTATGATTTGTGATCTATTTTTTAAGAAGTAAAACCATAATTCCTAAATCATAATTTTTCAAGAGGAGGATCAATGCCTGTAATAGTACAAGTTAATTATTGGGCGGTATTAACGTGCGGCTTAATTTCAATAGTAATCGGCTCGTTGTGGTATAGTCCTATGCTTTTAGGTCGAACATGGATGGATGAGGTTGATAAAACGGATGATGATATTAAAAAAGGTTTTAATCCGCTAAAGACTTATGGATTGACGTTTATTTGCAATTTATTCATCGCTTTTTCTTTAGCACAGTTGATGGCTCACAGTAATGCAAGTACCGTTGCAGCTGGAATCCGGTTATCATTTTTATGCTGGTCTGGATTTATAGTTGCACCCATGGTTGTTAATTCACTTTTCGAAGGAAAATCTTTCAAGCTTCTTTTAGTGGATTCCGGTCATCACTTAATAATTATTCTCGTTTTTGGAATTGTTCTTGGTGCGTGGATGGCGTAGAAATAATTATTGAATAATTAATAATAGGAATAATTAACTAATCGTCTCTAAATTATACCATGGATTTCTTTTATGAAAATTGATCTTGTTGTTTTTGATCTTGATGGAACGCTTATCAGTTCTCACGAAACAATATATAAAGCAACACATCATGCATTAAGAGAAGTGAACATAAACACGATAATGCCGGAGAAAAATTTTTATAACATGATAGGTCTTCACTTTGAAGATATCTTCCGTCAATTTGGTTTTGCAGTTCCGGACTTTGAACACTTTATCAAAGTGTATAAATCAATCTATTTCGATTATATCAATTCATCGTTCGTTTATTCTGGCGTGGAAGTGATCCTTCATAAATTAAAGGAGAAAAAAATAAAAGTGAGCCTGTTAACTACCAAAGGACAAGACCAGGCAGAACTAATTCTTAAGCATTTCTCTTTGTTTAATAAATTCGATTATGTGATGGGGCGCCGCCCCGGCATTGCGCATAAACCATCACCCGAACCACTTCAGAAAATCTGCAATGATTTAAATGTTGTTGTTTCAGACACACTGATTATTGGAGATTCCGAAATGGATATTCAATGCGGAAAAAACGCCGGATCAAAAACTTGCGCAGTAACATACGGCTATAGAACTAGAACCGAGTTGCTAAAAACGACACCCGATTTTATGATTGACAATATTCTTGACGTAGAGCATTTAGTTAACGGCATGTTGAATTCATTTGAAAGGAGCGACTATTATGGATAAGAAGGGTAAAGTCTCGACCAGCATCATTAACGGAATTGCAACTATCGCTTTCTCGCACCCTAAAAGCAATTCACTTTCATCCAGAATGGTTAAAGAAGTTACAAGCGCAATTAACCAATTTGCCCAAGATAAACACGTACACGTAATAGTTCTTAGAAGTGAAGGGGAAAAAGCATTTTGTGCAGGCGCATCATTCGATGAATTATTGGAGATAAAAGATTTTAAAAATGGCAAAGAATTTTTTATGGGATTTGCCAGATTGATCAACGCTATGCGCAAATGTCCACAATTTATTATTGCCCGGGTACAGGGAAAAGCTGTTGGCGGCGGTGTTGGTATTGCAGCTGCGGCAGATTATACACTTGCTTCGAATGAAGCATCGGTTCGATTGAGCGAGTTAATGTTGGGGCTTGGTCCTTTTGTAGTTGGTCCTGCAGTCGAAAGAAAAATCGGCACTACTGCATTTATAACAATGTCTATTGATGCAGAATGGCACGATGCTTTTTGGGCAAAACAGAACGGACTATTCACAAAAGTTTTTGCAAATAATCACGATCTGGATGAAGCCATATCCACACTCGTTAAAAAAATTGCCGCATGCAATCTTGAGGCAATCTCTCAAATGAAAAAAATATTTTGGGAAGGAACTGAAAACTGGGATGAACTCCTTGAGCAACGCGCAGAGATCAGCGGTAAGTTAGTGCTGAGTGAATTCACAAAGAATTATATAAAAGCTTTTAGGGACAAATAGATATATAGTCATTAGAAAGACAATGCCGCAAAATTATAAATATCATCATCTGGCAATTCCCACCAAAGAAAAACACGAAGGCGAAAATTATCTTCATGAATTCAAAGTTTATATTTCCGGTTACGATACGAGTCCATTCAAAATTGAGTGGATGCGTTATGAAGATGGCGCATCATCACCGGAACTTGTAAAAAACATTTGGGAGTTAGCGGTCTATCCGCTTGAAAGTCACGGTTTTGTTGAGCCAAGCAGCTGGACGGATGAGTATAAACGCATATTCAAACTCTTTGAGCAAAACCTTAATCACAAATAAATTTAAGAACAGAGTGAAACAATTAACACCATAACAGCAATCGTAAAACGACACAAGTTAATATTGGTAAGAAATAACTCAACATTCATAATTCAACATATAACATTATGATTTCATTAAGCGAACTAAACATCTATCCCGTTAAGTCTTTGGGAGGAATTTCGCTATCCGAAGCAGAAGTGACCGATAGAGGATTAAAGTACGATCGAAGATGGATGATTGTTGATAGCGATGAGAAGTCTTTGACACAAAAAACTCATCCGAAAATGGCTTTGTTAAAAACAAAAATCAGCCACAACAAATTAATTTTGAGTCATAAGACAGAGGACGTTTCCCCGCTCGTTATTCCGATTAAATCTAAATTTTCAGAAACCACCGTTGTAAATGTTTTGGATGATTTGGTAACAGCATTCCTGGTGGGCAAGTATGCCGATGAATGGCTGAGCGATGTGCTTGATTATAAGTGCAGACTGGTATTTATGCCGGATGATACAGAGAGGTTTGTTGATAGATCATACGCGATTCAGAATGAAATTGTAAGTTTTGCAAACACATATCCATTTTTAATCATCGGTCAACGGTCGTTGGATGATTTGAATTCACGGCTTAAGGAAAAACTGCCAATGAACCGGTTCCGCCCAAACTTTGTATTTAACGGTGGCGAACCATATGAAGAGGATAATTGGAAAAAATTTAAGATTGGTGAAATAATATTCGAAGTCGTTAAACCATGTCCCCGATGTACTGCAATAACGGTTGATCAAGATAATGCCGGGAAAAAAGATGAACCGCTGAAAACACTGGCAACATATCGAACGGTAAACAATAAGGTAATGTTTGGAATGAACCTGATTCACGAGGGGACAGGCATTCTACTTGTTGGTGATGAGATAGTAGTTCTTGAGAAAAAATAAATATGCTTGAGGCGTATCTAAAAAGGTATATTCCGTTATTATGGATTGTGAAAATAAACCGAATTCAAAACTTTTCTATAATGAAATTACCTTTTTAGAGAAGACTCATGCTTACTATTTACGATCTGCTTATATGACGCTTGATACTTGATACAGGATTCTAGATCAAGTATCAAGCATCTTTAAGGAACAGAATGATAACAACATCAAAAAGAATTGCAATTTCTAAAACA
>CAYVBQ010000046.1:0-21257 GCA_964449775.1 uncultured Melioribacter sp. | reverse complement strand
TGTTTTTGAATATGGATATGCTTGAAGGATTTATAACAGTCCGAACTTATTAAGTATCTCTGATAAACGCGGTTGTTCTTTCGAATATTCTCTAAGAGCGATTAATAACTTATCAACTTTGTTCGCTTCAGGTTCTTCTTTTTTTTGTTCCTTAGCTTTCAGGTAAACATAAACGATGTAAAGAAGAATAATGGGGATAGCAAGCATTGATATTAATGTTTCTCTATTCATCGCTTTTTACTCCTTCTGTATTTCTTGCCTGAGAACCGAAAAGAATGATTTTATCGGGATTAAATCTTGCAAGGGGCTTTCTTTAATCTGGTTTTTTAAATGCTCGCTTAACATATATTTTTCATTGTAACCAAGAGTTATACTCAATATAATTAAATATTAATTTACTTAGGAATACTTTCTTCTGTGAGGAATAGCCCATCATAGACCGCCATTCCCAATACTAAGATTTCTCTTCAAATGTAATTGGCTTTTTCTTCTTTCCTTTCATAAAGAAAGCTGCAGCCAAAGCAACAATTACAAGTGCACCAATAATATAAATCCAATTCATCTTTGATACCGGTGCAACTTTTTCTTTCCAGGTTGCAATTCTCTTTTCAACTGAATCTTTGTTTGCTTCGGTCATCAAATTATTTTCAATTAGAACAGGAACCCAAACCGGCTGAACTGTTTTGAAATAAACGCTGTCGGTAAAAGCAAAAAAAGTATTTTCTGATTCAGTCTTACTTTTAACGTCGTAATTTTTTATTTCATCATCAACAAAGGAAGTTACACTGCTAACAAATTGATCTCCTTTTCTAAATGGAAGAAGGGCAAGTTTTTTCTCGCGGAAAAGTTTATTTACTTGTCCCCACATCTCATCATTAATGCGTTCGTCCCAATCCGTAAACATTGCGTCAATATTTGCAACTTGTGCCGCTTTATCACGGCGGTTCAAATAGACTTCCGCAAGTTTAGGTCCTACTTGACGCCAGACCTTGTTAAAATCTTTGTATTGTTCTTTCATTTTAGAAAGATCTTCCGCCGTCATCTGTGTTACTTTCATGAATTGAACGTTATCGCTGATTGTGCGTTCTATATTATAGAATAGATTTCCGTTATCAACTTTTTTGAAGACAGCTTGTTTTTCGGCTTCGTTAAGAGTTCCGGGAGTTTTAACAAATTCTTGCAGTAAACTATCAACGATACCGCGCACAAGTTCATCGCGCTGTTCGATGTTCGATTTCAATTGTGCAACCAATTTTGAAAGCGATGCAATCGTTGCCGCATCTTTAGCGGTTCTAATATTTAATTGTTTAATCTGCGAGATCAAACCTTCGTTCTGCTGGCTTAGTTCGGAAACTTTATCTTTAAGTGAGCCGACTTCAGTTGTGAGTTGTACGATCTGAGTGAAATCACCTTTGCGAACTTCAAGCGCACGTTCAATTTTCAAAAATTCTTCATCGTAATTTATTTGCAGAGATTTTTCGATAAGTGTTTTAGAATCTACAAATTCTTCCTTTAGCTTTACAATGTTTTCACCGATAATATTGCATTCATCTAAAGAAGCAGCATTCTTAATTGCGCTTTCATATTGTTTAAATCGTGAATCAAAGTTGTTTACTTTTTCACGATCTGATTGAGCAAATATATTTTGATTTAGAACAAAGGCAGCAAGAAGAATTATCAAAAAGAAAATTTTATTTGTTTTCATCTTTTACCTTACTATGCCTTTGTTGTTCAACAAATATTTATTTGGTGCGTCAAGCAGTTCAATGTTGGGTGATTTTTGATTGAATACCGGAGAGACCAAACCGGTCTCGCTTACTAAAATTTTATTTTCAAGTTTCATTCCGCCTTCAACCGTCATTAAAACGTATACATTTTTGAATTTTTTTGCGGTGAGATAAACATAACCAAGTTTATCGCGGATTATTCTGATCTCTTTTCCCGCAAAATTATTTGAATCGGCAAACTCTTCAAAGAAAAGAGGTTTTACTTTAAGAGTGAATGCATATCTCTGCTCTTCAATAAATCCCTTGCTGTCAACTTTAAGAGCGTTTTCGATTGGCCATGAAAAGTCTGCCGGCTTAAGTGTAAGTGATGAACAAGCCGCAATGATCAAAACAAGAAACGGAACAAAAAAATATTTCAAAAGGCGCATACAAATTCTCCTTGGTAAATATTAACTGATTAAAGTTAGTTATTTTGATTCTCATTTGTAATAGAGGTTATCTATTTTTATAAAAGATTTCACAACGGAGAACAAAGAGAAATAAAGAAATGAATCCTTGGCGTGGACTTAAAAATATTCCGCGGAATGTTTGGCTTGTTACATTCGCAACACTTATTAACCGATGACACATTGGGATGACCGGAAGTCTTTAGCTCTTGGCGCTTTTCTTTGTGCAATTGGTTTTGGTGCGATGGTATTTTCTCAGAGCCTTGTTCTAATTTCAGATTTAACCATGGTAGTTAACAAAGATTTCTTCTTGAGGTCTAGCAAATCTACTGGTTTAGAAAGAGAAAAAATTAATCGCCACGTTCGATCTTATAGATAACCGGCAATATATTTATGATGAAGAGGTTGAACCAACAAAAGGATATGTCTGGCAAGTAAATAAAAAAATTGGTTCTGATTCCGGAATTCAACGGTTCATCTCAATAAAAAAATCATCTCATGGCTCAGACAATTCAATTATTGCATTATCTATCTAAATTTAATTATGAGCGAAATATTTATTCCGCCACCAATTATTCCATTCAGAAGCATTTTTGTATTGTAATCCGGTCATTTTTTGTAAGTATTTAATAACATCTTCATTTTCTTTTTCCGTGTTTATCCACATTGTACTTACAGCATAATAAATCTTTAATAAATCAATCCTTCTTTTAATCTGATCTATTTCGAACTCATTCAATGGATTGTAGTTGTAAGATTTACTCAGATTAGAGTAAAATACTTCGGCTGTTGTATCTCTAGGTAAATTGTAAATGATGGTCTTTAGCATTTTCTGATAAAGAGCTGCATCATCAAATGATTCTGTCATCTTAATCCAACGTTCCATATTTTCTATGTTTTTCACAACATCAAACTTATTTGCTAATTCGAGGCTGATTCTTCTTGTAGTCTTATATATAAACTTGAAGTCATTACTCTTGCTTCCAAATGGATAAGAAGCAAGTGAATCAATTTTTTCCTTATCTGATTGGTCAAAATATAAGTAAGATCTTTTTACGTGGCTATAAAACAATCTTGCTTGGTGTATAAAAAGTATTCGGTCTTCATTATTAATTCCCTCAACATATGTATCCGTTAGTTTGATTATTGATTCGAGAAATGTCTTGTTATTAACAAAATAAATCGGAAAAGGGAAATCAGGTACTACATCACATAAAATATGATAATCGTGATGCTCAATATTCTTTTCAAACTCGTGAATAATATCAGTATTAACACCACTTGTGCCATGTACTTTGTCTGTATAGTAAACTTCAATTTGATCTCTTCCAAAATATTCATCGAGATAATGAGCTAGACAATATTCAAAGATTGGTTCCTGCTCTTTCGAATAAGAAAATGAAGATTTATCAACATACTTTCTTAATAAATGTCCTGTCCCATAAAACATTATCGCTTTATAGTCTTTCTTAATATTCATTAAACGTATTATGTTACTACTAGCTAGCTTATCTCGTTCTTTAGCAAACCATAAGAATAATTCTTTTTGATATTTTTCTCCGCCCAATTTAATGGCTGTTGAAAAATCAAATGGTGGTAAGTTTTCTATTCCTATTATTCGTAGATCGATTTGATCAGCATTGAGTGTCTTATTTAACTTTTCAATTCTTTGTCTAATTTCTCTAAGGTTAAATAAGTACTCAATGTTGTCTACTGAATACTTCTCCCATTCGCCATACTTTGATGCTTCATCAATTTGAGCTGTTAAATAATCTTTAAATTTTCCAGCATTAATTACTTGATCAGCAAGTTTTTGAGCTATTGTATCTTTTTCTAAGCATAAAAATAATTTGTGCGGAATTGTTTTATCATCCATATATTTTTCAATTTTGTCCAGCCACTCGTTTAACACGTTTATGACCATTCTGTTAAAATAACCGTGTCCGTGTGTACCATCTCCAAGCATTACAACTCTTTTTGACCTGAGAGATTCGATGACAATATTGGTCAATGAGTCAATAGGATAGAGCTTAATAACTTTGGGTGGTTGTGTTTGCGAATTACATGCGTTAATACTTATGAACTGAAGCAAGAAACAGAATTTCGATAAGAGTTTCATTTGAATTCTCCTTAAGTAATTCCATAATGATTGTGTATATCATTTATATGAACAGTTAATCATCATTATTAAAACAATACCGACACAATAGTACTGCATAGAAATTAACTGAAACAATTTATAAAAAATCTTTGGAGATCTCCCTTCTAATAGGGGAGGTATCAAGAATTTGTTAATAATCTTTCCTTACTAGCTGGTTTACTTTTTAGATCTGAATAATTTCATGTTCTGCGTTGCACTGTATTGCTGATTCAAAGGATTAAGAATGTTTGATTGTAGATTGCTGCCGAAAGTCTCTTGATAAATCATTTCGCTTAACTGAATGCGGGTTCTTAGCCAGATAGAAGAAGTGTCATTCAAAAAATTTGAATTGATTCTAAGATTACTTAGTTCATTAGAGAAGAAAGGGTTACTAAAGTGGTTAGATGGATTGAAATACCTTGAGAAGGTTAGCGGCTCTTCGTTTCTCTTTAAGCTATCAATTTGTGATTGAGTAAAAATCGGAGCAGTAGTCATTAAAAGTATTAAACAACTATATGCTGCTATCTTCTTCATCGTCAAATTCTTCGCCATCAAAAATATCTTTGTCATCAAGGTCCAGATCCTCGTCATCAATTTTTCCCGGTACCGTATCCTCGTCTAGATCTTCGTTTGAGCCGTTACTTTTTTTCTCAGCAACGTATGGAGTTTCCGGCTGCGAAAAATAGCTGTCCTTAGATGAGTAGTTGTCGTCCATTCTATCCATAACTTGACCTAAAATTTCATCGGTCAAATCTTCCTTCATTTCCTTTACCTCAACTTTCTTTTCAGCATCAATTTTTTCCGATCCTTTATCTGTGCTTTCCCACATTTCAGTCAGATCTTTTTTCTCAATTTTATTCAGATGCGAATTAATTTCTTTTTCAATCACATTCAGGTCGTTTTTGTCCCATGTGCTCTCTGAATAAAGTTGCTCTTTGAGGTAATCCCAAAAAGTTTGCCCGCTTTTTTCCGGCGAGGGAAGTTTTTTAAGTGAAGCAACCACGTCAGTTACGATTTTTTTCATAGAAGTCGGCACTGTGATACCTTTCAAATAATTGCACCGATAAATTAGTAAATAAAAATCAATATGAAGAAATTACAGTTTGTTTTATTAATGAAAACTAATTTTGAGTCAACTCTAAAAAGGTCGTTTCTGTCATTGCCGCCAGGCAGGCAATCTATTGAAAACAGATCAAATTCAAGAGATTGCAAATACAAATGATACTTATTAAAGTGAACTCAATTTTATTCCATAAGTATATTTCTTTTACATAATTTTACGATAACGCAAAAAATCTTTTTATTTTCATACGCAAATACAATCTTTAATTTGAGGAAAGTTAAACCGTAAATCATAATTGAATTGCCCCTGTAGTTCAATGGATAGAACGCGAGCCTCCGAAGCTTGCGATGTGGGTTCGATTCCCGCCGGGGGTACGTTAAAGATCACTCTAGATCTGGAAGAGGAAGTCATCCGTTGTTTTACTGTATAAACCGACTGTCTCGGTTTTTCTTCAAGATCACTCTGCAACGATCGGAGCTACAAATGAATGACTGGAAATTGTATCTTAAAACTTAGAAGGAAAGAGGTTAACCATTCATTGTGAAGGGTAGCCCAACAAAGATTATGAATTGGGAATTACGAATTAGTAAGATCTATCTCCGGTGCTGAGTTGAAAGATGGAAAATTGATTGTAAATGTTCCCGGAATCGTAAATGATTTTTTAAAACACGAAATTGTGGTTGAAGTCAAATAACAATTGTCAACAGATAATAATTATTCTTTAAAAAAATTTTTTGAATTCTTGTTGGAATAGAAAATCAATTTTAATAACTTTTGTTTGCGCTTAAGGTACTACTAAATAATATTATTTAGGGAACATGCTTCCAATAACACTTGAACCTCAACAACAGATAAATCTTTTTCCAAAGCATTCTAACAATGCCTTTAATTTCGAATTAGAAGTTGTTAACAAAGGACTCTCCGCAGAAATTCGTCTTTACTTTTTAACCAGCAAAAAAGAAAAAGTTGTTAGACGAACTAAGAAAAAATCTATTCTCAAATACGAAACTATTTTTTTGTTTTAGCACAGGGAACATTTACGCAATCTATCGGTCTATTAATCGTTGAGTGGATTATAAATGAAGCTCCCGAAGCATGCGTTGGGGAAATCTTGCAATTATAACCTTTGGCGCTTGTTAACAGTCCTTCATGCTTCTATGATGATAATTCTTTAGCATAATCGAAAATTGTGTTGCTTGAGATTGATTGGAATTGATTAAGAATTTTTCCGTCGGTGTAAATATGTGATTGAAGAAGAAGCACAAATTATTTCATAATTCCTCACAAACAATAAAAAGTGAAAATGAAAAAACTGAAAGATTTTATTCATGACACAAAAGATGAGTTTGTTAAAGATAAGTTGATGGATGAAGGTGATAATCTTGATGATTTTATTCTTTCTAAAGACGAAATAATCGTTGGCGGAAAAAAAACTTCTCCAGAACTTTACAAAAAATATTTAGAACTTTATAAGAAACACTTTGGGAAAGAATTGACGGGCGATAAGAAATTTAGAATTAATGATTGATTTCGTTCCACCTAATGAGTGTTGTATCAAGAGTTTAAACTCACCAACGCTTCCTTTATTAAATCCTCAATAGAAACATTTGGCGATTTATCAGTAATAGCGCGTACCATCCGTTCTGCAACTTTTTGATTGTATCCAAGATTAATCAACGCAGCAATTGCATCCCCGCGTACGGTTGAAGAACCGAATGAAACACCATCAATACTTTCAGCAAGAGATTCAACTTTATCGCGTAATTCAATCACCATTCGTTCGGCGGTTTTTCTTCCAATACCGGGTGTTGATATTAACCTCGACACGTTTCCGCTTTTGAGTGCGTCTTTCAGATCTTCAATTTGAATTCCGGATAAAATACTTTGTGCGGATTTCGGTCCTATGCCGCTTACGCTGATGAGTAATTCAAACATCTCTTTTTCTGCAAGTGAGTAGAACCCGAATAGATCCATCGCAGCTTCGCGAACACTTAAGTATGTGAATAGAGAAACCTCTTCTTTGTCGGAAATTTTTTCAAATGTGCTGATTGAAATATTTACGATATAACCAACGCCGTTAACATCTATCAAAAGTTTTGTTGGTTTTTTAGAAATTATTTTTCCGTGCAGGTAACCGATCATTTTGAAACAAGTAGTTAGTTAGTAGTTAGTATTTAGCTATTAGAAGATACAATTTGTTAATCAATAACTCTATCCGGATTTTCTTTTATAAACTCTTTCCAGTTCCTGCTCTTTTTAGAAAACGAATTAGTTTTGAAAGCATGACAAATTGCAACAGCAAGCGCATCGCTCTCATCATATTTTATTTTTGTTTTTCGAAGAGCCAGAAGTTTTTTAATCATATACTGCACTTGATCTTTTGATGACGCGCCGTTTCCTACCACAGATTTTTTTATCTCACGCGGTGAATATTCTTTTATTGCCAAATCATTATGTATTGCAACCAGCATCGAAACGCCGCGCGCATAACCAATCTTTAATGCAGATTGAACATTCTTTCCGTAGAAAGCCGTCTCAAGCGCAAACTCATCCGGCTTAAATTGTTTTATTAGCTTATTGAGTTCGTTATAAATTGTTTCAAGACGAGGGGGCATCTCTTTTGTCGTGGGAATTTTAATAACTCCGGCGGAAACATATTTCAGTTCGTTGTTATCAAAATCAATTATTCCGTAACCCGTAAAAATGGTTCCGGGATCAACACCTAATATTCTCATTCTAAACCCTGAACATAGTGAAGGGTCTCAATTATTGTGCTTAGAGATTCCTCATCAAACTCGCTGCCGCTCGTTTGTTCGGAATGACCTACGGTCATTCTATAAAATCTGCATTCGTGAAAACGTTTTGAACATCGTCGCACTCTTCAATTGAGTCGATCAGCTTCATCAGCTTTTCAGCGTCGTCACCTTTAACCGGGGTACTATTCTTTGCAATCCATTGCAATGATGCGTTTTCAACAGTCATCTTTAGTTCTAATAATTTTTTTCTAACCGGTTCAAAATTTTCGAGAGTGGTTGTAACTTCAAAAAAATCCTCTTCCGTGCTAAGATCATCCGCTCCGGCATCAAGAATAATTTCCATCATCTCGTCTTCGCTCTTTCCGTTACGTTTAACAGTAATTACTCCTTTCCGTTCGAACATCCATGCAACCGAACCCGTCTCTCCCATATTTCCCGAACCTTTGCTGAACAGATGACGGATTTCCGCAACAGTTCTATTCTTATTATCGGTTGCAACCTCAACAAGAATTGCAGCTCCGCCGTGTCCATATCCCTCGTACATCAATTCAGAAATTTGAGAACCTTCAAGTTCTCCGGTTGCTTTCTTAATTGCACGCTCGATATTATCTGCCGGCATGTTTGCAGATTTAGCATTGTCAATTGCAAGTCGCAATCTCGGATTACCATCCGGAT
Organism: uncultured Melioribacter sp.; assembly: GCA_964449775.1. Classification (GTDB taxonomy): domain Bacteria; phylum Bacteroidota; class Ignavibacteria; order Ignavibacteriales; family Melioribacteraceae; genus Fen-1258. The sequence goes on along the minus strand of CAYVBQ010000046.1, from coordinate 12,450 downwards.
CCCCGCCACCCTGCCTAGCAGCAATTGTAATTTCTCTAATTAATCTGGTAAAAATTTTGCCGCGTTTGGCATCAAGAGCGCCTTTCTTCCTTTTTATCGTAGCCCATTTGGAGTGACCCGACATAAGACTTCTCCTTTATGATTTTACGTTTGAATCAACCATGCTTGTTTGATTCTCTTTTACATGAATATCTTTTAAGCGTATTTGAGGATAACTTTTTCCATCTTTTTGAATTGTTTCGATCGTATATACAATATCAATCAAATTTTTTCCTTTATCAATCTGAGATGCAAACGCACCAAGGTTGAATCCTATCGCATCAAAGACTTTATCGTTTCCGTTCTGCCGTAAACTAGTAACAATATGATTGACGCCTACGATTCTTGGAGGATAAACCAGACTTACATTTTCACTCATAAATACAGGACGCATATTTCCAGGACCATAAGGCGCGAACTGTTCGAGCACACGCAAAAATTTTGGAGAAATATCGGCGAATGCAATTTTTGTGTCAATATGAACTTCATGAAGTTTATTCTCATCGGTCATATTTTTACGAAGCACAGAATTAAATCTTTCCTTAAACTCCTCAAGTTTTTCAAGTTCAATTGCTAGTCCAGCTGCTGCTTCGTGCCCACCAAACTGTAGTAATAAATCTTCACAGCTTTGAAGAGCTTCATAAATATTGAAACCATGAATGCTTCTTGCCGAACCTTTTGCAACTCCGTCGATTGTTGTTAACATCACCGCGGGGCGATGAAACTTTTCAACTAAGCGTGATGCTACAATTCCGATAACACCAGGATGCCAATCAGCGTAGTGCAGAACAATTCCAAGATCGGAATCCATATCTATTCCCGAATCGACAAGCTGCATTGCATGAGAAAAAGTCATTTCATCTATCTTTCTCCGTTCGATGTTTTCATCTTCAAGAACCTGAGCAAGTTCTATTGCTCTCTGCGGATCGTCCGTTGTGAATAGATCAACTGCACGGTTTGCATCGCCAAGTCTTCCAACCGCATTTATTCTTGGCGCAATTGTAAAAACAATCTGTCCGGCATTAAGATTTCCCGGTTCCATTCGTGCGCTTTTTAATAGTGCAACAATTCCGGGTCGTGGATTTGTGTTGATAAGATCGATTCCTTCTTTCACCAGAACTCTATTTTCGTCAACAAGAGGAACAATATCCGCCGCACCTGCGAGCGCAACAAGATCAAGATACTTCAGAGCCAATTCTTTTTTCCCGATTCGATCACCCACAGCGCGCGCAAGCTTAAAAGCAACCCCGGCACCCGAAAGATGTTTGAAAGGATAATTGCACCCCGGCTTGATCGGATCGAGTAATGCATATGCATTTGGAATTTTTTCTTTCGGCTGATGATGATCGCAGACGATCGTTTCGATCCCGAGAGAATTTGCATGATCAATTTCATCAACGGCGGTTATTCCGCAATCAACGGTAATGATAAGATTTATTCCGCGCTCTTTTAGAATATCTATGCTTGTAATTGAAACTCCATATCCTTCGGTAAGACGGTTGGGAATATAAGTTTCAACATTGGCTCCGAGTTCTTTCAAGAAAAGATACATTAGAGCGGCAGAACATGTACCGTCAACATCATAATCGCCATACACACAAATTTTTTCATTGTGCGTTAACGCATAAATTACACGTTGAGTTGCTTCCTGCATTCCATTCATTAAGAACGGATCGTGCAGAGTTTCTAATGAGGGGCGGAAATAGTTTTTTGCTTCGTAGAAATTTGTAATACCGCGTTGTATTAAAAGAATGGCAAGGATGTTTGAGATGTTTAAACTATCTGCCAGAGTAAGAATAGATTTCTCCTCCGGCGCTTCTTTTAAGTTCCAGCGTTTGTTTTGCATGGCACCTTCCAAAGAAGAGCACCAGATGGTTCATGTCTGTAAGCCGAATTTTGTTCCCGGCAAAAGCCGGGTGGCAGTTATTTATCTCGCCGCGGCATTACTGCCGCGATCTAGCGGTCTACCCGAAGGTGTTCAAGGCGAACAACCTTGTCTGAGGGAGAACCCTGCAGAAATCCTTCTGCTTGACCTTGCACCAAGTGGGGTTTGCCATGCCGACGATGTTACCATCGACGCGGTAGGCTCTTACCCTGCCTTTTCACCCTTATCCGGCTAATGCCGGACGGTATTTTTTCTGCGGCACTTTCCGTGTTCCCATAAAATGAGAACCCCGGGAATTACCCGGCACTTTGTTCTGCGGAGTTCGGACTTTCCTCTATTCAAGGAGAAACTCCTTAAATGGCAACTGCCCAACATGAACCATCTACTGTTCTTCTACTTCTTATTATTATTTAACAATTAATTTCAACTGGGGTAAATATAACAAAAAAGGGGTGTGAGTGCATTAGTAAAAATTTGGTCGGCAGTTTGACCTAAAGAGTGTTAGCATAAGAACAGCATTGAAGGAATTGTTGATCTTATAAATCGTTATTCTTTTCTCAATTCCGAAAAACTAATTGCCCATTAAATTAGTTATAAAACGTAAATTTTTAGAAGAAGAATTTAACATTACAATTTTTACAATAGCAGTTAAAGGCACAGCAAGAAACATCCCCACTATTCCCCAAAGATATCCCCAGATCAATAATGAAAGAAGAATTACTATAGGATTTAATCCAAGCCTGTCGCCAAATATTTTTGGCTCGATGATATTACCAATAATATTTTGAACAACAATTATTACCGCAGTAACCAATATGGCGTAACCAAAAGATTCATACTGAACAAGCGCCATCAAAGCGGGAAGAGTAACAGCAATCACTGATCCCACATTTGGAATGAAGTTAAGAAGAGCCGCTAACGCCGCCCAAATAATAAAGAACTCAATCTTAAAGAGCCATAATATGAAACCGACAATCACCCCCACGGATAAACTTATTAGCAGTTTTGTAACAACATATTTTTGAACCTGCTCGGTAATATCCTTAATTGTTTTTTGTAATTTTATTTCACGCTGAATGGTCATCGTTTCAAGATCTGTATCCTGAACGATGTTTGGGTCTAAATGCTCATATTTCTTTTCTTTCATCATTTTTTTTAGTGATGACTTTACATCTTTTTCAACATATCGCCATCTTATAGCCGCAAAAATTTTATCGTGCCCGGTATTGATAAATATAAAAAAGAAAAAAACCAGTAGTATCGCAACAACCACCGTCAACGTTGATGAAAAGACTCCGCTTGCTAAAACGCCGATATCAATAGATTGAAGAATTTTAGAAATGTTGAAATGAGTCAACACTCGATTTTGAATGCCAAATGAAACCGCAGATGTACTGATAATGTGATTAAGTTTAGTTTCATACATTGGGAATTGAACACTGAATGCAATAATCCTATCAATAATAACTTTCGAAATTCCGTAGAATAGAGATGTGGTCAATAATAAATCAATGAATATTATTATCGGTATAGGAATTCTTTTTGATTTGAAAAATTCATTCAACGGTTCGAAAAAGAAAAAGAGAAGGTAAGCTATCACTAATGGGATGAAAATATGCTGAAGCTCTTTCAATACAAAACAGATAAAGAATAAACCGATTACAGAGACAAAGAATTTTACAACAGGATCGCCAAATGCTTTTTTCATAGACTAAACTTAATTTTGTTCTATTGATAATTTACTAAAAATGAATTTATATAACCCGTATTTTTAGTTAAATTCGTTCTGTGTTTAAATCTTAATATGGAGAATACTCCTTAATGAAGCACTTTCTTACCGCTAAAAGCAAACTTATAATAATTTTCTTTTCATTTATTACTTTCTCGCTTCTTGCAAACTGCCAAAGCAGTAACAATCCCGATGAGTTGAATAATAAATCGTTGTTTTCTCACACTGCGTGGAGCGTCAACTCAACTATTTACGAAGTTAACATTCGTCAATACACTCCCGAAGGAACATTCAAAGCTTTTGCGCCAAGTTTGCCAAAATTGAAAGAGCTGGGAGTTGGGATTCTCTGGTTCATGCCTGTAAACCCAATTGGCGTATTAAATAGAAAAGGATCGCTGGGAAGTTACTACTCTGTTATGGATTATACTTCTATCAATCCGGAATTTGGAACAATAGAAGATTTTAAAGCTTTAGTTAAAGAGGCTCACGACCTGGGAATGTATGTTATTATAGATTGGGTAGCCAATCATACTTCGTGCGATAATGTTTGGACCAAATCTCATCCCGAATATTTTAAGAAAGATACGACAGGAAAATTTGTTTCACCCTTTGATTGGACTGACGTTATTTCACTAAACTACGGCAACAAGGAATTGTGGAATTCAATGCGCGATGCGATGAAATTTTGGGTTGAACAGTGCGACATAGACGGATTTCGATGCGATGTTGCGGCGATGGTTCCTCTTGAATTTTGGAAGTGGGTCCGTCCGCAGCTTGATGCCGTTAAACCAATGTTTATGTTAGCTGAAGCAAGCGAACCGGAACTTCATCAAGCGTTTGATATGACTTACAATTGGCAGCTCAAAGATCTTTTTGTTGATTGCGCCAAAGGAATTAAAAACGCAGATGATTTCTACAAATATTTTGATTCGGAGAAGATAGACTATCCTGCCGATAGCTACAGAATGGTTTTTACATCAAATCACGATGAGAACTCATGGAACGGAACGGACAAGGAAAGATTCGGTAACGCCGCCGAGATTTTTGCAGTTATTACCGGCGTTGTACCCGGAATGCCGCTGGTTTATAATGGTCAAGAAGCCGGTTTAGACAAAAGGTTATTATTTTTCGAAAAAGATTCGATTGACTGGAAAGAAGATAAAATGCGCCACATTTACAGAAAACTTTTCCAACTTAAGAAGGAAAATAAAGCTTTGTGGAATGGAACAGCTGGAGGAGTTTTTCAAGAAGCGGCTTCCAATGATCAAAACATATTTATATTCGTAAGAGAAAAAGATGGAAGTAAGGTTGTTGCCTTTTTTAATCTCTCAGAATCAAAAAAAGCGGTTACGGTTTCAGACACCAAAATTGAGGGCATTTATAAAAATCTCTTTACTAATGAAGAAACTCAAATTCCCTCTACATATCAATTGATTCTTAGTCCATGGGATTATCAAGTATTCTATAAATAATTTAAGGGAATTCGGCTATTGACAAAACATAATTTATAATGTATTGTTAAGTAAAATATTCTTACCATGAGTCACAAAGAAAAAATATCCTCTTCAAGTGTAAGCGCCTATATCTTTATTCTTAGCGCCGGAATAGTTATGGCACTCACCGTTCTATTCAGCTTATTCATGGGACTAAGAACAAATTTTCTCTACTCAACTCTTCTTAATTCAGCTCTTGAAATAAAATCGAATATGTTAAAAGCACAAATAGAGTTCGATAAAAATATTGAGCAGCCATCGGAAGAAACAGTAAGAAGAGCTTTGGGGTACCTTGATTATGTTGAGTTTAACGCTGGTGTAGTATTTGAACAAAAAGATGATGCAAATATCATTTCGATTCCAATCAATGATGTTTCCTTAAAAGTAAGCGTTCAAAAATTTCAGGCGCAGCTTCCTGATTACCGCGCACTCTCTTTAAAAATTTCTTCCGTTGGCAAAGACTCCATTCATGTTAACTTAAAAAGTGAATGGGAAGCGCTTTTTGTGCAATTAGAAGACCGTGCAAAAAATATTGAGTTGGGAATTCACGCCCTTCTCAAATCTCAGGTTCATAATTATAGAATCACACAGTTTATACTAATCGGTGTAAGTCTTATACTTTGTGTTCTTACTGTTTTTTTTCTTTTCCGCTCTGAAAAAAATAAAATTAATTTTATACGTAAAATTGAAAACGCTAGCCAAAACTTAGAGATTGGATTGCGAAAAACAACAAAGGCGGAAGAAGCTCTTCACAAAAGCCAAAGACAGCTTGATACTTTAATTCAAAATCTACCCGGGATGGTATACAGAACCAGATGTGACGGCTCATGGGCATTCGAATTTGTGAGCGATAAATGTTTAACCCTCACCGGGTATAAAGCAGATGATCTTATTAATAATAAAATTATTTCTTACTACGAGTTGATTCACCCTGATGAAAAACGAAAAGTATTAGAACAGATTCAACGTGCGGTTGAAGAGAAAAAATCATATCAGCTTGTTTACAGAATTCAGACAACCGGAGGTTACGAAAAATGGGTCTGGGAACAGGGGGTTGGTGTCTTTTCTGAAAAAGAGGACGAACTGGTTGCGCTTGAAGGGTTCGTCATTGATATAACGGAACAAAAAGCTGTCGAAGATCAGTTGGAAGTTCAAAGTAATGCGCTGGAAGCTGCCGCTAACGGAATTGTTATTATGGATAATGTTGGCAAGATTTTATGGTGTAACTCTGCTTTTACAATTCTTACCGGCTACACGTTAAGAGAATTAATTGGGAAAGAATTAAGTATTCTTAAAGCAGAATCTTTTCCTGAACAGATTTATGAACACATGTGGAATACCGCAACCAACGGCAACATATGGCATGGTGAAATGGTTAACAGAAAAAAAGATGGTGGTCTATACAATGAGGAAATGACAATAACCCCAATAAAAGATTCTTCGGGACAAATAAAATATTTTGTTTCCATCCAACAAGATATTACCGAAAGAAAAAAATCAGAAGAAGCACTACGTGAAAGCGAGCTTCGGTTTAGGGGTCTTTTTGAAAATGCAACTATTGGTATTTACCGCACTTCTTACGACGGCAAAATATTGTTGGCGAATCCAACACTTCTTAAAATTTTCGGTTACGATTCATTGGAGGATATCTCAAAAGTTTCCGCAAAACAAACCTATGCTGATCCTAAATCACGTGATATTTTTCAAAACGAAATAACCATGCATGGAAGTATTTTCGGTTTTGAATCACAATGGAGAAAGAAGGATGGAACAATTATTTTTATTAGAGAAAGTGCACACGCAGTTAAAGATGAGAAGGGAACTATTTTGTTTTATGAGGGCACCATTGAGGATATTAGCGACAAGAAAAAAATTGAAGAAGCTCTCGTTGAAGCCAAAGAGCATGCCGAACAATCTGATAATCTTAAATCAGAATTTCTTGCGCAAATGTCCCATGAAATCCGAACTCCTTTAAATGTTATTCTCAGTTTCACAGGAATGATGAAAGAAGAATTGCATGATCAGGTTGACGATGAATTGAAGAATGCTTTTGATGTTATTGATGATGAAGGTAAGAGAATAATGAGAACTGTTGAACTCATTTTGAACATGTCCGAACTTCAAACGGGATCGTATTCATACCGTTCAAAACAAATTGATCTGTTCAAAGAGGTTCTTCAAAAAGTTCATAAAAGTTATCAAGTAATTGCCGATAAGAAAAAAATTCTTTTCGGTCTTTACAATAACTACGAAGACACAACCATTCAAGCTGACGAATATTCAATCAATCAGATTTTTCATCACTTGGTTGATAATGCGCTTAAATATACTACGCAAGGAAAAGTTGATATTACAATCGGGCGCGATCCAAAGAGCAATTTATATGTTGATGTGATGGATACAGGAATTGGTATTACGGATGAATTTCTGCCAAATTTGTTCGATCCTTTCACTAGAGAGGAAAAAGGTTATACAAGGAATTATGAAGGCAACGGTTTGGGTCTAGCGCTTGCAAAAAAATATTGCGAACTTAACGGCGCTGATATTAAAGTCACAAGCATCAAAGACAAAGGAACAACCTTTCGTGTAACGTTTCAAAATCCCAATTGATTTATAATGAAACTCACATTTAAACCTCTCACAGAAAAAACCTGGGATGATTTTGAAAACCTTTTCGGTACGCGCGGCGCGTGCGGCGGTTGCTGGTGTATGGCGTGGCGGTTAAAATCCACCGACTTCGAAAAACAGAAAGGGGCAGAAAATAAAAAAACAATGAGGGATTTGGTAAAAAGAAGAGAACAGATTGGAATTATCGGCTACATAGAAAAACAACCGATCGGCTGGTGCTCGGTTGCTCCAAGAGAAAAATTTATCCGATTAGAAAGTTCACGTGTTCTAAAAAAAATTGATGATGAATCGGTTTGGTCAATTTCATGTTTTTTTATTTCCAAAGAATTCCGGAGAAAAGGATTATCTACAGATTTATTGAAAGGGGTCATCGCTTTTTGTAAAAAGAAAAAAGTAAAGATTCTTGAGGGTTATCCTACAGTTCCCTACAGCAAAGAGATTCCGGCTGCTTTTGCATGGACCGGAATTCCAACCGCCTTCGAAAAAGCCGGCTTTGTAGAAGCTGCAAAAAGAAGTAAATCAAGACCGATTATGAGGTATTATATTTAATTCCGGTATACAATTTCTTAACCGAGAGTCTCGCTTCATTCGCCTTTTCGTAAAAATGTGGACGTGGTTAGAGAGACAATGAACTATGGAAAAACAATGAAATCTAAACTAACACTTATAGTAATGCTATTTTTCTTTTGCTCAATTTTATCAGCACAAGATGATCTTGCCACAACAACTATCATAAAAGTTGGTGATGTGATGCCGGCATTTAATACAACATCACTTTCGGGCAATTCATTTTCATCAGATGTATTGAAAGGAAAGGTTGTATTAATAAACTTCTGGGCAACATGGTGCCCGCCTTGCAAAGCCGAACTTCCTCTTCTGCAAAAAAATATTTATGATAAGATTAAAGATGGCAATTTTACTGTGCTCTGCATCTCTCGCAGTGAAAAAGAGGATGTTGTTAAAAAATTCATTGAACAATTCAAGTACACTTTTCCTGTTTATCTTGATACTAAGAGTAAAACATATAATCTCTTTGCGAGCAAATATATACCCAGGAATTTTGTCGTTGGCAAAGATGGAAAAATAAAATGGGCTTCTACCGGTTTTAAAGAATCCGAGTTTAACGAGATGATAAAACTGATTGAAAAAGAATTGAAGAATTGATTTGTCATCTTTCAATAGGCTGTCGCAAAAGTAATTATTTATTAAAAATAGACCGCGGATGAGGCGGACCCACCTGCCGGGCATGTTTGACGGATTTTCACAGATTTTATTTTTGAAAATTTACTTTTGCAACAATCTCTTTAAAGTGGAGATAAAAAATCATTCCTTAACAAAATGCTTCAGCAAAAAATATCCCAACAGCCCGTTAAACAAAGAAACAGCAATTATTCCGATCTTAGCATTTTCCAGATAAGTAACATTATCAAAGGCAAGGCTAGCAATGAATAGAGACATCGTAAAACCGATTCCACCCAGAATTGACAAGCCGTAGAAGATAATAATATTATTCTTTGTGAAATTAATTCCAATTCCACCGTACTTTAAAAGAAGAAGCGAAGGAATAAATATTCCGATCTGCTTACCAAAAAACAATCCGAGCACAATTCCCCAGCTTAATGTTGACGATAGAGCATCTGAGATTATATTGGTGCTTAACTCCAAGCCTGAATTTGCAAACGCGAATAATGGCATTATCATAAAAGCAACCCATGGATGAAGTCGATGTTCTAAACGATGCAGAGGTGATTCGGAATTTTTTATAACATCACCAAGATAATTTAGCGCAGAAACCTTTAATCCTTTAGTTTCTTCATCGTCTTTACTAAAATACTCTTTCAATAACGAGAAACCATTTTGTGCGTTATCTATCAACTCATCTTTATTGATTGATTTTTTAACCGGAATCATAAATCCCAGAATCACGCCGGCAATTGTTGCATGAATTCCAGATTTTAATACGGCAATCCATAATATCGTTCCAACTAACAGATACAGAGCTATTGAATTAAAATTTCGCCAATTAAAAAACGCAAGTACAAGAGTTGAGATGACTGCAATCAGTAAAGCAATCGAATTGATATTGGCAGTATAGAAAACCGCAATGACAACTACTGCAAAAAGATCATCTGCAACGGCAAGGGCGGTTAAAAATATTTTTGCCCACATAGGAATCCGACTTCCAAGCAACATCAGCACACCAACCGCAAAGGCTATATCGGTTGCCATCGGAATTCCCCATCCGCGCTCTAAATCAGTTCCGCTATTTAGCGACAAATAAATAATTGCGGGAGTAATTGCACCGCCAAATGCGGCAACGACCGGCAGCATTGCAGATTTAAAACTTGAGAGAACACCAAATATCATTTCGCGTTTTATCTCCATCCCGACGAGCAAAAAGAAAATTGCCATCAAACCATCGTTAATCCAATGAAGGAATGATTTGTCAATTGTTAGAAATGGTAGTCCAATTGAAATATGTGAATTAAGCAGATCAAAGTAGTAACCGCTTAAAGGGGAGTTGGCAATTAAAAGTGCAAGTACTGCAGCGCTCATTAATAAAATACCGGAGGCAGATTCGGATTCAAAAAAATCTTGAATTGGAAGTTTTAATTGTGTTTTTAGTTTTTTCATTAATGGCAATCTCTATTTAATTCACAAAACAACCATGGGAAAGAGAACATTTCAATTTTTCAGTACTACGATTCCGCTCTGAACTTTTCTGTTTTCATATGCCAATCCGTATGATTTCATGAATAATAATAAGTTCTGTAAAAGGAATAATCAATGAAAAATAATTTATAAAGTAGCTCTTGATGCAAAATACCAAAGATTGAGCAATCAAACCCAATTCAATATATTACTATTTATTTTTAGGAACCGTCCGTAAGAAAGACCCAAAGTTTTTTAATTCTTTAAGCCGGCAAGACCAAACGAGATCATCATTCCAAACGGTAATATCGGGATAACCATCGCACATGCTCTATTTTCCGTCAACAGAAAAATCAACAGGCTGGATAAACAAAATCGCTTGAAGATATGTTGTTGTCGTTTATTTATTTTATAAAGATAAATCTATTCTCCTGTGGTAAAGAATTTTTGATGTATCCTTTTTCTATCAAAGTTTTGTTTGTCTGAGTGATAATGAATTGATAATGCCACACAAACCATTCTCGGAATGTTGTTTGATCTCTGTAAATAGAATTGAGATACAATTTCACAAAGAGAGTTCTGTTCTTTTCAAGATAGTTGAGCAAGTCGGGTGATATAATTGTAGCAATATCATTCAGAATTTTTTGATCTTCCAATCTAATCAGCGAAAAAGATGAATTTTTATTTTTTATGATTTCTCTCAAATCGGTTTTTGTAATTATCGAATCTCTTTCAGCGGTTTTGTTTCCGTAATAACCGGTTATGTAATTTCCGATCTGTTGAAAACTATTCGCAAACAACCCGAACGGCTGAGATTCAGCGCCGCTACTATTTTCTAGAATGGCTAAATAATATCTATTTGCGCCCCGATGCGGCGCTTCAGCTTTGATATACTTTTCTTCGATTGCCGGCATCTGCCAATAATTGTGAATTACATTACCGAGTATCAAAAGTGATGCATTGTCAAATGAAATATTTTTGAATGCGGAAATTTTTGAATACGCATCCTTGATTTTAGTAAGTCGATCTATCGCAATCATGCTCATCTCAGCACCGAGCAAATCGGCAGTTTTCTTTAATTGATTTCCCTTCTCAATATCTATCACCATACATGTCGGGACAAATTTACCTTCCGCTGTTTTTTTAATGAGCCCTTCGCCAAATAGATCGTTAATGCATAAGTTGTATACGCTGTCGCTCATGCTGAAATGCTCTTTGATGCTTTCGGATGTAAAATTATTATGAAGAAGAACAAGAATTTCTTTCAGGTGGTTTTCTTCAAGATTGATTGCCGGTGCATAAAAATTATTTGAGATAACCCGCACATCAAATTTGTTCTGAAGAGTTTCCGGAATATCTTTTTTTTGGCTGCACGCCGCCAGAATAAGCAGAAGTGAAAAAAGGATTATATTTTTCATTTGCGGTTTCAACTTTGTGTGTTCCTAAAAACTAAGTTATAAAAAAAATAGAACGCTGATTTAACGGATCAAACGGATTTTCACTGATATTCCTTAATACATTACTCTTTATAACCAATCATAAGTGATGAACCAAAACTTGTGTCTTTTCTTTCAATCTTTTTGATGCCCGTATTTGTAAACCAATTTCTCATTTCTGTTTCCGTATATGTATCGCCCCGCTCTGTTCCTACAAGCATGTTCAGTGCGAAGTATGCACCGCCCGCCGGTTCTGTTCTATCTTCGTTCATCACCCAATCTTTTATAACTATTTGTCCGCCAGCGTTTAGCGACTCATAACATTTTTTTATCAGCAGATTATTTTCCTCTAAACTGTTTATATGAACAATTGCCGAGAGGAAAATAAGGTCGTATCCGTTTCCCAAATCATCAGCAAGATAATCGCCACTTAAGAATGAAATTTTTTCAGTCATCTTCTCTTCCGCAACATACCTTGTGGTTATAGGAATAACATCCGGAAGATCGAAGACAACGGCGTTTATGTTGGGAATTTTTTTGATGAACTCCATCGCAAATACTCCCGAACCGCCACCTACATCGAGCATG
>CAYVBQ010000045.1:6474-21732 GCA_964449775.1 uncultured Melioribacter sp. | reverse complement strand
AATGTCCGTTACATTTTGCTATAATTTACCCACTCGAAAGGGAGAAGAGCCATAAAAGTAGGCGCAGCCATAACAAATGTACCAATGATCATCATTGAATACGTATTTTTCTTTATGGTAAGAGCGGCAACCATTGGCGTTAAAACAAAAATTAAAATCGGATTAAGATTCACGAAAAATTCAAAATTAGATTGAACAAATCCATCGAACGCCCTGCTTGTGTAGAGAGGAATTGTTAACCAGTTATGTGCGAATAATGTTTGAACCGGAATGAGTATAAATATGAAATACAAAAAGCGAAGATCTTTGAGAGGGAAATTCTTCATATAAAATTTCAATTTCTCTTTTGATGTCATTTTTGAAATTTCATCATCGTCTGCTTCAGTTGAATTTTTCTCTTTACTTGCATCTGCAATTGCCTTCTCAACTGCTTTCTTAGTCATTATGAAATAAACTACACCAATACCAACAACGGTTAAGACGACATAAACCCAAAACACTCCAAGAATACTTGAAGCTTTTCTAACTGGCGGAGAAATTAATCCGGGTAAAAATCCGCCGAGATTCATCAACGCATAAAGCATTGCGTAGCCCATCGCAGCGGTTTTTTCGGTTGTAAATTTTTTAACAGCAGTATATGCCGCGGGTTGATACATACCGTATCCAATAACAACACCAAGAATTCCAAGCATTGAATAGATGTGAGCAGAGCCCCAAAGTCCGGACGAACCAAGATGCGGAGCTGTTGATAAAAGAATTCTACCGACAAACATGAATGATAGTGCATACAACAATGCCTTACGGACACCAATAATGTCAACAGTTGCACCAAGAAATAACATGCTTAAAGTTATTCCAGCGGTAAGAACACCAACCATGTTTCCCGCACGCATGTCATCAAGGTTTATGTAATCGTTAAAATAAATTGCCAGCAATCCAACAACACCGAAGTAGGTTAATCCCTCAAGTATGTAAGAAATATTTAGACCAAGCAACGCACGTGAGGTGTGGGCAAGATCTATGAAGGGTTGGGTTACTTCCCAAATGATGTTATTGAAAGAATCTTTTTCATTGCGTTCTACATTTCCCCTCTGATAAATAAACAGAACAATTATTACAGCAACAGGAGGAACAAGCGCCGCTGATAAAAACATTACAATAGCGTTAAATCCTTTTTTAATTGCTAATCGTGTAGCGCCAAGCAGAATAACAAAGTAAGTTATCAACGCCAGACCGATAACTGAAACAAGTAGATCCATAATTCACCTTGTGAGTTTTGGTTAAATAATATTTACTTCCGGAGTTAAATTGACACCGAATTTATTTAGTACCGCCTTCTGAATACTCTCTGAAAATATTTTAATTTCTTCTCCGGTCGCATCACCAAAATTGATTATAACCAGTGCTTGTTTTTTATAGGTGCCGACCTTACCAATATTCTTTCCGCGGAATCCGCATTTCTCTATTAACCATCCGGCGGATATTTTATATTTGTCATTCTCGACTTTGAAATGAACAAGATCAGCGAAATTTTCTTGTAATTCATGAATTTTATCAGCATCCACTTCGGGATTCTTAAAGAAACTACCAGCATTACCGTATTTCTGTGGATTAGGCAATTTATCCCGTCTGATTTTTTTAACGAGTTCACTCACTTCTCTCAAGGACAATTTGTTTTGATCGCCGGGTTTAAGGTATGATTGAAACGCGCGATAGTTGAAATTGAACTTCTTTTCCTTATTCAATCGGAACGTAACTTTAGTGATTAGAAAATCATCTTTATATTTTTTCTTGAAGATGCTGTTTCGGTAATCAAATTGACATTCGTTTTTGTTGAAAGATTTTTTCTCGCCTGTTTGAATTATGATCCCTTCAAGTGATTCGAAGACATCTTTCAACTCTGCACCATAAGCACCAATATTTTGTATAGGCGCCGCGCCAACTGTACCCGGAATTAATGAAAGATTTTCGACACCATAAAAACCTTTTTCCACACAATAAGTAACAAAGTCATTCCATTTTTCCCCTGCAGAGGATTCAACCAATACTTCTTTTCCACTCTCTTCAATAACACTATTCCCTTTGGTTGATATTTTTGCAATCCATCCATCAAAATCTTTAGTGAAAAGAATGTTGCTTCCGCCACCGAGAAATAGTTTCTCTCCTTTTTGAAATTCTTGATTTCCAAGCAACTCAATAATATCCGATTCGTTTTTCAATTCGACATAAAATCGTGATGTAACATTCACACCGAATGTGTTTAATTTTTTCAAAGAATAATTTTCTAATATTTCCATAATTTCTCGCTAAGGCATTAAAAATTGAAACTCGATTCCATTTTCTTCCAATTAATAGAGCGTATTACATTTCCATCCGATTGCAATAGTACGGCGCCGCTCCGGTCAATTCGTAATACCTCTATCTGACTTTCATTTAAACGATCTAAAATCAATTTGTTGGGATGACCAAATTTATTTGCAACTCCGGCACTTATAATCGCAAATTTAGGACTCACATACTTTACAAACTTCTCACTAGTACTTGATTTACTTCCGTGATGACCAACTTTCAAAACATCTGAGTGTAAGAATGATCCATATCTATTTATATAATCATCTTCGATTTGAACGCCTGCATCGCCGGTAAAAAGGAATGATGTGCGGCCATATACTAATTTCAACAATCCACTTCTATCATTGGATTTTACCGATCCAAAATAATTGTTTATTGTGTCATTCAAAACATAAATACGCGTGTTACCAACCGGAATAGATATTTTTGAATAGTACCGGAAAGAACAGTTATTCTGCCGTAAAAACTTTTCGAATTCCCGATCATTCTCCGCCAATGAATCTATCAGCGGCTTGTAAATGACTTTCACTCTTTGATTTTTTATAAGAGTTTCAATTCCTTTATAATGATCGGAATCCACATGAGAGATAAATCCGTAATCCACTGTATCAATTCCAAGTTTATCAAGAAGAGGAAGAATTACTCTCTCCCCGTTATCAAAATATTGCGTTTTGTCTCCGGCATCTATTAATGCCGTCTTTCCATTGGGAAACTTTAGAAGAAAAGCATCGCCCTGCCCTACATCAACTGCAATTACTGATAAAACATTTTTCGGTGTCAGTTCATAATTATCGAGCTTCATGAATAAAACCATTAGTATCACAGATAAAGAGATTGAAACCACTTTTGCTAATGGATTAAAAAGTTTCTTAAATAGATAAAAGATTAGCACGAGTGTTAAGTAAAATACAACAGCGTCATAAGTGCTGAATTGATTTATAATAATGTAAGAATATTTTGCACTTCCCATAAGACCAACAAACCAATACATGAAATAGGTCAACAATTCATTGGATGCCCCAAATACAAAGCCGATCCAGTTAATGATTGATCCTGCAATTATAGTGAGGATTCCTAACCCTACTATCATTCCGGAGAGTGGAATAACAACGAAGTTTGCTAAAAGAGCCGTTACGGAAAGTCTATGGAAATAGGTAAGGGTAAACGGAAGTGTCCCAATCTGCGCCGCTAACGATGAGCCAAGAAACAATAATAACCATCTCAATGATTTTGAATTTAAATTGAGCTTGTTAACAGCATTATTGACCGGAGGATAAATTAGTACTAAAGAAAGTATTGCGCTAAACGATAATTGAAAACTTGGATTGAATAATTCATTCGGATCTATAAGGAGAATTACGAATGCCGATAAAGACAAAGCATTCAGACTATTATATTCTCTTCCTAATGCAGGTGCAGCAAGCGTAATTAAAACCATCACTGTCGATCTGAAAATGGGCGCATCAGCACCGGTAATGATCATATAAATAAGTAATCCAATGACTGTAAGAACATACCTTGTAGTAATACTAAACCTGCCAAATGTAAAAATGAAAATTAGAACGATATATCCAACGTGAAGACCTGACACCGAGAGAATATGCACAACACCAGCATTTACAAATTCATTCTTGACCTCATGATCGATAGATTTTCTATCGGCGAGAATTAAACCACGCAATAAACCTGCTGTAGTCTTGTTATGCAGTTCATTGATTTTTACGTCTATCTTTTTTCTGATCTGAAATACAAGATTCGGCAAGTAGTCCGAATTATTTGAAACAATTTTCAGATTTTCTGCTTTGTAGGAGTTTACCAACGCGACTATCCCTTTCGAAGATAGATACTTCTCATAATCATACTCTCCCGGATTTCTCTCATCTCTCGGCTTTTGAACAGTTCCTTCCAAATAAATTTTGTTGCCGATTGAAAGACGATTGAAAAGTTTTTCTATGGATATATCGTCATCGTATATCGAACAAAGTAATTTGTATCTGCCCGGATATTTTTTTTCTTTCGTTACTAATGAATCTGTAATTAAAGAAAAAGAAATCCTTCCTTCTTTCTTCAACTCGATATTAGCAATTTGACCAAATAAATGAGCGTTAGATAATTTTGGTTTTTCAAATGGATACTTAATCTCTATCTGATTAAACGCGCTATAATATGCACTGCCAAACACCACAATTGCCAGTAGGAGTGAAATGTTTCCGGCAATTTCATAATTCTTCTTTTTGAATAGCAGCATGATGATTGTAAAACAGATGAGTGTGACGAGAATAATAAATAGGTAAAAGATTTGAATGTGAGCGACTGACTGAACTATAATACCGGCAACAAAGATTATCACAAACCTTATTAACGGATAATTACTCAATCATACATCTCCATTATTGCGGATTTGATATCGTAAAGTTTTTTAATTCGTTTTGAAAGATACTCAGCATTCTTTCCGGCGGTTATTCCTATAGCCGGATTTAGTGTGTGCATTTTAATCGAAAGATCCTCAAAGTTACCATGATCTGAACAAACGATCAGTGTCATATCTTTTGTAAGATTGGTTATAACATGATAAAGAAAACGATCCAATACACCGGTAAAGTACTCCAGCCATTCGATATTGCGTCCATGTCCTAAATGATCAGTATGGAATATTTCAAAGAGAGTAAAATGATTTTTTGAACCTATGCGTAATAATCTATTTGCCGCTGTTTCCGCTTTGATGATTGAAAGTTTGTAATTCATCCGTTCTACAAGTCGTCGGTTATCAATCTCGGCACTCAAAGCATTACCCTTATGAAGATCTGAAATTTTATTTAATCTCATACCGTTCATAATGCAGCTCAATGTTGAAACGCTTAACCTTCTTCTGCCGGAGTTCACATAATCAAAGAAAACTTTGGGGTAAGCATTGGCAAAAAAAACTTTCTTTATTCTATTTAAGAATTCTTTGAAAATATTTTTTTCTTCGATTATGGGTAATAATGTTGAGTATGGATAAGGACCGAAATGTTTATCGATTATTTTTGGTGCGTTTACACCGCAGAAAATAGCCGTTTGACCCGTACCGCTTAATGGAATACCCGTTACACCCATTAATGCATCCACCGGAAATAGAAAAGAATTTTCTCCTTTTAATTTTTGTTTATCAATATGAGGAATTTCACCGAATAATTTAGAGAATGTTTTAAAACCGAATTTGAAGAATGGATTGTTATCATAATCTTTTTTGCCGATACCTACACCATCTATAAATATCATTATCGTTGAATGCAATTCTTGATCCTTTCCTTAACAGAATTTAACCGACCACCCCCATGTAAGGCTGTCTCTAAAGTTCGTTTGTCATCACGAGTCCCGATTGATCGAGACGAAGTGATCTCATTTTTTTGATAAAAACAAAAGATTGCCTGCCTGGCGAGTCTGTTGCACAAGTCTTATACAAAACAGAATTCCGTTTTTAGTGAAAAAGAAAAACTCTGCAACATTAAAACCGAAATTTTTAATTCAAGCGATTCAATTTTTTGTTTGACTTGTTCGCCAACTTTTTTTGAGGGATTCAATTTCATAAGTCTTTTCAGATTTTGCACCGATGCAATTGCATAAGAGTTTTTTCGTGCTTTTTCTATTCCACTCGTCATAAATTTAGACAATCCATGGTTCATCTTGCCTTCTGCAAATAATGGTTCTGTGTTGATCTGCCTTAAACGCTTCATCCTTTTACCCTTCGGTGTCTTTATTCGTGCCAATAATCTCTCATACTAATCTTCCCCCAAAGTAGAGTACCAAGAATTAAGCTACTAAATTAAGATTTCTATTTTCAAATTCAGTAGGGGTAATGTAGTTTAATGTCGAGTGCCTTCTTTGCCTGTTGTAAAATATCTCAATGTATTCAAAAATGCAATTTTTAGCCTCAGCCCTTGTACTAAAATTAGTCTGATAAACCAGTTCAGTTTTTAAGGAATGAAAAAAATGATTCTACGACAGCATTATCATAACAATTACCTTTGCCGCTCATACTTTGATTAAATTTTCTATTACTCAGTAGGGATCTAACATCCTCAGAGGCATATTGACTTCCCCTGTCAGAGTGGAATATTAATCCTTCCTCAGGGTTTCGGTTTACCAACGCATGATTGATTGCTGTCATTACAAAAACTCTACTAATGCTTTGGCTCATTGACCAACCAACTATCATTCTTGAATAAATATCCATTATCACCACCAGGTAGAGCCATCCTTCTTTTATCCGTATATAGGTGATATCACTTGCCCAGATTTTGTTCGGTTCAACTGCTTGGAATTTTTGATTTACCAGATTTTCTGCTACCGGTTTATTATAGTTCGAGTCAGTTGTTGCCTTAAACCTCTGCTTGGTTATGGCTCTTATACCATTTATTTTCATTAAGTGTGCTACTCGTTTCTTGTTTATCTTGATTCCACTAACTCTGATCTCTGCATGAATTCTTGGACTGCCGTATCTGCCTCGGCTCCTTTGATATATTTCCTTGATCTGTTCTTCTAGCAAAATATTCTGGCGTCTTCGTTGACTCATTTTGTTTTGTATATACTTGTGTTATCCGCTTCTTGATACTTCCAAAATTTTGCACATCCCTGCCTGCCGCACATAGGCGTCAACTTAAGAAAGGGTTGCCATTTGCTAAAAGAATAGTATTTTTAAGTTATCACACAAAAAAAGGACTATTCGATGAAAGCAAACAGCAACCGAAGAGACAATGAATCGTATATTGATAAAAAGATATCACAGATTCCGATAGTTACTTGAAGCAAGCTTCGAGGAATTTTTTGGATTAAAGTGATTAAGGTAGTTCAATTATTTGCCCTGATGCCATATTATTATCAAAAAACGATTGTGCAACCTGACAAATTTCGTTTGGGCTAATCAGTTGGGAAGAATTTTTAAACCACTCGCGGTTAGCCTCTGTATTAATTGCAAATGGTGCAACTGCATTGGCTCTTAATCTAATTCCCTTCCCCTCAAGGGCAAGTGTTTCAACTAAAAAATTCAGAGCATTTTTAGAAATATTGTAGGCGGCTTTGTTGGCTTCTGGTTTGAGACTTGAGAGCGCGCTTGTAAAACAAATTGAGCCGCCCTCAGTTTCTTCTATTAATTTTGCAAAATGTTTAGCAATTAGAAATGATGAGCAAAGATTTATATCCAACATTTTTTTGAAATCAGCATATTCAGTAGTAGAGATTGTTTCACCACCAATAAAGCCTCCGACCGTACTGAACAAATAATAACAAGCATCATTTTTCGTTTTCACTTTAGCAAATGCTTCTGTAACGTATTCCTCTTTTGTCAAATCAGTAATAGGAATAATGCTATAATTATTTTTAACGGTTTGTATCTCAAAACTACTTCGCGTAAAAAAATAGTACTGATCATAGTTTTGATTTAGAAAAAACTTGACGGCAGCTTTTCCCAAATCACCGGTTGAACCAAATAACAAAAATATTTTTCTGCAACTCATTTTTTGCCTTTAAAAATAAATTTTGCACCAACGGGAAAGTGATCACTAAACCCGCCGATATATTTTGCGCCTTCATATGTTGGAATTGCTCCACCCTTTCTTTTACCATCTTTAGAAACAATGAATTCTGGTTTGATCACACTGAATGAATTGCATTCATACTCAAATTTATTACTATCAAAAAATGTTGATGAAATAATGATCTGGTCAAGCATATCGAACTTGCCGCCATAGAGATATGAACCTTCTTCACTTTTATACTTTTTATATGCCAGATTAAGAAAAATATTTTTCGGTTGCTTGACACACTCAAAATCTTTAGCTCCTAATACTGTTTCAATCGATTCATTATTAGGTTCATCGTTGAAATCGCCTATAATAATAACATTACTGCCGGGTGATGTCTGCTGGAGTGTATCAAGACTACGCTTCAAAACATTTGCCGCAGTAACTCGATTAATATTTGATTTCTCTTTTCCACCAATTCTGGAAGTCCAATGATTCACATAGAGATGAACTTTTTCCTTATTTTTTTTATAAATCAAAACTACATGAAGGATGTCACGTGTCGGATTCCCATTTGGGAGTTCAACATGAAGAGCGGCAACACTGTTGATTGAGAATATGCTTCTATCATATAAAAGCGCCACGTCAATTCCACGTCGATCCGGTGAATTACGATGCACCACAATATAATCTCGATCTCTCATTTTGTAGATCAACCTTTTGACAACATTAATGTTCTCAACTTCCTCCATCGCTAGAATATCGGGACCACAACCATTATTCATGTAATTGATCACTTTTACAAGGTTATTTAGTTTATCCTCATATCGAGCATCATTCCACTGTTTGCGAGATTCGGGTAGAAATTCTTCATCATTTTTCAATGTATCATTTACCGTATCATAAAGATTTTCTAAATTCCAATTAGCCACGTAAAAAGAGTCTCTTTTAACGGTTTGAGAAAGATGTACAATAGGTAGTATTACAAGTAAAAAAAATACGATCCGGTAAATCTTATGCATTTCCACTCCCTCTGTTTTGTGGTTGTTATAGGAATCTAATTATATTCTCTACTGAAAATATAATTAAAATAAACTAATGAGATAAGATTAGTCCAATGGAAAAATCATTCAATGGAAGTCCTCTCCTTCGGAGAAAATTTGTTATCATAGACGCAATGGCGCTTGCGTACAAAGGTTATTATGCTTTTATATCACGACCATTGACCACAGCTTCGGGTGAACCCACTTCAGCAGTTTTCGGTTTTCTAAATCAACTGTTTAAGATAATTGAGGATACGAAACCTGATTACCTTGCAGTCGGATTTGATTCGAAAGAAAAAACTTTCAGACATGAACTTTACGAGAATTATAAATCATCAAGACAAGCTATGCCGGAAGATATGATTCCACAAATCCAACGGATTAAAGAAATCATAGAGGCGTTTAATATACCGCTCTACATTTTACCCGGTTATGAAGCAGATGATCTAATTGGTACGGCTGTCAAAGAAGCAGAACAGAAAGGATTTGACTGCTACGCAATCACTCCAGATAAAGATTATATACAGCTTATCTCACCCAACATTAGAGTTGTTAAACCGGGAAAATCGACTGATGAGATTGTAATTCTCGATGAAGATAGAGTCCGCGAAGAGATGGGTTTCGAACCTATTCAAATGATCGATTATCTAGCGTTAGTCGGGGATGCGAGTGATGACATTCCTGGTGTTGCCGGAATAGGACCAAAAACAGCATTACCGTTAATTCAAAAATTCAAAACACTTGAAAATATTTATAAAAATCTTGATAAAATTGATAAAACTGGTATCGTTAACAAACTAACCGATAATAAAGAGAACGCATTTCTTTCTAAGGAACTTGCAACAATCAAAACCGATACTCCTTTCCATATGAATTTTGATGAAGCAAAATTCCACAATCCCGATTTAGAAAAACTTTTCAAAATATTTGCCGAGCTGGAGTTTAAATCATTCGCAAATAAACTTAGAAAACTTTTTGTTGATAAAGACATTGAGAAACCGCAAGAGAAGGTAGAGGAACCTCCAAAGACTGAAGTTATTACTGAAGAAATGATCAAAGAGATGAGTGTGTTCGACAAAAGCAAAGTGAAATACAAACTGATCATTTCATATAAAGATGCGAAAGAACTTGCCGGTAAGCTTTCCGAATGTGAGCTTTTCGTATTCGATACCGAGACAGATGGGCTTGATACACTCAACGTAAAACTTGCCGGATGTGCGTTCGCTATGAAGCCGAAAGAAGCATTTTTTGTTGCCACAAATCCTGCCACCCAATCCACTTCCCTTTTCTCTTCAGATATGAGCGACCGTTTGCCAATGGATGATTTTGTGAAATTATTCAAACCCATTTTTGAAAATGAAAAGATTAAGAAAGTTTGTCAAAACGGGAAATATGATATTGGTGTATTGCGCCATCATGGAATTGATGTAAAGAATTTTTATTTCGATACAATGCTTGCCAGTTATGTTATTGATGCAGATGAGAAACACGGAATGGATGAGTTATCAAAAAAATATTTAGGTTACAGTCCAATTCCACTTCTAGATCTAATCGGCTCAAAAAAAACTCCTGAGAAAATATTTGAAGTTGACCCTAACCTTCTCTCCGATTATTCATGTGAAGATGCAGATATAACTTTTCGTCTTTACGAACTACTGCGCAGCGCATTAATAAAAGATAATCTGGAAAAAATTGCGTATGAAATTGAGTTTCCTCTCGTTCCCGTGCTTGAAGATATGGAACGAACGGGAGTTAAAATAGATACAAACAGCTTACAAGTATTCAGCAATGATTTGCAAAAACTTCTTGGTAAATACTCAGAAGAGATTATCAGGCATGCCGGTGAAAACTTTAACATAAACTCTACACAGCAACTTCAAAAAATTCTCTATGATAAATTAAAACTCACACCCACAACCAAAACTAAAACCGGGTATTCAACAGATGCGAAAGCGCTGGAATCGCTTAAGGGCATGCATCCGATCATTGATATAATTTCCGATTACAGACAAGTTTCAAAACTCAAATCAACTTATGCCGATGCACTGCCCCTCTTAATTCATTCATCAACTGGAAGATTACATACTTCATATAATCAAGCGGCAGTTTCAACAGGACGTCTTTCCAGCAATGATCCGAATCTTCAGAATATTCCAATCAGAACCGAACTTGGTAAAGAGATACGAAAAGCATTTGTTCCAAGGGATAAAAATTATTTAATACTTTCTGCTGATTATAGCCAAATCGAATTGCGCATTATGGCAAGCATCTGCGGTGATGTAACTTTGACTAAAGCATTTAAGGATGGTGAAGACATTCATAGAAGAACTGCCGCACTTGTTTTCAAAGTGGATCCGGCAGATGTTACACTAGATATGCGTCGTAAAGCGAAGGAGGTAAACTTTGGAATTCTATATGGACTAGGCCCGTTTGGCTTAAAATCACGATTAGGTATTTCTCAAACAGAAGCGAAAAACATTATTGATGATTATTTTTCTTCATTTAAGAACGTAAGAAAGTTTATGGATGAATTAATAGCCAAAGCCAAAAAGAATGAATATGCAGAAACTCTTTACGGACGTAGAAGATATTTAAAAAATATTAATAGTAAGAACAGAGTCCTTCAGCAATTTGAAGCGCGTGTTGCCATCAACATGCCTATTCAAGGTACTGCCGCCGATATGATAAAGATTGCCATGATAAAAATCCATGCTGAGCTTGAGAAGAGAAAAGCTAAGACAAAAATGGTTCTTCAAGTTCACGATGAATTGGTTTTTGATGCACACAAAGATGAAGTTGATGAACTCCGTCCGATGATAATTGAATTGATGGAGAATGCTCTACCGTTGGAAGTGCCGGTTGTTGCAGAGACCGGCATCGGTGATAATTGGTTAGATGCGCATTAATTATTTGTTAGGCAGTTCAGTCATATAAGGTAAGTTGAGAAAACATTTCGTCAAAGTTGAATAGCTTCCAATATTTAGAGTTCATTAACAAAAGTTTTTTCGTTATTTTAAAAGAAACGCTATAATACATTTTATGAAACAATCAGTTTATCTTGAAACAACAATTATCAGTTATTTAGCTGCACGACCAAGTAGAGATTTGATTGTTGCTGGTCATCAGCAAATAACACTTGAGTGGTGGGAGAAAGTATCCCCCAAATGTCAATGTTATGTTTCCGAAGTTGTAATCGAAGAAAGTGAAAAGGGAGATATTGAAGTATCTAAGAAACGCCTTGATTTAATATCTGATTTTCAAGTTCTTGCTGTGAACGAAGAAATAAAAAAGATAGCATCTATATTTTTTGAACATCTGAGAATACCTGAAAAATCAAGATTAGATTCATTCCATCTTGCAACGGCTTGTTGGTACAAGATGGATTATTTACTAAGCTGGAATTGCAAACATATTGTAAGCGGCTCAGTTAGAAAATTATTGAATGAGATAAATGAAGAATTAAAAATTTATATACCAATAATATGCACACCGGAAGAATTAATGGAGGTATAATATGTGGACAGACCCAATTGTAGAAGAAGTAAGAAAACATCGTCTTGAAATAGAAAAAGCTTGTGATAATGATTTTGATAAACTATTTAAACGAATAAAAGAACGTGAAAAGAAATTTCAAAATCGTCTTGTAACAAAACCAATAAAAGATTTGCAAGAAAAAGGTGGTAAAACTGCCTAACCAGCCAATGCACGACCGCGACAACGGTTCGGGTTTTTTCAGATTTTCGGCTTTGTTCTTTTCGTTCGGTGTTCTTGTTCAGGTTAGTTCTTCTAAATAAATTTGTACAAGTTTTTTAATTAACTAATTCAAACCTGCATTCTTGTTCCGGGCGGCAGGTTAAACGCAAGGCCGTTAGAACTTGACTTCCTTTTGATGGCTTCATAATCTTCCGGACGATTCATATTGAAGAAGGCTCCTTTTTTATATGCGGGATTATCCTTTTCGATATCCACTATTTCAGCGTTTACACTTTCAATTAATTTATGCACACTGCACTTACGTTTCGATTGTTCATTATCTCTAACCTCTGTTTCGCTGTGTAAGATAATTTTTTCAATTTCATTTAACAAACTTCTGCAATATACACCGCAAAGCTGCTGTATAAATCCATCTGCTCTGGCTACCGTGATCGGTTTATCTGTACTATATCTAATTAGATACTCGATCACTTCTTCAGTCATTAAAGGAATATCACAAGAGATGATAAAATTTTTTTCTGTTTGTGAATGAACCAAGCCAGAGTGAATTCCTCCTATGGGACCAAAACCGTTATAAATATCTTCAAACATTTCTAAACCTAAAAAGCGGTACTCATCAAAACTATTTGTGCTAAGTATAACACGCCCAAACAAAGGTTTCATCAAATTTACAATTCTTTCAACGACTGTCAGATCGCCAAGTTTGAGTAAAGATTTATTTGTTCCCATCCGAGTGCTTTTACCGCCGGAAAGAATTATTCCGGTTATATCATTATACATTCTACAATTTCTCCAATGGTTAAATTTTCTTTCCCTTCCTCAAAAACAATAAGGCAATTTGCTTTACTCATTCCAACCATATTGCCGGATGATTGCGAGCCGATAAGAGAAACTGAATGTTGATTTGTTGCGCTATCCTTTTGAATAAATCCTCTGATAAAATGACGCTTGTTATCTTTCTTATGTAACTCCGACATTAATCTTGCCTTAACTTTTTGCTCATCCAATCCGTATAGTTTTTTAATATTGTCTTGGGCAAAAATTATAAAGTTGACAAACGAAGAAACCGGATTTCCGGGGAGCCCGAAGATTAATTTCTTTTTACCTTCTCTTTCAAAAACGCCAAAGACAATCGGCTTGCCCGGCTTAATGTTGGTTTTCCAGAATTTTATTTCAACACCTAGTTCTTGAATAATTTCTTTCACGTAGTCGAATTTGCCAACGGAAACGCCGCCCGTTGTTAATAATACATCTATCTCACTGTTCAGCACCGATTCAATTCTAACCTTTATTTCATCCTTACGGTCTTTTACAAAACCATAGTTAACAGGAATCATATTTAGTTGTCTAATCAACGCAAGAAGTGTGTACAGATTAGTTGCCCGTATTTTATCTTCTTTGGGAAATGTATGAATATCAACTAACTCATCGCCGGTTGCTAAAACCCCAATCTTAAGCTGCCTGTACACTTTCACTTTGTTTTTACCGCAAGCCGCTAAGAGTGAAATTTGTTGAGGAAGAATGCGAGTACCTTTCTGAACGGCTAATTCATTTGAAGTAATATCTTCGGCTTTCTTTCTTACATTTTGCCCGGGTTTATATTTTGTATTCCCGGTAAGTTTCACAAATCCATCTTCCGTTGTTACATCTTCAACCGGTATTATGGTATCGCATGTTTGTGGTATTTTACTCCCCGTCATTATTAACACTGCAGAATTTTCATCAACATCAATCTCGTTATAATTGCCTGCAGTAATCTCTCCAATAATTTTCCACTTTAATATTTCAGAATTATACTTGACGGCATAACCATCAACAGCGGAGTTATCAAACTGGGGTAAACTGACATCAGCGAATACATCTTCCGCCAATATTCGATTCATTGAATCAAGGATATCAACTTCTTCTGTGTGAAGTGATAATTTTTCAAATTCGTTTTTAATTATTTCAAGCGCTTCGTTGTATGTTTTCATAAATGCTCCAATAGTATTGTAGAACAGATTAGTAATCTGTTCTACTGCATAACAAATGTATCGCCGACAAATATTTCTCCGCCAATAATTACTTTGGCAAAGATTCCTTCGCGCGGCATAACGCAATCACCAACCTTAAAAAATATTGCGCATTTGCTGTGGCACTCTTTACCGATTTGTGTTATCTCAAGTTCTGCATCAGCCCCAATTTTTATTCTTGTACCAACTTCTAAATGCGGAAGATCAATGAATTCGGTAGTAATATTCTCGGCAAAAGCACCGGGACGAAGATTTGGTAATCCTTTTTCGCGCATTTTATCTATGCTTTCTAATGCGAGAAAACTTACTTGTCTGTGCCAATTGCCAGCGTGAATGTCTCCTTCAATTCCGTGGTTCTCAATCAATTTGGCTGAGAGAATATTCGACTTTGGAATTCCTTTTTTCTTGCTGATTGATATTGCAACAATTTTACCTACTTTAATAGCACACGGATTAAACTGATTTAACTGATCTTCTCGGATTTTATATTCTATAGTCGCCACTTTTTCCTCCGGTTTTGGATAACAGTTTGATTTCCCTTATTTCGATACTTTTGTCAAGAGCTTTACACATATCATACACAGTTAATGCGGCAACAGAAACTGCTGTTAATGCTTCCATTTCAATTCCGGTAAC
>CAYVBQ010000045.1:0-6374 GCA_964449775.1 uncultured Melioribacter sp. | reverse complement strand
ATGCTTAGCATATTATTGTTTTGCAAAGTAATTAACTCGTCAATATCCGGATGACTGAATTTTTTGTTATGCAGATGCACGGCAATCCGGGATGCAATTGCTTCATCCGTAAATAATGAATTACGAATTAACGATATCAAAGAAAGCTCGCTGTCCATTTGAGAAAAGAGGCACAGCTTAAGATTCCCTTTTGCTGTAACTCTCAACCTATTACAAGTCTTACAGAAATGATCCGATATTGAACTGATGAAACTGACCCTTCCTTTATGACCGATAATTCTAAAATCTTTAGCGACTTTTTCCCCGCTCTTATCTAATTCTTCCAGCTTAAATTTTGACTTAATCCTATCTAAGATTTCGACATTGCCAATGAAAGTGTTTTCATTCCAGCTATTGTTGCTGAAGGGCATAAATTCTATAAAGCGCACGTTAAGATTTCTATACTTAGCGAATTCTACAAAATCAATAACTTCGTCATCATTAACTCCTCTCATAACTACAGTATTTATTTTAACCGGAGAAAAACCGAGAGATTCAGCTTTATCAATCGAGCGCAGCACTGAATGGAAATTATCTTTGCCGGTTATAGAATAAAACCTTTCCGTACGGAGTGAATCTAAGCTGATATTAATTTTATCGAGTCCGAACTCCTTAAGCTTTTCGATTTTGTCCTCAAGTAAATTACCGTTTGTTGTCAAACAAAGTTCAAATGGGTACTCGTTTTTAATTTTATGAAGAGACTCGAAAAATGTTAGAATGTTTTTTCTTACTAACGGTTCACCACCAGTTAAACGAATTTTCTTATAACTAAGGTTAACAACAAAAATCTTTATTAATCTTAACAATTCATCGTAATTTAGAATTTCATCTTTGCTGAGTGCTTTCTCTGAGAGAGTTGGATTGCAATAGCTACAATTCAAGTTACACTTATCCGTCAGAGAAATTCTTAAATAATTATGAGTTCTGCCAAATTTATCTTTTGTTTGCATGCGTACCTTGCTTATAAAATAAATAGAGCAATGATGCCGGCAATGATTACTACATAAGCCGGGTGTAATTTAAATGCAATAATGAGAGCAGCGCCGAGTAACAAAAAAATCATGCTCTTCCACTCCACATAATTTTTAACTGCATATTGATACATTATAGCCGCAATCATTCCTACTACCGCAAACTTTATTCCGGTAATTGCTTTTTGTAATTGGATGTTCTTTTCAAGATAAACACTGAAGTAAGTTGCCAGCATAATAATGCCCGCAGGCATTATCATATTCCCAATATTTGCAGCAATGGCGCCAAACACACCGCCAATTTTGAATCCGGTATAAGTTGCAAATTTTATAGAAATGGCGCCTGGGAAAACTTCAACCATACCAAGAACTTTTAGGAATTCATCGTGAGTAAGCCAATTGTGGTTTGCAACCACTTCCTTTTCAATCAAAGGAATTAAAGAATAAGCTCCGCCGAAAGAAAAAGAACCTACTTTTAAGAACGATAAAAACAGTTTAAGCAGGATTTCGAACATTACTCCTCGCCAATTATATCATCAATCCAGGTCATTGCTGCCATCATAGAAGGCAATCCGATTGTTGGCAGCGCTAACAAAACGGCGTGGCGCATCTCTTCCTTCGTTGCGCCAACTTTAACCGCTTTACGCGCATGAGAGTGAACTGCGCCTTCTAATTTTGCACCTGTTGAGATTGCAAGTTTAATTAGCGCTCTTGTTTTATCATCAAGCGGACCGGCGGTATGAACTGCATTTCCCATTTCTTCATATGCTTTAATTACTGCAGGATATTTTTCAGAAAAATTCTGATACTTTTTTGGTATTTGTGACATTGTTTTACTCCTTATAGTTAGTATTACTTGTCATTGCGTATCCCGATTTATCGGGATGAAGCAATCTCTTGTAGTTATTTAGATTGCTTCTCAATAATAAAAAACCCCGCTTTGCATTGGCAGGGTTTAGTAAATAGAAATGATTTTTTTTCAATCATCAATAAAAACTCTCCTTTGCAAAGTCGGCAGGCAAGTCCGTTTCCAAACTTACCCTATCGGTTGAAGAGTCGTATTCTTATAGATTGCTTTTAGGTTGACTAATAATTTTTTATGAACCTTTGTGCCTTTGAGTCTTAGTGGCTATAAAACGAAAATTTATCTTGCCACAAAGACACCAAGTCTCTAAGAATGTAGACTCAACAACTCGGAGAAAAATATTTTAAAGAACTGTTACAAATATAATTATACTTTTACTAATTTTACTTTTGTATCATAAAAAGCAACACTAGCTCCAACAGGATCATAAAGCGATGTATTGGTAACATGATCATCCAAGCGCATTGCACCATTACAATGAACACCGGCTCCTCTCCTTGGGTCTCCTGCTATTTTGATACCGTCAATAATTATGTCGTTACTTCCTGAAGCCCAGTGTCCATAACCAAGACAGAAACCAATTACTCCCGGTTTCATTCCTTCAATTACCTGAGCTTTACCAACCATCTCTTTTCTATTTCCGTTTTTTAGATCGTAATAGCCTTCAGGATTTGACTTTGAAAGTACTCTTACTTTATCACCATCGCTTATACCTAGTTTTTTTGCATCAGCTGAATTAAGTACAATATTATTCTCCGGCTTTAGTTCTGTTAGCCATTGATTGGTTATTGTTCTTGCTTTAGTCATGAGAATATCGCGATACGTAATTAGATGAAGATCATATCCTTCTTTTTCATCGAACATCTCTTTACCAAGAGAATTTGTGATAGGAAGGGCGACGGCAACTCCCGGATACTTTTTGCCGGTTATGGCAGATTTTGTTTTAACCGCTTTTTCCACATAAATATTTAACAACGTGCCATACTTATTTTTTAATTTTTCACCATCATATGCTTTCATATAATCTTGAAACTTACCTCCGCGGTTTAACACATAGATAACTTTCTTCCACCATTTTTCTCCGACAATTTTTTGCCATCTAACCGGATCGAAAACATGCTTAGGCAAATGCTTTCTGCTTTCTAAAAAGATTTTTACTTCTTCATCGCTTGCATCAGGAACTTCATCCCCGGTCTTATCTCCAGCAGCCAAATTCGCAACCATTGCAATATACAGATCGTCAGGATGAATAAAATTCCTGCACTTAGCGCCTTGTTGTAATCCAAATCCAGGAAGATTTAGCTTTTCTGCAAAGCCAAATAACATCGCTTCTAAGGAGTTAGGCATTTCCTGTCCAAACACTTTGACAGTTTCTGTTAAGGGTGCAATAACAGGTGTTCTAACCGGCTGAATTTTTTGTGAAATTGTGGGATGACTTCCTTGGAATTCCCATCTTTCAAGATAGGATGTATCCGGGAAAATATAATCTGCATACATCGATAATTCGCCAACTAAAATGTCTGAAGCGATATGAAGAGGTAATTTTTCTAAATCTACTAATGTATCAATTACCTTGTTTCCGCCCGGTAAAGAATAAGGTGCAGATGCCATGTAAGAGATTAATATCTTTGTTGCATAAGGATATTGGTCTTGAATTGAAGGAAATATTTCTTGATAAATATCGCTTGCCATTGGAAACCATTGTCTCTTTGCTGGATATCCTTCAAATATGGTAGTATCCTCATACTTAAACTCATGTCTTATTGTTGATATACCAAATGGTTTAGCTGGATTTGGATGATCTTTCTTTAGACTGAATGGATTACCATCTTTTGAGCCATCTACACTATAGGTGCTGGCAAATGCCATTCCACCTTTCCAATCATAATTACCCACCAAAGCATTTAGAGTGTAAGCTGCTAATACATTATAGAAACCGGTTGTATGTTGAGACATTCCTCTATGAAGATCAACAGCAGCTTTTTTTCCATACTTTGTAAATTCATCTGCGAGTTCTTGAATATCCTTCACCGGAACTTCACAAATTTCTGAATACTTTTCTAAAGAGATGGAATTTGCAGAATCGGCAACTAATTGGAATCCGCTTTTAACTTTAATTCCATTAATTGTTGTATCTATAACAAGATCACCGAAAAGGGCATTCTCTTTATCATATGGATCAACCGCAATTGCTTTACCATCTTTCATGGCAACAAAATAATCAAACTCAAACATCGCCTTATTATCGGCAGTACATCTTCTTTCGGTATCTTTCAAATTAATTTCCGAAGCACGCAATAATGAACCATCCTCTTTTACTAACCAGGTAAGATTTGTCCATGAAAGCTCATTAATTGCAGTTGCCGCAGCTTGATTAGCAGCAGTTAAAAACTTCTCATCATATTTTTTATTGTTGATTATCAGTTGGATCATTCCCATAACCATCGCAGAATCTGTTCCCGGTTTTATTGGAATCCATTTACTTGCTTTTGCGGCAGCTTTGGAAAATCTGGGATCCACAACAACCATCTTTAACTTCTTCTCTGCTAATCTTTGCATTAGCTTCTGTCCGTTGTGTGTTGGTCCGTATCCACCTTCTATGTAAGCAGTACCGAAGGAAATTAGGAATTCAGTATTGAGGGTATCAACTTGCCAATAAGCTTTTTTTCCACCGGTAAACTTTCCATCTGTAAAAGCATCACTCATTGCTTTGCCGGTAAAATAGAGAGAACCTTGACAAACTGTTGTGTGACCATGAGTATTAGTTGTACCAAAACTTTCGTTAGCAAATCTGGAAATCAATTCTTTTCTTCCGGCTTTTAATCTTCCCCAAATAAAACTGAGTTGATTATTTTTAGGACCTAAATCGGGATGATTCGGGTCTATCATCAAGTGTAAATAATCTTCAAAATCAGATTTGAATTTTTCAACTGCTTTTTTCTTTTCTTCTTTTGTTTTTTTCTTCAAGATACCATCTACAGCTTTGCCCATATCTGCTAAAACTGTAGTATCTTTTATCGCATATAAGTCTTTCAATCCTTCAATGTTTCTGTTTTCTTCACCGGGAACGTGAGCAAAAAGTTTTCCACCGTTCACAATTTCATCAACAGCTTTTTCAAAGGAAATTGTTTTCCATTTATTGTGCCCTCTTTTCCCATCTCTTTTTAATACTTTTACAATCCGGTAGGGATCATATGCAGTCTGAATTCCTGCTTGTCCCTTTGGGCAAAGTGCACCTTCTAATTTTTCTGTATCCCTTAATGGGGTATCGTAATTGATGCTGGGAGTCATATTAAAAGGAGTGTATGGATTACCTTCAATTTTTACGGCAACGCCATCTTTTATTTTTACTTTAATACCACAACCGGTATTGCACTGTAAGCATGATGATGTAATAAAATGCTCTGCTTTATTTAATTCATAATCCCCAACCGTTGGTGATTCACTCCAAATACCTTTGGCAATAATATCTTGCGCCCAATTGAATTGACTGAACAAGAAAGCTCCTCCACCTAAAAGCGCAGAAGACTTCATAAATCCTCTTCGAGAAGAGTCATTTGTTGTTTTCATTTCTGTATTATTTTTTTTCATCCTTCTCTCCTATTAATGACACTTTAGACATGTTGCATCTAAGTTATCATGAACAAATTTTACCTTAGGTAAGGTTTTTGAGCCTTCATTAATTACAAAGTTTTCATTATTCTTTAATAAGGAAACAATAAGAGAGCCGCTGTTATTCATATCACCAAAGTACATGGCTCTACCTATGCATGTGGATACACAAGATGGAAGAATACCCCCTTCAATTTTATGTATACAAAAATGACATTTTCTTGTAGCGTTTACTGTTTCACTTCGCTTAAACCCTTTTCCATATTCATTATTAATTCGAGCTTCATAGCTTTGTAATGCCGGTGTATTATCAGTATAGTTTTTCCCTTCATCGTAATACAATGAATAGCTGTAAGGGCAGGCTTTTTTAGCTGCTTCAAATACTTCTTTACCTTTCATTTTTGAATAATCGATTGCTACTATACCATCCGGTCTGATAGTCATTGATGCCGGAATTATTTTATTAGCAGCTTCTACACAAGTTGGTTTCTCACATTGCATACAATTAGTTGGTTTGAAGAATTTTTTCATTTCGGGGTATTTACCATCTTCTACTTCAATTACTTTTCTATATGTTACTCCAGGTGGTAAATTGTTCTCGGCAATACAAGCAACAGTACATGCATCACATCCAACACATTTACGTGCATCAACTACCATTGCCCATTTACGGTCTTCAATAGGTTTTTTGAGCGCAGCTTGTAATTCATCAGTCATTCTTGTTATTTCATTCAAATCTTTTGGATTGTTATTAGTTGTTCCTGCTTCTTTAGCCCCAAGTATTCCTGGAATAACAGCGCTTGCCACAACCGCACCTGCTAATGTTCCGCCGGATTTCTTGAAAAAAGAGCGGCGTGAATATTTATTGTTAAATTTTTCGGACATAC
>CAYVBQ010000044.1:0-23698 GCA_964449775.1 uncultured Melioribacter sp. | reverse complement strand
GCTATTCACTTTTATGCTATAATTCACCCACTCAGTTGGGAGAAGACCCATAATTATTAATCTCTTTCTCACAACAATTCCCTTAACAAATACACTCGGTTATGAGTTGTCTGTTATTAATGGAATTCTCCTTTTCTTATCTAGTGGCTTTATAGCAATTAAACTGAACAAGAAAGAGAATGAGAAAAATTTCATCGGTCTGATCAATAAGAACAAAAAAATATTTATAATTATAAATACTATACCATTTATCGTCGGTTTGATATCAAGTATCATTATCTCGAAATGCCCAATAACAGATGGCATATTATTCTATTTGACAATCACTATTCCTGCATCGTTCTTTGGTCTTGCGATAGGTTTCTTTTCAGTTGCACTATCAAAAAAATATTCTATTCTTTTATTTTTACTTCTCTTCTTTTTAATGCTTTTTTCGGCAGCAATAGAATTTTTCATAAATCCACAAATTTATTTTTATAATCCAATATTCGGATTTTATCCGGGTACTATTTACGATGAAGATTTATCGGTTGATCGGATACTGATTGCTTATAGAATTTTCAACCTTGCATTTTTTATTGGACTTGTGTCTATTTCAGAATACCTAACCGGAAAGAAAAAAATCAATAAATTTCTTGCAAGTCTATTAGTGATAACAATTATAGTGGCTTTTTCTTCTCTAAAACCAACACTTCAATTTGCAACGGATATAAACCGCCTCGAAACTAATCTTGAAAAGTCAATCCTCACAGAATCATTCCAAATTCATTTTTCTCCTTCAATGAACGCGAGAGAAACTGAATTTGCAGCTATTCTACATGAATATTACCTGGATCAGATCAAAATTAATCTAAAGTTGGGTAGAAGTCACAAAATAGACTCATACATTTTTAGGGATCGCAATCAAAAACGAGTAATTCTTGGAGCAGGGAACGCTGATATCGCAAAACCATGGTTAAATCAAATATATCTGAATTCTTCTAACTATGATGAGACGTTGAAACATGAATTAGTCCACGTTTTGGGAGGAGAGTTTGGGTCAACGATATTCAGAATTGCTGATGACTTTAATCCCTCAATGATTGAAGGATTAGCGATGGCGGTAGAAAATAATTACGATGGTTACCCGGTTCACTATATGGCAAAGTTGGCGTATCAAGCAGGTTACAAATTCCCAATTGATAAACTTTTTAGCGGTTTGAATTTTTTCACAAAAACTTCATCCATCTCATATATTTATAGCGGTTCGTTTATTAAATATCTTTCTGATAAATATGGTGTGGATAAAATCAAAAAACTTTATGGCAATGCTGAATTTCCAAAAATATTCGGGAAGAATATTTCTACTCTTGCACAAGAGTATGACTTTTTTTTGAAAAATTATCAGATCGATTTTAATAAATACAAAGCTCGGTTATACTTTGGCGGTACTACAATCTTCAAAAAATTTTGTCCTCGTGTTGCTGCTGCGGATGTTAAGAAAGGGTGGGAACTATTCAATAAGCAAAACACTAATGAAGCGCTTGAACTCTTTCAAAGGGTTTTTCAGTATTCAAATTCATATCAATCATTGAGCGGGATCATTGCATGTTATTCCAAAGAAAAGAAATATGTGGAAGCAAAAAAGTTTTTAAGTCAGCAATTACCTAATTTTAGGTCGAGTCCATATTACTTCTATCTCGAACTTGCATATGGAGATTTACTAATAAAATGTAATGATAAGTTAGAAGCCGTTAATGTTTACGATTCTCTCTTGATCCAAAATCCCCACATTCAATACACAAATGAAGTAATGATCAGAAAAACTATTTTGAGTGAAGGGATTGACTCACTGAAAAATTATTTCGCAAAAGATGAGACTCTTAGATATCAGAAGCTGTTGAAGATGAACAATGGGGGAATCAATTATTTCTCCATTCCTGCATTATTGCTTTCTGCGGAGCGCATAAATTTGGAAATGAAAGAATTATTTAACGTGCTAAAGAAAATGATAAAGGTTACAGATCCAATATCCGGTTATGCTGCTTTGGAAATATCAAGACTCGCATTGAAAAAATCAGATTACGAAACAGCACAGTATTTTGCAGTACTTGCCTTGAATTTTAAGCAAGATGAAAATCTTAGTCATCGATATATCGAAAATCTTAGAATGGTGAATTGGTTTAAGAATAACGCCGAAGAACTAAAATTAACTTTTCAATACAAACAATGAATTTTAAAAACCAATTAAAGAAATATAGTTTCTTAACAAAAGCTTCCGAGCTTTCAAAATCTTACAATCTCGATTTATATCTTGTCGGTGGATTTGTCCGCGATATTATATTAAATCGAGATAGAGAGGAAATGGATTTTCTGGTTGTTGGAAACGGGCCGGATTTTGCTCAACATTTAGCAAATTCACTCGGGGTCAAAGAGGTTTCTATCTATAAAAATTTCGGGACAGCTCATTTCATGTATAATGGGATAGCACTTGAGTTTGTTGGTGCAAGAAAAGAATCATATTCGCGCAACAGCAGAAATCCAATCGTTGAAGTTGGTACACTCGAGGATGATATCAGGCGTAGAGATTTTACTATCAATACACTTGCTGTTTCTTTGAATGAAAAAAATTATGGTGAGCTACTAGATAAGTTTAACGGTCGCGAGGACATTGAAAATAAGTTAATTCGCACACCTCTCGATCCGGACCAAACATTTGATGATGACCCATTGCGAATCATGCGCGCTTTCCGGTTCGCGTCTCAGCTTGTTTTTGAAGTTGATCCTTCGATACTAAAATCGGCCGGTTCAATGGCTGAACGTCTTAAGATTGTCTCTCAAGAAAGAATTACGGATGAGTTTCTGAAAATCCTTGCATCACCTAAACCATCGATTGGACTAAAACTTTTATTCGAGAGCGGAGTGATGAGAATAATTTTTCCGGAAATACACAATCTTGCCGGGGTTGAGCAAAGGAAAGATTACCATCATAAAGATGTTTTTTACCATACTTGTATTGTTGTTGACAATATTGCAACGATGAGTGAAGATGTATGGCTGCGATTTGCTGCACTTGTGCATGATATTGCTAAACCTCTCACAAAAAGATTTGTTGAAGGAACCGGTTGGACTTTCCACGGACACGAAGAACTTGGTGCGCGAATGATGAAAAGTATTTTTAACAGGATGAAACTTCCTCTAACTAGTTTAGAATATATTGAAAAGTTAGTGCGTTTACATTTGCGGCCAATAGCTTTAGTTGATGAAGAAGTTACAGATTCCGCAATCCGGCGACTTATTGTTTCTGCAGACGAAGACCTGGATGATTTGATTGCTCTTTGCCGTGCAGATATAACAAGTAAAAATCCATCAAAGGTTTCAAGGTATTTGGAGAACTATGAGATCGTGATGCAAAAGGTCAAAGATGTAAGAGAAAGAGATCAACTTCGTGCTTTTCAATCTCCTGTTCGTGGTGAGGTGATTATGAAAGTCTGTAACATTCCACCGTCTAAGTTAGTTGGTGAAATTAAAACAGCTATTGAAGAAGCGATACTTGATGGAAAGATTGCTAATAATTACAAAGAAGCATTCGAATACCTACTAAGGATTAAAGATGACTTTCGGAATAAGAATGTCTAAACTAATTTCTATTTTTAGATTGTAACTTTTATGCAGTAGATTACGTCTTAATAAACAGTAAATCAAAATAGTTCTCAAAAGGAGAGATGGATGAAACGAATAACAATATTACTTTTAGTGTTGATGATTGCAGCACCCAACTTCGCACAGAAGAAATTAACTCTTCAAGAAGCGATCTCAATTGCACTCCAAAGAAATACAACTCTTATAAAATCGAAGAACAGTCTTTCTACAAGTGAAGCTCAATTGAAAAAAGCTTATGGTGAATTAGCCCCTACTCTTAATGCATCTGCCGGATGGAACTGGCAGAGAACTGAAGATAAAGGCGGCGTTCAAAGAGATTTTTTTGGCAATACAATTAACATCCTCCCATCAACAGCCGAGAATAGAAGCTACAGCGCCTTTATTGGCGGAAATGTTATGTTATTTAATGGTCTGGCAAATTATGCTGCAATATCTCAGAGTAAAGATAATTTACACGCTAGTGAATATAACATTTCAAAAATAAAACAGAATATTGTCTATACTACCACAGATTACTTTTACATTGTGTTGAACGCGGAAGAATTGTTGGCTGTTAGAGAAGAAAATGTGAAATATTATCAAAAACTATATGAGACTATTCAAGAAAGAAACCGTTTAGGATCTGTTACACTTGCCGATGTTTATTCAGCACAAGTCCAGTTAGGGAATGCAGAGCTTCTACTTATACAAACACAAAATATTTACGAATCTTCGAAAGCTTCTCTTCTAAATTACCTGGCACTGAATGTTTTAGAAGATTATTCACTTGTTGATCCCTTTTTAGGGAAGAAGTTAGTTGATTCAGATTCTTATATGAAAGATTTTGAAGATATTCAAACGATGGTGAACACGGCTTTGGATAATCGCTTTGATTATAAAAGCCAGCAACTGTATTTAAACGCTGCACAAAGCGGTGTAACTATTGCAAAGAGCGGATTGTATCCATCCTTGAGCGGAAATTATTCTTATGGAACAAGTGCCGTTACAACCGGAGATCTTTTTAATAGAAAGACCTTTTCGGTTGGGTTGTCTTTAAATATTCCGATATTCTCCAACTTTAGCACAGAGAATCAGATACAATTCGCAAAAGTTAATGCGTTGAATGCGCAGGAAGACCTTTATTCTTTAGAAAGACAAATCAAAATTGAAATCAAACAAACCTATTTGGATTTAGTTGCTGCTAAAAAAAGTTTAGACGTTGCTTCTAAGAGTGTTTCTGCTGCAGAAGAAACAAGAAAGATCAACCAAGAAAGATATAACCTTGGTTCAGCAACACTGCTCGATGTTCTTCAAGCAAGTAGAGATTATCAAGATGCACTTCGTAATAAAATTAATG
This sequence comes from uncultured Melioribacter sp., assembly GCA_964449775.1. GTDB lineage: Bacteria > Bacteroidota > Ignavibacteria > Ignavibacteriales > Melioribacteraceae > Fen-1258. The sequence continues at coordinate 18,720 of CAYVBQ010000044.1, read as the reverse complement.
CTGGATATGATTTCTATCGCCAGCATGATAAGCTGAACAATGCTATCGGAAGATTAGATTTTTCAAAATTTGAATAAATTATATCAAGGAGTAAATTAAAATGGCTAACGGGAAAAAATCGAAAAAGAAACTTTTCATCTTCGGCGGATTGGGACTTCTTTTATTAGTTGTTCTTCTACTTGTGGTTTTCGGCGGCGGCAAAGAAGAAATTGTTATTGTCCAAACCGAAAAAGTTGAAAAGAGGAACATCACACAGGTTGTTTCTGCTACAGGTAAAATCAACCCGGTTTATCAAGTAAAAATTAGTGCCGAAGCAACCGGAGAAATTGTTGATCTGCCTGTGAGAGAAGGAGATGTTGTTAGAAAAGGACAACTTCTTCTTAGAATAAAACCGGATAATTACGAAGCACAAAAAAACAGTGCCGATGCACGTTTAGCACAATCCAAATCTTCTTTATCTTCTACAAAAGCGCAGCTTGATAAAGTTGAATCCGACTATAAACGTGTTCAAGAGTTGGCACAGAAGAAATTGGCAAGTGATTCCGAACTTGAAAACGCAAGATCCACATACCTTCAAACTCTAGGCAATTATGAAGCTATGAAATCCGGTGTTACACAAGCAGAAGCTTCTTTGAAAGATGCTGTAACAAATCTCAATAAAACGATTGTATATTCACCGATGAATGGAACAATCAGTAAACGTATTATTGATTTAAGTGAAAGAGTATTAGGAAGTGGTTTCAGTCCTGGTACAGAAATGCTCACAGTTGCAGATCTCAGTAAGATGGAGGCAACTGTAAACGTCGATGAAAATGATGTTGTCTTAATTACTGTTGGTGATACTGCAACGGTACATGTTGATGCATATTCAGATAAAACATTCAAAGGTGTAGTAACTCAAATCGGCAACAGTGCGGTAACTAAAGGTTTAGGAACTCAAGATGAGGTTGTAAACTTTGAAGTAAAAATTCTTATTCTGAATCCCGGAAGCAATATTCGACCTGGAATGTCTTGTGATGCCGATATCGAAACTGAAAAGAAACAAAACGTTCTTACAGTTCCAATACAAAGTGTAACAGCACGTGTCGGTAAAGAAATGATGGATGCCCCACAGGGCAGTGATCAAGCTGAAGCTGAACCAAAAGCTAAAAAGGAGAAAAGCAATAAGCCCAAAGAAGTTGTATTCACTATAAAGGATAATAAAGCAAAGATGATTGAAGTAAAAACCGGAATTAGTGATGACACTAATATCGAGATTACGAGCGGTTTAAAAGGCGGTGAAGAAGTTGTTAGCGGTCCATATCGTGCAATTTCAAAAGAATTGGAAGACGGATCGAAAACATCAATTCAGTCTAAGCGTAAAGGCACAGATAACGAGAAAAAGTAACCCAACTAAGAACGGAACTAAAATGAATATCATTAATATTGAACAGATAGCAAAAATATATCAGGTTGGCAGCGAAGAGGTTCATGCGCTTAGAAACGTTTCACTTAAGATCAGCCGGAATGAATATGTCGCAATCATGGGACCTTCCGGTTCAGGTAAGTCAACTTTAATGAACGTACTTGGCTGCCTGGATACGCCAACAAAAGGTCTCTATGATTTCAAAGGGAATAATGTCAGTCAGATGAATGATAATGAACTTGCCGCGATCAGAAATAGAGAGATTGGGTTTGTGTTTCAAACATTCAATTTACTAGCCAGATCGGATGCACTACACAACGTTGAACTTCCGCTAATCTATGCCGGTGTCTCATCATCAGAAAGAAAAGAACGTGCACGGCTTGCACTAGAACAAGTTGGCTTATCCGACCGTATGCATCATAAACCCAATGAACTTTCAGGTGGACAAAGACAACGTGTTGCAATTGCCCGCGCATTAGTCACACAACCTTCAATTATTCTTGCGGATGAACCGACCGGCAACTTAGATACTAAAACCGGCGAAGACATCATGGCGCTCTTCAACGATATCTTTGAATTAGGGAACACAATCATTCTGGTTACGCACGAAGAATATATAGCAGAACATGCTGCAAGAATCATCAGATTAAGGGATGGACTAATTGAAAAAGACGAAATAGTAACAAAGAGATTTGTACCGAAGAATAACGGTGCATCAAAATAAAAAGGTTGTGAAATGAAAATTTTTTTATTTGAGATGAAAGAGGGGTTATTAATATCTCTTAGAGCAATTAGAGCTAACAAAGCTCGAGCGATCTTAGCTACGCTCGGAATCGTTATCGGAATAGCATCTGTTGTTTTAATGTCTACGGCAATAAGAGGAATTGATAATGCATTTCAAACTGGTGTTGCATCTCTCGGTTCTGATAATCTTTACATTGATAAGTTTGAGTGGTTTAATAATGATGTTCCTTTTTGGCAAATGCGGAATCGTCGTAATATTACTTTAGCTGATTATAAAAAGTATGCCGATCTCGCCAAACTTCCCGCGGCAACAGCTCCCACCGTTTGGTCAAACCAAACTTTAAAAAACAAAGAACATTCTGTTGAGTTTATTTTTGTTCAAGGAACTACTGACGATTATATTAAAACTACTAATCTCGATTTCAGTGAGGGAAGATTTTTCAACGAAGTTGAAAGCAATGGCGGAAGGGAAGTCTGTGTACTCGGAAGTGAAATCGCAAAGAAATTATTCCCGCGAGGAAGTGCTCTTGATAATGAAGTAAAAATTAAGGGGCACAGATTTAAAGTGATTGGTGTTCTCGCCGAACAAGGAAGTTGGGTTATGGGAAATTTCAATCCTGATAACCAGGCTTTCATACCGATTCAAAATGTTTTCAAGTATTTCCAAAGTGAAAATTTTAGGAGTGTTACACTAAATGTACGCGCTCCAAATAGCCAAATGGTAGATGCTGTTAAGGAAGAAGCTGTTGGAATTATGAGAAGAGTGCGCGGATTAAAGTACGATGAGAATAATGATTTTTCAATTAACCAACAAGAAGCTTTACTTAAAACTATCAATCAAACTGTAGGAGTAATACAAATTGCAGGTTTGTTTATTACGGGTCTTTCTTTATTTGTTGGTGCAATCGGAATTATGAATATCATGTTTGTGTCTGTTAAAGAAAGAACAAAAGAGATTGGAATTCGTAAAGCTATTGGTGCCAAGAGAAGATCAATTCTCGGGCAATTCATTACTGAATCCGCCATCATCTGTTTAATAGGCGGAATGATCGGTCTTGTGATTGCGATAATCTTAAGTCTGATTATTAATCAATTCCTACCAACTTCTGTTGATGCAAATGCTTTCATTCTTGCAATCGTAATATCAATTTTAACCGGAGTCCTCTCCGGATTTGCGCCGGCATATACTGCCGCTAAATTAGATCCTGTTGAAGCTCTGAGGTATGAGTAATGAAAATAATAGAAGTAATAAAAATTGCTTTTGCTTCTCTCCGCATTAACAAATTGCGTTCTGCACTCACTATTCTTGGCATTATTGTCGGAATATTTTCGATCATTGCCATCAGTACCGTCATTGAAATGCTTCAGAAAAGTATACAAGAAGGTGTTTCGATGCTTGGACAAAATACTTTTCAAATTCAGAAATTTCCGGCAATTAATACAGGCGGACCAGCAGAGCGTGCAAGATTTAGAAACCGACCGGATATCACTCTTGAAGAATATTACCGATTAAAAGAAAAACTTGTTGAAGCAAAATCTGTAGGAGCTGAACAATGGAATTTTGGTAAACAATTAAAAAGCGGGAATAGGGAAACAAATCCAAATGTAATGCTAGCTGGAACTACTCCAGAAGCCTTTCCGAATAATAAGTGGGCTGTTGATGAAGGACGAGATTTCAATGATCGTGATGTAGAACGTTATAATAATTATGTGGTTCTCGGCGCCGATATAGCAAAAAAGTTATTCCCAAATTACAGCGCAGAAAACCAAGTTGTAACGTTAGATGGACATAAGCTGACAGTGATTGGTGTTCTCGAAGCGCAAGGTGCTATGTTTGGGCTAAGTCAAGATAACTTTGCAGTCATTCCAATTACCACATTTCAAAATTTTTACGGAAAACATACAAGAAGCATCAACATAACTGTTATGGGTCATGATAAAGAATCTTATAACGATCTTATTGAACTCGCATCGGGTTACTTGAGAACTATTCGCAAGCTTCCGTCAGGTGAAGAAAATAATTTTGAGATATTCTCAAATGAATCTGTTCTTACTCAGATTAATGATATTACTGTTGGTGTAAGGATCGGATCAGTAGTTATTGCGGCTATAGCACTGCTTGCTGCCGGTGTTGGAATTATGAATATTATGTTGGTTTCTGTAACTGAACGAACGAGAGAGATTGGAATTAGAAAAGCTGTTGGTGCTAAAAAGAAAGATATCTTGATTCAATTTTTAAGCGAGGCTGTTACTCTATGTTTAATCGGTGGTATAGTCGGAATTATTTTTGGAATTGCCGTAGGAAATTTAGCTGGATCATTTTTGAAGGCATCAGCAGTAATCCCTATTGATTGGGTAATTATTGGTGTGATGTTATGCGTTCTCATTGGAGTTAGTTTTGGAACGTATCCCGCATACAAAGCAGCTAATTTAGATCCGATCGACGCACTGAGATATGAGTGAAATTTTATTCTCTAAAAACGTCTGAATAAGTCACCTTACGCAGAATGTCATTCTGGGTATAATAGTCAAAAAGTGTTGCTAAAATTACAGTAACCTATTATATCACAAATAATTACAAGGAGTAAACTTAAAACAAATGAGTTTCTGAATTATCTTTCATTTAATTTTTAGTTTTACTCCTTGCTTTTTCGTGGCGTCTTTATTTTATAACATATAATTTTTTAATGCAACCACACAAAATATAATCATTAAAATAATGAAGATGACTTTCATCCTTATAACATGCTGTTAAAAGCAATGCGGAAAAACAACTTGAGAAAAACACTACAATACTTTTTAAGTTGTTGAATAAATTATGATAGCTGTATAACAACTAAAATTGTTTTTGTAGTAATATTCAATGTTAAAACAGCAACACAAAATGACTATTATACCCATTCTGAACGGATCCGGCATTAGCCGGAGGAGTGAAGAATCTAATAATCGAGCAAAAAAGAAGTTGTTAGATTCTTCGCTCCATGACAATTAATTACTCTTTTGCGAAACATGAATTAATAACAAAAAAATGACAACACTTATTTTAATATTGCATATTGAGCTTCGAATTTAATATTTTGTAAGCATGAAAATATTCTTTGTCGAATTTCAAGAGATTCTTTTAATTGCATTAAATGCAATCCGTGCAAACAAACTCCGTTCTGTATTAACTACACTTGGAATTATTATCGGTATTGTTGCTGTCACAACTATGTCTACAGCCATAGTCGGATTACGCGAGGCTTTCATTTCATCTATTTCATCATTTGGAAGTGATGTTCTTTACGTTGATAAATATCCTTGGTTTGCAATGGGAGATTGGAGCCGGTCCCGTAATAGAAAAGATATTACATATGAACAGTATGAAAAACTTCGTTCCGTTTTAAAAAACTATGAAGCAATGGCACCGAGTAAGAGCTCCTTCGGTGCAACAATAAAACGAAAAGAAAAATCTGTTCAAGCTACGCTCGTTTACGGCACAACCGAAGAGTATCAAAAAACCGGAAATGTAAATCCCGAACAGGGAAGATTTTTAACCGAGCTCGATGTTCGATCTGGAAGAAGAGTATGTATTATTGGTAAAGATATTGCGGATGAGCTTTTTCCCTCCGAGAGTCCTATTAATAATGACATTAAAATTAATAATGTTCCGATGCAAGTGATTGGTGTTCTGGAAAAACAGGGCAGCGGGATGATGGGTTCGTTCAGCATGGACGGTCAAGTAATCATGCCGTTAAAAACTTTTGAAACAGTAATTAGCAATCGGCGTCAGCGATTGAGAATTGATATTAAAGTAGGCAATATTGACAGAATTGAAGATGCCAGGGAAGAGATAATTGCCGCGATGCGTGTGATCAGAAAAGTTCCTCTCGATAAACCTGATGACTTCGCTATTAATCAGCAAGAAGCATTGAAAGATATGTATGATAAAACCATTGGGATAGTTGCTATTGCCGGAATTGTGATTACAGCTCTTTCATTATTTGTAGGTGCTATTGGAATTATGAATATAATGTTTGTTTCTGTTACAGAAAGAACAAGAGAGATTGGAGTAAGAAAAGCTATAGGCGCTAAAACTTGGTCTATCCTTCTTCAATTTTTAACAGAGTCGGCGATATTATGTATTATGGGTGGTGTTATTGGATTACTAATTTCATTTCCACTAAGCTTAATTATAAATCAATTTTTACCCACTGCCATGCCGCTGGATGTTGTTATTTTAGCTTTATTCATATCTGCCATGGTAGGCATTATCTCTGGCTTTTTGCCAGCTTGGAAGGCTTCCAGACTTAATCCGGTAGATTCACTTCGTTATGAGTGAGAAATATTATGCAATTTCTTGAAAGTATAAAACTCGCATTTAGCTCAATTATTGCTAACAAGTTAAGATCAGCTTTAACATTGCTCGGTATTGCTGTCGGATTATTTTCGATTATTATTGTGATGACTGCCATTGGTGCAATTCAGCATAGTTTTGAAGATATATTTAATTCCATCGGTACAAATAATTTTATTGTCTCAAAATGGCCTGCACTTCAACTTGGTCCGCACGATCGCGCAAGATCTCATAATCGGAAAAATTTAACGGTTGCAGAAGGAGAGAAATTAAAGGAAATTACACAACTTCCGGTTGCTGTCGGGATTTCTATTAGTGGTGGAGGCAGAACCATAAAGTATAATAATATAAAAACAAACCCGAATGTTGGTATAGCGGGTGTTAATCAAGATTTATTCATTGCAAGAGATTTAAAAATTGGTGAGGGAAGAAATTTATCAGCAGCCGATTATCAATATTCTCGGCCAACAGTAGCTATCGGGACAGATATAGTAGACAAGCTATTTAAAAATATTTCACCTCTTGGGCAGCAAATTAAGATAGATAATTTCAATTTTGAAGTTGTGGGTGTTTTTGAAAAAAGGGGATCAATTTTTGGTCAATCTCAAGATAATTATGTTGCTATCCCTCTCGGAACATTTGAAAAATGCTTTGGTACCGAAAGAAGCGTTTCGATTGTTGTGATGTGTCTTAATAAAAGTTTCATCGAACAAACTATGGATGAAGTTATTGGAGCGATGCGAAAGATCAGAAAATTGGAACACGGTGAGGAAAACGATTTTGAAATTATTACCAATGAACAACTAATACAGCAGTTTAACGACCTCACGAAATATTTTAAACTTGGTGCTGCTGTAATTGCCTTCATTGCATTGCTTGCTGCCGGAATTGGAATTATGAATATAATGCTCGTCAGTGTTACCGAACGTACACGCGAAATAGGTATTCGGAAAGCTATTGGAGCTAAAAGAAAAACAATCTTAACACAATTTGTGGTAGAAGCCATCGCTCTAAGTTGGTTCGGCGGTTTAATTGGAATTTTCCTTGGCGTGATGGGTGGGAATTTAGTTGCGCTGCAACTCGGAGTCCCCATTATCATTCCTATTGAATGGATTATGATAGGATTAATTCTTACTACACTTGTTGGAATCATCTTCGGTGTTTATCCCGCGGTTAAAGCTTCAAATCTCGATCCCATCGAAGCTCTGCGCTATGAATAATTATTATCCAGTTGAATTAAAGGGAGTATCGGTTTAGATTTATTTTACAAAATTATTAAAGCGATTTTTTTGAATAAGATATTTCTCAACCGAACATATATTATACTGTTCCTATTTCTCTTTTCCCCGCTCTTCTCACAGAGTTATAGAACAAAGACAGTAACAGACACTGTTCGAGTCAATCTCGAAAATTCTTACAAGATCTCATCACTGAGTATCATTCCGTTATCAGAAAAGATTATTCTAAAAAGAAAAATATTATCTCGTGCTGATTATACATTTAATTATTCAAATGGATCATTCACAATCTCACCAAAAATCAAATATTCTTTATTTGATACTTTGTTCGTCACGTATGAAACAGTTAAACTGAATTTAAACAAAGAATATAAACGTAGAAATCTGGTCATCCAGTATGATGATAAAATATTGGATACTATTCGAACATCAAAGAGAGTTGCAGAACCATTAACGGCTGAATCCATTTTTGGGAAGGATCTGCAAAAGAGCGGTGCAATCGTTCGTGGATTTACTATTGGAACCAATCGAGATTTCACATTGAATAGCGGTTTAAGATTACAACTTTCCGGAAAACTTTCTGATGATATTGATATTGTTGCAGCACTTACGGATGAGAGCACACCTATTCAACCCGAAGGCAACACTGAGAAACTGGAAGAACTTGATAAAGTGTTTATCGAACTTAAACATCAAAATGCAATTGGAACATTCGGCGATTACGAACTAAATCTTAGAGGAAATGAATTCTCTCGTATTACTAGAAAGCTGCAAGGACTAAAAGGTGATTTTGCATATGGCTCAACAAAAGGAACGATCGCAGTTGCCGGTTCACGTGGAAAATTTAATACAAATCAATTTAATGGATTAGATGGTAATCAAGGTCCTTATCGTCTCTCCGGCATTAATAACGAGCGGGTTATTATAATTATAGCCGGAAGCGAAAGAATTTATCTTAACGGTGAACAGATTAAGCGAGGCGAGAATAACGATTACATAATTGATTACTCTAACGCGGAAATCACTTTCACACCTAAACAGTTAATAACCTCTGCCAGCCGCATATCAGTAGATTTTGAGTACACAGATCAAAGCTTTCGGAGAAATTTTTTCGGGGCTGATTTCTCCACTAATATATTTGATGACAAAGTAAAAATCGGAGTTGGTTATTTTCGTGAAGGAGATGATGAAAGCAGTCCCATAGAATATTCCTTTACGGACAGTGAACTAGATATATTGAAGTTGGCAGGAAACAATAGAAACGCCGCCGTACGATCTGGTGTATCATTAGCAGTTCCGGATTCTATTGGAAAAGTTCAAGGAGTATATACAAAGATTGATACATTGGTTAATTCACAACAATTCACTTATTACAAATACATTCCGGGGGCAGTTACTTCGATCTACAATGTTTCATTCAGTTATGTGGGAAATGGTAATGGTGATTACACAAAAGAAAGTCTCGGTCGGTACCGTTTTGTAGGATTGCAGAAAGGCACTTATCTACCATTAATTTATTTGCCAATGCCGGAGTTAAAACAACTCGGAAATATTTCCATAGTAGCAAATATCGCTGAAGGAATACATATTTCCGCGGAGATATCCGGAAGCAGCCGGGATAAGAATAAATTCTCAACTATTGATGACGATAAAAATTTCGGATACGCACGAAGTATATTTCTTGAGATGAATCAGCGTGAAATAAAAATTGATAATGCCTCACTTGGTAAAATTGGACTTAGCTTTAAAGACAGATTTATAGAAGGTAGATTTTCTTCACTCGATCGAATAAACGATATTGAGTTTAACCGCAATTATAATCTGCCTCAACTTAATTCTGCAGATCAAACACTCAGAGAATTATCATTAAATTACTCACCAATTCAGAACTCCTTCTGGAACACGAAATATGGTTACTTAAAACATGGAGACAACTTCAGCTCTGACCGGCTCTTTTCGCAATTAAATTATAGCGATACAAAAAGTTATCAGGCTGAGTTCACTCTCGATTATGTGAATTCGGTGAACAACACAATGAAGTCCAACTGGATACGATATAATGGAAAAACTTTTTACAAAATCGGTTCATTCAAACCCGGTTTCGAATATTTATATGAAGACAAAGAGGAAAAATTAGCACCGGGTGAGAGTCTGTTGCTCACAAGCTTGAAATATTTTGAAGCAGCGCCGTACATTGAATACAATTTAACATCCTCATTAGATGCTAAAGTAAGTTATTCCTTAAGAGATGAATCAATTCCTTTAAACGGAGAAATGACAAAACAATTTTCTGCCGCTGCACAACAATTCCAACTCAATTATCGCGGGCTTAAAGAAATTTCAACATCAATCAGTATGAGTTTCCGCAATAAAAAGTATACGGAGGAATTTCGGAAGAATGGTTTTGGAGATAACGAAACTGTACTGTTGCTCTCACAGAGCAGGTTCAATCTATGGAATGGATTTATAACGGGTGATCTTTATTATCAAGCAGCAACCGAACAATCTGCCTTGATGGAAAAAGTATTTTTGAAAGTTCAGAAGGGTTCCGGGAATTACATCTACCTTGGCGATCTTAACAATAACGGAATTTCGGAAGAGAATGAATTCCGAATAACAGCTTATGATGGTGAATTTATTTTAGTAACGGTTCCAACTGAAAAACTTTACCCGGTCATTGCTCTTAAAACAAATACAAGATGGAGAATTGATCTAAGCAGAATTGTAACCGGCGAGGATTTCTGGGCTAAGATTATAAAACCTATTTCAACAGAAACATTTTTCCGGCTTGAAGAAAACAGCAGAGACCCGCAGACAAATAATATTTACTTATTAAAATTATCAAAATTCTTAAACGACGCGACAACAATAAATGGCTCTCAGCTTTTTCAGAACGATGTGAATCTCTTTCAAAACAGTAATGAATTATCATTCCGGTTCCGTTATACGCAAAGGAGATCGCTCAATCAATTCAGCGGCGGAATTGAGAACGGTTATTTCCGCGAGCGTGGTCTCCGTATTAAATTCAAAATGATGGAGGAGATCAGCAATCAAACCGAGTTCATGAATCAAACCGATAATCTCATCTCGCCAGTAGCAACAAACCGCTCCAGAAGTGTAACTCGCAATAATATTTCAACGGATTTTTCATACCGTCCACAACGAGATATTGAAATTGGATTTAAGATTGAAGCCGGAAGAAATGAAGATTTTTATCAGTTCTTACCAAGCGCAATTGATTTAAACTCCATTACATTACGTGTGAATTTTTCTTTTGAAAATCTGGGACGGCTACGGATTGAAGCAGAAAGAATTGAACTGATCTCTTCATCCAATTCTGCCAATCTTCCATATGAGATGACAAGGGGGAATGTTATTGGAAAGAATTATTTTTGGCGTATCTATTTTGATTACCGGGTATCAAGTTTTGTACAAACATCATTTAGTTACGATGCACGGGTTCAAGGTTCAAGCCGGGTGATACAGACAATGAGAGCAGAAGCGAGAGCGTATTTTTAATCATAGTATCGAGTATCAAGTATCGAGGAAAAATGAATGTTACATCATCTTTAATTGAAGCACATATTTTCAGATTAGCGAGAAAAGAATTGGAATTTCTTCTTCTTAAACGTTCCGAGAATGAAATTTATCCGGGGTTATGGCAGATGGTTACCGGTTCAATTGACGATAATGAGAAAGCATATCAAGCCGCGGTAAGAGAAATTAAAGAAGAAACTGGATTAACACCGGTAAAGTTTTGGGTTGTTCCAAATGTTAATTCATTCTATTCTCCAAAACAAAATAGTATTTGTATGGTTCCAGTATTCGCCGCATTAGTTGCCGATGACAGCAATGTAATTATTTCTGAAGAGCATTCTGAATATAAGTGGGTGAGTAAAGATGATGCCATAAGATTATTGGCTTGGCCCGGTCAACGTAATTCTGTAGAAACGATTTATGAGTACATTAGAAACCAACAAACTTTTCTAAATTTTATGGAAATATCTCTTTGAGTAGCCGTGAAATTCACCACTATTTATTTATATTTCTAATAGAAATCTTTAACTAATTCTTTGAGGAAACATTGGGACTTTTAATTGTTGGTTCAATCGGACTCGATGATATCGAGACTCCATTTGATAAAATAAGAAGCGCACTTGGCGGCTCTACAACATATATTTCACTTGCTGCAAGTTATTTTACCGGACCGATTGAGATTGTGGGAATCGTTGGCGATGATTTTCCTAAAGAACATATGAAAATGTTAGAGGATCACAATATTGATTTGGAAGGATTGGAAATTGTACCTGGTGCAAAAACTTTCCGGTACGGATGCAAATATCACTATGATCTCAATGTACGCGACTCATTATTTACTCATTTAAATGTTTTTGAAAAATTTTATCCTATTCTGCCTGATAAAAGCAAAAAGAGCAGTTTTGTTATACTTGGAAATATTGCCCCGCAACTTCAAACAATCGTACTGGATCAGCTTGAAAAACCAAAATTTATAGTTTGTGATACAATGAATTTTTGGATTGAAGGCGCCAAACAAGATCTATTAAAAGTTTTACCTCGAGTCCATGTGCTCATCATTAACGATTCGGAAGCCCGGTTACTTGCGCAAGAACCTAATTTAATTAAAGCCGCGCATATTATTTCCAAAATGGGTCCGCAATATTTGATTATTAAAAAAGGCGAGCATGGTGCGTTGTTGTTTGGAGAGAATATGATCTTTTCTGCGCCGGCATATCCAATGGAAAATATTTTTGATCCAACAGGTGCAGGCGATGCTTTCGCCGGTGGTTTCACCGGATACCTGAATAAGAATCGCGACTTCTCATTCGATAATTTGAAACGCGCCGTTGTGTACGGAAGTGTTATGGCTTCTTTCTGTGTTGAAAAATTTTCTACTAAAGGATTGGAAAATTTGAGCTATCTTGAAATACATAACCGCTTCATAGAATTTAGAGATCTATCGAGTTTTAGTTAAGATGAAGATTATTCGAGCAGTTGAATTAAAAGACGAACAGCTACACATCATTGATCAAACAAAGCTTCCTCTTACCGAAGAAATTATTATCACAGATAATTTAGAACGGATTGCTATCGCTATAGAGCGTTTGGAAATTCGCGGAGCTCCGGCAATTGGTGTAACAGCTGCTTATGCTCTGGCTCTATCTCTCAAAAATATTCCAGGTGAAAAGCAGTCTGATGTTTTTGATATGTCATACAATCGATTGGCTTCAACTCGTCCTACGGCTGTTAATCTGTTTTACGCGTTAAACGAAATGAAAAAAGTATTTGATCGGTTCAAGACTAAAAATAATTTGTATAAGCTGTTGCTCGGCAGAGCAATTTCGATTCATGGTGATGATATTAGACTTTGTGATTCTATTGCCACTAATGGGTTGAAAATATTTCATAAGAAATTGCGAGTGTTAACTCACTGCAATACAGGCGCTTTGGCAACCGGCGGAGATGGAACAGCCTTAAATATAGTTCGTAAAGCATTTGAAAATGGATTGGTTGAACATGTCTATGCAGATGAAACCCGTCCGTTACTTCAAGGATCACGCTTGACAGCATGGGAATTACATGAATATGGAATTCCATTTTCCATTAACACAGATTCAACCGCAGCGTTTCTTATGCAGCAAGGGAAAGTTGATTTAGTCATCGTTGGCGCCGATAGAATAGCAATCAATGGCGATGCTGCTAATAAAATAGGTACTTATAACTTAGCAGTCCTTTGTAACCATCATAATATTCCGTTTTACATTGCAGCACCAACTACAACAATTGATAAGAGTTGTGCAAGTGGCGAGAGAATAGAAATTGAACTCCGGGACAAAAAAGAATTAACACATTTTGGAGGGAAACAAATTACGAGTGATGAATTCAGCGCATACTGTCCCGCATTCGACGTTACACCAAACCATTTGATTACAGCAATTATTACAGAAATTGACATTCACAAACCACCTTTCGATTTCACACATGTCCGAAATAGTTAAAACGCAGGCAATTGTTCTTCGTAAAATTGATTTTGGTGAAACAAGCAGAATTGCTCAATTTTATACGGAAGATTACGGAAAGCTCTCGGCTATTATCAAAGGTGCACGTTCGCCTAAATCAAAAATCGGTTCAATGGTGGATACGATGAATCTTCTCCAACTTGTGCTTTATAAAAAAGAAACGCGTGAAGTCCAGTTAGTGAGCCAGGTTGATTTAATCAAACATTACTCCGGTATTCGTGACAACTATGAAAAATACATTTCGGCATCGGCAGTAATCGAACTTTTGTCCAATATGACATTAGAGAACGAGCACAGTAAAAAATTATTTGAGGGGACGGTGAGAATTTTTACTTTACTGGATTCAACTGATGGTAATCCAAAGATTCTCTTTACCAAATATTTTTTATTTTTTTTGAAAGAGATAGGTTATGAGTTTCAGCTAAGACACTGCAATGTTTGCCATAATGAAATCAATAGTAAAAGTTTGGTATCTATAAACTATGAAACCGGTTTGATGTGCGGTGAGTGCAGAAAAGACCACCTAACAAATTATGATTTTAGTGAGGAACTTTTGAATCTTCTTCTTTGTCTAAACAGCAAACAAAATAACATTCTTTGCAAAGAAGGTGACTTGAATGTTATTATTAAAATGCTTGAAAAATATTTATCGTATCATATTCACGAGTTCAAGGGACTTAAGTCACTAAAATTGTAAATCAAAGTAGGAGAAACATATATGAAAAAGAAAAATCTAATAGGTACTGCCTCATTAATTTTCATTGGAATTGTTTTCGGCGCCATTCTTGTATCCGGTTTTGGCTGGGTTCGCCCGAGTTATGGTGACGTAAAGATCGGGGCGGACAATCCACCGGTTGAAAAATTAAATGCCGATGCAAGCGCTTTTAATAATGCTTTTATCCAAGTTGCGGAAAAAGTAACTCCTTCGATAGTGCAGATTACTGTAGTCGCTTCAGTGAAGACAGATCTAAGCAACACCCCATTCCATAATTTTTTCAAACTTCCATTTGGCAATGAGATGCCGCAAGAACAAGAGGGTGGAGGAAGCGGTATCATAATTTCTGAAGATGGGTACATTCTTACAAACAATCACGTTGTAAAAGATGCAAAACAAGTAAGGGTTACTCTTCATGATAAAAGAATTTTAGATGCCACAGTAATCGGTACTGATCCATTAACAGATTTAGGAGTTATCAAAATAGATGCAAAGAATTTACCAGTTGCATACCTCGGCGATTCTGACAAGATCAAAGTCGGTCAATGGGTAATGGCAATTGGAAATCCACTTTCATTGTCATCTACTGTTACTGCCGGAATTATTAGCGCTAAAAGTAGAAGCATCAATATGAATAAAGATAGATATGCAGTAGAGGATTTTATTCAAACAGATGCTGCTATCAATCCCGGAAACAGTGGTGGTGCTTTAGTAGATTTGAACGGTGCAGTAATAGGAATTAACTCCGCAATTGCTACAAATGGAATGACACAAAGTTACATCGGATATGGATTTGCAATTCCGGTGAATCTTGCTAAGGCAGTTGCTAATGATTTAATAGCCAATGGAAAAGTTAGTCGCGGATATATTGGCGTAAGCATCACCGAAGTTGATGCTTCCACTGCTAAAGCAGTTGGACTTGGAGATCCACGTGGAATACTTGTACAGAATATTGTTGAAGGCGGCTCAGCCTCTCAAGCAGATATTAAAGAAGGCGACATCATTCTCAAAATTGATGATAAAGTTACAAATCAGCCTAATGAATTACAGTCTTACGTTGCATCAAAGAGAGCCGGAACGGTTGTTAAACTTACATTATTCCGTGACGGTAAAGAGATTGAACGGAATGTAACACTGAAAGCTCGAGATGAAAAAGAATCTAAAGAAGTTCTTGTCTCTGGTAAACTGCAGAAAGGGAAAGATCTCGATTCAAAAGAAATTACGTTTAATGCTTTAGGAATGACTGTTAGAAATATGTCGGATGAAGAACGCAGTGAATTCAAAGTTAAAAACGGTGTCATTATCTCGGATGTCAAAAATTATGGTCGGGCTTTCAATCAAAGATTATCCGCAAATATTGTAATAGTTGCGGCTGATAAAAAAGAAGTTAATACTGCTTCTGAATTGCAATCAATCTTCGAAAAGAAGAAAGGGCAGGCGGTTCTGCTGAAAGTGGTAGATAGTCAGGGTAATTCTAGACTTGTTGGAATAGATATTCCCAAATAAAAGCCCATCCCAACCCTTCCCAATGGGAAGGGCTTTTTTTAAGGACTCGATCGAGGTATTTTATCCTCGACATTGATTGATTTTTTTTGATTAGATAGTAACTTTCAAAATAAAGCGCTCGAATGATGAGCGCTTTTTTTTATATTTGCCATAACTAAGTGAAGAAAAACTATGATCAACTTTGTTACAGCAGGTGAATCGCACGGAAAAGGTTTGATAGCTGTCGTTTCCGGATTCCCATCAAACCTTACTATCTCCGAAAGTTATATCAACAATCAGTTACGAAGAAGACAAGCAGGATATGGTCGCGGTCTTCGAATGAAAATTGAAACTGACTCGGTTGAAATTATCTCCGGGGTTCGCTTCAACAAAACACTCGGTTCACCTATCTCGCTTTTCATTAAGAATAAGGACTGGGAGAATTGGATCTCAAAGATGAATGTTGATATATCGAATGAAGTTGTTGAAAAGATCACTATTCCTCGTCCGGGTCATGCTGATCTAGTGGGAACATTAAAATACAATTACAATGACATAAGAAATTCGATTGAGAGATCGAGCGCCCGCGAAACCGCCTCACGTGTGGCGGCATGTTCCATTGCCAGAATGTTTTTAAGTGAATTTGGAATTGAAATTGGAAGTTATGTTGAAAGTATAGGAGGAATATTTTCTAAAGAAAGTTTTTCCGATAAATTATTTAGCCATAATATTTCAAAATCATTTACTGCGGAGAAGTTGAATATACTGTCTGATAAAAGCAGCGTTCGAGTTCTTGATGATTCTCAAGAGAAAAAGATCATCAAAAAAATTAAATTCGCAAAGAAACGCGGTGATACACTCGGCGGAACATTTTTTGTTGTCGCGACAGGTGTTCCTACTGGATTAGGAAGTTTTGTCGATTACGATTCACGACTCGATGCTGAATTATCCAAATCCATTATGTCAATTCAAGCTGTTAAAGGAGTTGAAATTGGATTAGGATTTGAATCAGCACAGATGTTCGGCTCTGGAGTACATGACGAAATTATATTGAAGGGAAAAGACTTCACTCGTAAATCGAATCGCGCCGGGGGAATTGAGGGAAGTATATCTACCGGATTACCAATAATTATTCGCGGAGCTATGAAACCGATTTCTACTTTAATGTCGCCATTAGATTCTATCGATTTATCAACGATGAAGAAAATTGAGGCAAGAAGAGAGCGTAGTGACTTTGTTGCTGTACCGGCATGTGCCGTAATTGCAGAATCAATGGTTGCGTGGACACTTGCAAAATTCTTCTTGCAGAAATTTGGTGGTGATTGTATTGAAGAAACAAAAGAAAATTATATGAACTACGTTCATAAATCTTTTGGACGAACAAAAAATAATTTTTCTAGGAAATAAAACCTCCAAGGTTTTGCCACATAGTGGTGGCTATGCCAAAAACCTCGGAGGTTTGCATAGGTAGAACGGTTTCTCTTCCTAACCTGACAGCATTGCGGAATTAATAAGTTTATTCTTGCCGTAAAAAGGTTTTTTAGTTAAGTTCCAATTAATCTTTTTGGGACTGAATTGATTTCTCAAATTGTTTCCATCTGCATTTCAACATTCCACTGCAACAAGCTCCTTGAGGGGAAAAATTTATTATATAAAATTCTTTCGCTTTCTTTGCCCCTTCTGCTATATAATTTTTTTAAGATGACAATAGTTTAAGAAAAAACAAATTTCCTTTTTAGTCCTTTATCCGGTCAACAACAAAAAACATCTGCGAAAGAGATAATAGAAGCTATTAAGCAAGAGGGGTACAGAGTGTTTTTAAAAGCTGACATTTGAGAATAATGAAATTACAGTGCGTTTTTGAAAAATGACATTTGGGAATAATCACATTACTATTAATTGAAACCTCCGAGGTTTTCAAAACCTCGGAGGTTTGGATGAGGTTTGGGTTTTGGAAAAATATTACGATGAACAAAGAGAGAAACTATTATAAAAACACGTTTCATCATCTCTATAACAGAGGTGCAAACAAAGCTCTTATCTTTTATGAAAGAGAGAATTATCTTTATTTTTTACAGAGAATGAAATATTACCGTGCAAAGTTCAGTATTAACATATTGGCGTATTGTTTAATGCCAAATCATTTTCATTTATTCGTTCAACAAACAACGGATGAGTTTTCAATTTCAATATTTCTTTCGTCATTACTAAATTCTTATGTAAAGGCAGTCAATCAGAAATATAAACGAAGCGGAACACTATTCGAGAGCAAAACAAAAAGCAAACAGATTGTAGATGAAGCTTATTTCAAATGGGTGATTAAATACATACTTGAAAACCCGGTGAATGCCGGATTGGCAGAACGTATAAGTGATTGGGAATTTTCCAACGCTATGGATTTATTAACTATGCGGAATGGAACTATATCAGACATTAACAATGTAGCATCATTTTTTCAATCCAAAGAAGGCATGATTGAGTTTTTAACAGACAAAACGGTGAAAACAAGTTATGAATTTTAGATGCAATAGAACTAAAACCTCTCTAATTAAAACCTCCGAGGTTTTCAAAACCTCGGAGGTTTGGGTCTGACAGCTTTGCGGAACTCTTTTCTCTCTTTTTTTTAAATAATTTCTATTGCTTCTTCATCCAATAACCCTTAGTTTAATTTTAGAAAGAAACATTATTAAAATTTAACCTTAGCGAAATGTATGGCGGGTAAAACATTTTCCAATAGACTCAATCCTATCTTAACTGAT
>CAYVBQ010000043.1:0-24042 GCA_964449775.1 uncultured Melioribacter sp. | reverse complement strand
GAATAATCCAATATTTTGCTTAATTAACTTTTGCCACCAAATAATCCGGTGAGCCATAGTTGCATACAGTTGATGCTGAATGATCCAGAATCCGGTTACGATTAAAATTAAAATTATCAATCGCGGCTGAGAAAATATTTTTTTAAGTGAGTTAAATACATCTGCAATTGTTTTGGTTTCGTGGGAAACATCGTTTTGTTTGAAAATAAAAATTGCAAACAGCATTGCAACAAAAGCCATTGCCGAGGAGAAGAAATTTACGTACTCCACGCCAATACCTTGACGAATATATGGAACAAATGTTTTCCCGGAAAACGCTCCGATATTTACTACCCAATAAAATAATGCATAACCCCTTGCGCGGTTCTCCTCATTTGTAAGTTTAGCAACTGTTCCCGTAATAAGCGGTTTGATAAATGAGCCGCCGATAAGTATGATGAACAAAAATAATATTACAAGAGGTTTCGTATGAAACATTCCAAGCAGCGCATATCCGATAGTTAGCAATCCAAATGCAAGTATCAATCCATTCTTAAAACCGATTTTATCGGCTATTGCACCAACAAAAGGCGGCAGAAAATATAAACCCGCGAAGAAAACGCCGGCAACAATTCCGGTTTCTTTATCGTTAAACCCAACTATATCTGTTAAATAGAGAGTGAGGACAATGAAGAACCCATAATAAGCTGCGCGTTCGCACAGTTCCATGAAATTTACAAGCCAAAATTCTTTTGGAAATTTCCAACTAATTAATTTACTCTGTTCAGTCATCAGGATTCCTTAAAAGTTCACGGCAAGATATAGATTTTCACTCACTTATAAAATGCGTGATAAAAATATTGCATTACCAAGAGATTTGAAAAGAAAAATTCCATAGATTCAACTCAGTAATTGATGAAATCATCTTGATCAAGGTGTCATTCTGAACGGATCCGGCATTAGCCGGAGGAGTGAAGAATCTAATGATCAAACTAAAAAGAAGTTTTAGATTCTTCGCTTCCCTCCAGAATGTCTATTAATATTTCTGCATGATGTGATTAATGAAAAATAAAATCTTTCTTAAAATAAACCGGAGCTGCAAATGAAGATCTATTCGAAACAAGAATTGAACAACTACTCACTTTCTCTAACATATGACGATATCAGTTTAATCCCAACCCAGGTATCCCGCGTTAAAACGAGATCAGAAGTAAATATAAAATCAAATTGCTTAGGAAAGGAATTAGCTGTGCCGGTAATCTCAAGTCCGATGGATACAGTTACAGGAATAGCAATGGCAAAAGAGTTGACTAATTCCGGCTGCATTGGAATAGTAAACAGATTCGATTCATCATTAACTGAATTATTCTCAAACGGAAATGTCATTGAAGGAATTCAAGCAGTTTCTGTTAGTTTAACTGCCGAGGACGAACTACTGGAAAAAATTGCTGCAAACAATTTAATAGTCTGCATTGATACAGCAAACGCAAATAATGCTCACGTTCTCCAAAAGTGTGAAGAGATAAAGAAGAAATATAAAGTGAAAGTAATCGTTGGAAATATTGCTCACGGCGGTACATTAAGACAGCTTGTAGATGCCGGCGCAGATGCTGTTCGAATTGGAATCGGCGGCGGAAGTGTTTGCACAACTTCAGTTCAAACGGGAATTGGAATTGGACAAGTATCCTCGGTTCTCGATTCGTATTTCATCTGCCAAGAACAAAAATTAAAAATAGAATTGATTGCAGATGGTGGAATTAAAAGTCCGGGTGATGTTGTCAAAGCTCTTGCTGCCGGCGCTGATGTTGTAATGCTTGGAAGAATGCTCGCCGGAACGAAAGAAACTCCCGGTGAAGTGATTAAGTACAACGATCAATTGTGGAAAAAGTATCGCGGCTCTGCATCATTTGGTGTTAAGATGAAAGGGGAGTTTATTGAAGGTGAAGAGACGATGGTTCCATATAAGGGAGCGGTGAGAAGTGTTATCAATGCAATCTCCGACGGATTAAAAAGTGCCATGAGTTATCTGAACTGTGAATCGTTGGAAGAATTAAAAAAGATAAATACTTTTGCGGTACTCAGCACAAGTTCTTATCTGGAAAGATTGCCAAGAAAATAGATTGAAATTGAGTCTATGTGCGGATAAAATTTTAGCAGCCGCGGCGGGTAAAGATCCGAGAGAAAGTCATAGTATAGTTTTAATCTGTCTTGGCAATAATTCATAGACGCAAAGCAGATAATGAATAGCGTCAAAGGATCCGTAAAGAGCGTCATTGGATATGTTAAGCGCCTTATAGGAGAGTATCTTTTTAGCAATGGATATGATCAAGGTTGAAATGCATTGTGTTAAATCCGCAAAGGAAAAGTTATATGCGTCATTGTAAAAAGTAAATGCGTCATTGGAGAGTGAATCAAGCGCAATGGACCGGTTTGATGCGTCACAGCTTAGGATTAACAGCACATTAGGTTGTGTGAGCGCGTCATTGAATGAAATATTAAGAAAAGAGGTCAAAAATCAATTATTTCAAAATTAGCCGGGTATTCGTTCGAAGGTGTTTAGGTAATTTTGAATTTTGATAAAAAAAAGTTCCATATTGAAAAATAATTTTAAAATAAATTTATTTTCAATTTCCAAAATATTAATTAGTTTTAAACAGAATCAAATTTAGTAATTATGGGTTCTTTAGTGTTATAATCTTCCATCGGGCTTATTTCCTTTTACCGTACCGATGTTAAAGACATTTTAAGAGATCTGAAATAGATTATTCCTTTTCTTGATTTAAATAAACTAATTAATCAATAAAACAGGAGATTAAAATGCGTTTAACACAATCCAACAAACTAACTATGTATGATGCGGTTTTGAGTTTTTTGAAAGACCAAATGAGCATAGTAAATACTATTGAGCAGTTTGTTATCTCTTTAACCGGTTTCGAGACGGCAGTTAGAAACATTAATGAAAAAGAGATAGAACGGCAGACAGTATCTGCTGGTAAGACCACCGTAAAATATTCCGCAGAAGAGGAAGTGATTGAACTGACGGTTGATGTAGCCGCGGGATTATTTACTTATGCAAGAAAAAACGGTAAGACAGAGCTTAAAGAATTATCCGATATCTCCGCCAGAAAACTTGACAGATTAAAAGATGTTGATCTGTTGAGCAAGTGCAAGCAAATTTGCGATGCGGCAAAAATTGTTGAAGCTGAATTAACACCTTACGGTGTAACATCCGCAATGGTTACCGAATTAAAAGCAAAGATTGACGGCTTTGGTATATCGGTAGGAGATAGAGATGCTTCGGTTGCAAAGCGTAAAGGTGCGGGTATTACTCTGGTTGAATTGTTCAATGAAGCCGATGATATTCTTGAAGAAGAACTTGACCGATTTGTTGATAAGTTCAAGAATAAGGATAGCTCTTTTTATGCAGGATATTATGCCGCACGGAATATTAAAAATCTTGGTATAAGGCATAGAACACCGGAAGAACCGGTAAAACCTTCTTGAGGCTTCTAATCTAAAAAAATAATGGCGGCTGCTAAGAGATTATTCTTAACAGCCTGCCAATTTTCACAAATTATCACTCTGTACTAATTATAAAGAATTTCATTATAAGTCATTGTCCTTCAAAACAAAATTCGTTGATCCGCACTTGCTTACTGCAAGTAAACTTGATGCGGCATCCAATGACTTATCTATTGCGAACGAATAATCTTTATAATATTTTGCTTATAGCTTATAGCTTATAGCTTATAGCTTCACTTTCCTAAATATTGGGGGGATAGAATTTGAACATTCTAATATGTCTTTTTTAGAGGGTGCTAAATGCCGTTATTTTTGAAGATATTTTTAATTGTCAGTTTACTAGCAAACTATTTACCGGCTCTCCGGTTTAGAAATAACAAGTATTTCATCTATTTTTTTGTTGCCGCGTTAATTGGACCCATTCATGTTGCGATAATTTTTTTCTTCAAAGTAAATTCTTACTCTGTCATTCCATTTATTAGCCCTTTATTATTGCTTGCATTACCTAAGAAAGAAATAAAACATATCATCTTTTCGCTGTTATCACTTTTAATTCTTTTCCCTTATTTTAATGAGCATAAAATAATTCCTCTGATGGTTACAACTTTAAATTCTGCTTACATTATTTTTCTGCTTTGCGAGGATTTATTTAACGAAATCAAAATCAACTCATTTGTGCCTTTGTTCCTCCCGTTATTAATTATGGAGTTTATAAGAGGTACAATCAATTATTATTTATATTATGAAAACCAGCAGTTGATGATACAATACTTTTCCGTATTCATGATATTGGAAATTGTTACCATAATATTGATAGCCTATTTTGGTCCTTCTGCCAATGTGAGAATTAAGCTTAAAAAGGGGATAGTTCAAAACATCCAGAATATAAGCCCTGTTTCTAATAAAAATAAAATAAACAACGAGGTTCAACCAAAATCAAAATCTTTGGATTTTGGATTGACCGAAAGAGAAATAGATGTATTAAAACTACTTGCGGATGGATTAACCAGCCAGGAGATCGCAGAAAAATTATTTCTTAGTAAGAAAACAGTGGATTATTATAGAGGAAGTATTAGACTAAAACTTAATATTCAAAAAAAATCTGAATTGATTAATTTCTATAACACTAACATTGAGAATACATACTCTTCCTTATGATGGGAATCATTAATATGCTTCAATTTCGTCAATATTAATGGATAGTACTAAATCCTAATTTATTATTAGAATAAAATACGGGGAGGAATTAGTATTTAATGCTGATGTGCTTTTTTTGTAGGGACTTAAATTACACATCAACAATTTATGATACTAATTTCATGAATTTGAACTCCCTTCAAAACAATCTTCTACCAAATTTTGTCTGCAGAATTGCCGGATTTCCGGTTGAATTTGTGGAGAATTTATCATCTCAGCAAATTTCTCAATCTCTCCAACAGTTATCAGAACTAAGTAAACAAACTGAAATTGAAAAAAAAAGGATTTTTGAGTGTATCTATAAGCAAATCAGCATTGAAACAGATCAACAGAAAAGAAACCAGCTGCTTAAAATGAAAAGAGAAGTTTTTAACAATAATTCTCTTAGAAAACCCATTTTTCAAGATTTCTTCATTAACAACGGCTACAAGGATGATCTTAGCAACTATTTAAATTTTCAGAACGAAAGGGTGAAGAAAATCGAGGAGTTAAAAAAGGAGTATTCCAACTTTTTAACTCATAGCAGACACAATTTCAAAAAATACCTTTCCGATCAGGATTACCAAAAAGGACTGCTGATTTCCAGTAAAAACCTATTTGATTCACAAAATCTATATTATAAAGTACCTGTCGAACATCTCAATAAACATAATGAACAGATTGAGAGAGGTCTGTTACGGTATTTTACTCGTATGGGGATGAAAGCTACCCCATTTGGAAGCTTTTGCGCTATTGTGCCCGGTAACATTATTGATAATAAACCATCTAACGGTAACGGCAAGCCGTTATTCTTTTCGAGAGACCCTCAAATTAAAACCGGTATTGTCCTTCTAAATAAAAGCATCTTTGGAATTCTCAGTCAATACCTCAAATCACGTAAAGAAATAAGGCGGTGGCTGGCGTTGGAATTAAATCCAACAATAGTAACGGAGAATGAGTCGTTGAGATATCTTACTTCTTTAGGGGGGAAAGAAGTATTTCAACGGTTGCAATATAATCCGGCTATTGAAATTATCGTTGAAAAATTAAACGCAAATGAGAATATTATTTTTAACGAATTGGTAGAAATACTTTCGGCATGTGAAGAGATAGATTCATCACATGAAGAAGTTGAGCAATATTTAGATAAACTAATTCAAATTGGTTTTATTCATCTGAAATTAAATGTGCCTGAACAAGAAGTCGAGTGGGATTTATGCCTAACCAAAACTTTAGAGAAAATTGATGATGAACACGCAAACAAAATTGTTTTACTTTTGAAGAGTTTGCGGGAAAAAGTTGAGAACTATAAAAGTGCGGATATCGGGAGGAGGGCTTTAATATTAAGAGAATTATCCGAGGTGATAAATGAAACGTTTTCATTTTTAGGACTCGCTCCAAATTTAACTGACGATAAACCTATTCTCTATGAAGACTCGACATCAGATACAACTGCTTTCCTTTCTGGTGATCCGCTTAATTCATCAATAAATGATCTCTCAGAATTTATCCGGATAACAAACAAGTTGTGTTATCCGCGCGGTCAAAGAGCAACAATGAAGCACTTTTATAATCAATTTTATAAAGACAAACACACTGTACCGCTGCTTACTTTTTATGAAGATTTTTATCGTGAACATTTTAAGGAACATTTAGAGAAAGAAAACAAAATCAGAGCGGGTTATAAGGGAGATGATCTCAAAGGCTACAATGTAAACAATCCGTTTAATCTAAAAATCATAAATGATATTCAAGAAGCGCAAAATAAGTTTGTTGAACTTGTAATTGATAAGTGGAGCGGGAATTTATCCGCTGACGAAATCATTATTAATGATTCCGAACTGAAAGAAATATACAAGGATGTACCGGAGAGCAAATTGTCTTCTAATTCTCTATCGGTCTTTGTAAACCCGGTTCTTCCATCCGGAAAAGATGAGAGAGTAAGATTAATTGTCCGCAACGGTTCATATATGCTGGGCTTTGGTAAATACTTCTCGCGGTTTTTATACCTCTTCCCTGAAGAAGAACAGAAGAAAATTTACCGAATAAATAATTCTCTTAACTGTGATTCGGTTGCAGAAATTTGTGGAGACGCAAACTTTAATGCCAATTTGCATCCTCAATTAGTTGAATGGGAAATCGAATATCCTACTGTTGAGAGCGGACTTGCCGAAAATAGTTTTAAGACCACCGATATTGTTGTAGTTCCGGATGAGGCGGATGAGAATAATTTACGCTTGTTACATAAACCCAGTGGAAAATTTGTTACGCCTGTTGACTTAGGGTTTCTGAATCCAATGATGAGACCGCCTTTGTATCAATTGCTTTCCCGTTTTTCTTTTCCTTCCAATTTTGGATTGGGTATACCCCAGTTCCCTTATAAGCAAGAAATAAAGAAAAACATTCCTGAGAATGGAGAAAAGGGAATACAAAATGAAGTAGTTGAATTAAAACCCGGAAATAACAACCAAAATTCCAACAACGGTAAAGTTGAAAAGATAATTTATAGACCGAGAGTGGTTTTTAATGAAACAATAATTCTTTCCCGTAAAACGTGGATTATTCCGTCTATTATCTTTCCTGCACTGCTAAACGGTGAATCCGATTTTGATTATTTCATTAGAGTAAACCGGTGGAGGATAGATAATAATATGCCGGAAGAAGTGTTTGTTAAGATCAATCCGTTGCCGAGAAACAAACCGGTAACAGCACAAAATGTTGTGGTACAAAAGCAAGAAGCTGTTATTAAAGAAAATACTGAGGGTGATAACAAAGAAATTGTAGAGGAAAAATCAGAAAACAAAACTCCACCGGAAGAACAGAAAAAAGAAAATGGTAAGACAGTGGAACCTGCTAAAAAGCCGATAAAATTTTCCCGCGATTATTATAAACCGCAGTATATAAGTTTTAACAGTCCCTTGCTTGTAAATCTCTTCGGCAAGTTGACCGTAAACCTCGAAAATTTTACTGTAATTCTTGAAGAGAGATATCCTACAGGAGAACAGCTTCCTGTTTATGAAGATAAAAAATTTGCAACCGAACTGATTTTTCAAATCAATTTTAGTGAAAAAGAACAGGAATTCATTAGTTCCACTCATGAATAGTTATAACGAAAATATGTGGTTAAGCGCTTATCTCTTTTTTGATGGAGATATTTATTCTCACAACGGAGACCGGGTTATTCTCGAAGTTGTTGATCCGATAGTGCAATACTCCATACAAAATGGATTGATAAAGAGATACTTTTTTGTAAGGTATAGTGAAAGAGGGACGCACATTAGATTTAGAATGTATGGTCAAAAGGATATTCTTGAAACAACCATAAAACCATTCATTGAGGATTTTGTTGAAAAAAAATTTCCTATTGACTTAAAGATCGATGAAGAAAAATCCGGTGTTAAAACGGTTGAATGGATGGATTACGAACCCGAGTATGAAAGGTACGCCGGTATTGACGCTGTTAAAGTTGCCGAAGATTTTTTCCAATTCTCAAGTGAGTTTTGTATTGAACAACTGAAACATATTCCGGATGGAGAACAATCGGCAAGGTTTGGCAAAGGAATTATAGGAATGGTAACACTTTTAAAAGTTTTTTTTGAGGAGAAGAACTATGCATTACAGTTTATCCAAAATTATGGAAAGAATTACTTAAAAGGTTTTGCCAAAGAAGAACATGTAAAGGAATGGGTGGAAATGTTCAACGGTGGATTTGAAAAACAATCCGAAAAGTTAGTGGAATATATTGATACGTTATGGGAAGCACTAAGTGAAAATGACCAGCTTCCTGAGAGCATTGCTTCCTTTTCCGACAACGTAAAAAATATTAAGGAGCAGTTGAAAAATCTTTTTGATGATGGAAAAATATTTCTTTACCAAAACAAAATTGACAACTGGGATTTGGCTTTAAGATCAATTGTGCCAAGCTATATTCATATGACAAACAACCGTCTGGGAATATCAATTAGAGATGAATCTTACCTTTCCCATTTAATAACTGCGGCATTACAAAAAACAGTTAATATGAACTCATGAGGATTATTTTATGACCAATAAAGGAATTTTTCTGGAAACCGCTGATAGAATTGGTAAAAGATTAGTTAAGCAAACCGTCTGGAGTAACAGCATTTGCACATGGAATGTTAATGTACCTGACCGTACAAATTATCAATTGAAAAAATCTACAACGGAACCTGCGGGAGGCGGAATTTATCAAGGAACTGCGGGCATTGCTGTATTCCTTAGCGAACTTTACAAACAGACAAACGATATCGAATTGAAGAAAACCGCAATAGGTGCGGTTAAACACGCAATAGAAGAAGCCAAAAAACTTCCACTTAGTTCATTTGGATTTCACTCCGGAAGAATTGGAATTGCTTATGCAGCTAATAAATGCGGACAAATTTTTAGTGATGAAGAACATTTAAAAACGGCTCTTGACTTGGTTTTGGATATGAAAGGAAATGAAAGTAAAGATACTGGAATGGATGTAATAGGCGGTGCCGGAGGTTCAATCCCTATCGTTCTTCAAATGGCGGAATATTATAATAATGATCAACTGTTGGAGATAGCGGTTAATCTGGGAGAGAACTTAATTGGTATTGCTAATAAAGAATTAATAGGCTGGTCTTGGGGCTCTAATAAAGAAACACAAGCGCGGAATTTATGCGGTTATGCTCACGGTGCTGCGGGTATTGCCCATGCCTTACTCGAACTCTACAATGTAACTGGATCAAATTATTTTCTTTACGCGGCAGAGCAAGCATTTATTTATGAAAGACAGTTTTTCAATCCGCAAGAAAACAATTGGCCCGATTTCCGACATAGTGAATTAGGTCTTTATTACCATTATGAATCAAGAGAACAGTTAAAGGAGAGAGCGAAGAGGGGTGAGTTTGGTCCTTATCAAAATAAGTATATGTCGGCATGGTGTCATGGTGCACCCGGTATAGGCTTATCAAGACTGCGTGCATATGAACTATTAAAAGGTGATATATATAAAGTGGAATCAGAACGAGCGATAGAAAACACAATCAAGTCAATTTCTATCGAACAAGCGAATTATTCTATGTGTCATGGCGCTTTGGGTAATGCCGAAACACTAATCTATGGTTATCAAGTTTTGGGTAACCCGGATTACTTAAATAAAGCAGAAGAGATTGCAATTAAAGGGTGGGAGAGCGCCGAGAAAATTAATAAACCGTGGCGGTGCGGCACTATGAATAGCGCATCAGACCCAAGTTTCATGCTTGGAGAAGCGGGCATTGGTTACTACTTTCTCAAACTGATAAACCTTGATACTCCATCCTTATTGATACCTACAACTAAAAGAAGAGAAACTTTAAAACATGTAAAGAAAGAAAGTTTTGTTTTAATAAATGCCTATTTAGATAAATACTTTCACAGGTCGTTTCATCTTCTTAATAAATTCTCTCCCGCTCTTCTTGATGAAATTAAAACTAGTGCTGCTAACTCCAATCCGAACGATTCATTGATTGATGTGGTTATTAGGAAAATTGATAAAATAATTTCTACTTCCGAAAACGAAATACTAAAGAAATATCTTCAAGATACTATCTCGATTGAAAGGTGTACTATAAGTATAATAGCTAACAATAAAGATTATACACAAGAATTTATCTATAGCTTAAAAAAAGAAGACTTTCATTTGCTTGATAAGGAAAAAGCTATGCTGTTTCAACATTCCCAGTCGTATCAGTTATCTCTCAATTACGACTGGAATACCTACGGTGACAACGATGATCTGCCTGTTGAGAATGACGGGGATTATCTAATTGTTAATCAGCAGAATATACAGGCACTAAAAAAACTTAACATGTTAACCGGCTTAATTCTGAAGGAACTTAATCAGCCCTTGTCAATTAATAGCATAGTCAACAAGGTAGTTGAAAATTTCGAAATTGATAATGAAAAAGAGAGAAAATCATTCGAAGAAAAAATAATTAGTCAGTTGATGGAATTGTATAACGCCAATATTATTCAAAGCGATGGAGTAATTAAAAATTCAGTGCATGAAAATAAAGAAACAGGTAACGGTAGTTTGGAAAACGATAAGTGTGAAAAGTGTCAATCAAAATCCGCTCATGTTCATTGAAATAAATAATTAAAATCTTCCGGAAGAAGAAAAATAGCGTGTTCGTCTATGTTAAGACATCCCGCCTTCGCGGGAAAAACCCGGCTGAGCCGGGAAGCGCCACCGAAAAAAATAGTATGTATGAGGCGTATCTAAAAAGGTCCATTCCGTTATTATGAATTGTGAAAATAAACCGAATTCAAAACTTTTCTATAATGAAATTACCTTTTTAGAGAAGACTCATGTACAAATAACTAACATATTATTAATTAAAAAAAGGAGAGCTAAAATGAAAAAGCTCAAATTAAATCTTGAGGATCTCAAGGTGGAATCGTTTGAAACAAACCCCATGCAAACAAATACTGGGACAGTATTTGGAAACTTGGAAGAAACAGATACACAACCAGTAGAGGCATGTGGAGGAGGGGGTGGTGGCGGCTATTCAAATCCTGCTTGTGTAAGTGTGGGATGTCCATTTACTATAATGTGTGTTACCACTATGCCACGTCGTACTGATATTGATTGGACATGCGGTTGCATCGATACACGAGCACAAATTTGCCAGTTTACTAATGGATGCCCACCGTATTCACAACTAGGCAATTGTACACGCAATTATTTGTGCTAAATATATAATGTTATTAGGATTGGTAAATTTTATTTTAATTTGCCTTAGAAATCCACCGCCACAGGCGGTGGATGTTTAATAAAATTATGCCAATCTTAAAATATAAGGAAAACAGTTTATGCTAGTCTTTATGCTAGTTTCAATAATAGTTGTTACCATTTTATTTTATTATGTGATTAATAAAAAAGAGAAATGTCCTAATTGCAAAAGTGTGAATTTCGAAACAACTGGGAACCATAGATATTGTGAAAGTCCTTATTTAGCCGCCTATGGTTCACCAGATTCATATAAAGAATATGAATGTCGTTGCAATGATTGTAATTATATATTTTGGTTAGCAAAAAAAACTGTAATATTTAACTGAAATACTTTATTATTACAGCAAATGGTAGTTTATAGCTACTCAAGCGCATTCGTCTATTTGCGGGGTTGTTTTGCCCTGCATAAAGATGACTGTTGCAGAATGCACTATAAAATAATATTACTCTTAATGGAGGTTTAAGATGACTGCAAAAATAGAAATACTGAATATCATTAAATTAATGGGTAAAACAATGTTTGTAAAAAAACTATTAGTAATTGTATTCCTCCTTGCAATACTTAGCTCAAAAATTTTATCTCAGCAGTATTTAAACCTCGATTTTGAGACCTCGACCCCCGATGGTCAGGCTATCGGATGGTATCAAGGAGGTCAAGGTTATGAAGTAAAAACTGATACTACGGTTTTTTATTCCGGTAAAAAAAGTTTAAGGATGGTAAAATTAGCTGATGGAGGTTTTGGAGTTGGCACTTTAACTTTTCCAATTGATGATGCAAAAGGAAAACATTTACGTTACACCGGATGGATTAAAACGGAAGGAATCACAAACGGTTATGCCGGTCTATGGTGGAGAGTTGATGGTAAAGATAAAAATAAGATGCAAGGATTTGATAATATGGCAGGCAGGGGTCCTTCCGGAACAACACCTTGGACAAGATATTCGATTGAAATGAATATAGACACTGCTATTCAAAATATTAATTTCGGTGTCTTAATGCCTGGCGATGGAAAAGCATGGTTCGATGATCTTCAAATTGAACTTGACGGAAAAATTTATGAGCAGATAGCGCCAATACCGTTTATTCCATCTGAGGAACAATTAAAATGGCTGAAAGAAAATGTTATCAGTTTCAACACGGCTGAACCAATCAATGAGAGTACTGATCTGGTAAAACTCAAATCTGTTATCGGGGATGCAAGAATTGTTTCTTTGGGCGAAGGTACACACGGTACAAGCGAATTCTTTAAGATGAAACATCGAATCACAAAGTTTCTTGCAGAAGAAATGGGCTTTACTGTTTTTGCCATTGAAGCAAACATGCCCGAAGCCCGTAAAGTTAATGAGTATGTTCTAACTGGGAAAGGTGATCCTAAAGAAGCCCTGGCAGGTTTGTACTTCTGGACATGGAACGCACAAGAAGTTTTGGATATGATAGAATGGATGAGGCAGTTTAATGCCTCCGGGAAAGGACGAATTGAATTTTGGGGATTTGATATGCAGTTTCCACAAGTAGCGATGGATAACGTTCGCAGTTTTATAGAAAAAGTTGAGCCGGCATATCTTGATTCTCTTACACAGATTTTTGCAAAGATTAAAGAATATGATTCTGAACTGAAGAAAACTCAAAGCAGATCGGGGATTTTATTTGAACCTGTCTATAATTTATCACTACAAGTACTAAACCACTTATTAAAACGAAAAAGTGATTACCTTAAAATATTAGAACGAACAACAGTCGATTTTGTTTTTCAAGATGCAAAAATAATTGTGCAGGCTTACGAAACTTTTCTACAAGGCAAAGCATCACGTGATGAAAGCATGGCAAATAATGTTGATTGGATTCTTGCACATACCCCTCCTAATACAAAAATTGTTTTATGGGCGCACAATGGTCACGTAAGTAAAAATATTTCTTCATATAAATCAATGGGCAATTTTCTTGCGAATCGATATACGAAAGATATGGTTGTGTTCGGTTTTGCATTTAATGAAGGCAATTATACTGCTGTAGGTAAAAACGGATTAGGAGTTTATGGAACATCTTCCTCACAACCGGGAAGTATTGAGTTTGCATTTCATAAAACAGGTTTGCCTAGATTCATATTGGATTTACAGAATATCACATCATCACCGTTGTCGAATTGGTTAAACGACAATTTAGATATGCGCTCAATCGGTGCAATGGCGATGGATTATGCTTTCTATAACACAATTGTACCCAAAGAATTTGATGCAATAATTTATTTTGATAAAACGGCGCCTTCAACTCTCTTGAAAACTAAAAATATTAGTAAATAAAAATGAGGATGCTATTTGTCCATCTACAGTAAAGCAATCTTATTAAACATTAGTGGTAGTTAGAGGTATAGTAATTTTTAAGCGCGTTCGTCTAGCGGTTAGGACGCCCCGTCTTCTGCGGGGAAAGTCCCGTTCAATTCGGGAACGCGCTACCAAGAAACAATATAGAATAATTTCCTAGTATATGGGAGTCTAAGGTTATTTGTCTTTTAAGATGTTTATTTTTTGTATATAATTATTTTAACAATGTTTTTACTATCACAGCAAAAAGTTTTGGTGTGGTAATGTTTTTAGGAGCAACAATAACCGTTCATCATAATTCAAAATCATTATGAAAAGGAGGTCATATTGAATAGGTCCTTAATAGTTAATCGAAATTATTGTAGGTCAACTAAAGTACATTTATTAATTATTGTATTACTCCTCTCATTATTATATACGGATGTTCACGCCCAAGACAAAGGAACACTACGCGGATTTATCGCCGATTCACTCAGCGGAGAAGCATTGCCTTATGCAAATGTTTTCATCAAAGAACTGAACCGGGGCGCCACTACTGATTTCCGTGGTTACTTTATAATTGCTTCTCTCCCGCCTTCAAAATTAACTGTTGTAATTTCTTATGTGGGTTACAAATCTCAACAACTCACAGTTAGAATCGAACCGGATAAAGTGTGCGATGTAAAAGTTCGACTCACATCTACTAATATTCAGATGAAAACTATTGAAACAATAGATGAAAGATTTGCAAAAGAAAATGCTACAGATCTGAGTTTACAAAGAATTACTATTCGCGATCTGGAGAATTTACCGAAAGGAGTTGAGCTTGATATCTTCCGCGCAATACAGAGCTTACCCGGTGTTCAATCGGGCGGAGATTTATCAGCACGTTTTTATGTAAGAGGCAGCTCCAGCAACGAGAATTTAATTTTACTGGATAACGTGCCAATCTACAATCCGTATCATGCTATGGGAATTTTAAGCGCAATCGATCCCGATATGATAAGTTCTATGGAATTCTACAAAGGTGGATTCCCGGTTGATTTCACAGGCCGTTTATCATCTGTATTAAAGATCAATACTAAGAACGGAAATAAAAATTCATTTAGCGGAAAAGCGGGATTGAGCTTACTAACAGCAAAACTTTTCCTCGAAGGACCGTTTCCATCCGGTTCATTTGTTCTAAGCGGAAGAAAAAATTATTCTGATGTAATACTCAAAAAGTTTAGCAATAATAATTCCGTTCCATCGGATTTCTACGACATCTTTGGGAAAATAAATATAGCTGACGATAATTTTATGAAAGGCGCAAAATTTTCACTCAGTACATTTTTCAGCGCAGATAAAATAAGAAACGATAACCCGTTGATGGAAGATTTCAAGTGGAAGAACAACACACTTGAGTTTAATTACTTCCAGCTATCCGATACACCGTTGTTCTATCAAGTTGATATATCATTAAGCTCATTCAGCGGAGAAAGAATACCGAACCAAAGCGGTACTCAATATTATAAGAATTCGTTCAACGAATATACAATGCACGCCGATTTCAATTACGTATATGACAGCAAAGATGTATTAGCCGGAGGAATAAAAATTACAGACGTATATTCTTACCAAACAATAAAAAATTATATCGGGCTGACATCAACAACGGATGTTAAAGGCATAAGTCTAAGCGGATACTTAAAATACCAATGGTTAAGAAATTCTTTTATTGGAGCTGATATAGGTTTTAGAGTACATGCTACACGTCTCGCCGGAGGAGGCCCTTCTTACCTTATAGAACCGAGAACAAGTATTACTATAAGATTAATTCCGGAAGTTGCACTCAAAGGTTCTTGGGGAATATTTATGCAAGATTTGGTGACCATTTCTGACGAGAATGAAACTGTTTTAGTATTTGAACCGTGGGTTATTACTCCGCTCTACTTAACGCCATCAACATCAATTCATTATATAGCCGGAATAGAAATTAACCCAGCACATAATCTTTCTTTCGATATTGAAGGTTATTATAAAATAATGCACAATCTTGCAATTTTGAACGATCAAAAATTATATATGTCGGATCCGGATTTAGTTCCAGGTTCAGGAGAAGCATATGGATTAGAGTTTCAAACCAAATATCAATTGCTTCCATTTAACTTTACCGGTTCTTACTCATGGATGAAAGCGTTGAGAGTAGTAAGAGGAATTACTTATCCGCCAAGATTCGATTCACGGCACAATGTTAATCTAACATTAGAAGCGGACCTTGGTTCCGGCTGGTCGGCAAGTGCTATGTGGATTTACACTTCGGGCATGCCATTTACGCAAATAACGGGCTACTATGATAAACTTATGCCGATACAATTAGGTGATAATCCGTTTTTGCTAAATTCATATTCTCCGTTTACAATGTTGTCTACAACAAATTTAGGGCGGCTTCCCGATTATCACCGTCTCGATTTAAGTCTATCGAAAAAATTTCAGATTGACCACTTCAAAATGTCCATTGATCTAAGTGTGCTGAATGTTTACGATAGAAAAAATATTTATTATTTCAATAGGAACACCGGTGAAAGAGTAAATATGCTTCCTTTCTTGCCATCGGTTAATGTAAAGGTGGAGTTATGAGAAAATTATTTTTTTTATTAATGATTATTTTTACCACCGTTTTCTTAATTTCTTGTGAGGAGGCGTTTAATCCTCAAGGGGATTTTGATGATCAATATGTTCTGAATTGTATCATAAAAATTGATACAACATTTCAAATAGCAACAATCTCGCGCTCTTATAAAGTAAACAACGGTTACAGCACAACCGGGAATACTGAGGATCAATCAGTTCAGGGTGCAAAAATTACGCTAACGTGTTCTAATATTCTTGGAACGGAAGTATATCGATTTAGAGACACAATAATTGAAAATTCTAACGATACGCGTTATAAATCACCTATACACTTTTACTATTTAAAAAATTTTAATCCTTCAATTGCTAAAACCGAAATAAACAACCCCGGTGTTTTTCAAAGATATGGTTACAATATGAAAATAGAAGCAGTTTTACCGGATGGGAAAAAACTGACTGCAGTATCTTATACATCTGGCTTAGATTCATCCAAGATAAATACATATAAACAAACAAATCCCGTAAATCTGGGACCGGATAATTTGAGTTTTGGAATATATAGCAATACCCAGCCGGAATTATTAATCAAATATTCGAAACTTGAAAATGGCAATTGGGTTGATTATGAAAAATTGGTTCCTAAAAATTATAGTATAGAGGGTAATACTGAAATTCCTGTATATCCTATAATAGAACCAATAGAGAAGTATATTAGATATGATACCCTTACTATTAGAAAAACTCTACAATATCTATCCACAAATGATCCAAACAAACAAAACTATATTATCAAAAAAATTGTCTTTATGCTAAATGTTCTAGATAACAATCTGACGTCGTATATTTCTTCACAACAAACATTTAGGAATGATTTTTCTTATAGGGAGACACAGCCTGATTATACTAATATTGGCGGTGGTTTGGGTGTTTTTGGCGTTATGTATACGATAAAGAAAGAAGTGCCATTAACAAATATGATTAGATCTTTGGGCTACAGAACTTATTAAGCTTTCATTATGCAATAAATTAGAATAGAAGGAACAAAGATTGAATATTGGATAGAAAAGAAATACAGATTTGATTAAAAAAATCTTCCGGAAGAAGAAATAGCGCGTTCGTCTATGTTAAGACATCCCGCCTTCGCGGGAAGAATCCCGATGAATCGGGAATGCTCCACCGAAAAAAATAATATGTACAAACAAACAACTAACATATTATTAACTAACAAAAAGGAGAGCTAATATGAAAAAGCTCAAATTAAACCTTGATGAGATCAAGGTGGAATCTTTTGAAACTATAACTAAAAAAGAAAATCCTGTTGGAACTGTAATAGGATATCTCGAAGAACCTGCTCCATCAGTAGGTGGATGTGAGCCAGGTAGTGATCGATATTCATGTGGAACATGTGATCCCTTTTATTGTTATTGGACAGGTCCTGTTGAATGTCCATGGTAGTATTTAAATAATATCTTGCGCGTTCGTTCAGTGAATAGGATATCCCAACAATTGTGGGAAGAGTCCCGATTGAATCGGGAACGCGCTAAGATTTTTTGAAATCGAAGAATCAAAAAATATCATTTATCGATTTTAGTATTGAATATGATCTTTTCTGGTCTTATTATTAAAAAGAGGTAATAATGCGATTATTAAAATTATTTGTTTTTTTATTAATAATATATCCAAATTTAATAATTTCTCAAACCGAATCGATCAGAACAAATGATTATTTAAGAGCTCTCGAAGCGCTCCATAAGAATGATACAACTTCAGCAATAACTCTTTTCAAAGAATCGATCAAGCAAAACAATGACGCACCTTCATACTACGAGATTGCTAAAATTTATGCTGGTTCTTCAAGTCTTCAAGTTTTCTCTAGAGCATATGATTACATAAACAATGCTATCAGTAAAAGCGAAAAGAATATTAATTACAAACTGCTGCAAGCCTTTTTAAAAGAAGAACTATTTTATTCAAGCCCGCTAAATAAAACTTACCGTAACGAAGCAATTAGTTTATACGAAGATATCGTTAAAGAAAATGATAAATGTGAACCGGCTTGGTTTAATTTAGGAAGACTTTACAAAGAGGATTATCTGAAGTATATGAATTCGGAATACTTTAGTGATTTGGAAGAAAGAACAGCCGGCGAGCCTGCACCGGAATATATTTATTCTCCGATCATTAAATTCAAGAAAGGATTAAGGGGAAGTACTTTGCGCGGAGAAAGTTATGATAAATTCCGGGCAACATTACCAAGACCGATTTTAAAATACACTAAAATAGCCTCTCAAATGCTTAGCAAAGCCGAAGAATCATTTCAAAAATCAGTTGAACTGACGAAGAACGAACAAAGCTTTTGTGAGCTAGTAGAACTTTATATACTAAGCAAGAACTACACTAAAGGATTGGAACTTCTATCGAAGTTTGTAATTCTATCATCAGAACCGGTAAAATATTTTCTTGCTAGAGGTATAACTAATTATTTGGCGGGTAATGTAGAACTTTCGGAAAAAGACTTTAAAAAAGCTTTTGAGTTAATGCCCAAAATTGAACGTGAAATTTATACGAACAATAGTTTTAAAAAACTTCTAAAACCAGAAATTAGCGATAGTTTCTCGGCAAAAGACAAAGAATTTGTAGAGAATTATTTTTATAAATATATGCAAGATCATGACCCGCTTATTCTAACTAATTACAACGAAAGGTTATTAGAACATTTTACGCGTGTTACTTATTCCAATTTAATGTTTACTGTAAAAAGATTGAATCTGGAAGGTTGGAATAGCGACCGCGGAGAAGTTGTAATTAGATATGGTGTTCCTGATCAGATAAGCAGGCAACGGGCATCTATTTATATTTCACCAAATGGAGATATAAAAAGGGAATTATCGGAAACAGAAACATTTTACTATCCTGATAAAAACTTCTCGTTCTATGATATTGCGCGTAGAGGAAGATATGTTTTTAACGATCCCACATCAGATAACAAACGTGTTTCTCAATCCCTCGAGAGCACTGTTGATTCAATAATTGTATATCGAGAAAAAAAACCGGAAGAATATGTCCCAAAACTTCAAGGTCCAATTTTTTATACCCCGTTTGCAGTATATCAATTCCAATCCAAGCTACCATCACAAACCGATATTTACATTAGTTTTTTAATTAACCCCAAAGATTCTTCCACACTAAAGGATTTTTTTGATGGCGGCTATACTACCGGTATCTATTTGTTTGATAAAAACCATAATAAGATGACAGAGAAAATTTCCGAATTTCCTCCGTTATATTCAAATACAAAATTGACTATCAATAATCTAATGTTAAGCTCCGTTCCGCGAGAAGGAAATATTGCATTTGAAATTCTAAGAAAGAAAGATAACGGCGCTTTTACTTATCATGATTTATTTAAGGTAAAAAAATATCCCGAAAGAGATTTATCCATGAGTGATTTGGTTTTGTGTTTTGATGTAGAGCGTTCAGAGTATCTACCTTACATAAAAAGAAATGATACATATATACTTCCCAATCCATCTAACTATTTTACACAAGAAATGCAGCTGTTTATTTACTACGAGATAAATAATTTATTTCTTAAGACAAACAACACGACCGACTTTGAACAGAAGATAACAATACAGAAAAAAGAAGAAGGTGGAGTTATCAACTCATTGTTGAGTGTAGTAGGTTTAGATAAAGAAGGGAAGAAAATAGCGCTGACATCCAAGTACCAGTCACAAGAAAAAGATCCGCAAATGTATTTGCAGTTAGATATGAGTAGGTACGAACCGGGAAAATATGTGGTAACAGTTTCTATAAAAGATAATGCAACGGAAAAGGAAGTAAGCAGTCAAACAGAAATTAATTGGCAGTAATAGAAGGGCATATAGAAAAAAATCTTCCGGAAGAAGAAATAGCGAGATAGTCTAAATAAGATATTCCGCCTTAGCGGAAAGATGTTGGTCAAAATCCAACGAACGCCACCGAAAAAAAAATATGTACAAATAACTAACATATTATTAATTAAAGAAAGGAGAGCTAAAATGAAAAAGCTCAAGTTAAACCTTGATGAGATCAAGGTGGAATCGTTTGAATTAGTCACTAAGAAAGAAAATCCTGTTGGAACTGTAATAGGACATCTCAAAGAACCTGCTCCTACGCAAGGTACATGTGATTGTGGAACGCTGGGTATGTGTACCTATCAGATGTGGGAGTGTTTTCCTCTTACAAATCCGGGTCAATGGGATACATGTTACTCTCCAGGTTGTCAGTAATTTGCAAGTAATATAGTATCAAAGCGCGTTCGTCTAGCGGTTAGGATGCCCCGTCTTCTGCGGGGAGAGTCCCGTTCAATTCGGGGACGCGCTACTAAGAAATAATTAACAACAATGATTTATAGCAATTGGAAAGCTTGCAACATATTTTTAATAAGATGTCTTTATTTTTACTAATATAATATTTTAGGTTCACTCCTTAAAGTATGAGAGGTATTATGATTCTTCTAAAATTTACTGTAATTAATTTCATCGTTTTTTCAAATTTAATGACAGCACAAACTGACTCAACAAAAACAAAAGAATACTTGAAAGCTCTGGAAGTTCTTCAGAAGAAAGATACAACTTCAGCGATTACATTTTTCAAAAACTCAATCAAGCAAAGCAAAGATGCGCCTTCATACTTTGAACTTGCAAAAATCAAAGCAACAAATAAGACAAATTCTGAATTAATGGAATCCTTAAGGTATATACGCAAAGCGATTGAAATTTATCCTCTGAACATTCAATATCGTTTATTAATTGCACGCATAAGAGAAGATTTGTTTTATGCAAGCAAACTTAATTTTGATGAAAGATTGGCGGCTATTGATGAGTATAAAGAAATACTGAATATTGATTCTACAAACTCTATAGCACTATATAATCTTGGTAGATTAAAGTCCGAGGACTTCTTGAAATTACACACAGGTGAAGCGAAAGGGCCGGTCAACCGTGCGCTAAGTCCTGTTGTAAAAAGTTTAATGTTTAGAGAAAAAAGTTCGCTTGCATTTGATCAGAAAAACGAATTTGATAACACTCGGGGGAATTTTCCAACAGCGAGTTATGAAAAATTTGCTCAAGAAGCATTTCATGAATCAGAAAATTTTCTAATCAAAGCTTTGCATAATGATACTTCCAAAGAATCAATTTGCTGGGAAATAAGCAATATTTATATATATAATGGCTCTCCGGAAAAAGCAATTTCGATTTGGGATGCGTTCATAAAGAAACATTCAATTGGAAAAACCTCTCATCTTTATTTAGGATTGCTTTATTATTTAACTCATCATTATGATAAATCTGCAGAAGAATTTGAAAGAGGTATAAGTCTGATGTCCTCTGAAGAGAGAGAAGATTTTACTTTCAATTCAGCGCTTGTGATTTTAGAGTCGAAGCTGGGTGATCAGATTAAGATCATGAGTAAGACTCAACTTATTGAGGCTATTAGTCAATTTTGGCAAACTAAAGATCCGCTAATTCTATCTAAAGAAAATGAACGTCTTCTAGAACATTATTACCGTGTAACATATGCAAATTTATTTTTCGGAAATACTCATATAGATCTAACGGGATGGAAGACCGACCGGGGTGAGATTTTAATTAGGTATGGGCAACCGTTAAACAAAGTACGTTATATGCAAGAGATTGATGACTTATCACTACGGCCAAAACCCAGAACCGAAGTTTGGGATTACGGTGATAAATCTTTTGCATTCATTGACCCGATGAGAAATAATAGTTATCAGTTCGCTCAACCATGGACTGCAATTGTACCAATGAATACACACGACGAAGTAATTAGCTTAAGACAAACTAAGCCTGATGAATATTTCCCCAAATTCGAAGGACCAATCTTTGACTTAAGTTACCAAGCATATCAGTTTGCTTCAAAGAATAGAGCGCAAACAGATATTTTCCTTTCTTATGAAATAAATTTTTCCGATACGGCTACAACAAAAGAAAAGTTTGCCAATGGTTATGATGTTGGTCTATTCATGTTTGACAAAAATTTTAATAAACAATCTGAGTATAGAAAAACTTATGATAGTGGTAATTTTTCATCGGAATATGTGGTTAATTATGTGGAGATGACACTATCTCCTCAATCTGGTAACCTTGCATTTGAGATGATGCGTAAGAAAGATAAAGGTGTAGCTGCTTATCATGGGAAGTATAATGTAAAAAATTTTTCTAGCGATAAATTAAATATTAGCGATGTTGTCTTGGCTTCTAATGTTGAAACAGAACAAAACATAAACGGTGCTTTCAAAAGAAATAATATATCTATTCTACCAAATCCGACCAAGAGTTTTAGCAAGAACAATCAACTCTATCTTTACTATGAGATCTACAATCTAAAACTAAACACAAATAATCTAACCGACTTCGAACAGAAGATAACAATACAAAAGAAAGAAGAAAGCGGAGTAATTAACTCATTGTTAAGTGTGGTGGGTTTAGATAAAGAAGGGAAGAAAATAGCGCTGACATCCAAGTACCAGTCACAAGAAAAAGATCCGCAAATGTATTTGCAGTTAGATATGAGTAGGTACGAACCGGGAAAATATGTGGTAACAGTTTCTATAAAAGATAATGCAACGGAAAAGGAAGTAAGCAGTCAAACAGAAATTAATTGGCAGTAATAAATGTATTTCATTATGGAAAACTGGAGAGAGAGATATCACAAAAATTCTGCATATGGAATGATTATCAGTATTTCTGTTCATCTTTCGGTTTTACTTCTTATCCTTTTCCTATCAAAGACTGGCCCGCCCGAAGATCAAAATTATTATTACATTAATTCATATACGGTACAACTAACAACTACTTTTTCAAAGGATAGCAATTGGAGCGGAGGTGGTTCTTTGGGTAACGCAACAAATGATATCGGGCAAGGAATCTCTGCACCTAAAACCTTTGCGGGAATTCCAGTCCCATCACCCGAGCCGGATAATATTGATTTCGGGAATATCACCAACTTAGAGGAACCAAAGGACTCACTTATTGGCGGCGGAAGCGGAATGGGAACTGGCAGCGGAACAGGAATAGGAAGCGGATCAGGAAGTGGAATCGGAGATGGTTCAGGTTGGGGTGTTGGTTATAAAGCACTTCCATTCAGACCACGACAAATATTAGAAGTGCTTCCTCAAAATGTTGATGGAGAGAAAGGAGAAATATTGCTTTTGTTGAAGATCGGAAAAGATGGTTTTGTAAAAGAGCAC
The DNA here is from genome assembly GCA_964449775.1 of uncultured Melioribacter sp. Classification (GTDB taxonomy): domain Bacteria; phylum Bacteroidota; class Ignavibacteria; order Ignavibacteriales; family Melioribacteraceae; genus Fen-1258. Next base: position 439 of record CAYVBQ010000043.1, on the reverse strand, counting down.
AAAGTAATTATCAATACATTAGACGATCCTCTCGGATTGAAAGATGTTTTAGAAGCATCATATAAATCCCGTTGGGAAAAACTAAAGATGGAAGGAACCCAAATCGAATACTGGATTGAGAAGAAATACAGATTTAACTAATTCAAGCGCGTTCGTCTAGTGGTTAGGATATTCAGCCCTCTGCTGAAAGAGCTCCGTTCGATCCGGAGACGCGCTACTAAGAGATAGAGTAAGAATAAGAGCAAGATCAAGAAAAATTAAAATCTTCCGGAAGAAGAAAATAGCGTGATAGTCTAAGTAGGACATTCCGCCTTAGCGGAAAGATGCTGGTTAAAATCCGGCGAACGCCACCGAAAAAAATAATATGTACAAATAACTAACATATTATTAACTCACCTTACGCAAAAAGGTGAAATAAGAAAAGGATAAGCATAAGTTA
>CAYVBQ010000042.1:0-24811 GCA_964449775.1 uncultured Melioribacter sp. | reverse complement strand
CTCCTGCTTCATTAGTAATACTAGAAAGTGTGTACGATGTTGTGCTATTTATGAGCTAAATGCTAATAGCCAACTGCTTTAAAATCCCTTCCACAATTTTCTCTCCAGTAAATCCTTCAAATTCCAGAACGTCATTCAATAAACCCGGCTTAAACCACTTGTTCATCAATGCAAAGGGGAGAACATTTGCTGTTTTTCTGTTTCGTAAAAGAACTTCAGCAAGAATTGTATAAAGTCCACCTGTGATAAAATGATCTTCAATGGTCACGATTAATTTGCAATCGTCAACTGCTTTCAAAATTGTCTCTTCATCAATTGGTTTTGGTGTACGGATGTTTATCAAACGAACAGAAATACCCTTCGATTCCAGAATTTCTTTTGCTTTGAATGCTTCTCCGAAAAGAAATCCATAAACAAGAATTGCTACATCTTTCCCATCGCCAAATACTTCTGCTTTCCCAATTTCGAACTCCGCATGTTCAATAACCGGTTGAACATTGTTATAACGAATATAGAATGGGGCGGGACTTTTGAAAACTGCTGGCAATCCTTTTAGCATATCATCTTCATCTGCGGGACAAAATACATTCACATTCGGAATACCGCGCATGATTGAAACATCTTCGATAGCTTGATGGGTTGGACCGTTGCCGTCAGATAAAAATCCGGGCACAGCTCCGACTATTTTCACAGGTAGATTGCCAATTCCAACATCGGTACGGATGAATTCGAAAGCGCGCATAGTTATAAAAGTTGCAAGCGCGTGAACAATTGGAATCCTTCCGCGCAGAGCAAGTCCGGCAGCCATTCCAATTTGCGTTTGTTCTGTAATTCCGGTATCAATAAAATTATTTTTAATCAATGGCGGAAGATCTCGAAATGCCGCTCTGTTTTCGGATGTCATGATCATATAGCGATCATCTTTATTAATAAGATCAAGTACGATATCTGCATATGTCATTTTCATCTTGCTACAATTGTTTCTGAAGTTAATTTTGTTTTCTTTGCACCGTGCAGTTCTTTTAGGAGTTGTTCCACTTCTTCTTCCTTGAAATTTACGAACCAACGGTCAGCTCGCTTCTCAATGCTCGGTAAACCTTTACCCCGCACGGTTTCGGCAATCACAACCGAAACTTTCCCTTTTTCGAATGGAATTTTTTTGAATGTTTCATTCATCTTTTCAAAATCGTGCCCGTTGACTTTCTTTACTTTGCATCCAAATGCGTCAAATTTTTTAGGCAGTGGTTTCAAGGGAATTAAATCTTCAGTTCGCATATTGGCTTGGAATTGATTCCGATCAACAACGATTAAAAGATTATCTAATTTATAGGCGGACGCAACAAGAAGCGCTTCCCACATTGATCCTTCATTCAATTCGCCATCACCAACAACAACAACAACTTTATTTTTTTGTTTGCGAAGTTTGCAATCCATCGCAACACCCATTGCAACTGAAAGATTATGACCGAGTGAACCGGAATGAAATTCAATTCCGGGAATATTTCTGTTTGGATGCCAGTAGATGAAATCATTTGTCTTGAGGTGATTTTTTAATCTTTCTTCTTGGAGCCATCCCATCTCAACAAACGTTCCGTAAAGTGCCGGAACATCGTGCCCCTTTGATAAGAAAAAATAATCACGTGTTGGGTCATCAAAATTGTTCGGACTGACATTTAAAAATTTCTTATAAAGATATACTATCAAATCCGTACATGAAAGTGAGGCGCCGATAAAACATCCACCGTTGCCGCTCATCCGGATTATATGTTCACGTACGCGCATAGAAGTTTGTTTCATGTCGAGTAATTCTTGTCTTTTCATTTTTTTGAGAGTTTGTTTTTGTATTCGTTAATGTTCTTTAATTCATCCATATGTTCCTCATACCAATACTTACCAAGATACTGCTGATTGATCTTGGCAATATGTGGTTTTTGTTTTAACAAAATTAATATATCATTAAGACTAAATGCGGAATTTGTTGGATAAAGTTCTTCGTAAACTTTTCTAATGAACTCATAATCTTCCGGGAAATCAATTGTCCAGCGATGATTTGTAGAATAATCGTATCCCGTTTCCCATGTAACGTTCCCAATCGAAAAATAATCTTGATTTTCCCAAATGAATGGAGTTGTATGTTCACGTTCAAAATCTTTTGTTGCATCTTTCCAGGCGCATTCGATCGCTTCGAAAGAAAATATCTCAACATCATTCCCATCGGGATAAGATGCCGGGTGAAGATTACTGACATAATCAAATTCATCCGAGTTGATATAATGTTCGAGAACTTTGTCAATCACACGAGGATCGATAAGAGGGCAATCGGATGGAATTTTTACAATCGCATCCGCACCAAACAATTTACCAACTTGATAGTGACGGTCGAGTAGATCGGTTAAATGACCCCGGTAGCAAGTGATGCCATTCTCAATACACAATTTTTCGATTTCATCGTCATCAGGATTAACAGATGTGGCGACAACCAATTGTCCAATCAACTTTGCGGCTTGTACGCGTTCTATCGTACGAATTAATAGTGGTCTGCCCAGAATAGGCAACATTACTTTTCCCGGTAATCGGGTAGATGACATTCGTGCTTGTATGACTGTTATGATTTTCATATTAGTCTTTAATAGAACGCAGATTTTTTATGATAGTTATGATGGTTTATGATCTTAAGTAATCATAAGCGATCATAATAATCAGCGTTCCGTTTTAATCTCATCAGTTAAAAGATATTTATATTGTTTTGAAATCAAACGCTTCATGAATTTCTTCCAAAGTTGCTTCAGGTATTTCAATTAAGTGATTACCAATTCTCGCAATTCGTTCTGCAGATGTTCCGTTGTTCTGAATCGGCATCAACCGTTTTAATTCTTCAATATCAAAGGCGGAGTGCACTTCTTTGTTAAAAGCGATTCCGACATAAACCGTAGAGGAGAATTGAGTGATCAAAGCATCGCAGTTAGTAATCATGTAATTTATATTTCCGCTTGTGTAGATCAGAGCACCGGGTGCATAATTATTTATTTCGCGAGTTGCGCGTTCAATATTTTCGTTTGGATGCAGTTTGAAGATAAGCTGCCTTCCGTTTGCAATCCTAACACAATCTTGAATTAATTTTTTTCTATTTTCGATTTTGTAAGTCTCGCGTGCATCCGAAGTTGCAACGAGAACAAAATTTTTGTGGGGGAAATCGCTATTTGAAAACTGCTGCAAGTTATCAAAGTTGGGAATTCCTGTAACTATAATCTTTTCCGCTTTTGCGCCTTTGCGAATAAAAAAATCTCTATATCCGTTCGAAGCTACACAAAAGAGAGTGTATTTATTGGACATACCCATAGTTGAAGTACTTGCGAGCCAGCGGTAAAGTTTAAGATACTTCACCAGATAAAACATAAAATTTTCCGGATCGGTCATTCCTTCTTGAACAAGGATTACTTTCTTTTTGCGAATGTTCTTCGGCATTATCAGATCGGCGCATGTGTAAACCAAATCGTAATTGTTGCTTCTACCGCGGTAATCAATATTGAGATTATGCTGCTGTAAGTACTCCTCAGTGTTCCATCTAAAAGAACCGTTTAAAATGGAGAATTTTAAATAGCCTTTGCTGACAAGGAAATTGATATATCCGTCACCATAATATGGTGTAAAGTAACAATCGTAATTACCAAGATGTTGCGAAATTTGGTGCATCATCGAAGTTTGATTTAGCGAACCGCCGATGAAGAGAATTTTTTTTCTTGCCATTTATGAACAACAACAATTGTGAATAGTCTTGAAAAACATTTACTAAGATAAAAGTTTTTTATTATGTAATTGTTAACAGCATATTAATAAATTGTTAAGTGAGAAGAGAGCATTCGGATAATTGGAAGAAAATCTAATTCTCTCACTGTTAATTTAATTATTTCTTGTCTCAAATGGATATCAGAGTCTTCTTGGAATTGAAAGATTGTTCAACATTCTTTATTATCACAATGGATAAACAAGATTAAGAGGACAGGAAGATGATTAAAGACAGATTAATTATCTATGGTGCGAACGGTTATTCGGCACAACTAATTATTGAAGAACTCATTTCTCGAAAAATCGAACCAATCTTAACCGGAAGAAATGAATCTGTCTTAAAGCAGATCGCTCAAAAATATAATTGTGATTACATTGCGTTTGATATCTTTGACGATGTAAAAGTTGATGAATCTCTTCAAGATGTTCATACGCTGTTGAATTGTGCAGGTCCGTTCAAATACACTGCTAAGGATTTAATGGAAGCGTGTCTTCGTACAAAAACAAATTACTTAGATATTACCGGTGAAATGCCGGTGATGCATCTCGCTTTTTCGTTGGACAAGATTGCAAAGGAGCGTGGGATTGTAATATTGCCAAGCGTTGGGTTTGATATTATTCCAACAGACTGTCTCGCCAAAAGATTGAGTGAACAGATGCCCGATGCGACTCATCTTAAGCTTGGTTTCTTAAATAAACGTGGAAATATTTCCCGCGGCACTTGGTTAACAACATTAGAATTTCTTGGCGGGACCGGAAAGATTAGGCGTCATGGAAAATTAATTGATTCTAAAATCGGTGAGTTTACAATCAATGTTACGGCAAAGGATTTTTCATTCAGCGGAATCTCTATTCCTTGGGGAGATGTTTATTCATCATATTATTCAACGGGAATAGAAAATGTTGAAGTCTATCTTGCTCTGCCGAAAGTAGTTGTAATGTTTAGACCCTTGCTTGTATTCTTTTTGAAAATACTCAAAGTGCAGTTTATCAAAAACATCGTTGTAAACTATATCAAAAAGAATTTCACCGGACCTACAAAAGAAGAACGTGACTCAACAGAAACTTATGTTTGGGGCAGAGTGGAAAACTCAAAAGGTAAAATGATTGAAGAAGTTTATCAGTTTATGGAAGGATACAATCTGACCGCAAAAGGGGCAGCCGAGTGTGCCGAAAGAGTTTTAAAGAATTCTCTTCAGCCGGGCACATACACACCTTCACTTGCATTCGGAAGTGATTTTATGGATCTTTTTATTGTGAAGAAAATTGATTAATTAAAGAAAAGCATAAATCTGGTTACTAGTTTTATTACTTCAAAATATTTAACAACATAAAGTAACGAATAGGCAAAGAACTGAAGGAAGAATAAATATGTCATTCGATCCAAAACAACCGCACAATGATTTACCACTACTTCCGCCAAAAGCAGATATTGAAACAAAAGCAATTTTTAAAAAAGCTATTTCAGCAAACCGTACACTTGCAGAACTGAAAGGAGCATCACGGCTTCTCCCGAATCAAAATATTCTTATAAATACTCTTGCTCTTGAAGAAGCAAGAGACAGCTCTGCAATTGAAAACATTGTTACTACCCGTGATAAACTTTTCAGAGCGCTGGCAACCGATCCGCGAAGAATAGATTCAACAACTAAAGAAGTATTAGACTATCGTAAAGCATTGTGGCTTGGTTTCAATGAAGTTCAGAAAAAAGGTTTTATTTCTACAAATATTCTTATAGATATTCAGAAAGAATTAATATCCAATAATGCAGGCATAAGAAAATTACCGGGCACTGTTCTCGAAAATGAGTTGACCGGAGAAATTTTATATACACCGCCTCTCGGTGAATCAATTATTCGCGCACTGTTAAAAAATTTAGAGGATTATCTTAACTCTGATTTAGGCGGCGATCCGCTTATTAAAATGGCTATTCTCCACTATCAGTTTGAATCTATTCACCCGTTTTACGATGGAAATGGTCGTACCGGTCGGATAATCAATGTTCTTTACCTTGCCATGAATAACCTAATTGATTTGCCAATTTTATATCTGAGCGGCTACATCATAAAAAATAAAAATAGTTACTATCGTTATCTAAGAGAAGTTACTTACAAACAAAATTGGGAAGATTGGATTCTTTATATGCTTGATGCAGTTGAACAAACTGCAATCAGCACCACTCAAAAAGTAAACAAGATTAAATCACTTTTGGATGAAACCATTGATGAGGTTAAAGTCAAATTACCAAAGATTTATTCTAAAGAACTTATTGAACTGATATTTTATCAGGTTTATTGTAATATAAATTTTCTTGTAGAGAATAAGATTGCTTTAAGAAAAACAGCATCAAAATATCTTAATGCATTAGTTTCTATCGATATTCTTAAACCCGAAAAAATTGGTAAGGAAGTGATTTTTCTTAATCATAAGCTCTACAAACTCTTTAAAGACAAAAAATAGATATGTACCCAATGGGTACTTGTTCTTTTTTATATGTACCCATTATGAGCATTTTTACTCATATACAAGTAGACATGTACCCCTAATGCCCATTAATCAATAAAGTATTAGTCCAAATCTACTTTAATAATTCTCCTTCTTTATATTCAACTTCACGCACAACTTTTCCGCTCTCATCATACGAATAGCATTTTCCATTAAGCAGATTGTTTTTGTAAATAAGAAAATCGGAAAGCTTTCCGTTCTGAAAATATCTTTTAATTATTCCGTTTTTTAGACCATCTTGATAATATTCCTCAGCAGCAAGTGATCCATTCTTAAAATATATTTTTACCGAGCCGTTTAGTTTATCGTTACGATATGTTTGTTCAGATTCAATTTCCCCGCTTAGATAAAATGTTTTTGCAGATAGATCTCGCAAATTATCCTGATAGTTCTCTTCAGCAATCTTAATACCGTCTTTATTGAACCTAATAGATAATCCGTTTTTCATTCCTTCCACGTAAGCTGCAATCTCAGCAAGCGTTCCGCCCTCATTATAAAATTTACTCTCTCCGGCAAGAATTCCGTTTCTATAGTTCAATTCCGATTTTAGAAATCCGCCCGGGTAATATTCTTTTACAATTCCATCTAATTTTCCCTCACTAAAGTGTACTTGCCTTTTTAAAGTACCCTCCTCCCAATATTCATCAAAGTTTTCTTCGACTTTACTCACTTTACTGCCGTAATCGTATCGTTCACGTTTTATTATTTGACCTTTCTCATAAGTGTCAATCACTTTTATCTTTCCATCGGGATAATAAAAGTAAGAAATGCCATTCAGTTGATCATTGTTATATTTTGCTTCAAGAGTGAGAGTGCCAAATTCGGAGTAAACTTTACTAATCCCTTCGAGTTTATCATTAACATAGTTCCGTTCAACTTCAACTTTGCCATTCTCAAAAAATATTTTGGATACGCCGTAGAGTTTTCCGTTTATGTAGTTCCATATAGCTTGGAGTTTTCCGCTCTTATAATAAGTTTGGCTAAATCCCTCTTGAATATCATTTACATAAATTGGTTCAGCCCAAAGTTCTCCGCTTTCATAATACCATTTGGATTTACCCTCAAGCTTCCCGTTGCCGTAATTCCACTCCATGCTTTTTGTGCCATCCTCAAAATACCAGATAGAAGTACTCTCTTCTTTTCCGTTTTCGAAATTCCATTCCTTCCAAAGTTTGCCGCTCTCGTAATATTCTTTATAAAGCCCATGTCGCAAACCATTAACGTAAACACCTTCCGTCTTCAATTTGCCGTTAGCATAATACTCTCTTTTAACTTCCGCTTGTTGCGCGTAAATATGACTAAATGACAATGCAAGTAGAGTAATGAAAAAAATGTAAATATTTTTAGGGCTCAACGTTATTCTTATTTTGTTCAAAGCGAAATTAAACACAAAAAAGTTAATGTGAAATGAAGAAGAGTTGATTAAATTTGTATCAAGAAAAAGAGATATGCCATGTTTTCAGCAAAAGTTAAAGTCTATTTCTACGATGCCGACCCAGCAGGGATAATATTTTATGCCAGTTTGTTCAAATTTGTTCATGCTGCTTATGAAGACTTTATGCGAAGTCTGGACACCGAGAGAGATTATTTTTTTGATAAGGATTACATTCTTCCGATCATTCATGCCGAGGCAGATTACGTACGGCCGATAAAGGTTGGCGATGAGCTCCGTATTGATGTTGTTGTGAGCTTATTGAAGAATTCTTCATTTGAATTGAGCTATAAGTTTTACAAAGCGGATGGTGTATTTACTGCCATAGCTAAGACGGTTCATGTCTGCGTTCTTAAAGAAGAATTCAAGAAGATAGAATTACCAAAAGAGTTTTACGAAAAAATGAAAGCTAACTTAAATTAAGCTTACTCAAGAGCTCTGTGCGTTTAACTTTTCCCATCTCATTTCTAGGAATGCTATCTATAAAGAAGAATTGTTTTGGAATTTTATAGCTGGCGATATTCTCTTTCAAGAAATTTATAATCTCTAATTCCGATATTTTTTTTGATACAACTGCGGCACAAACTATTTGTCCCCACACATCATCCTTCAGAGCGAATACAAAAGCATCTTCAATCAAAGAATGTGACTTAAGTACATCCTGAACATCTAAAGCATTAACATTCTCACCTCCGGTAATAATTAAATCTTCCCGGCGTGCTGAAACGTAAAGATATCCGTCTTCATCAAGCCATCCACAATCGCCGGTGTGATACCAACCGTTTTTAAGTACCTTGTCGGTTGTCAGTTGATCGTTGTAATATTTTTTAAATAACGCTTGAGCAGAAACAACAATCTCTCCAACTTCTCCACTGCCACAGAAATCATCCGGATCATTCTTGCTCATGCTCTTGATCTTAATCTTGTTCGTCCCCAACGCTTTTCCAACTGAGTCCGGTTTTTGTTTTACCTCATTCAGAAGAAGAGCAGTAACCATCGAACATGTTTCAGTAGAGCCGTAAACTTTTATAATTTGCCAACTTTTGTTAATTGCTTCTTCACAGAGTACAGACGAAATCGGTCCGCCGCCGAGAAAAACGTATTCCATTTTTTTTGATGGTACAAAATCATCTTTGAGGAAACGATTAAGTGTAGTTGAAACAAATGAAACGTGAGTAGGGTTAATATTTATTATTGCTTTGCTAATATCTTCATGCTTCAGTGAGTTAGGAAAAGCAATTGAGCTTCCTGAAAGCAGCGCCCGAATAAGAATCATGAATCCGCCAATGTGGTAAAGCGGTAAAGACGCAAGCCAAATATCATTCGGCGATAAATCCGCGAACGAGTCTGTTGCTTTTACGCTTTCGAGAAGCGAGTTAAATGTGTGCACAACTGCTTTCGGTTTTCCGGCGCTTCCTGAGGTAAACATGATTAAAGCGGAATGTTGAGTGCAGAATGCAGAATGCAGAATGTTGAATTTCGTACTTCGTACTTCGCACTTCGTAACTTTATTTAGGTATGTTTTATTCTGAAATATCAATGACGCGAATTGTGATTTAAGGGTTTCATCTATGATTAAAAACTTAATGTCTGCTTGGCGAAGTTGATTCTGAATCTCCTTGGTGGTGTGACGGGTATTGAGCGGAACGGGAACCGCGCCGATGAGCCAGAGTGCATTTACAATTACAAAAAATTTGTAGTTGTGTCCAAATAATATTCCAACGTGATCTTTTTCTTTGATGCCAAGTTGATCGAAATAGCTTAGTACGCCAAGACATTCTTCGTAAAATTCAGAGTAGGTAAAAATTTTTTCTGATGTAATTATAGCTTGACTGTTTGGCTGCATGGTCGCTTGTTCACTTAACCAATGATTTGAATTGCCGATGGTGATCATGAAAGTACTAAATCAAATTGTGGAGGATAATTTTTAATATCGCAGAAGATCTTTCCGTTTTCCACTTCAAATAAATCTTTGCAAATGTCTTGCTTGAAATATTCTGAAGTATCAAGTCCATGGGCAAATGAATGACTTATTGAAGCAGCCAACAAAACCAAAGCACTTTTACCAACTGCACTTTCAAAGGATGAAGAGATAATTACATTTCTATTATTCTTCCCGGCAACTTTAATTAATTGTAAGGAAGAGATGATTCCGCCATAGATCATTGGCTTCAAGATGATAAAATTGATATTACTTTCATTAATCACTTTATATGCATCTTTGATTGAGGAAAGTGATTCATCAAGAGCGATTGGTATAATAGAGGTTTGGGCAAGTTTTAAATTGTCACGTAAGTTGTTACATGGCTCTTCAATGTATTCAATACCGAAAATGGAAAGCCGTTCTAAATAAGATTTTGCATTTTCAAAACTCCATTTCCGATTGGCGTCCAAACGTATTTTAATACTGTCGCCATATTCCGCACGTACACTTTGAATGAGTCTAAAATCCAAATCGAAATCATCCCTTCCAATTTTGATCTTGAATGTGCCGTAACCTTTTTTAATTTTACCATTAATTCGGTTCAGAATATCTTCTTCTTCACCAAAAGCGATTACAGCATTAACCTCGAATTCCGATTTTACGTTTACGAAAATGTCTTTAATAAAATTTCTGTTGCGCTTAATCATTAAACCTATGATGGCTTGTTCAAGGGCAAATTGTAGAGAGGGAACAAGATGAAATTCTAAAAGTAATTCAGCAACCGAATTAAAATTCTCTTCAGCACTAAAACCGATCATCTGATGTTGTAAACCCTTTAAAATTCTTTCCGCATCTTCATATGTTTCAAAACTAAGTCCCGGAAGAGGGGAACACTCGCCAAATGAAGTGTTACCTAATTCGTCGGTTATTGAAATTATAAATCCATTTCGCCCGGTAATTGTTTGGGATGATGTTTGAAATGGGTTATTGAGTTTGAGTGAGAAAGGGAAGTATTTGAAATTATTTATGGTCATAAAAGAATTCCGGCTGCAAATAGCAAACCGTAAAGAGCTGAAAGTTTTGCGGTAAGCTCTAATGTTTTGTTCAATTCACTTCCGCGCAAAGTGTAAATCATCTTGATTAGTTTCACCGCAAGCGGCAAACTTAAGAGGGGCAGAAATACAACAATTTCTTTTTTGAATGTAAAGTAAACAATAAAAAGTATTGAGTAGGATATGATCATGAAGAAAACATATTGAATACGACCGAATCGCTCACCAAAAATTACAATCAGAGTATTCTTGCTGTTTGAACGGTCTTCTTCGCGGTCACGGTAATTATTCACCACCAAAATATTTGTTATTAATGCACCAACGGGAACCGAGGACCAAAACGCCAGGGCAGTTATTTCATTCGATTGAACGTAGTACGTCCCGACAGTTCCAACAAAACCAAAAAACAAAAATACGGCAATATCGCCAAGCCCATTGTATGCAAGCGGAAACGGACCCGCTGTGTAAGCAATACCGGCAAGGATTGAAAGCACACCTATGATTAAAATAAACCAGCCGCCGAGATAAATCAGATAGAGTCCAAAGATAAAACTCAACCCGAAGGAAAAATAAATTCCAAGCTTCATTTCAAAAATGGAAAGAATACCGGAGGCGGTTGCACGCTGCGGTCCGATGCGGTCTTTTTTATCTGTTCCGTGAAGAAAATCGAAAAGATCATTTACAAAATTAGTACCTACTTGAATAAGCAATGCGCAGATAAGAGCAAACAATGCTGCGAGCGGTTTGAATTTTTCATCATGAATTGATATTGCAGTGCCAACAACAACCGGAACAATTGCAGCGGCTAACGTTCGCGGGCGGCTTGCAAGTATCCACGCATCGAATTTTGCGATTGTATTTGAAGCGGATGATAACATTATTTTTCTGTGAGTGTTATTAAGTTTTTAACAGCTTCTTCAAAACCAATTAATTGTTCACTGATTATTTTCCACACTATTCTTAAATCAACTCCGAAATATTCATGGACAATCCTATTTCTCATACCTACAATTCTAATCCAAGGAATAACCGATTTATCTTTTAGTTTCTTCGAAACATGTTTAGAAGCTTCGCCTATAATCTCGATATTTCTAACAACTGCATCGATTGTTTTCTGATCTTTAACAAATGCTCGAAAGTCTAAACCCTTTGTATAAATAAGAATTTTGTGGATTGAATCAAGTATATCGAGAAGTAAAAGTTTATCGTTTCTTTTAGACATAGACAATTTCTTGTTTGATGAACTCAAACATTCTTTTCTTCAAAGCACCTTTTGAAACCAAATCAACTTTATGATTCAATAACTCTTCTAATTCCTCCGAAAGATCGACGAACTCTAAACCGATGGGTTTTCTAAAAGAAACCAAAAGATCAATATCGCTTTTTCTATTTTGTTCACCCCTGCTGTATGATCCGAATATTCCTATCTCATCAATAAAATACTTTTTTTGAAGATAGGATTTGTTCTTCTTTAAAACAGTTTTTGCTTCAGTTAATGTAATCATAGTTACGGTACTCTTGGAAATTTTTTGAAATCCGGTTTCCGCTTTTCGTTGTAAGCGTTCTTACCTTCTTGAGCTTCTTCGCTCATATAATAAAGGAGTGTTGCATTGCCTGCGAGTTCTTGAATTCCGGCTTGTCCATCCAACTCCGCATTGAATGCTGATTTAAGTAAACGTAGTGCCAGCGGACTCATATCTAAAATTTCTTTAGCCCATTGAATGCCTTCTTCTTCAAGTTGATCAATAGGGACCACTTTATTAACAAGTCCCATGTCCAGAGCTTCTTGTGCGTTGTATTGGCGGCAGAGATACCAGATTTCACGGGCTTTCTTTTGTCCGACAATTCGTGCAAGGTAGCTTGCACCAAAACCGCCATCGAAGCTTCCGACTTTTGGACCAGTCTGACCAAAGATAGCGTTGTCTGCGGCAATGGAGAGATCGCACATAACGTGTAATACATGTCCACCGCCGATAGCGTAACCTGCAACAAGTGCAATCACCGGTTTTGGAATACTACGAATTTGTTTTTGCACATCAAGTATGTTGAGACGGGGGACGCCATCCTTTCCAACGTAACCTTTATCTCCACGGATTGATTGATCTCCGCCGGAACAGAACGCATACTTTCCATCTTTAGCCGGACCTTTTCCGGTTAATAAGATTACGCCAATGTTAGAGTCTTCGCGCGCATCTGCGAATGCTTCAAAAAGCTCAAGCGTAGTTTCTGGACGAAACGCATTTCGCTTTTCGGGACGGTTGATTGTAATCTTTGCAATGCCGTCCATCTTTTCATAAATGATGTCTTTAAAATCTTTCGCTATCTTCCAGTTGGGGCTCATGATTGCCTTTCAGGTGTTGTCAAAAAATCGATGACTAATTTAGTAAAAAGCTCCGGTTTCTCTAAATGAACATTATGCCCGCATTGCAAAACAGTCGTGTGTCTCGCATTCAGAAACTTTGATTTCATTGCTATGTTGATATTTGTGTATTTTGCATCCATCTCACCGCTGATTAAAAGAATAGGCAAATTAAGCAAAGGAAGTTTATCCCAATAACTCATCATCAATCCGGTGCTGAAACTCGATAGTGTATTTGCTAATCCAGTAACACTGTTCCCAATTCTTTTGCCCTTTACTTCTTCAAAATTTGGAAGATTTTTTAATGATTCAAACAACGGCGTATCAAACCAATAATTTACAAAGGATTCAACTCCCTCTCTTTTGATTTTATCAGCGAAAAGGAGATCAAGTTCAACACGTTCCTTTTTCATGCTGAAGTCCTCGATTCCGGCTGTTGTACTTTCCAGAACAGCCGCACTTACTCTTTGCGAATGTTTGAGGCAATAAGAAAGTGCTGCACGTCCTCCCATGGAGTATCCGGCAAGTATTATTCTTCCGAAATTCAATTGCGAAAAAATAGAATCAAGTTGGTGAACGATAGCTGTGCAAGTGTAATGAACCGGATCTGAAGGGGAATCAGTTTTTCCATGACCGATTAAATCAACAGCAACAGGAAGCATGGTGTTTGGAAGCTGATCGAAAATAAATTGCCAGTCGGTTGAATCTCCCGTAAAACCATGAAGAAAAACAACCGGAGTTTTATTACGGTTGAGATCGGATTCGTTTAAGAGAAGATTAAACTCAATATCGTCAACTTTTAATTTCATTGATGAATTGTACAATTCTGTTTGAAACAGCGTTCCAGTAATTCTGACGCCGGAGTTTAGATTCTTTTGCGTCGGTTTGAATCTCGAGGACAGTAAGTTTTTTATTTCTAGAGGACAATATCACTCTTTCTTTGAAATCTTTCCAACTTTTTATTTTATGATAATTCCCACCGTAAGCTTCAACAAGTTTCTTAAAATCAACTTTAAGCGGAGTAGAAAAATTCTCTTTGAATACATCTTTGTAATCAGAGATCGGGAGCGATTCAAATATTCCGCCGCCATTGTTGTTTATTAAAACAACAGTCAAAGGAATATTAAATTTGATTGCGTTGTGCAAGCCGTTTAGATCATGATAAAATGCGAGGTCGCCAATCAGCAGGTAGCTTTTCTCTTTGGATGCTTTTGCAATTCCAAGGGCAGTCGAATTAATGCCATCTATACCACTTGCGCCTCTGTTAGTAAAGATGTTCAATTGTCTGTCATTGGTTGTTGCAAAGAAGTCTGTGTCACGGATTGGCAGCGAGTTTGAAATCATTAAGTTCGAGTTGTCGGGAATAACACTTAATAATTCGGTTACAATTCTACCTTCAAACGGGAATTTTGCTTTCTTAACAAATTGGTTTTTTAGTTTTTCGGCAAAATTGTTCATAACGTGATAGTCAATTAACCAGCAGCTATCACGGTCGCTTTTACTCTGCTCATTTTGAAGAATGGTTCCGATAAACTCAGATGGATCTACTTGCAAAATTGTTTTTGCTGTAAGCGAGGGATCGTTTTTATCACCAAACTCATTTACTAATATTTTTTCTGCATTTGATTTTTTGAAAAATTCTAATAGAACATTTGATGTTGGTGCCCCGCCAAATTGTATCATGATCTTCGGATCGAAATGCTTCTGAAAATCTTTAGCGCGTATGAAGGCGGTTAAGTTTTCTATTACATTCTCTTTAGAATGTCTGCCAAATCTATCAGATGATGAGCCGTCAACATAAACCGGGTAACCAAATTTTTCCGAAAAACGGATGACCTGTTTAGCAAAATTTTCTCTATAATTATTGAAGCCAACAATTATTAATCCGCGCTCGGTTGACCAAAATTTCTTTGTAAGGGCTTCATAATTTATTTTAGTTTGAGTGCTTGGAGCCAATTGAAATGAGGAGTTGGAAAATATTTTTTCGATCGTCTTGATCTCAATTTTGTCAGTATAACTTTTCGGTTCGAATGGCTTCTCAAATGGAAAGTTTATATGAACCGGACCTTTTTCGGTTAAACAAGAATACTGTATGGCATCTTCCGCAATCTTTTTGATGAAAGAAAGATTTTTGATGTCAGGTAAGCCGGCATCAACAAAATAGCGAATATGATTTCGATAAATATTCTGCTGGTTGATTGTCTGATTCGCACCTCTGTTTCGCAATAGATGAGGGCGATCTGCCGTGCAGATTATCAAAGGTACTCTTTGGTAATATGCTTCGATAATTGCCGGGTAGAGTTCTGCCACAGCAGTCCCAGAAGTGGTCACAATCGCAACCGGTGTATTGGATTTCTTTGCGAGTCCTAAAGCAAAAAAAGCAGAGGATCGTTCATCAACTATTGGAAAGACTTCTATCAATTTATTTGTTGCAAATGCGATGGTTAGGGAAGTGCTTCGCGAACCGGGAGAAATACAAGCGTAGCGAACACCAAGTTGTGAAAGGCGATTTACAAAAAGATCGCACCAAACAATATTACGATTTATAGACAGTTTCATCATCGAAGAGATTAAGTATTGGTTTTAGTTTTAATTCTGTTTCAGTGAATTCAGAGAATGAATCGGAACCATTAACGATGCCGCAGCCTGCATAAGCTTGAAGTAGATTCTCTCTCAAAAGTGCGGACCGAATTCCTACAGAGAATTCAGCGTTGCCATGCAAATTAAACCAGCCAATTGCACCGGTAAAAAGTCCCCGGTCGAAAGATTCCAATTCGTTAATGGCATCCAAAGCTTCACCACTTGGAAAACCGCAAACAGCAGGGGTTGGATACAGTCTTTCTAATAGTGAAAAAAATGATACGTCGTTTTTAAGTTTCGCGCGTATTTGAGAATAGAGGTGTTGGATATTTGAATATTCTTTAATAGAAGGTTGAGAATCGAAGAGTATTTTTTCTGTAACAGGAGTTAATTGATGAAGAATAAAATCAACTACACTTTTATGTTCCGCCAAATTTTTTTCATCATCAAGAAGGTTTTTCTTAAATGCTTTGTCTTCTGCATCATCAATGCCTCTTGGTATTGACCCCGCAAGTGCGTCTGCTTCGATGAAACCATCTCTTACACTAAATAGTTTTTCCGGTGTAGCGCCGAAGAAAATCGAATCTTTTGACTTATAAGCGAAAGTAATACAATTATCGAAACTAATTTCTAACTTTTGTAGTTGTTGCAAGATATTCGGAGCGGCACTTAATTCTATTTTATTGAAACGAGAGAGAACGACCTTCTGCAATTTTTTGTGTGAAATCTTTTCAAGAGCCAATTCCACACAATCTGACCATTCATTGATTTCGACATTTGGTTTATTGGACAGTACTTTGATTTGTCTTTCTTCATTTCCTGGAATTAAGTCATCAGATTGTCCTATTATCGAAAACACCCGGTCAATGCTATTCTTGAATGTATTTATGATAATCTTAAAATCATCTCCGTTTTTAAGTAAAAGAATTTGAGGTATACTCCATCTGGCAAACTGAAAGTCATTCCAAATTTCTTCGTTTTTCGCGGAAGGGAATTTTATTCCTCCAACAAATAAAGGGTCGGTTGTTTTAACGTTATTCCTAGTGTTAGAAACAATATTGAAGGGTAAATTTTTCAATTGTTCATCAAGCTTTGATAAATCAGTAAATTCATTTTTGTAGATAGAATAAATCTCTCCATGAGCTAAAAAAGAATGATATTCAATCGGCTTACTCCAATAGAATGAGAAATCATTAGTGCTCAACATTTTTTTTGTAAGTATAAAATATTCATTCTCATCAATCGGCTGAGAAAATGAAAATAATTGAGATGATTCCGACCTGCCCAAATCATTGTCAGAGACGAAATCTAAAATATCTTGTTTATTTAGCATCGGGTTCCAGAATAGAAAAATTGTTATTCCTTCAGATAATATAATTTATCTGCGCTTAGTTTCAAACCCCCATCGAAATTAATGATCCCCAAAAGAATAATTAATGTAATAATGATATATTAATGAAGAAAATTCATAATAATTCTTTTTTTTCTTGTCAAAAAAATCTATTTTAACTATGTATTTGAATAAGATAATAGTATGAATAACAAAATTTGAATAAGCTGTTTGGTTAATAAAATGTACTCCATTGTATATTTTTAATTAACTAAACGAAGGAGAAATAATATGGCAAGCGAAAAAAAACAAATGGCTTTAGAATTGTGGGAGAAATTGTCAAAAGCGTACGACAAGTACAAAAAAATTCAGGCTAAGCAGATGTTCGCCGAAAATTTAACCGCACCTCAGTTTGGCGTTTTAGAAATCCTTCTTAAAACCGGACCAGTTCCCTTGAAAAAGTTAAGCGAGGAGATGATGGTTACCGGCGCTAATATTACCTGTGTAATGGATAATTTGGAGAAAGAAGGATTCGTGAAGCGAATATTTTCAAAGGAAGATCGAAGAGTTATTCTCGCGGATCTTACCGCAAGCGGAAAAACAAAAATCGGTTCTATTATGCCAAAGTATACTGATAATATTGCCGCCCTTACTTCTGTTTTGAGTGATCACGAACAAAAAGAATTGGCAAAACTATTAAACAAGTTCCAGCCTTAATTTTTATTTTAGTTGAAGGACGAGTGCACACCATTCATCCATCTCGGACTTGTTTATTGTTCTAAAACCAAATAGAGCAAATTTTTGTATTATATCTTCTTCGTCAACTATTAAGAGACCGGAAAGAATCAACGTTCCGGTCTCATTTATTTTACGTCTAATTTCTTCAGCGATCTCCAGAAGAATATGTTTATTGATGTTTACGACTATCAGATCAAAATCTTTTTCAACGATCTGATCTATTTCAGCTAAACGAATTTCAACTTTACTTTCCATGTTGTTGGCTTTAACATTTTCACTTCCATTTAAGAAGCACCATTCATCGTTATCAATACATAGAGCAGAATTCGCCCCGAGCATAACAGCGCCAATTCCTAATACGCCTGTGCCTGAACCAACATCTAAAACTGTTTCGCCACCGCGCAGGTATTTTTCAATGAATTTAAGGACGAGCCTTGTTGTTGCATGTTCTCCGGTTCCAAATGACATTTTGGGATCAATCGTAAGGATAATCTGATCTTTCTTTGGTGTGTAATCTTTGAATGAAGGTTTGATAACAATACGATCGGTAACTTCAATCACCCGGACATTCTTTTCATATTCTTCGTTCCAGTTTTTGTCTTCCAATGTTTCTTCTTCAATTGTGAAAGAGATAATATGTTTCTCGTCAACAATTTGATGCAGAATATTTTCAATATCACTCCGGAGAACATTTTTTGTAGAACCAACAAAAACAATTAAACCGCTGTCTGTTTCGTTTATGCCGTCAATATCAAGCTGCCATAGAAGTCCGCTCACAAGATCAACATTAATCGGGTTAGTAAATATTTTGAATTGTTTATAGGTTTTCATCATTAACCAATATTTTAATTCGTCTCAAAAATGATTTCGCAAATATTATCCTGAACAGTTCGTGCTTGATTTGATCCACCGGTATAATTTTGAATGAGAATTGAGAAAGCGATCATGTGATTGTTTTTGCTCATTAAATAACCTGACAAACTACTTACGCCACGAATCGTTCCTGTTTTAGCAAACACCCGCTTAAACGTTACAGATTTTTTCATTCGATTAATAAGTGTTCCATCGAAACCAGAGATGGGGAACGAATTAGAAAATTTCTTGAATAAGTCCGGCTGCTTATAATAAAAATATTTAAGAACTTCGGTCAATAGTTCTGCAGTGAGTAAATTGTAGAACGAAAGTCCTGAACCATCAGCAATCATATAATTTTTTGGTTTTAATCCAACGAGAGAAATTAAACTATCTATCAGCACAATTCCTTTTTTTGCAGAAGCCCTATGACCTGAATATTTTAATGCCAGTGCACGCAATAACATTTCGGCGCTCAGATTGTCGCTTGTTTTATTTGTATTGATAATAACCCGGTCTATGTCACGCTCAAGTGAAAATATTTTGCCCGCTTCTTTGTTTAAGGTCATTGTATCAACTTTTCCGGTAAAAGAAATTCCACTCTTCACAAAACTTTCTTTCATCAGATGGAGTAAATAAAAAGTTGGATTAAAAACATTCAGAGAAACTGTGTCGCGCTTTGCAGCCCTTGAAAGACTTCCTTTAATTGAGATGGTATTCTTGCGGTTTATCCAATCACGCGTGATATTTAAATTTGATTTACCAGTATCTATCGTTTGAGAAGTATTGAAAATCTCGAAGAAATCAGTTCTAGGAATTAATTCGATTCTTGCTGATTTACCAATCTCGCCCGGTTCGTATGCAATGCGAATACTATTTTTGTTGATATTTAATGGCGTGAGGTAAGCAGCAAAAGATCCCGGATCATCATCCCACATCCAGCCCTCACCCCAGAAAAGTGAATCCATTGCGGAGACATCCGCAAAAATATTTCCGTTGATCTTTTTTATCCCGGAAAGTTTAATTTCCCGGACAAGTGAATCCAAATCGCTCGTGGTAAAATCCGGATCAAGTCCTCCAACAACAAAGAGATCACCATTACAAATTGAATCTTTGACTTCACCGGTATGATAAACTGATGTTGTAAATTTAAAATCAGTTCCAAGGAAAAAATACGCCGCAGCTGTGGTTAATATTTTTTGATTGGAAGCAGGACGAAGTAAAAGCTTTTCATTGTGTTGTAGGAGCGGTTTGTGATCTGTCAAATCGTAAACGGATATTGCCATTTGAGATGATTTGAAAAAATCCGATACCAGCAAACTATCAATTCGATTTTGAGTAGCTACCGGAAGTTGCTGAAATGTTGAGCATGCTTGAATTACGAACAAGAGTAAGATCACAAGCAAGAGCAAGATTATTTTTTGAATGATCATGAATCGCATTGGTCTAATTAAAAATATTCTCTTTCGCGGAAGTCAACGCCAACTTCCTCAGTCACAAATTTTTTCGCTGCTTCGGAATCAACTTCATTCAACCCAACAATGGAAAGAACAACATGTGTATACACTTTCGCTTTCTTTGCAAAGTCCAACATTTCACCGTGCATGGAAGGATCAACGCGCATCAATTTTCCATATTGCACAGGATCTGTAGAATTAAGGCTGATGGATATTGTATCAATCAAGCATTTCAATTCTGGAGTGATATCACGTTTGTTAATTAAATTGCCGTGCCCATCGGTGTTCATGCGAGTTGCGCCGCCATTATCTTTAATATATTTTGCAACTTGCTTAACAAACTCCCACCGAATGGTTGGTTCCCCGTAACCGCAGAAAACGATTTCTTTGTAATTCTTCGGATCTCCAATTTCTTTTATGTACACTCCGGCATCCGGTTCCTCAGATTTTGTCATCTTAAGACTGTAACCATTAATAACGGCTTCACCTTTGCGGTCACAAAAAACACAATCAGCATTACATCGGTTTGTAACGTTGATGTAAAGCGATTGCCCGATTTGATAGGTATAACTAAGCCCTGGTTTCATTCCAATACCAAAAAGTTTATAAGCATTGTAAGATGTTGCTCTGCCGACATCTGCCGCAGTTAAGTGATGAACTTCCGCAATTTTTTCTGCAATCAGTTTAATGTATGCCGGTTCGTTTCGTTGACCACGATGAGGAATAGGGGTCATGAAGGGTGAATCGGTTTCGAGTAGTAAATTTTCTATTGCCACACGAGATAAAACATTGCGAACGCTTTCAGCATTCTTAAATGTAATGATTCCCGGAAAAGAAATGTAATGATGCATCTCCACAAGTTCCCGCGCATCCGCAGTTGATCCGGCAAAGCAATGAAACTGTGCTCGCAATCCGGTGTCTTTATATTTGCGTGCGATATTCATAATATCTTCATTCGACTCGCGGTTATGAACAATAATCGGAAGATTGAGTTTCAACGCCAACTCGATTTGTACTTCGAATGCTTTGATCTGAATCTCACGAGGAGAAAAATCATAATAGTAATCCAGACCAATTTCACCAATGGCAACAACTTTTTTATGTTTTGCTAGTTCTTCGAGTTTGTTGATAATCGAATCGTTCCAATCTTTTGAATCATGGGGATGGATACCAACGGTTGCATATACACAATCGTATTTATCGGCAAGTTCTATTGCTTGAATAGATGTTGCTAGATCTGTGCCGGGAATGATGATGTAATTAACGCCGGCTTGTTTTGCACGTTCGATTATCTTATCAACTTCACCGTTAAAATTGGGATAAAAGAGATGTGCGTGTGTGTCTATAAACATTTTAAGTCTTTCTAAATTATTTCTTGATCTTGCTCCTAATCTTGTTCTTGCTCGTTAGATAATATTTAAGATATTGATCATGATTATGAGCAAGATCAAGAATAAAACTTGATTTATCTAGATTACTTCTCCAGCAATAATTCCTTTTTCGTCGAATGCTTCGGATATTTTCATTACAGTGTCAACATCATTTTTATCAACAATAGCTATCAATCCAATTCCCATGTTGAAAACTACTCTCATCTCTTCGTCTGTAATATTACCGGTATTTTGGATCAGTCTGAAAATTGACGGAACATCCCAGCTGTTCCAATCTATCTTAAGTTGAAGATCTTTTGGAACTACGCGTTTTGTATTACCGACAATGCCGCCTCCAGTGATGTGAGAGAAAGCGTGTATCGAAATTTTTTCCTTCAACTCTTTTATCAAACCCAAATACGATTTATGAACTTTCAATAATTCTTCACCGAGAGTTCCTTGAAGCATCTCAGTTTTATCATTCACAGAAAATTTTTCTAATAAAACTTTTCTTGCAAGTGAATAACCATTTGTGTGAAGTCCGTTGGATGCAAAGCCAATCATCACGTCACCGACTTTTACATTTCGTCCATCTATAATTTTTTCCCGTTCAACAATTCCTACGATTGTTCCCGACATATCATATTCATTCTCATCATAGAGACCCGGCATCTCGGCTGTTTCTCCGCCTATTAAAGCAACTCCATTCTCGTTGCACGCAATCGAAAATCCCTTAATAATCTGTTCGGCTTTTTCGGGGACAAGTTTACCGAATGCAAGGTAATCCATAAAGTATTGAGGTTCGGCGCCACATACTGCAATATCGTTCACACAGTGATTCACTAAATCCTGACCTACCGTATCATGCTTATCCATCGCGAATGCGATTTTTAATTTTGTACCAACACCATCAACGCTTGAAACGAGAACGGGATTTTTCCATTTATTCAGATCAACCTCGTAGAATGCACCAAAATGACCGATACCTGATAAAACATTCTTGTTAAAGGTAGATTTTGCGAGTGATTTTATTTTTTCTACAGTTTCATCTCCGGCTTGGATATTAACGCCGGAAGATTTGTAAGTATTTCCCAAGTGTTCCTCTAAAGCGCCAACTTGGCTTAACAATTATGATAAATAAGACTTTACTTTTGCTTTTAAAATCAATTAATTTACATAAGAAAGTTAGTGAATAAACTTACAAATGAACAAGCAAGAGCATATTAATTATTGGCTCGAAAGCTCTGAAAACGATTGGTTGAGCGCCTTAGAAATAGCGGCAAAGAATGATCGGAAACATATGTCATTGTTTCTAGGTCATCTATCATTGGAAAAGCTGCTAAAGGCAATTTATGTAAAACTATTTGACCAAACTCCACCATTTAATCACGACTTAGCACTTCTTGCTGAAAAAGTGAAACTACCGTTGAGCGATGAGATAACTTCGGAGTTAAAAATCATTAATGAATTCAACATTCAAACAAGATACCCGGAATATAAGAATGATTTTTACAAGCGTTGTACAAAAGAATTTGTGGATCTAGAAATTAAAAGAATTGAGAGATTAAGAGAATGGATAAAAAGTATACTCGTCAATACGCAATAGATAAAGTGAAAGAATTTGCTCTTTTGCTTAAACAAAATAACATTAGGATAAGTGCAATATATCTTTTTGGTTCTTTTGCTAAAGACGATAATAAAGATTTCGAGTGGTCTGATATTGATGTTGCTGTTGTCTCCGATGATTTTTGCGGCTATAGAATGGAAGACAATAAAAGGTTAATTCCATTAGCTGTTAAAGTTGAAAGACGAATAGAAACCCATCCATTTACTGTAAAAGATTTTGAGAATTCGCCTTTTGTATTGGATGAAATAAAAAAGAAAGGGTTACTAATAAATATTCAATAGACTTTGGAGGTTAAGAGTTAGCTGAACATTAAAAATTTTTTAACGCAGCTATTGCGTGTTCTTCTTTGTAAAATAGAAAGTTTTTAATACTTGGCTTTTTGAAAAAAATGAATTACTTTATTCGTGTAGAAAAGGAATTAAACGAATAAGAGAAAAAAGTGGAGTATTATGAAAGGATTACAATACATAGTAGATACGAAAGGGAAGAGAAAAGCTGTTCTTCTTGACTTAGATATATATGCAGATAAATGGGAAGATATCTATGATATTCTAGTGTCGCATTCAAGAAGAAATGAAAAGAGAGTAAAGTGGGAAACACTTAAAAGAACACTTCTTGAAACCAAACGGAAAGCCAGTTAATTATTCCATTGAATTTCTTAATTCTGCTGCGAAAGAATTTAGAAAACTGAGTTCAGAAATTAAACGTTCAATGTTAGATCCTATTGATGCACTAAGTAATAATCCATATTCATTTAAAACAAAGAAATTAAGAAATACTGATTTGTATAGAATTAGGGTTGGTGATTACCGTATTATTTATCAAATAGATGACGATGAGAAAACAGTTCTCATAACAAAGATCGGACACAGAAGAGAAGTATATAAATAGAATTAAGAAAGGAGTTTGATTAAGTAATATCCCAGGTCCTCCTTTGGAGGATTTAGGAGGCAAATTTTTTTAACGCAGCTATTGTGCATTCTTCTTTGTAAAATAGAAAGTTTTTAATACTTGGCTTTTGCGAAGAAATGAATTAGTTTATTTGTGAGAAAAGGAATGTACACGGAAGTTAGACAACAGAAGAATATTTTAATGGATTATATATGATTTCACAAAAAATAAAAAGTAAAGCCGCTATAGATAAAATTGGAAAAACACCGGTTGTTATTTTACCTCTTGAAGATTACGAAAACATGAAGGAAGAACTCGAAATACTCAGCTCCAAAAAACTTTCGAATGAGATTACCAAAGCACGGAATGAAGTTCAAAAAGGCGAAGTTTGCTCCATCGAAGAAATAAAAAGAAAGTTATTGTTGGATAAATAAAACGGTCATTAATAGAATTTAAAAAGGAGATTAATTAAAAGTTTCCAAAGTCCTCCTTTGGAGGATTTAGGAGGCAAATATTTTAACTCCGCTATGGCTGAATATTTTTTAATAGAACAAGGAATTGATGATGCACATTGCAGAACTGAGAAATAGAAAAGAAGACATCTTAAAATTAGCTTTTAGCTACGGGGTTAAAGACATTCGAATATTTGGTTCTGTTGCAAGAAACGAACAGGATGAAAACAGCGATATTGATCTATTGGTTGAGATGGAGAAGGACAAATCATTATTTGACCGGCTCGGTTTTAAGCATGAGCTGGAACAACTGCTTCAACAAAAAGTTGATGTTATTTCTGTTCGCGCAATTCACGGCAGATTAAAAGAAAACATACTTAAGGTGTCACTTCCTTTATGAGAAATGATAAACGATTTTAATGAGCGATAAATAATTAATAGGCGGTAACTAGAAAA
>CAYVBQ010000041.1:10341-27610 GCA_964449775.1 uncultured Melioribacter sp. | reverse complement strand
ATCCATACCTTTTCTTTCGCGGCATACGGACTTGCAATAGGTAAAAATGCGGCAATAACTTCTTCCAGGTCTATTGTCGCAGTAACAACACCTATAAAATTATGCGAGGGTTTAGGATGCTGAGGATTTTCCACCGCTTGATAGATAGGTGCAGCAATAAGAAAACGAAAAGAAGGAAGTTGTACGGTTTGATCGTCTGTTTTTCGTATGAGTGATGAAACAAATTGTTTGCCTTTGTTTTCTTTTTTGATTGCCCACGCAAAGAAATCGCATTCAGCATAGTTTCGTCCAATTGACTCTTTAGTTGTTGAATAAATGATCGTTCCTTTTTCATCATAAACACTGACAGCCTTGACGTGATCTTTCTTTACGTAATCGAAGAACGTTTGTATATCTGCTGTCATCTTTTTCATATCACTATTTTGAAGCGACGGAAAAGATGAGAGTATATTTACTCCTTGAGCTCTATCGTGCAAGTACGATTCAATCTCCCTGGCAAGCTGGCGTGAAGCAAAAAGCTGTTCAGCTTGGAACCGCTGGACAACCTCTTTCTCGTTTGTTGAATGAAGATAGAATAAAAGAATTACTGTTATTATAAAGATAACAGCAGTAGCAATAATGATATGTTTTGTTTTCATGGCACTTCTCAAATTGCATTCAGTTTGCAAATAAGCATATAAGCATTTTCGTTCTGTCTTATTATTCTTTCATAGACAGTACTGCTGATTATTATCCATGGAGAAATAACTTAACGATAGAACAGCATGTGTAGAGTAATCTTACTAAGTTAAAAATCTTTGAATCCATTTATTAAGATTTTCTTCTTAACCATAAAATACGGGAAAATTTTTTATATATGCTTGCTTTAATCTAACACTAATTTGAGAGGTTGGATTTTCTTTAGTAGATATTCTCTAAGGATACGCAATATTTAAACCAAGTATTTTAACTGATGTCCGGTTTGAAACTGATTTCATCCAACCATCTTTTCATTAAACTCACTTGCTGAAAACTAACAAAATTGTATTCAAAATATAAATTAAAAAAGAGAAATAACTTAATATCCGTAAAAGTAAAATCGTGTATGCGGTTTCATAGAAAGCATCCCCTCTCTTAACAATGATTAAGTAAAGCAATTATGCTTTCTGAAGATATTTCTTCTATTCCTTTCCCTTAAACTTCTCAAAGACTATATTCGTAAAGTTTTTATTATAAATTAAATACTGTATTATTTTTGTTCCATTACAATAGAAAAAATTAAGGTGTTAAATGTCGATTTCAAAACGCATAAATAAAATTGGTGTATCCCCGACAATGAAAGTCGCTGCAGAAGCAAAACAGATGCAGGCACGCGGGGAAAGTGTAATTGATTTTTCTATGGGCGAGCCGGATTTTCCCACTCCCCCTAATGTAAAAGAAGCCGCTATTCGTGCAATTGAGAATAATCAAACTAGATACACATTAAACCAAGGTACAATCGAACTTCGTACTGCGATTTCGAACAAACTAAAAAATGAAAATGGTTTGGAATATTCTCCAGATGAAATAATTGTATCGGCTGGAGCTAAACAAAGTTTATATAATACGATTCAATCTTTAATATATGTTAATGACGAAGTTATAATTCCTGCTCCTTATTGGGTTTCATATCCTGATATGGTTTCGCTTGCAGACGGGCAATCGGTTATTGTACCAACAACTGAAGAAACCGGATTTAAAATTACTCCTGGACAATTAAAGAAAGCGATTACTCCATACACAAAAATTTTGATTCTTTGCAATCCATCAAATCCAACAGGTTCATGTTATACTCGAAAGGAACTTGAGGCGATTGCTGAAATTGTTGAACAGAATAATTTTTATGTTATCAGCGATGAGGTCTATGAAAAAATCGTTTACGATAATTTTGAATTTGTGTGTTTTGCATCTTTGAGCGGTAATATCAAAAAGAAAACTGTTACCGTTAACGGCTTATCTAAATCTTATGCGATGATAGGCTGGCGAGTCGGTTACGCGGCTGGTCCCGAACACATCGTTAATGCAATAAATAAAATTCAAAGTCACAGTACATCAAACGCGTCATCGGTTTCTCAAGCTGCATCTATAGAAGCGTTAAACGGTTCTCAAGATTATGTAGAGATGATGAGAAGAGAATATGAGAAGCGAAGAAATTATTTGTATGATGAACTGACTTCGATAAAAGGGGTAACGTGTTACAAACCCGAAGGCGCTTTTTTCCTCTTTCCCAATTTTACAAACTACTTTCACAAATTTACTCACGTATTTAAAATAGAACATTCGTTTGATCTTGCAATGTATTTACTTTATGAAGTAAAAGTTGCAACTGTTCCGGGTAACGCTTTCGGTGCAGAAGGTTATTTGAGATTATCATATGCAACATCTATGGAAAATTTGAAAGAAGGTGTTGAGAGAATTAAAGCGGCACTAGCAAAGCTTGCATAAAAAGGTGGCTGTCTAAAAGTTTTTGCAATGACAAGTTTACGTTTTTGTCATTGCGAATCACTACGGAGTAGTGGTGAAGCAATCTCAAAATAAACAGATTGCTTCGCTCAATCCTTTCGCAATGGCACTTATGAGACAGACTCATTACACTTTACAATTCCTATTCAAATACTTTGTACGAAATTATTATCAACTCACTAGATACGATTCAAGAGCGCGATAAACTTTTTCAACCGGCATTTTCTCACCGCACAATAATTCAAAAGATTTCGCCCCCTGCTCAACAAACATTTTCAGTCCTGTAATTATTGTTGCCCCCTGACTCTCGGCAAGTTTTAATAATTTTGTTTTTACAGGATTATATACTACATCAAAAACAATCTGTCCCTTCATGAATGATTCTTGAATGGTAGTAGCGGAATCATCTACATCCGGGAACATACCCATAGGAGTGGTATTAATTATTAGTTTCGAATTACGGAAGGTTTCCACCAAATCTGGTGGAAAGAGTGCATGAGCTTTAAAGTCATCATGAATCATTTTTACAGAGAAATATTCTTTAAGCGATTCCGCAGTTTGTTCTGTTCTGTTGATGATGTTGATCTGTCCAACTTTGAATGTTCTTATCAAAGCATAAATAACACTTCTTGCTGCGCCGCCGGTACCAATAACAGAAACTTTAGCTCCTCCTAAGTCATCTTTGAAGGGATTTAACGACTCTACTACTCCATGAACATCAGTGTTATACCCGCGCAATATTCCATCATCATTAACAACCGTATTAACGGCACCAATTATATTTGCTTCTTCCGAAACATCTTTAAGCAGCGGCAGAATTTTTTCTTTTAACGGAATTGTTACATTGAAACCTTTTATTCCAAGGGCAATCATACCTTTCATGGCATCTTTGAGGGAGTTTACGGGAACATCAAATGGAAGGTAGATGTAATTCAACCCGGCAATTTCAAAAGCAATATTATGCATCAAAGGAGAATATGATTGCTTTATTGGATGACCAATTACACCAACAATTTTGGTGTTATGATTAAATTTATTTTGAGATTGTATCATATTTATGATTTGTTTTCGTCAAGTAATTTATTGAACAGTTTGGATGTTTTAACATCGGGATAATCTTTTGTGAATTCATTTTTCATATTTGGATCAAGCTCGAACGCAGATTTTAAACATTCAATTGCTTGCTGAGTATGACCGAGCAAAAAATTTATCTTCGCTTTGCCGTAAAATGAGTTTGCATCTTTCGGTTCAATTCTAATGCACTCGTCGAACGCTTTCAAACTTTCTAGCCACATTCCTATTTCAATATAAGTTTCCGCAAGTTTAAACCAAGCGTCAAAATTATTGTTGTTGTGTTCAACAGCCTTTAAATAATTATTGATTGATTCCTGCACATTGCCTAATGAGTACTCCAGATCGGCTATTGCGAACCAAGCATCTTCCGGACTGCCGGTCAAAGAAATTGCTTTATTAAAATCTTTTAGTGCCAGCTGATATTTTCCTACCGCATCATAACAATAGCCACGAGCAAGAAATGCTTCATAATATTCCGCATCAAGTTTTATTGATTCTGAATAAGAGCGAATTGCCTGCTGATAGGAACCAAGCTCTTCGTAGCTCTGCCCCATGTTGAATAAGACCGTTTCATCAAATGGATCGAGCTCATAAGCTTTTTTGTAAGAATTAAGAGCATCGTTTACACGTCCAACCCGAGCATAAGAATACCCGCAGTTGAACCACGAACTGGAAAAATCATCCTTCAGTGCAATTGAAAGTTCGAAACAATTAATTGCTCTTTCAAATTGTTCAAGACGAAGCAAAACAATTCCTTTATTGTACCATCCGGTAAAACTGTTTGGATCAAATTCCAAATACTTGTCGTAGGCTGCCAGTGCTTTCTCTAGTTGATCCGAGTTCTCATAACAGTAACCAAGTTCATACCAGGCTTCAAGATATTCAGGATCGGAAACGAGAGCCTTATCGAAGTAACAAATAGCTTCTTCAAATTTTTCTTTCTTCTCATATAAAATACCAAGATTAAAAAGTGTTTCTTCGTTACCCGGTTCGATTTCAAGCGCTCTGACTAACGATGCGATGGCATCTTCAAACATCCCTAAATTATCCTCAGAAATAGATTTGTTGATGAATGTTTCAACATCATTGGGATTCATAGAGAGAGCTTTTTCAAAACACCGGTTGGCTTGCTCAAAATTAAATGTATTGTTGAGAAGGATTCCTTTGTATTGCCATGCCTCTGAATTGTATGGAACTGCGTTTAATAAAGCATCTGCCAGATATAATCCATCTTCAACGTAGTCGTATTCAAGACAAAGCTGAATTACGTCTTCTATAAAATCTAAATGCGCAAAAGTATGTCCGTTATCTATATGTTCTATGCAAACTTTAATTTTTGATTTTACTTCTTCCTCGCCGTATTCTGAATCATAATTGTCATTAAGATAATCCTCAGAAAAACTCATTAATACTCCGTGTTAATTAGGTGGAAAATGTATAGCTAACAAAAGTTAAAATCAAGTTGAAATTAGTTTAGAGAATTCGGGTGTGACATAAATGCTGTTTCTGTAAAGATATTACTGTTTGCTGAACTCAATTTGCTTCAAAGAAATTCTTTTTACACCGCCGGTAAGTTTAACCACATACGTCTTAAGATCATTTTGAAATCTTGCTTTGAAAGACTTTTTCAGTGTATCCGTAAATTGGTCAAGTCTCTCGTCATCCACCAGATGAAAAGTGCTTCGAATAGGAGAACAACTTATTAACTTTGAACCATGAACTCCTTCTATTCGAGAAGATTCCTTAACAATAAAATCGCAATGCTCATTACTCAGTTCGTAATCTTCCGCTAAATTTTTGTGTGATTCATTAATTGTATTCCCAAATTCCTCTATAGACTTTTTTCTAAGGAATTTAACTGCCTCTTGTGCTCTCATTCTTTCTTTAACATTATAAAGTACTCTTCCAAAAATTCTTCTTGGAAGCATATGATAATGTTTGTGTAAAAAATCAAGTTCGATATCACGAAGATTTCTTATGCCCCACAAGTAGAGACGCAGTCCT
The DNA here is from genome assembly GCA_964449775.1 of uncultured Melioribacter sp. Classification (GTDB taxonomy): domain Bacteria; phylum Bacteroidota; class Ignavibacteria; order Ignavibacteriales; family Melioribacteraceae; genus Fen-1258. The sequence continues at coordinate 22,051 of CAYVBQ010000041.1, read as the reverse complement.
TTCACACCCACTTCACATTCTTCAATGCGTTCATTACAAGTTTTTTGTGGATTAATTATTTTTTCTCCTGAATCGCAAATCACTAATGAACGTTCAACGCTATCGAGAGTAACTGTTTTATATTCTTTGGTTCGCAAATCTATATAAAACAATTTTTTCTCTTTACCGAACTGTACTGTATAGTGATGTGCTATATTGGAAATTTTTCCGATAATGTTAAGCTCATTCTTATGAACTAAACTCAATAGTTTTTCGTCATCAATCTCTAATGCAAATACTTTTCTGATACAGTTTAAAAATCCTACTTGATGGGCGGCTGAAGAGCCAAGACCAACACATTCAGGGACTGTTGATGAGACTACGCAATCAAATCCAAATCTTAGTAAGTCCTCTTCCTTCAATATTCTGATTAATCCCTTCAGTAATCGAAAAGAATCATCTTCATCATTCTCAAGTTTATCTAATTGAAGACTTGTGATGCTAGCGTTTTCTGTGGATGCTAAATTGATCTCACCATCTTTTCTTTTTCTGATAAGGAACGTCCAGTATCTATCAATAGATGCTGATATAAGAACACCGTCATTGTAATGTGTGTGGTCACCCAGAAGAATAACACTTGCGGGACAAATACTTAGAACCGAATTGGAAGTATCGCCGAATAGGTTTGCAAATATTTTTGTGGTATGGATTACGTTCTGATTACCACCGTTACCGAGAATCATCTTACCCTCATATATTGGAAAACAATAGACTTAGCTATTCAACGTTGTATCGAAGAGCAAAGAATGAAATTGTCTTATTAAAGATAAGAATTCTTGACGTTTTTGACCAATAAAACTAATATTTAATTGTCATCAAGTGTTTAAATGAAAGCAAATCAGTAGACAACTACTCTGATGAAGAGTTGCCCAATGAAAGGATTGTGATTCTCAATTAATTGAATTTTTACGTGAAGTCACAAAATATTATCGAAGAAGCGTGTGATCAATATTCTCAAATTTAATTGTTCGGAAAGTTTTTCCACTTTAATTGTGATTGAAAATAATTGACGATGGGTTGTATTAACCTGGATGCTTGCTGAGTAGAAAAAAGTTTAAATTCTTCCCTGTTCAAGACACGTGATAATGCTCTTACCGTTCCGGTTATAATATTGATAAGATTAGTTTCTTGCGACACTAAATCTATGGGTAAAAGGAAAATAGTATCAAAAATAGAAGCTTCCACAATAAGAAAAAGTTGGCTGTAAGATAAATTCTCTAGACGTAATCCTTTTGAAATTATCATGTCGCGCTGACGGAGTTTAAGCTCAAGATTCATTCTTTCTAAAAGAAGACTAAGCGCCGAATCAATTGTTATTTTTATTTCTATCATAATTCGTTCTGAGCAAAAACTCGATCACCTGTCTTTGTGATCGAGTTTATATTTTATTTTTCCAGAGTCTTGATAAATCAAAACCCTACATTAAACATAATTATTTATACAACGGCTTCAAGAGAAAGAACAGCCGTAACTTTTTTTGCTGCGTCTTGTAATGTTGTTGCAACTTCAAAATTTAATCCGGAACCTTCTAAAAGTTCCTTTGCCTCAATTGCATTTGTTCCTTCAAGGCGAACAACAACCGGAACTGTTACAGAAATTTCTTTCACTGCATCAATAACACCTTGTGCAACACGGTCGCAGCGAACAATTCCACCAAATATATTGATTAAAATAGCCTTCACATTCGGATCAGATAAAATAATTTTGAATCCGTTTGCAACAGTTTCTTTATTGGCGCTGCCACCGACATCCAAAAAATTTGCCGGTTCTCCGCCTGCAAGTTTGATGATATCCATTGTTGCCATTGCCAACCCCGCACCGTTTACCATACAACCAACATTGCCATCTAATTTAATGTAGTTGAGATTAAATTTTGAAGCTTCGATTTCAAGAGCATCTTCTTCATCAAGATCACGGTACGCCATAATTTCGGGATGGCGATAGAGAGCATTGTCGTCAAAATTCATCTTTGCATCGAGTGCTATTATTTTATCATCGTTTGTAATGATAAGCGGATTGATTTCAAGCATGGAGGCATCTGTTTCTTCGTATGCTTTATAGAGTTTCATCATGAAAGGAACAAAACTTTTTAAAGCAGCACCTTCGAGTCCAAGACCAAAAGCAATTTTGCGAGCTTGATAAGATTGAAATCCAACAGAAGGTTCTACCCACTCTTTAATAATTTTTTCCGGTGTTTCTTCGGCAACTTTTTCAATTTCAACTCCACCCTCAGTTGATGCCATAATTACGTTCTTAGAAACACCACGGTCTAAAAGAATTCCTAAATACAATTCTTTTTTATAATCGAGTCCTTCTGTTATAAAAAGTGTTTTAACAATTTTACCCTCAGCACCGGTCTGATGCGTGACTAATAAATTGCCGAGCATCTTAGAAGCGTATTCTTTTGCTTTTTCTACAGAAGTGGTAAACTTTACACCGCCTTCTTGAATCAATTCTTCTTTATTATTTGGATTGAAAAGTTTTCCCTTTCCTCTTCCGCCGGCGTGAATCTGAGATTTAACAACATATTGATTGATTCCGCGTGCTTGAAGCTGTGAAATTGCATCGTCAAATTCCGATAAATCTTTTATCGCAATTCCATCTTGTACCGGTACACCATATTTTTTCAAAGTTTCTTTGGCTTGATACTCATGTATTTTCATGATTTCCCTATTAATTAATGTCTTTGGGGTTATTGTTTATTCGTACACTGAAAAATTAATTCATTTCAAAGTAAGAATCAAAGCAATGAAAATACTACTGCCATCATTAAAATTGTAATAGTTACGAATGTTTGAGACATGAAAATCTTCTCACCCAATTCAACTCACATCATAATACTTAGGTGAGAACTGAATTTAATGGAATTATTCATTCATTTTTTTTGTTATTCTAACAAATTGAAGACCTTGCCTATGAACAGCAAACAAAGAAAGACTCTTTTAGTGGTTTCAGTAATTATTGGTTTCTCAATAATTGTTTGGTTAGGCTTTGGAAGAGAAGTCTTTACCAAAACACAGATCCTTATAGAAAAGAAAGATGAATTGTTCCCTGATATGGTTGAAAAACAATGGGTGGATAAATTTATTTGGGGATTAGATCTGACAGGTGCTATAAGTCTATTATCTATTATAATAGGTAGTTTTTTCTATTTCCAATTTAGAGACAAGAAGCGCTTGCGTTAAACTTTCTCGAATCGATCTCAATTTTAGAATAATAAATGAAAGGAATAAAATGAAAAACATATTTTTCTCACTCACCCTTATTCTGTTAATAACCATAGTAATATCTGCGCAAGGATTCAAAATAAAAGCAAGCGGAAGTCAAATATTCAACTTTGAAGACAAGGGCGGAAGAAATCAGGTTACATTTTTTAGTGAAACACCACTTGAAGATATTAACGGCACTGCTAATGGAATAGGAGGTTCAATTTCTTTTGATGTTGCAAACTTTGCAAAAACATTAAAAGGAAAACTAACTGTACAAGTTACATCCATGAATACCGGGATTGAATTACGCAACCACCACTTACAAAGCTCTAACTGGCTTGATGCTGCCAAGTATCCCGAGATTTCATTCGAAATAAAATCCGTTTCTGATCTGAATCAAATCGCAGATAATAAACTCGAATTCAAGGTTAAAGGTGATTTTACATTGCATGGTATAACAAAAGAAGTGATTGCAAGCGCAGACGCAACTTATCTTGACGAGAATGAACAAACTAAAAAACGAGCGCCGGGAGATTTGCTTGGTGTTCGCGCGAAGTTCAGTGTTAACCTATCTGACTACGGTGTTGACAATGCGGTTATCGGAAATAAAGTATCCGAGAAGATTGAAGTTGGAGTGAACGTTATTGGTTCGAATAAAAAATAATTTTTTTAATGTAGAGACTTCATCCATGAAGTCTCGTTTTTTTAGACTCGATAAATCGAGTCTCTACACTAATTCAATTGTTCTTTCTTCTCTTTTTCTTTCTCAACAAAAAAACTATCGGGAATTCCTTTGTTGACTTGGTAATTTTTATAAGTCATTATCACGCTTCCTTTAAGAGAAGTGCCATTGGGTAATCCTCTTTTCCTTCTGTTTTTTTTGCCGGTGTCGGCAGCGTCATTTTCATTTGATTGGTTAGGTATATTTACCGGCATTTGAATATTCCCTAAGTTAAAAGAGAGTTTTATTTGGGAGGGTAATCCGAATTCATAGTTATCATAACTTAATTCTATTTGAGTTGTGCCTCCCTTCTTGCTGGTGGACTCAACTTTTCTGATTACCGATTCGGCTGCGTCAACCCAGATCGTTGAAAGAATTACATCCGAGGAGTCGCTGTTAGGAATAGTTTTCACAACATCTATCTTGCGGTTATCAATAGTTTCCGATCTGACATAGAGAGCGGTAAAATCTTCTTTGAGCAAATCTGCAGGAGAAAATTTCAATCCCTGCTTTGGAATCATTGCAAAGCCCTCGGCATCAACTTTTATTTTATTCGGTTTCTTAAAAAATACTTTTGCATTCATCTCCGGTACTTTAATAAAGCTCATATCCAGTTTAACAAGGACATCTGCATTATAATCATTCACCTTATTAAATTTCTGGCGTACTGCATCAAGAAGTTTTCTGGGATCTTTGGATTGAGCCGATACTGTAAAAGCGGCAATTAAGACTAGTGTGATCAAATATTTTTTCATAATTGCCTCATCAACTTAAAATATCTTTTTTCAAAAAGATGTATGTAGTAATTCCGTATAGACCAACAATATGCGCCAAAAGAATTCCGGCTGAATTATAAATCTCTGTGTAATTAACTTCTTCACTGAAGAAATTATTCCATCTATTCATATGTGATGTAAAGAAATACGGGCTTAGGTTTTGAAAAAACTCAACCGGTATTGCCGAGAGAATTAATAAGATTATTATCACCGCCATTGTTGAGACAATGGGTCCAATAGCATTCTGGACGAGCGAGGAGAAGATGATAGAGATAGATATTACGGTCATCATACTAAGCGCGGCAAATGCATAAGCGCCGAGGAAGCGCCATAAGATATCGTTCTCTGCGAAGATAACAATCCCGCTTCCTATCGAAAGAAGAGGACCTGAACCAAAAATTACCAAACTGACTCCGAGACTCAAACACCCCAACCAGAGCATCAAGATAATTACATAAATCCATCCCGCAATAAATTTTGCCGTAACAACTTGAAAACGCGAAACAGGTCTCGTTAATATCATTCTATAAGTACCTGCCGTTGCTTCCCCTGCAAGAAGATCGCCGCCGACAAGAACAACCAGGAACGGAATATGAATAATTAGGAATGTAAGAATCAGTCGTGCAATGAAATAACCGTTAACCAAATTTCCGACCATAACAAATGATTGTTCTAAACCTCTCAGTTGAGAATCTATCATATCCTTGCCGGTGAAGTACAACGCTAACTGAACGATGATAGTGAGAAGTCCTATTGCAATAATGCCAATATAAGTTCTCCACTTCTTAAACATTTTTTGAAGTTCTACATAAATTAACGTTATCATTTTGCGCCTCCCTCGGTTATCTTCAAGAAGAAATCTTCGAGAGAGCGAACCGGAACAATTGCGCTTACGGCAAATCCTTTCTCTATCAAATATTTATTTAGTTCGGTAATTTCATTTTTAGTCAATTCAAAATTCATTTCACTCTTAGAAGTTGATTTAAAACTATGCTGCCACGATGATTCATTCACAAGCCGGAGTGCATCTTCTATTTTATCAATTTCGAATGTCACTTTAACTTTATCCGTCTTAAGCAGTTCCTCAACCGTTCCTTCAACTTGAGTCGATCCTTTGTTGATGATTATCATTCTAGTAGAGATCAGTTCAACTTCATGAAGTATGTGCGATGAAAGAAAAACTGTCTTTCCTTTTTCTCTACTAAGATAGATAATCAAATCGCGAATCTCTTTCATTCCTTGAGGATCGAGACCTGTTGTAGGTTCATCAAGAATTATTAATTCGGGATCGTGAAGAAGCGCTTGTGCAATTCCGAGCCGTTGCTTCATACCATGCGAGTAAGTTTTCACTTTACTCTTGTATCGTTTGTCGAGTCCAACCAGCTCAAGCATGCTCATGATTTTTTTCTTCGACACATCAGTACCGGAAAGTTTTCCGAGAATCTCTAAATTCTTATATGCAGAGAGATAAAGATAAAAATCCGGCTTCTCCACAATAGCGCCAACCTTAGAGAATATTTCTTTTCTGTCTTTGATAATCGACTTGCCAAAAATATTCATTGTTCCGCTTGTCGGTTTGATGAGCGAAAGCAGCATTCTAATTGTTGTACTCTTGCCGGCGCCGTTAGGGCCAAGAAATCCAAATACATCACCACGATAGACGTTGAGATCGAGATTATCAACAGCGGTTAGACTACCGAATTTTTTGGTAAGTCCCCGGACTTCAATAACTTTATCGGAATTCAACAAACCTCCATTTTTAGGAATTAAGACGAAGGGGCGGGAGTAATTGTTACAATAACCGCCCAATTAAAAAAATTATGATTCGATTAATGAGGCGTATCTAAAAAGGTCACATTGACGATTTTAGTAAAATTATTTATAATCGAAACATTTTTTCAGTAAAATTACCTTTTTAGAGGAGACTCATTAATTTCTTTTTCCCAAACTGGTGCTCGAGAGGAATAAATTTTACAATGAGGAACGATGGAATTGTTGCAATCACAACCCAAATGAAAAAGAATTTATACCCTATTGCTTCTTGAATCATTCCGCTAAACATTCCGGGCACCATCATACCAAGCGCCATAAATCCGGTTGCAATAGCATAGTGCGATGTTTTGTATTCGCCATCCGATACATAGATCATATACATCATGTATGCGGTAAATCCAAATCCATAACCAAACTGCTCAACGGCAACAGATGCATAGATAATCCAAATTACGGTTGGTTGAGCATATGCCATGTAAACGTAAAGAAGATCCGGAAGATTTATTGCCAACAACATGGGCCAGATCCAATATCTTAGACCTTTTTTAGCAATAACAAAACCGCCTAGAATTCCTCCAAGTATAAGGGCTATGATTCCAACAGTACCGTATATAAATCCAACGTCGGTAGTTGATAAACCGAGTCCGCCAACTTCTCTCGGATCGAGCATAAACGGCGAAGCCATCTTTACAAGTTGTGCTTCTCCAAATCGATATAATAGAAGGAACCCAATAATGAGAACGACTTTTTTCTTTTCAAAAAACCTAAAAAATGTTCTAAAGAATTCTTTGAATGTAGAACTCTGACGATTAATGCCAACAGCTTTATCTGCCCTGGGTGCAGGTAAGATAAATTTGTGATAGACAAAAAAGAGAAAAAACAATCCTGCCATTGCTGTAAATGTAAATACCCAGGCGAGCGGGACTTTATCCATTTGTGCTTTGAAACTAGCTTCTAATTTTTTTGAAATAGTGGAATCAAGCTGGATTACAGCAAATGCGGGTTTATTCCAATTCTTTGAAGTGAACTTTAATATTCTCCCTTCTACAATCCTAAAGCCTTCCGGTCCCCCATCATTTGCAACTTCGACAAGATATTCACTTCCTTCACCCGGAGGTTTGGAAAGGATGAATTTCACAATGCCAACATTGCCCACAAGATCTTGACTGAGCGTTGTATCGGGCATTGCAAATTTGTCTGTAGAAAAACCGTTCATGATGTTAAAGTTATGGGCAAAGCGTATATATGAGGCGGCTTCTTCTTTTGTTTTGGGACGAGTGCTAATTTCTACATAGGATGGCTTTGCAATTATTCTTAAACTTCCTTCCATCGGTTTTGCTTTTAGAGAATCTACTTTTATTGTCTCTTGAAAAAATTTATTTGGATTTGCAACAACCTTAAATTCTGCGGGATGAACACCCATAGTACCTTCAAGGTATCCGGCAAGGACAACAAGAAGACCTTGTCCCGCAATCATAGCAACACGGTAGAATGTGCTGCGTATTCCAACAAAAAAAGATTGCTGACTCTCTGTCAATGCGAGCATGTAAAAACCATCTGCGGAAATATCATGAGTGGCGGAGCTGAATGCGATTAACCAAAAAAACGCAAGTGTGAATTGAAAGAAATCCGGCATAGGAATAGTGAATGCCACTCCCGCCATTCCAGCACCGATCAGCAATTGCATTGCTGTAATCCAAAATCGTTTTGTTCTAAGTATATCAACTAAAGGACTCCACAACGGCTTTATTACCCAAGGTAAATAGAGCCAGCTTGTATAAAGTGCAATATCTGCATTTGAAATTCCAAGACGTTTATACATAATAACAGAAACCGTGATAACGATTATGTACGGAAGACCTTCGGCGAAATAGAGAGATGGGATCCATGCCCATGGGTTTCGTTTTTCTTTTGGCACGTTCTCTTGTGAATTATTAATTACCATATTAGTTTTTTAGAATTATTGGAATGTTGAAATTTTTGATTGCAATAAGAGCCGCACCAATTTCGGGCGGGTAATCTGCATGAGTTAAAAATTTTTTTGCGGACTCATCAAATCCCACGACGAAAGGATTAGTGGCATTATCTTCCGCTTCCGAAATAATATTCAAATTGTCATCAACAACAACGCACTTTGTTTTAGTGCCTCCGCCGTCAATACCAATAAATAAGCTCATTGCGTTATTCACTAATTTGTGCGCTAAGATATGGAAAATCACCTGAACATAAAAATTTGATTGAGCTTGATTTTATTTTACTTTACGATTAGTAGTGTAAAAAAACTTTCTTTCTTCATTAATAATCTCTATTTTCTTAATGGAAGAGGGGAGAATTTCACACATAAAACTATATGAGGATCTCATGAAGTACCCTTCTTTAAAAAATTATATTGATGGTAAATCCATTGATGGTGAAGAAAAAAGAATTGAAGTTATTTCACCAATTGATGGGTCTATAATCTCAGCTGTTCCGATCTCCGGAATGGATGCTGTAAATCTGGCTGTAACTGCCGCTCAAAAAGCATTTCCAACTTGGTCGGCAACACCAATAAAGGAACGTTCACAAATTTTTTACAAGTACAAAACTCTTCTCGAAAAAAATATGAATGAACTTGCTGAATTGATTCAAGAAGAAAATGGTAAGACAATCTCAGAAAGTATTGCCGAGATAGAGAAGAGTATAGAGGTCACTGAATTTGCTTGTTCACTTGAACAATTCGCCGCCGGTGAAGTGATGGAAGTAAGCAGAGGAGTTGAGTGCAGGGTTGAACGTTTTCCTGTTGGAGTTGTTGCTTGTATTACGCCATTTAATTTTCCTATAATGGTTCCAAATTGGACAATTCCGAATGCACTTGTTCTCGGCAATTGTATGATACTTAAACCATCCGAGCTTGTTCCAATGAGTGCAAACAGAATTGCGGATCTCTTAAAAGAAGCCGGATTACCGGATGGTGTTTTCAATGTTGTCCATGGCGCAAAAGATGTTGTTGAAGCTATATGCGATCATCCCGGAATTCAAGCTGTTTCATTTGTGGGATCTACAAAAGTTGCTAAGATTGTTTATACTCGTGCTACATCAAATCTAAAAAGGGCTTTAACACTCGGCGGTGCAAAAAATCATTTAATTGTTTTACCCGATGCGAATGTTGCGATGACGGCATCAAATGTTGCAGCATCAATGTCCGGATGCGCAGGGCAGCGTTGTATGGCTGCATCTGCTATGGTGGCGGTTGGCTCCGTTGATCATATTATAGAAGAACTTGTGAACGAAGTTAAAAAGATTGTTCCAGGTAAAAATCTTGGTGCAGTTATCTCTCAACAAGCTAAGGAAAGAATAGAAAATTATATAACTGAAGCTGAGAGAGAGGGTGCAAAAATTTTATTGGATGGAAGAAATTGTAAAGTCCAAGGTAAAGAGAATGGTTTTTATGTCGGTCCAACTGTTATAGACCATGTTAGACCAGAAATGCGGATTGCAAAAGAAGAAGTTTTTGGTCCGGTTCTCGCAATCATAAGAACGGATAGCGTTGATACGGCTCTATCCATTCAACAAAGTTCATTGTATGGAAATGCGGCAGCTGTTTTTACACAAAGTGGCGGAATGGCAAAATATATCAGTGAACGGGCTAGCGCCGGAATGATCGGTGTTAATATTGGTGTTCCGGTTCCAAGAGAACCTTTTTCTTTTGGCGGATGGAACGAATCGAAATTCGGGACTTGCGATATAACCGGAAAGAGCTCAATAGAATTTTGGACTAAATTGAAAAAGACTACAGTCAAATGGAATCCTGAATCGCAGATAAACTGGATGAGCTAAAGTTAGTAAGCAGTAGGTAGTAATCAGTATGTAGTAAGTAGAAAGAAGGAAGAAGTAATGGAAGTAGAGAATATCAGAAAAGATAGAGAGTATCGAGGATTCAAAGATTTGAAAGTATATCAATTATCTTTTCAACTTTCTTTAGAATTATTTGAAGTAGGTAAGATGTTGAGTAGTATGATTAATCAACCGGAAAAGTTTTGTTACTAATTTCTACATACTACATACTGTTTACTTGTTCTCGATTTTAGAAAATAATTTAATTAAATAAAGGATTAATATATGTCAAGAACAGTTCGCGGTGGTTTGATTCAAGCAACTCTTTCAATGTCAGCTGAACAACCGATTGAAAAGGTCAAACAATCAATGATCGAAAAACATTTATTAATGATTGAACAAGCTGCAAAGAAAGGAGTACAAATTCTTTGCATGCAGGAGCTTTTTTACGGACCATATTTTTGCGCCGAACAAAAAACAAAATGGTATTCGCTTGTTGAAAATATTCCTGACGGACCAACAATTAAACTGATGCAAGAGGTGGCAAAGAAATATTCAATGGTAATAGTTGTTCCCATTTATGAAGAAGAAATTAAAGGTGTCTATTATAACACAGCGGCGGTTATTGATGCAGACGGGAAATATCTTGGTAAATACCGGAAGCATCATATTCCTCATTGCGATCCCGGATTCTGGGAGAAATTTTATTTCAAACCCGGTAATCTTGGATTCCCGGTTTTCAAAACCGCATTTGCAGATATAGGTGTTTATATTTGTTACGATCGGCACTTTCCAGAAGGAGCGCGTATTCTTGGATTGAACGGTGCAGAGATTGTTTTTAATCCGTCTGCAACTGTTGCCGGACTTTCGGAATATTTGTGGGAATTGGAACAGCCTGCTCATGCAGTTGCAAATGGATATTTCGTTGGTGCAATAAATCGTGTTGGTACAGAAGCACCATGGAACATTGGAGAATTTTACGGTAAAAGTTATTTCTGCAGTCCGCGTGGTAAAATAATTGCTCAGGCAAGCAGAGATAAAGATGAATTGGTTGTAGCTGATCTTAATCTGGATGAAATTCTTGAAGTCAGAAATGTTTGGCAGTTCTACCGAGATAGACGTCCGGAATCATATGGAGCTATCACCGATCTGCAGAAATAGATTCATTTATGAATGATAATGCATTCAAACAAATTATATTTGTAATCATATAAGGAAATTTAAATTGACTCCAGAAGAAGTTGTAGCAATTACCGCAAAGCATACTTACGGCACATGGAGATTCCAAAAAAATTGGACACCACTTTATGTTGTAGATGCAGAGGGTTGTTATTTCACCGATTCAACAGGTAAGAAATATCTCGATCTTTCATCGCAAC
>CAYVBQ010000041.1:0-10241 GCA_964449775.1 uncultured Melioribacter sp. | reverse complement strand
GGTTGTTATTTCACCGATTCAACAGGTAAGAAATATCTCGATCTTTCATCGCAACTTATGTGTGTTACGTTAGGGCATAAGAATCAAGCTGTCATCAAAGCAATAGAAGTGCAAGCAAATAAACTTGCATATGCCGCACCGGGGTTTGCTACGGAAGTACGCGCTGAGTTGAGTAAATTATTATTAGAAGTCTTACCAAAAGGATTAGAGAAATTTTATTTCTCTACTTCCGGAACAGAAGCAAACGAAGCTGCAATTAAGATTGCAAGAATGTACACCGGTAAATACAAAATCATTTCGCGATACAATTCCTATCATGGATCAACTGCGGCATCTATTGCAGCAACAGGAGATCCCAGACGTTGGGCAGTTGAACCTTCAGGAAAAATTGATGGAGTAATTTTTGCACCGGAGTGTAATTGTTATCGCTGCCCGCTTAATCATACTTACCCCGGATGCGAAATTGCATGCGTAAATTACATCGAACATATGATTAAGAATGAAAGTAATGTAGCCGCAATTATTCTTGAACCAGTTGTCGGAACAAATGGAATATTTATTCCGCCGAAGGAATATATGCCGAGATTGCGAAAAATTTGTGATGACAATAATGTTTTGCTTATCGCTGATGAAGTAATGAGCGGATGGGGAAGAACCGGAAAATGGTTTGCTGTTGATCATTGGAATGTACAACCGGATATTCTTACCACAGCAAAAGGAATTACATCTGCTTATGTTCCTCTCGGATTAACCGCAACGACAATGAAGATAGCGGACTACTTTAACGATCACTATTTCTCACACGGACATACATATGAAGCTCATCCTTTAACTCTTGCCCCAGCAGTTGCCGCTATCAATGAGTTGAGAAATAAAAAATTAATTGAACGCGCTGTGGAGATGGGTGATTATCTTAATGAAAAATTAATGTCATTGAAATCGAAACACCCTTCGATCGGCGATGTAAGAGGCATTGGACTTTTTTATGCTGTAGAGTTGGTTAAAAATCAAACAACCAAAGAACCATTCAACACCAAGGAAGATAAAGTAAGCGGGAAACCTTTGCTCGTTGATAAAATTTCTGCTGAGATGATGAGACGCGGAGTTTATGTTCAATCTTGGGTAAGTCATTTTGTAATTGCACCGCCGTTGATCATAACAAAAGAAGAAATTGATTTTGCTGTTGAAAAACTTGATGAATGTCTTTCAATAGCCGATGATGCATTAAATATTTAATCGAAAAAAATCCTCGATCCGCAGCGGCGGATTGCTTCGAGGTTATAATTTTAAAACTCGGTCAAGGAATATATACCTCGACCGAGTTTTAAAAAAGCCCTTCCCTTTGGGAAGGGTTGGGATGGGCTTTTATTTTCACAGTTCAGACTGGAATAAATCTATGAAGAATATCGCTCCAAAACTTCCGAGTGAACAGTATGAGAAAAATTTTTCAGATCTGCACCCGCCGTTTACACAAAACTCCGCAGTTGCAGAAGCTAACCGGTGTCTCTATTGTTATGATTCTCCATGTATGAAAGCATGTCCAACTCATATAGATATATCAACTTTTATAAAAAAGATTTCAACCGGAAATCTTCTTGGCTCAGCAAAAACAATTTATCAATCGAATTGGGTTCCTCTTACTTGCGCAAAAGCATGTCCTGTTGCTGTTCTTTGTGAAGGAGCTTGTGTATATAATGCCAAAGGAGAAAACCCGATTGAGATAGGACGGCTTCAGCGTTATGCAATCGAGAATTATTTCGAAAAGGGTATGCCCCCACTCTTTCATAAATCACCTAATAATGGAAAATCAGTCGGGATAGTTGGTTCTGGTCCGGCTGGGTTAGCATGTAGCGCTGAACTTGCTCTAATGGGTTATGAAGTAACTATTTACGAAGCTAACAAAATTCCCGGCGGATTAAATACTTGGGGCATCGCACCGTATAAAATGAGAAGAGAAGATAGTTTGAAAGAAGTTAAATTGGTAAAAAGTTTTGGCGTTGACCTTAAAACAGAAGTAATGATTGGTAAAACAGTAAAAGTTGACGATCTCTTAATAAAACATGATGCGATTTTCCTCGGAGTTGGTTTGGGTGAAAGTCCTCAGCTCTCAATTCCGGGTGAAGAATTATCTGGAGTTGTTGGGGCACTTGATTTCATTGAAAAAGTAAAAACAGAAAATTGGGAAGATGTTCATGTTGGAAAAAGAGTTGCTGTAATTGGTGCGGGTAATACATCAATAGATGCGGCAACCGAAGCTAAGCGGTTAGGCGCAGAGCAGGTATATATCATTTATAGACGTAGCGATATTGAAATGTCTGCGTATGATTTTGAATATGAACTTGCTAAGAAGGACGGAATTGTTTTTCATTTCCTTACTTCTCCCAAACGAATTATTGGTAAAGATTTTGTCGAAGGGATTGAGTGCTTAAAAATGAAACTCGGTGAACCGGATAACAGAGGAAAAAGAAAATCGGTTTCAATTCCAGGATCGGAATTCACAATTCCGGTTGATATGATAATTAAAGCTATCGGACAAGAAACTAAATCAAGTTTCTTAAGTTCAATTCCAAAAGTAACACTTGATGATGAAGGGTGTGTTATTGTTGATCAGACAACATATCAAACAGCTAATCCAAAGATATTTGCCGGCGGAGATTGTATTAACGGCGGTAAAGAGGTAGTGAACGCGGCATTTGATGGTAAACGAGCTGCTCATGGTATTGATACGTTCTTAAGAAAAAAATAGAACACGGAAAAACACGGATTAAGCGGATTCACACGGATAAAATTATGCTATATGAAGAATTAACTAGTAAAATTATTGGAGCTTATTTTAAAGTATATAATACTCTTGGTTATGGATTTTTAGAAAAAGTTTATGAAAACTCATTAAAAATAGAATTGATGAAATTAGGTTTTAAAGTAGAGCAACAAAAGAATATAAAAGTTTTTTATGATGGATTTGATGTCGGTGAGTATTTTGCTGATTTAATAGTTGATGATATCGTTATTCTTGAACTCAAAGCTGCAGAAAATTTATGCGAAGAACACGAAGCACAATTAATAAATTATCTTAAAGCAACTGATAAGGAAGTTGGATTATTATTTAATTTTGGAAAAGAAGCAAAATTTATTAGAAAAGTTTATTCGAATGAAAATAAAAAATCCGCGGTAATTCGCTAAATCTGCGTTCATCCGCGTTCTATTAGAATATTTTACTGAGGTTATTTATGGTTGATCTTTTAATAAATTGCGGCGGAATAAAATCTCCAAATCCATTCTGGCTTGCATCGGCACCTCCTTCTAATTCTGCTTATCAAAATTGTAAAGCTTTCGAACAAGGATGGGGAGGAACAGTTTGGAAAACTATCGGCGAACCCGTGATGAATGTTTTCAACCGCTACGGCGGATTGGATTACAACGGTCAAAAGATTTTCGGATTGAACAATATAGAATTGATTAGTGACAGGCCGATTGAAGTTAATCTCAAGGAAATTGCGGAGACAAAAAAACTTTGGCCTGATCGTGCAGTTGTGGTTTCGTTGATGGTTGAATCGAAGAGAGAAACATGGCATGAGATAGTAAAACGAACAATTGATACCGGATGCGACGGTATAGAACTTAATTATGGCTGTCCTCATGGAATGAGTGAGAGAGGAATGGGTGCCGCAGTTGGACAAGTTCCGGAATATTGCAAGATGATTACAGAGTGGGTAACAAAAATTTCTACAATACCTGTTCTTGTAAAACTCACTCCTAATGTTAGCAACATTCAATTACCTGCGCGTGCAGCTAAAGCGGCAGGTGCCGATGGAATTTCTCTTATCAATACTATCAACAGTATCATCGGAGTTAATCTTGATACATTCGAATTGAGACCGAATGTTGGTGGCTTGGGTGGGCATGGTGGTTATGCAGGTCCCGCAGTAAAACCAATTGCACTTCATTTACTTTCTCAAGTTGCAATTGATCCTGAAGTTAATTTACCAATTTCAGGAATTGGCGGAATTAGTAATTGGCGGGATGCTTTAGAATTTATTTTACTCGGTGCATCAAGTGTTCAAGTCTGTACTGCTGTAATGCATCATGGATTTCGTATTATTGATGATATGATTGAAGGAATGACCAACTGGATGGAATCGAAAGGAATTACTTCTCTCGATCAAATAAGAGGAAAATCTCTTCCGCGAGTGAATGATTTTGGCAATTTTGATCTTCTCAATAGAACAATTGCGAGAATAGATCAGCAAAAATGTATTCATTGTAATTTATGTTACATCGCTTGCGAGGATGCGGCTCATCAGTGTATTGATCTAACCCCGGTTAACGGATATAACAAAACCGAAGTCCGGGAAAAAGATTGTGTCGGCTGCGCATTGTGTTCATTAGTTTGTCCGGTTGAAAATTGTATCTCAATGGTTAGAATTGACGACGGCTCTGCCTCTAAAACTTGGAATCAGTTAACGGAAGAATTTAGAAAAACTGGAAAGCAAATGACCTGGGAAAATCTTGCGGAGTTTCAGCATAAGCATGGAATAGAAATTCATTAACAGCTATTCACTGTGTAAATCATGGTTTATAAAAAAATATCAAAAGCACAATTAACTTTATATAAACGTATTGAGGGAATAATTTTTTCACTACGTGGAGAAAAAGTAATTCTTGATAGTGATCTCGCAGCAATATATGGAGTGACTACTGCCCGGCTTAATCAACAAGTAAAAAGAAATGTTGATAGATTTCCATCTGATTTTGTTTTTCAACTTAGCCAAAAAGAGTTCGATAGTTTGATGTTGCAAATTGCAACATCAAACCCCTCAAGAGGAGGACGAAGAAAGCTTCCGATGGCATTTACTGAACATGGTGCGATAATGGCAGCAAATGTTTTAAACAGTTATAAAGCTGTGCAAATGAGTGTGCTTGTAGTTCGTGCTTTTGTACAGATCCGAAAAAATATTGTGGTCCATCATGAATTAACCAAAAAATTAGATGAACTTGAGCAGAAAGTTATTAATCACGATAGTAATATTCAGGAGATAGTGGAAGCCATACGTCAATTAATGGCTCCTCCCGAAAAATCAAAGCAACGTTATGGATTTACTATTGAAGAACCAAAAGTGAAATATTCTACAAAGGGGAAAAAAAATAATTAAGGAATACTAATTTATTTTTGAATTGAGGTATAATATGTCTCTACTAATTAAAAACGGTCGCATAATTACGGCAGAACAAGATTACATTGCCGATATTTTTATCGAGAAGGATAAGATCACAACAATTGGTTTATCGCTCAACATTCAAGCTGATAAAATAATTGATGCAAAAGGAAAATATGTAATCCCGGGTGGGATTGATGTTCATACACATCTTGATATGCCTTTCGGCGGAACAACATCGAGCGATGATTTTGAAACAGGAACAATAGGAGCTGCTTTTGGCGGTACAACTTCTTTAATAGATTTCGCGATACAGCCGAAAGGAAAAAGTATGCGCGAAGGATTAGATATCTGGCGGAAGAAAGCTGAAGGAAAAGCAACTATTGATTATGGATTTCATATGATAATTACGGATTTGCCCGATGAGAGAATCAGCGAAATGGATGATATGGTCGCCGAAGGCGTTACAAGTTTCAAACTGTTTCTCGCTTATCCGAATGTATTGATGGTTGACGATGCAACAATTTTCAAGGCTTTAAAACAAACTTCAATAAATGGTGGGTTAGTTTGCATGCATGCGGAAAACGGAATGGTGATTGATCATATCGTAAAAGAAACAGTTGCTAAAGGAAATCTTTCTCCGTTATATCATGCGTTAAGCCGTCCGGCTGCCGCTGAAGGTGAATCAACAAACCGAGCAATAGCTTTGGCTGAAATGGCGGGGACTCCAATTTATATTGTTCATCTTACTTGCAATGACGCATTAATAAAAGTCAGTGACGCTAGAGATAAAGGTCAACGCGTATTTGCAGAAACTTGTCCGCAATACCTATATCTCTCAATTGATGACATTGCCAAACCGGATTTTGAAGGTGCAAAATATGTTTTTTCTCCTCCGGTAAGAGAAAAATGGAATCAAGAAAAATTGTGGGCTGGATTACAAAAGAATGATCTTCAAATTGTATCAACCGATCATTGCCCTTTTAATTTTATAGGTCAGAAGGATATGGGAAAAGATAATTTCACAAAAATTCCTAACGGAGGACCTGGTCTTGAAAATCGATTGCACTTAATGTATCAAGGCGGTGTTAATGAGAAAAGATTTTCTTTAAACAGATGGGTTGAAATTACTTCTACTAACCCGGCAAAAATATTTGGTATGTATCCGCGCAAAGGAACTATTGCACCAGGTTCCGATGCAGACATTGTAATTTGGGATCCACAAAAGGAACACACAATTTCTGCAATGACTCATCACATGAGAGTTGATTACTCGATGTTCGAAGGCAAGAAAGTTAAAGGTGACGCAGAGTTAGTTATCTCTCGAGGAGAGGTGATTGTTGAAAACAAAAAATTTCTTGGAAAAACCGGTAGAGGAAATTTTGTTAAGAGAGATACTCACGGTACGGCATGGTCTTAACAGTTTGGATTCAGTTCATTACTAAGAATTAATTGCATAGAGAATCCTCCAACTTATTTGGAGGTTATAATTTAATAACAAAGGTCTAGCATCGAATACCTTAACCTAATTTTAAAACCCTTCCCTTTGGGAAGGGCAGGGATGGGCTTTTAATCATCAATGAAAGGATAGGATGGAAAAACTTTTTTCCGAGAGCTTGGTAGAGACTGATCTTTCCGGTCTTAAAGACACTAAACTATTCAATAAAGATCTCGCACCTACAAAGATCGTTCAAAGAAATTGGGGAACATACAATATTGCATCACTTTGGATTGGAATGAGTGTTTGTATTACTACATACATGCTTGCCAGCGGATTAATTGCTGGCGGAATGAATTGGTGGCAAGCTTTAATGACAATTTCTTTAGGTAATGTTATTGTCCTAATACCAATGATACTTAATGCACATGCAGGTACAAAATACGGAATTCCATTTCCGGTGCTTGCGCGTGCAGCGTTCGGTACACTTGGCTCAAACGTTCCCGCACTTCTCCGTGCTGTTGTTGCTTGCGGTTGGTTTGGAATACAAACTTGGATAGGCGGACAAGCATTTAATTCTCTTATCATTGTTCTATTTCCAAAATGGGCAAATTTTAGTTTGGGACCGGCAATCGGGTTTCTAATTTTTTGGGCTATGAATGTTTACTTCATTGTGAAAGGGATGGAATCAATTAAATGGCTTGAAGCTCTTGGTGCACCATTTCTTCTCGTTGTTGGAATTGCTCTTCTCATTTGGGCTTATATTCAAGTAGGAGGTTGGGGACCTATCTTAAGTCAACCAAGTAAATTTCAAACTGTTGGGGAATTTTGGAAATTTTTTATTCCTTCTCTTACCGGAATGGTTGGCTATTGGGCAACTCTTTCATTAAACATTCCGGATTTCTCGCGTTTTGCAAAAAGTCAAAAAACACAAATGTTAGGACAAGCAATTGGATTACCCCCAACCATGGCTTTGTATTCTTTCATTGGTGTTGCTGTTACTTCTGCAACTGTTGTTATCTTCGGTGAAGCGATCTGGGATCCGGTAACACTTCTTACAAAGTTTCAAAATCCAATAATTGTTATTGTCTCATTACTTGCATTAATGGTTGCAACATTAACTACAAACATTGCAGCAAATGTTGTTTCTCCAGCTAACGATTTTGCAAATCTTTATCCGAGTAAAATTAATTTCGTGCGCGGCGGTTTAATGACTGCTGTTCTTGGTATTATGATAATGCCGTGGAAATTATTATCTGATTATAGCGCTTATATTTTTGGTTGGCTTGTTGGTTACTCAGGATTCTTAGGACCGATCGCCGGAATTTTGATTTGCGATTATTTTTTGATTAAGAAAAAGAAATTGATTGTACTCGATCTCTATAGAAGAAACGGTGAATATGAATACACGAAAGGTTTTAATCTAAAAGCAATTTATGCTTTAGCCGCCGGAGTGTTTGTAGCGCTGATCGGATTATTGATTCCGGAAGTTAGTTTCCTATACGATTACGCTTGGTTTATCGGTTTTGCTGTATCATTTATAGTATACCTATTAATTATGAAAAAAAATAACTGAAAAAATGTTTTGGAGATACAATTTGTAAAGATTGTCCATATCCAAAACTCTATCCGTATATAAAAATGCACAAATATTGTATGGCGCAATTGAAAATTTATTTCTGATCGAATCCTATATATCTACCGCTTTGGAGTGAATGATTGACTTCTCTAAAATCACTCCCTGCTACCATTCCAGTTTCCCGTTTGTTATTTTGTTTTCTATCACGGATTTTAGAAAATCAATTTTGTTGAATAACAGATTTAGAGTTGTTACATTTCAGCAAGACAAAATACCCCTTCTCTTTCATTCTCTCTCCTGCGGTATGTGAAAATTCTTTTACAGATTTTTCAAATAAACGGTATTCAACCCCAGAGCAAGCTCTGGACTCTTTTTCCGCAGCAAGCTGCGGGGTATTGAACCCGGAAGAGAATAAAAAATAAACAAGGAGGAATTTATGGCTGCTAAAAAAATACTTCTCTTATTATTGATTTCAATTTGCATTTTGGTTGTTAATAGTTGCAAAGAGGATAACCCTGTTTCTCCGGAAGATCAATTAGTCGGGACATGGGTATTAACAAAACTTACTACGACCCGCCAGGGGCAAACCATTGTGCTAACTCCTGCTGAGGCAGGTGTTCAGATAACACTTATTTTAGGGAGCAACAAGACTTTCCAAATGACTCAAACAGATTCAAGTGGTACCGTAACTGAATCCGGAACCTGGAGCGCTACCGATAAAGAGATTTCAGCAAAAAGTAGTGATGGCACAACTGAGGTTATACCTTATATCTTAGCCGGTAATAAATTATCTTTAACTATGCAAATAGAGGAAGCAGGAATTAAATTCCCGGTTATACTGGAATTTACAAAACAATAATTTTTTATCGATCTGCTCAACTATCAATAGGAGGATTTATGCCGAACAAAATGTTAAGAGAGTTTTTGGATCAAAACAAAGTTAGGTATGTAACCATTAAACATTCTGTGGCTTATACAGCCCAAGAAATAGCTGCCTCCGCACACATCAAAGGAAAAGAGTTGGCAAAGACCGTTCTCATCAAAATTGATGGGAAGATGGCGATGTGTGTTCTTCCCGCATCAAACAAAATTGATTTTGATCTGTTGAAAGAAGCGCTCGGCGGAAAAAGTATCCGACTTGCGAATGAGATTGAATTCAAGGATAAGTTCCCCGAATGTGATGTTGGTGCGATGCCTCCCTTCGGTAATCTTTATGATATGGACGTCTATGTTGAAGAAGAATTAGCCAAAGATGAAGAAATAGCCTTTAACGCGTGCACTCATGTTGAACTGATTCAGATGGCGTTCAAGGATTATGGGCGATTAGTAAAACCAAGACTAATGAAATTTTCATATCAATCGAAGCTGTAAAGGGTATTGATTTACTTGTTGCTCTTGGATTTCTTAATCCGATTTATTATTTAGATGAAGAGATAATCACAGTAACCTTTTTGAAAAAATATTTCTTCATGTTTATATTTCTATGCTTCAGCGCTGTAAACGCTCAGCGAATTATACTTTGCAAAGCTTACACAAATAACGGCGAACCTATTGATTTTATCTATGAATCAACGTTAATTCTGAATCAATCGGTTTGCGTTTTATTTTTGGGTGAGAATAAAATAATTACCGGAAGAAATGTTAATCTTTTCATAGATAGGATAACCGGGGATAAAAGACAAAACCAGCTCAACAAAGTATTTAATCCTTCGAAAGAAAATTGGATTGCCTACGTTTACAAATTTAGTTATGAGGGAAAGTTCGAAATTTATTTTACGGATGAAAACAAATATCGCTTTTCAACATTGACCGTAAATGTTGCCGCACAAAAGGCAAAAAAAAAATTGAGCCGCCCGTTTATGTTCAATACCCGCACGCTGAAATCACGCTCTGTGAAAGAATTCAATCAGGAAGACCGATAAATATTAGAAAAAGCGTCTCTCTTCAAACCGACAGCGGAAAGGTATATATCCATGTTGATAATATCGATCCGTTAAATACAAGTAATATTTTAGTGGGTCTTCTCCCAACTGAGTGGGTGAATTATAGCATAAAAGTGAATAGCAGT
>CAYVBQ010000040.1:0-28453 GCA_964449775.1 uncultured Melioribacter sp. | reverse complement strand
GTCCGTTACATTTTGCTATAATTTACCCACTCGAAAGGGAGAAGAGCCACTTTTTTAATGTCTTTAACCTTTTCAACTTTTAACCAGCCGGATTCATTTAATTCTTTTACACCAACTCCCCTTTTACCCCCAATTAAAATTTCATCTTTAACTGTTACCGGCATAAAAACCTTGCTATAAAGCTGATTAAGTACAGAAGTTTGTTTGCAGAGAGTTAGTGCTACCCAGGGAGAAGTATTAATAACAATTGTTTTATTCACTTTTTGACTCAACAAGTATTTCGTCTATATCCATCTGGAAAGGTGAAACCTTATATTTATTAAGCGTCAATAAAAAGGTTATCCTATCCAGTCCGGCTAATTTGGCGGCTTTGCCAGACGATATCTTTCCCAGCTCATATAATTTAAGCGCTAAGAGTAACTTTGCATTCTCTTCAAACTGGTCCTTTGTTTCTTTTAAGGAAAGAAGTATATCATCTGTGTACGGTATTGTTAATATATTTCCATTCATTTTTTTGCTCACATATTTGTAAATTTATGAAATGTTCACTTGCATGAAAATAGACAAAAATACTGTTATGTTATTTTCAATTTTATATTCGTAATGCTTTTGCAATAGTACTTACTCATTACCAAAATTCTGGGACAAAGGTTTTTACCGAATAAAACAGTTAATTAAGAATCAAGGAAAAAGTATAAAGAGTAAAGGAAAAAAACAAGGAAAAAGGAATAAAGGAAAAAAGAAAAGAAGGAAAAATGAAAAATATTTCAGTTCAAATATTAGGAGATGCTGTTGCTGTTCTAGTCCCCTTTTTGCCGGTTACTTTATATGGAGAGAGACCGAAGTCGGCAAGGGTCTGATTTTCCTTTCCATAAAGACCGTAAAGCATTGTAGTAAAGCGTGTATATTTTTCATTCGCTTCTTCTAATTTTATTGAATACTCGTCATGTTTTATCCTGGCGTTATTCTGCGCGACATCATATAGCCCTCTGAAACCTTTAATATTGGATTTAAGTTGACGGATGGCTTGTTCATTAAGAGAAGTTGGAAAAGATTCATCGCTCGCATGAATTTTTGTACCACCTGCGAGCTTCTCCAGCTTTTCTGTAAGAGTATTATACGACTTGATGTTTTTAGTCGACATAAAATTCTCCTTTGTTTCTAGAAAAGAAGAGATAAAAACCAATGTCCCGCTCATATTTGATAGATCGAATTATAAATGTCAAGTACATTATAATTATCTGGTTTCTTATTGGAAAAATAGACCACAGATGACGCAGATTGAACAGATCATCGCGGATTTTGATCCGTGTAAATCTGTTTATCCTGCTTACAGTAGGCAAGTTAGTGTAATCTGCATTCTATTAGAATTAATAAGGAGCTAATTGAAACAAATTGTTCTTTCACATTAATTATTCCATGATTAGTATTAATAACATTGTTATTTATTCTAATTGGATTAAGTGTAATATTAATTCGAACCTCTCGAATTGTAATTCGGTATCATAATGAACTAATTAAGCAGCATCAATTTATTAATTAGTAGGAGATTCTTGTCGGTAAAGTATTAATTATTGAGAATTTCGAAATTGGAGAGAAGATATGTTTGAAAATCCTCCTACTCATTTTTTAGCAACTACTTTAGCATTTCTGATAGAATGTACCAATTCGATAGAAGAACGCGCATCAGAAATTCCAAATCCTTTTCCTTCTAATATTCTTTTATAAACTTCGGTATGCAAGTCTGTAAAACCGGCAGTAAATTCGATCTCCTCGCCGTCAACTTTAATCGAGCGGTATGATGTCTTTCCGTTAGTTTTAACACCTTCAGGAATATCTTTTTTATCGATAGAAAGGAACCAATTTACATCGGCATTTCGAAATTCGATGAAGCCGGACATTTTATTTTTTTCGGAAATAAAAACTTTGCTCGACCGTACATTCCCGAAGAGGTGGATAAGAAGATCGAAGAAATGGATGCCGATATTAGTAGCGATACCGCCGGATTTTTGGATATCCCCTTTCCATGAATAGTCGTACCAAAGTCCTCGCGAAGTTACATAATTAAGAGTAACGGAATATCTTTTATCAGGATTGTTTTTCAGTTCATTTGAAATCGAATCTTTTAATTTGACGATAGAAGGGTGAACACGGATTTGTAATATTGTATAAACACGCCGCCTCGTTTCACTCTCCAATTCTTCAAGATTGTCGAGGTTCCATGGATTAAGAACTAGCGGCTTTTCACATATAGCATCTGCGTCCAGGCGAAGAGCCAACCGAATATGTGCATCATGCAGATGATTTGGGGAACATATCGTTAAATAGTCAACTTTATTGTTAGGTGAATTTCTTCGAAGCATTTCCAAATGGCGGTCAAATCTTTCGATCTCGGTGAAGAAAGCAGTATCCGGGAAATATTGATCTAATATTCCAACTGAATCATGAGGATCAACCGCGGCAACTAACTTATTGCCTGTGTCATTAATAGCTTTTAAATGTCTAGGGGCTATGTAACCTGCTACACCTGTAATTGCAAAATTTTTCAATAAACTAACTCTTCTATATATTTTATCCCCAATAACTGAAAGCTGACCGCTGGATTATGTTACTTCGTCACATTGTTACATTTTTCTCAACCACTAAGTCACTTTTTACTTTATTTTTCATCATTCTACACTCTACATTCTACACTCTACACTCTAAACACAGCTCCGCCGCGTCAGTCACATAATTGGTAATTTTCCACACAACTCATCAGCCCAATTTGTGATCTTTGAGTGGCAACATCTAAATTAACAGCGTATTACATCCGCACTGAGAATACACTCAAAAATAATATACGATCCTAACAAAAAAAAAATGAACCTCCTCGCCGCAACCTGCCCGCCGCATTGCTTCGGCAGGCGGGGCAGCGGGAAATTCAACCCGAAGAGATTAAAACAATAAAAAGAGCTAATATCTCCGAATTTATTAATGTCCTAGAAAAGTTAAAGTCGTCTATTGTTTAACACCCAATCCATTTTCGCTTCTGTTAAAAGAACCGCTCTACCTAAGTCGTTCAAAATATTTGAGATTGATTCTAATCTCACTATCTGAAAAATAATATGTAATATAATTTTTTGTGAGGATACTTACTAATAATAAACTTATAATAAGTGGTTTCTAGAAACATATCTCCACTTTCCGATAGAGAGAGAATCTGTTACACCCTAAATTTTAATGAACCTTCATGCTGCAATCCGCCCGAAGTTGGAGCAAGAATTCTTGTCATGCCCGAATGTCTTTATCGGGCATCTACTAATGGATTCCCGCCAAAAGTCCCGCTTTACTGAATGCCGAAAGGTGGCACATGCGGGAATGACACCGTTCCGATGGAAACTTTCGGTCAACCTGCCCGCCGCATTGCTTCGGCAGGCGGAGCGTAGAAGGCAAGTGACCACCCCCTTTGTCCCCCTCCTCAACTGAGGAGGGGGAGTGGATGTTGAATTTGTGGAGGGAGATAGGTGGTTAGATTTTAAAAGTCCCGTTCTTTTTTTAAGTTGAGTGAGCAAGGCGCTAAAGTATTAAAAGTCCCCCTCCTTTTTTTAAGGAGGGGGATTTAGGGGGTGGTCAGAAAAGCAGTAAGAATAATAATCACTAACAACACTTATGCAACACCTTCACAACAGAAAAGAATTAAAAATCAAAAGAAAAGATCTTCGGAATAACGCAACACACTCAGAAGAACTTCTTTGGTACGAATTAAGAAATAGCCAATTGAAGGGGAGAAAGTTTAGAAGACAACACTCCGTAGGTAACTACATACTTGATTTTTACTGTCCCGAAGAACGGCTTACAATTGAATTAGATGGCGGGCATCACCAAGAGGATGATTCTCAAAAAGAACATGACAGAAAACGAACCGAATACCTAAACAGTATGAAAATAACAGTCATTCGTTTTAAGAATACAGATGTAATATTTTCAAGAGACATTGTTGTAAAACAAATCTTGAAAAAATTTAGGAAAGATTTCTGAACCGGTAAATTGTAAAAAACAGGTAATACTTATACCAAAAACAGGCAATATGAACCGAACAGTTGACGCATTAACTACAAGTTTGAGCGCTGTTATCCGGATTGCGTAGTAAGAGAATTATCAACTGTTGAACCAAGAATAAAATCTTCGCTTAAATTAAATTGAAAAATCGCATCATAATTTCGTATATTTACCGACCAAAAAAATAAACCATTCTATGAAAATACTAAATCAGCTCAATGACAAGCAGCGCGAAGCTGTAGAATTCAATTCCGGTCCACATATGATTGTAGCCGGTGCTGGATCCGGTAAAACACGCGTTTTAATGAATAAAATAGCGTATTTAATCGAAGAAAAGGAATATGACCCTGCTGAAATTCTTGCCTTGACCTTCACTAATAAAGCAGCAAAAGAGATGAAGGAAAGAATCAAAGGTCTAATCGGAAAGAAAGCCGAGAAGCTTTGGATGGGCACTTTTCATTCAATTTTTGCCAGAATACTCCGGGTTGAATCGGATAAATTGAAATACCGTTCGAATTATTCGATCTATGATCGTGAAGATTCTCAGTCTCTTGTAAGTAATATTATGTCAAATCTTAATATCAATCTGGAAAATCTTTCGCCCAACGGTGTTCAGCATAAAATAAGTTTCATGAAGAATCAGATGATTACACCGGAAGAGTATCTGAAAAATATAGCTACTACTCCTTCAGATAGAAAACTTGGAGAAATTTATTCCGAATATAATAAACGATTGTTCGAAAATAACTCAATGGATTTTGATGATCTTCTTCTAAAACCGATTGAGCTATTTGCTAATAATGAGAAGGTCTTGAGCAAATACAAAAAAATGTTCAAATACATTTTGGTGGATGAGTATCAGGATACAAATAAAGCGCAATATGAACTTCTAAAAATGTTGAGTCCGCTTAAAGATAAAGTATGTGTTGTAGGCGATGATGCCCAGAGTATTTATAGCTGGCGTGGTGCTGAAATTAAAAACATGCTCAATTTCAAAAAAGATTTTAAGGGTTCAAAAATATTCCGTCTTGAACAAAATTACAGATCAACCAAAATGATTCTTGCCGCGGCAGATTCTGTAATAAAAAATAACACCGGACAAATTCAAAAAACACTTTGGACGCAAAACAATGACGGTGAAGAACTTACCGTTATGAGAGCTTCTGACGAGAAAGATGAGGCATTTCAAATTTCTAAGAGAATTAAAAAAGAAATTTCAGCCCGCAAACTTTCGTTAAATGATATTGCGATCTTTTACAGAATCAATTCACAATCTCGTGCTCTTGAAGATGCGTTACGCAGAGAAAAGATTCCTTATAAGATCGTAGGCGGAGTTGAATTCTACAGAAGAAAAGAAGTGAAAGATGTATTAGCTTATTTGCGCATTTTATCCAATCAGAACGATGAAGAAAGTTTATTGCGTGTCATGAATTTTCCACAGCGAGGTATAGGAAACACATCAATATCAAAGATGATCTTATTCGCTCGTAAACTGGAAATTTCATTGTTCACTACAATGTCGCGTGTGTTTGAAGTTATTGAAGTCAAAGAAAGAATCCAGAAAAATGTTAAGCAATTCAAACAGTTGCTCGATAAGTATATTGATCTTAAAAGTAAACTTTCTCTTGGTGAGCTTACCGCCGCTCTTATTGATGAACTCGGTGTTCTTAAAATATACAAAGAAGAGGGCACACAAGAATCATTAGCACGTTATGACAATATTCAAGAACTCATTTCGGCAGTTCATGATTTCGGCAAATCCAATCCGACTGCAACATTAGATGATTTTCTCTCTGAAGTTTCATTGATTACCGGTGTTGATCAATACGATGAAAAAGTAAATTCTGTAACAATGATGACCATTCACAGCGCAAAAGGATTAGAATTTCCTATTGTCTTTATCACAGGTTGTGAAGAAGATATCTTTCCGCTAAGTCAAAAATTCGACGACGATTCGAAACTGGAAGAAGAGAGAAGATTATTTTATGTTGCTGTTACGCGCGCTAAAGAAAAAGTCTTTCTTACTTATGCCCGGTCACGTTACCGCTTTGGAGAAGTTGCTTATCAAAGTAAATCTAGATTTCTCGATGAGCTTGACGAATCAACCTATGAAGAATTGAATGGCGCCGCCGGAAGAAAAGCCGGCAGAAAAAAGAAAACATTTTATGATGAATATTATCAAGAAGGTTATGATGAATTCGATCAAGAACGCCGTTCATTGCGCGTTGGAAGTCGTGTTACTCATGCTGTATTCGGAATTGGTAAAATTTTACAAATCACAGGTGTGGGAGACATGCAAAGAGTTGCAATTGCATTTGAAAGTGCCGGTACAAAACAACTCTTAACTAAGTTTGCTAACTTAAAATTAATATAAAAGAATTCCGGAGTAGATAAAATGAAAGTTGGAATTTTAACAGGCGGAGGAGATGCACCAGGATTAAATGCCGTTATCCGTGCAGTTGTAAGAAAGCTTATTTTGAATGATCACGAAGTCATTGGAATCAGAGAAGGGTGGAAAGGATTATTGGACTGTAACTTTGAGCCACTAGATAGAAATTCAGTTTCAGGTATTCTCCCCCGTGGAGGAACAATCCTTGCAACATCAAGAACTAACATTTACAAAGTTAAAGATGGCGAAGCAACAGTAATTAAAAATATGAATGATAATGGTATTGAAGCATTGGTGGCTATTGGCGGAGAGGATACACTTGGTATAGCATCAAAATTGGCTAAAGTTGGAGTTAAAGTTGTGGGCGTTCCCAAAACAATTGACAATGATCTTAATGCAACAGATTTTACTTTTGGCTTTGATACTGCTGTTAATGTTGCTACCGAAGCGATTGATCGTCTACACACAACTGCAGAATCTCACAACAGAGTTATTGTTGTTGAAGTTATGGGAAGACATGCCGGATGGATTGCGATTTATTCTGGAATGGCAGGTGGAGCTGATATTATCTTAGTTCCTGAAAAACCATTTAAGATTGAGGAAGTTTGTGATACTTTGAAGAAGCGGCATGCCGGCGGTAAAAGCTTTAGCATTGTTGTTGCTTCCGAAGGCGCTAAACTTTTAACCGATGAAACTACCGATAAGGATGGATCTTTTATTTTAAGCAGCATGAAAACCGATTCATTTGGTCATGTTAAACTTGGTGGGATCGGCAATGTACTTGCGGAAGAAATTGAGAAGAGAACCGGATTTGAAACCAGGGCTACTATACTGGGTCACATTCAGCGTGGAGGAACTCCTACTGCTTTCGACCGCGTGCTCGGAACACGCTTCGGTGTATTCGCTGCTGAATTGGTTGAGCAAGGTAAGTGGGGATATATGTCAGCACTTCAAGGTACTGATATTGTTGCCGTACGTCTTGAGGACGCCATAGGTGAATTAAAAACTATCGATATGAAATTACTTGATGTTGCAAGCACATTTTTTGGATGAAAAAATTATCAAAAAAAGAGGTTGTCTCAAACGTCCTTAGTGATGACTTTGTGTCTTCGAGTCTTAGTGGCAATATTTGGTTTTTATTCGCCACAAAGTCACCAAGACTC
Source organism: uncultured Melioribacter sp. (assembly GCA_964449775.1). GTDB lineage: Bacteria > Bacteroidota > Ignavibacteria > Ignavibacteriales > Melioribacteraceae > Fen-1258. The sequence continues at coordinate 20,860 of CAYVBQ010000040.1, read as the reverse complement.
TAAGAAACACTAATCTATTTTTTTACATGAAAGACAACCTCTTTTATTAAACTAAACTATTTTTCTCTTTCCGTTTCCATGCTGTATGAATTAAAAAGAAAAGCAATCCAAGCATCATCAACATAAATATTCTAGCACCCCATACATACGGAATATTTTCTTCCGGTATACCGCGCATCATGAAGATCGGAATTGCATCATTAACAAACCACCAAAGCATCACAACTAACAGAAGTGTAGGAGTAACATATTTCATTATGTAGTAGAAGAATCCGGGAATTTTAATATCACCGCCTAAATTCATTTCTAGCCATGCTTTATCGGCGCCAAAGACCCACATAAAAATAACAGATTCAATTAATGCGAAGACTACCAGCCCAAATGTTCCTGCCCAGTAATCAAGTTCATCAAGATAACCGAATTTCAAAAAGAAGATTACAAATTGAATTGCAATGAAAGTAAAAATTGCTAATGTGATTGTAGATTTTTTTCTGCTGAAGCCAAATTCATCTTCGAGGAATGCCATTACTTGCTGACCCATAGCTACAGATGAAGTTATTCCGGCAAAGAAAAGAAGTAAGAACCATAAGAAACCGAAAAATTCTCCATAAGGGATTTTTTCAAATACAAGAGGCATTGCTGCAAACCCAAGATCGAATGCACCGCCTTGTGCCATTTGGGTTGTTATTGTTACACCGAAGAATGCAACTGCTAAAGGAATAGCTATTGAACCACCTAGTATCACTTCGGCAAATTCATTTGTTGCAGAGGTAGCTAAGCCTGAGAGCACTATATCATCCTTTGGTTTTAAGTAACTTGCATAAGCGTGGATAGTTCCCATGCCCAATGAAAGTGTAAAGAATATTTGTCCGGCAGCTGCTAACCAAATTTTTGGATCTCCGAGAAGAGAGAAATCGGGATTCCAAATAAATCCGAATCCGCTTGCAATAGAATTTTCAGGATGACTTGGATCAGGTGTTCCGAGAGTCAATACTCTAACTACAATCACAATTGCAAAAACAAAAAGCAAAGGCATTGCAATTTTTGCCAGCTTTTCGATTCCTTTAGAGATGCCACGATATAATACCCAAAAATTTAATGCAAAGGTTATGATGAAGAAAATATAGGCAGTTGTTAACCCGTCAAAAAATTGAGTTGCTTCTCTACCCTGGTAACTGTATAGATAAGTTTTTAACGCTTGGAAATCGCCAAGACCGAAATAGTTTTTTGTAATAGATAGAAAACTGTAACCGAGTGTCCAAGATTCAATGTAAGTGTAATAGATCATAATTATTGTTGACGAGAATAAACCTAATGCACCAACATACTTTGCAATTTTACTTTTCCATAATACATCAAACATTCCCGGTGCGCTGCCATGCCTAAATCTACCACCGTACCTTCCGATACCCCATTCCATCCACATTAATGGAATACCAACTAAAAGAAAAAAAATAAAATAAGGAATCATAAACGCGCCGCCGCCGTTAGATGCTGCTTGAACAGGGAAGCGTAAAAAATTTCCAAGACCAATTGCATTTCCGGCAACAGCTAATATAAGTCCAATGCGGCTGCCCCATACTTCTCTTTCACCATTATTATTAGACATGAATACTCCCGATATGAATTTTCGAAGTTGCCTGAACGAAAGCAGGCGATAAAAATTTGTGCAAATATTGAACAATATATTAAGAAGTGCAACAGTTTTTTTGATGATTGAAGCTCTGAAATAATTTTAGATGGAACTTGCCTAACGAAATCGTCTGTTGAACTAAAAAATTGTGCAACACGCTCTACCGGCATGCTAACAATGACAATTGAGGGTGTGTCATTGCGAACTGAGGCGAAGCCGAAGTGAAGCAATCTCAATGCAGATAGATTGCTTCGCTCCTTCGTCGCTCGCAATGACAATTTTTAGATTTTTGACAGCTTCCTATAAAAACAGATAAAGACTTGTGTAACACGCTCGGCAGACAAGCCCAACGGGACTAAAAAGTTACAATGCCATAGGCATGGCTATGCCATTGGTTTCTCCGAAGATAATGCCAGAGGCACGTTATATTTGCAGAAAACATTTTTTGTAAACTAAAAGTAAGGTTCTTATATTGGGGCAGTAAATAAGGTCTAATACAAGAACTGTATGAGGTAATTATGCAACAAGCGAAAATTAGTTTAAAGGACAATCAAATAAAGTTTCTAAATAAGTATCAAGAACTTGGTTTTAAAGACAAAAGTTCATTGGTTCGTTCTGCGATTGAAGAGTTAAAAAAAATCATTGAAAAGCGAAAATTAGAAAAATCAGCCAAGCTTTATGCTGAAATTTATCAAGATGATTCGGATTTAAGGGAATTAACAAATTCAGCAATTGATGGCTGGCCTAAATGAAATCAATCAAAAAAGGAATGGTTGTTGACATCGATTTAAATCCAGTTAAAGGTTCTGAAACCGGGAAAATACGACCTTGTGTTGTTGTTACGAATGATATTTACAATGAAAAAGTTCCGGTTATTCAAGTTGTACCTATCACTGCTTGGAGTGAAAAGAAATCTCTAATTAGCACAAATGTTTTGTTAGTTTCTTCAAAGGAGAATGGTCTTACAAAAAAATCTATTGCTGACTGTCTCCAAACAAGACCGATAGATTATCAGTATAGATTGATAAAAATTCGAGGTCAGCTATCTGAAGATCAAATTCAAGAGATAGACTATGCGCTAAAACTAGTTTTTGATTTATTATAGAAAGATGCAAATAATAATGTCTTTGCGTAACATAACTGAGTCTACTCTAAAAAGCCATTTATAATGTTCGTCATTGCGAGCGGAGCGAAGCAATCTTTAGAATTTACTTCGAAATCGTTAGATTGCTTCGGCAAAAAACGCCTCGCAATGACAATAATAACCTTTTTAGATTAGACTCATAACTTAATAACAAAACAAAATAATTTAAGCTCCAGATTGGCGAAATCTATAAACTTGTTCTATACAAAAATTTATTAAATACTTTAAGATTTTTCTTGACAATTATATTGCCAACTATTAAGTTCCTATCAGTTACCAGCCGAAATAACAAGATTCTAAATTACTTTAAAGAAGGGGAAGGGTATTTACAATAGGTAATTAAATAGATATCTTGTTCATACATTAAAAAAAAGTTTTTCTTGAATACTAAACCAGCTAACAGCCGAGTTATTATTTATTTTATAACTCAATAAGAGGTTAACTATGAAAAACAAATTTATATTGTAGTACCAGCCGAAAAAAAATAACAGCCGAGTAGTAAAAATATTTTATAACTCATAAGAGGGTGCTTTATGAAAAACAAATTAACTTTTTTAGCATTGATTACGTTACTCAGCTTAAACGTAGTCTTTGCTCAAGCTCCAGCAATATCTCCAACAAACGGTGCGACAGGAGTAGCTCAAACTACGACTACTTTTACATGGACTGCAATAGCTGCTGGTGTGAATCCAAATTTGTATGATTTTGAAATTCATACAAATAGTGGTTATTCCAGCTTATTAGAGGCGGGTCAAGTAATTTCCGTTGGAGGTGTATCAGCTATAATAGTAACAGCATTAGCTTACAACACAACCTATTATTGGCGTGTCAGAGATACTGACAACAATGATGACGGTGTTAATGGCGGAGCTGATAATGGTTTATGGCAAAATTTTTCATTTACAACACGAATAGCAACACCATCAGTAACGGGACCAACTGGTACAGGTGTTTCAGTAAACCCAACAGCTACATGGACATTTGCTGGAGGGACAACTGGAGTAACATTTGATATTGATTATAGCTCAAATGGTGGAGGAAGCTGGAATAGTGAAGTTGCTGGTATAGCTGGTACATTAACATCAAGAGTATTCACAAATACTCTTTTATACAACCAGGCTTATATTATTAGAGTAACTGCAAAAAAGGATCTTGAAGCTAATCAGACTGGAACAGGTGCTAGTTTTACAACAGTAACTATTCCTGCACCAGTAATTACATCCCCGACTGATCTACAAACCGGAGTTATAATAACACCGACTTTTACTTGGACCTGGTCTGGTTCTGGAGCGGTTACTTATAATGTTCAAGTAGCTACAGATAATGGTTTTACAACTATTGTATACAACCCTGCTGGTAATGAAACTACTCCTTGGACAATTCCAGATGCGAGTGCATTAACTAACGGTACCATTTATTATGTTAGGGTTACTGCTACACAAGGTTCTAATTCTACGACTTCATCAGTAATTCAGTTTACTACCATCGCACCAGCGATACCACAATTAGTGGCTCCGATTCATTTATCAACGTTAATAGGCAATGTAGTATATTTTAGTTGGTATACTGGTGTAAGCGGTGTACAGTATAGAGTAGAATTATCAAGTAGTAGTGGATTTGGATCATTTGTAACAGGATTTCCAACCGCATACACAAGTTTGACAAATTATAATTTCCCGTTCACATATACGACACTACCGGCAGGAGATTATTATTGGCGAGTTAAATCTTATACTCTTACCGGAACATTAATTAGCATTTCCTCTATATGGAGATTTACAGTACCCGGTCCTCCAACTGCAATACTTTCATATCCAACAGGAGGAATAACAGTATATACAACTTCACCAACAGTATACTGGTATTTAAATAATTATTTTTACACGAGCGGTATTTATTATAGAATTAAATACGGAACAGCTACGACTGTCTATACGATCACTACTGCTACCACTACAAATCTATATCAAACTATCCCAGGTTTAACTGTTGGTCAGACTTATTATTATGTAATTGATGCATCCACAACTTCAGGATTTGGATCATTCACAACAAGTCTAGAAGGAAGCTTTGTAGTGTATTATTCAACGGCATCAAGTATACCGGTATATCAGAGTTATCCAATTGGTGGTCAAACAGTTTACACAAGTACACCTACATTGTATTGGTATTTAGGTTTATATATTCCAGGTGTTACATTTGATATAGATGTTGATAATACAAGTAATTTTTCCACAGCTCTAGAAGTGAATGTTACTGGAGTTCCCGGTTATTCTTACCCAACAGCATCTTTATCAGATGGAAATTATTGGTGGAGAATAAAAGTAACTGGTTCATCAACTTGGTATGGTACTGAATCGTTTGTGATTAATACATCAACAGGATATACAGGTGCAACAATTCCTACTCCGGTTTCTCCAACTGGCGGAACAGTTGTAACGACACAAAGCCCGTCATTAACATGGTATGCATATTCAACATCAGCGTTAGAATATCAATTAATATATTCATCAAATCCAACACTTAGCGGTGGTGGAGTGCTTGTAAATATTTCATCACCCAACGGCGGTTCAACAGGTTGGTTAGTCACAAATTCTTACGCATTATCGGGTCTAACGCCAGGAGTTACATATTACTGGCAAGTAAGATCAAGATTAGCTTCAACCCCGGCGACAGTCTCTAACTATTCATCAGTTGCACAGTTCACAGTATCACCGGGTGCATCACCAGTCGTGGTATTACCAGCTAATCCGATAATTGGAATGAATCTAAATTCAACCGCCGTCAATCTTTCATGGTTAGTACCAGCAAAGAGCGAGTCAGATCTTTCTTATGATCTAGAATTATCGAAAAATTCTGATATGAGCTCAGCATTGTTGGTTAACAATCTTAAACAGCCGAGCTATAAGGCAACAAATCTTGAATCAAATAGCACATATTATTGGAGAGCTAGATCGAAGACAAGTACACAATCATCAAACTATTCTGCTATCAGTTCGTTCAAGACTGGCGGTGTTACAGACGTACCAAACGAGCAGGTTATACCTACATCTTTTGAGTTATCACAGAATTATCCTAATCCATTCAATCCAACAACTATCATAACGTACTCGCTTCCACAAAATTCTTTCGTATCCATTAAGGTTTACGATATGCTTGGCAGAGAAGTAAGATCATTAGTAAATAATGAGATGTTGGCAGGTAACCATTCAATTGAATGGAGTGGAATGGATAATGCTGGAAGCAAAGTAGCAAGCGGAACTTATATTTATAGAATAACCGCAGGCAGCTTTGTTGCAGTTAAAAAAATGATATTAATTAAATAACCAGAAAATATCAGATAACTCAAAAGAGTGAGGTATAACATGAAAAAATTAAGTGCATCAATATTCTTGTTCGTTGTGCTTGTGGCTATTGGTCTTGCTCTTTACGCATGTCATCAAGCATACTTTGTATAGATCAAATTAGCTTAAAACATATTCAATAAATCTAAAAAGGTCACCTTGAACGGTGACCTTTTTTGTTTGTGCGCCCGGACTTGGGAGTGAAAGTCTCCTATGAGCCTGGTAAGAAGAATCATAAGCTGAATGGCAAGGGTGTTTATCGTGAGGTGAAATCCGAAGGAAGCCGATAGCAAATTCGCCGTGGTGAACTGACCCGACGAACAGAAATCACATAAGAGGCAGGCATACTGGATGAGGAGGCAAATAACTCACAAAGTCCAATACTTACCCGGAAAGTATGCAAGTAGATGTGGCGGGCATAAGTGTGAAGGTGCAGCGCATTACCCGGGTCAGTTTGCTGTTCATTACGAGTAAACGATAGCTTTCTAAAATTAAAAATCTCCTTTTAAAAAAAACCTCGTTGTGAATTTCTATTTTTACCTTGTTTTCAATCCCTATATCGGATTTGAGAACTTTAACTAGGGGTCTCTCCGAATACCGGAAATTGAATCTTATAACTCTGAGTAGTATATTTGCACCCGGAATGTTTACAGTAACTAACTTTCCAAATTTAAAGATGCACCCGTAGCTCAATTGGATAGAGCATCTGACTACGGATCAGAAGGTTTGGGGTTCGAATCCCTACGGGTGTACAAAAATTAATGGTTGATGGAAGATGTATGAAGGTTGATGGAAAATTGATTGTTTTTCATCTTCTATTACCCATCAACCATTGTACATATATTTGCGCCCGTAGCTCAACTGGATAGAGCATCAGACTTCGGATCTGAGGGTTGAGGGTTCGAATCCTTCCGGGCGTACTTATTTAATTGCAAATTGAGAATGTAGAATTGTGAATTTCAATAACAACTCTGGAGAATAAGGATTAAAAATAAAAAGCATTTTCGTTTTAATAAAATCGCATTCTCATATTCTGTCTCAGTTTTCCTGTTAATAATTCTCAATTCGCAATTCTAAATTCTCAATTATTAATTATGCTTTTCCAAGAACACGTTTACAAGTATATGTATGCTTCACTTCAAGAGGCAGAAAAAGCTTTGGAAGCAGATGAGGTTCCTATCGGGGCTGTGGTTGTTCATCAAAATAAAATAATTGGGCGCGGGTTTAATCAAACTGAAATGTTGAATGACGCCACCGCACATGCCGAAATGCTTGCTATTACGGCTGCATCCAACAATCTTGGTTCCAAATTTCTTGATGAATGCGACCTTTATGTAACGGTTGAACCGTGTGTGATGTGCAGCGGCGCAATACTACTTTCAAGAATTAAGAACCTTTACTTTGCAACGTTTGAACCAAAATTTGGTGCATGCGGATCACTTTTTAATATCATCGAGAGTGGTAAGTATAACCATAAACCAGCGGTTTATTCAGGTATCTATTCGGACGAATCGAAATCTCTCCTTGAAAAATTCTTTGAACAAAAAAGAATTGCACCCAAGTAACAAGTTCATTGGCATCTTTTGGCAAATCTGTTTAATTTACTTTTAGAAATATTTTATAATGATTCCCTCATAAAACTCAACTACTATGCAAATCATCATTTTTGGTTCACCCGGTGTCGGTAAAGGTACACAAGCAAAAATATTAGCGGTAAAATTAGGAATTGCACATATTTCCACCGGCGATATACTTCGTGAAGCGATTAAGAAAGAGACTGACCTTGGCAAAAAAGCTAAAGAAATTGTTGAGGCAGGCGGACTTGTCCCGGATGAAATAATGGCAGAATTAATTAAGGATGTGCTGCTGGACGAAAGATGTAAAAATGGTTTCATACTTGACGGCTTTCCAAGAACTATTCAACAAGCTCATATTCTAAATAAAATATTAGCTGAAATTAAGAACGGAAAACCAATTCTGATAAAACTTGATGCGAAAGACGAAATAATTATTTCACGATTGAGCAACCGCTTGGTTTGCAGTAAATGCGGGAATATAATTGTAAAAACCGATTACACAGAGAATTATTCGTGTCATGTTTGCAGGTCTCTCAACAGTTATTATAAGAGAAAAGATGACGATGAAGAAGTTATAAGAAGAAGATTAAAAGTTTATCACGAAACAACCGCGCCTGTGTTTGAATTCTACCATGATAAAGCAATTATTATCGAGATAGATGGTGCGCAAGAAATAGATTATGTTACAAGCAATATACTAGAAAAGATGAAAACAGATTAATAACTCTCCCCTTTCTTCTTAATTAGTACCTTCACTGCTTTCCCACCATCAAGTTTGATTATCTTTGCATCAAATTTTCTGACCAATTCATAATTATGAGTAGCAAAGATCACAGATGTTCCTCTCGTATTAATTTTTTTTAGAATGGTTAATATCTCTTCGGATGTCTCCGGATCTAGGTTGCCCGTTGGCTCATCGGCTAAAATTAAAAACGGATCGTTGATCATGGCGCGAGCAATTGCAACCCGCTGCTTTTCACCACCGGAAAGTTGATGAGGCATATTTTTTTGTTTGTGCGCCAATCCCACTTCCGATAAAGCATTCATAACTTTTTTCTTAATCACTTTACGCGGATTACCGGTTACTTGCAAGACAAATGCTAAATTATCATAAACATTTCTATCGGATAAAAGTTGAAAATCTTGAAATACCATTCCAACTTTTCTGCGCAGGAATGGTAAATCTTTTTCCTGAATCGTTTCCGATGAATAGTCGCCCACTTCAACATATCCCGAATCTGGGAATAGATCCATAAAAATCATCCTTAGCAAAGTTGTTTTTCCAACACCGCTCTTGCCAATCATGAATACAAATTCACCCTGCTCAATCTGCAGATTAAGGTCTGAGAATACCGGCTGGTTTTTATAATTAAAGTCAACTGAGTTAAATGTTAACATGGTTTCTTCTTCTTTAGAATAAATTGAGCGCGCTCCGTTTCTGCATCGGCATTTTTAAAAGTGAATGCCTTATAACACTTGTGAACGTAAAAATCAGATCTGTCAATAAAATCAAAATATTCTTCAAAACGATATATTTTCTGCTTGTGAATTTCTTCAACCTTTTGACCATTGGCAAGTGTTAATGTAAAATGATTATAATGAATCCGCGTACTCGGATTATAAAGACTCCTTTGCTGAAAAGTAATTCCGTTAACCTTACCTCTCCTGTTAAGGTACTTTTCAAATTTTTTACTGTTGTTTTCGAGACTTACATCGAATGCGACCACACCATCATCAGAGATACAACCACTAACACTTTGAAGGTACCTTAAAAACTTCTCTTTGGTATTTAGATAGTTCACACTGTCAAAAGTAGAAAAAACGAAATCAAATTTATTCTTGAAAGGAAGATTTATCATATCACAGCATACTTTTATAACTGATCCCTCTTCATTTTTTGAAAGCATTGCAAAAGAAATGTCTGTGGATATTATTTTCATTTTTGCATACAACAGATCTGCAATTGCACCGGTTCCGCCTGCAAGTTCCAAAACTGTAAGTTTTTTCTTCTTTACTTCTTTGCTTATTTCTAAGATATATTCAGCCCACTTTTTATAATCAATTGAGCGCATCATGTGAGTATAAATTTCGGCGATCGCAGAATAAGCTTTAGCGGGCACTTTTAATTCTTCTCCGATTAGAAATAATAATTTCTGCCCACTTAACAGCTTCAATCATACTAGAAGGATCGGCTATTCCTTTTCCTGCAATGTCGAATGCTGTACCGTGATCCGGTGATGTGCGAATGATCGGAAGTCCTGCGCTAAAATTCACTCCACTATTGAAGTTCATCATTTTGAATGGAATTAAAACTTGATCATGGTACATTCCTAAAACAGCATCGTAGGTTTTGTGTAATTGGTTCGCAAAGAAAGCATCTGGTACAAATGGTCCTTCAACAAAACTATTTTTGAGTGAATTTATAGCCGGTCTGATTGATTCAATTTCTTCCCGACCGATCTTTCCATTTTCACCGGCATGAGGATTCAAACCAAGTACGGCAATTTTTGGATTCGTAATACCTAAATCTTGTTCCAATGATTGTATCAAAACTTTGAGTGAGGACTTAACGAGTTTCCTCGACAATAATTTACTCACATTTTTGATCGGCTCATGAATTGTTGCCAACGCGCAAATGAATTGTTCGGAAAGAAACATCATTAAATAATTTCTTGTCTTTGATAGATCGGCAAGCAATTCTGTTTGTCCGGGGTATTTTACACCGGCTAATTTGAAAGCCGTTTTCGAGATGGGAGCAGTGATAATTGCACCGGCATTTTTTGAATTAACTAATTCAAATGCCTTTTTTAACGCTACTAAGGAAACTCTACCGGATTCTTTTGTCGGTCTGCCGATGTTTTGTTTGAATTTGCCGGGATCAACAATTGTTACATTCTCAGCATTCAGATTGATGGGATTAGTGTCTTTTAAAATCTCATGATCAAATGAAACAATAAATTTTGAAGCAGCGTTTTCAAAAACATTAGCCGGACAGAACAAGACAATTTTTCTTTCAGCAGGATTATAAATTGTATTGATTGTTTTAATACAGATTTCTGGACCGATTCCGTTTATATCACCACATGTGAATGCAAGCGTTATCATCTTAAGCGGTCGTTCATCGCGTTAACTATTCATACTCATCATAAATTCTTTATTGTTTTTAGTTCCCCTCATTTTATCAAGTAAAAATTCCATCGCTTCGGTAGAATCAAAATCTGAAATAATTTTTCTTAGTATCCATACTTTATTTAATTCATCTTCTTTGAAAAGAAGTTCTTCTTTTCTTGTACTTGATTTAAGGACATCTATTGCCGGGAATATTCTTCTATCTGAAAGATTTCTATCGAGGACAAGCTCCATATTGCCCGTACCTTTAAACTCTTCAAAAATAACTTCGTCCATACGGCTTCCGGTATCAACAAGAGCGGTGGCAATGATTGTTAGACTTCCTCCATCTTCCGTATTTCGGGCGGCACCGAAAAATCTTTTTGGTTTGTGAAGAGCATTTGCATCTACACCACCGGAAAGAATTCTTCCGCTATGAGGAATTACTGTGTTATGTGCTCTTGCAAGACGTGTAATAGAGTCTAGAAGAATCACAACATCATCACCGGCTTCGACCATACGTTTTGCTTTTTCAATAACCATATTTGCAACCTGAACGTGACGTTCTGCCGGTTCATCAAAAGTAGAACTGATTACTTCAGCTTGAACAGAACGCTGCATATCTGTTACTTCTTCAGGGCGTTCATCTATTAGTAACATAATAATCTTTACTTCAGGATGATTACGAGAGATTGAGTTTGCCATTTTCTGTAGGATAACTGTTTTACCGGCTTTCGGAGGTGAAACAATTAATCCTCTCTGCCCTTTACCAATTGGAGAGAGCATATCAATAATACGCATCGAATATTCACCCGGCGAGGATTCTAATTTTAATCTTTTCGTAGGATAGAGAGGCGTTAGGTTATCAAATAAAGTACGTTCTCTTATGGCTTCCGGATCTTTGCCGTTTACAGCTTCAACACGAAGTAAAGCAAAGAAACGCTCACCTTCTTTTGGTGGACGCACCTGCCCGCTTACAAAATCTCCTGTTCTTAAACTGAACCGTTTGATCTGTGAAGGCGATACATATATATCATCCGGCGATGGCAGATAATTATAATCTGCAGAACGCAAGAAACCATAACCATCCGCTAAGACCTCCAATACGCCTTTCGAGAATGTCAGTCCGTCTTTTTGAGATTGAGCTTCGAGAATTTTAAAGATGAGTTCTTGTTTGCGGAGATCGCTGTATCCTGCTATTGTAAAATCTTTAGCAATCTTGTAGAGATCAACAATCTTTTTTGATTGCAGTTCTGAAATGTCCATTGGCATGAGTGAGTCCTATTACTTATGAGATATTTTTTTGATTTTCAATAAAGGCTAATAATTATGAGGAATTTATGATAATTAATAAATGTGAATTATTATTGCTGAAGACTATTGAGGCACAGCTGAAAATTAGTCTCCCTTTAGCACTTTGTCAAGCCTTTTCCTTAAACATTTGAGATTTTATTTCCCCCAACAAATACATACTTCCAAGCACCACCAGGCACTGATTATTAGATCTCCCGAAAAAACCATTAACGAATGAGACCGGATCTTTGAGTGAATTAACCTCCACACCTACCGATGAGGCTATTGTACGCAATTCTTCGGTTGTTGCAGAGCGGTCAATATCAATTTTTGTCACGTAAATTGTAGTGAAATACGGTTTGAGTGCCAAAAGCATCTCATCGATTGCTTTATCTCTCATAGCCCCAAATACTAAGACCCGTTCAGAGTAAGATTTATATTCTTTAGAAAACTCCTCTATAAAAGAAGTGATACCCTCCAGGTTATGTGCTGAATCGAAGATTATCTTCGGACGAGCATTTACTATTTCATATCTGCCCTCAATGCCGGTGTTATTTATAACGTTCTTTATTCCGTTTGAATAAACTAATCCATTTTTCAAACTCAGGCATTCATCCACTATCTTTATTGCTAAAGCAGCGTTTAAAAGTTGATGATCACCTTGAAGAGGAGTGAAGTACAACGAAAACAATTTTTCTTTGCACGTAATTACTACTCTTTCCTTTTCCATCTTCAAATAATTATCAATGGGAAAATATTTACTCCCGCATTGCGATGCTGTTTCTTCGAATACTTTCTTAGCTTCGACAGGAACGCGCCCGGTGAAGACAATTGAATTTGATTTGATAATACCGGCTTTTTCAAAAGCAATTTTTTCGATCGTGTTTCCCAAATGCTGTGTATGCTCTAAACTTATTGATGTAATTACAGAAGCTATCGGGTGAATTACATTTGTTGCGTCCAATCTTCCGCCAAGTCCGGTTTCTATAACAGCATAATCTACGTGCTGTTCTTCAAAATATTTGAAAGCAAGTGCCGTAGTAATCTCAAAAAATGTTGGACTGTTCTTCTCGATGTATTCTTCCAGACTTGTAATGAAAGCGGCTACATACTCATCGTTAATCATTTTACCGTTGATACGAATTCGTTCGTTATATATTCTAAAATGAGGTGAAGTGTAAAGTCCTACTTTGTAGCCGGCTTCCATTAATATGCTTGCGATGAAAGAAGCAGTACTTCCCTTTCCGTTAGATCCGGCAACGTGAAATGTTTTTAGTTTCTTGTGCGGGTTTCCAATTTGCTCAAGCAAATTAAGAATGTTTTCCAATCCTAACTTCATCCCAAATTGGTGAAGCGAGAATAGTTTATCGAGTGCGGATTCAATATTCATAGCTAAATCTGATATGAACCGGTTATTTCAGAAATATTTTTGATTTCGTTTTGTTCGCAGAAAGAGATCAATCCATTAAGAATTTCAATACCAGCAGTTGGATTGATAAAATTAACCGTACCGATTTGAAATGCAGACGCACCAACAATCATCATCTCAATTGCATCTTTCCAATTCATTATTCCGCCGATACCGATGATCGGAATATCGGTATTTCTTTTTATCTCAAGAATTTTTGCTAATGCTACCGGTTTGATAGCCGGACCGGATAGACCACCTGTAATATTTTTTATTTTTGGTTTTCTTGTATAGATGTCAAAGGATGTCCCAACCAAAGTGTTAATCGCAGAAACTGCATTCCCGCCATTCTCTTTAACAACTCTCGCAAAGTCAGATATCCGGGAGACATTTGGAGAAAGTTTTATGATGATCGGTTTCTTTGTAACACTTCTAACTTTTTCCGTTATCCTACCGACTGCACTGAGATCGTTGCCAAATTCTAGACCGCCTTCTTTTACATTTGGACAAGAAACATTTATTTCGAATGCTTTGATCGTATCTTCGCCAGTCAATATGTGAACGCATTCAACATACTCTTCAATCGAGCTCGCTGCAATATTACAGATCAAAGTTGTATCTAATTTTCTTAAGAAAGGAATTTTATCTTTTATGAACGCTTCAACACCAACATTTGCTAATCCGATAGCATTTAACATTCCCGAAGGAGTTTCAACGATTCTCTGCGGAGGATTACCTTTACGCGGTTTTAATGATAGCGACTTAGTTACGATACCGCCAAGTTTATTTAGGTCTATGAATTCGGCAATCTCATGACCATAACCTACAGTGCCTGATGCAAGAAGAACCGGATTTTTTAATTTCAATCCGCCAATATTTACTGAGAGGTCAACACTATTCATAACTTCACCGCATTTGCATTAAAGACGGGACCATCTTTACAAACAAGAAGGTATGATTCACCGGAGGCAGAATCTACCGGGCAGCCCTGACAAATTCCAAATCCGCAAGCCATAGCGCATTCAACCGATATTTGACAATCGAAGTTGTTTTCGATGCTATACTTCTGAAGTGCTTTTAGCATTGGGTTCGGTCCGCATGCAAATATCCTGAACTTCTTCCTGGAAACATTCCCAATTTCGTCCTTAAGCAAATCAATCACGGTTCCTTTGAAACCATCTGAACCATCATCAGTTGCAATCGCAATATTTTTCAATCCATATGTAACAATATTTTTTTTAGTTCTTCCGCCAACAAGACAGATAACATTTTTATCTTCCGGAAGATTTTTAATTAAGAATGGGAAAGGAGCCGCACCCAATCCGCCGGCAACTATTAATGCTGTATCATAATCATCGTCAAAAATAAAACCTTTTCCGAGAGGTCCCAGCAATTCAACTGTGTCGCCATTTTTCTTTGATGATAATATTTTTGTCCCTTCACCATGAATATCAAACAAAAAGAAAATATAATCTCCCTCAACATTACATACACTAAAGGGTCTTCTAAGAAGCGGGAAATCGTTTTCAGAAACTTTGATATTACAAAACTGTCCCGGTTTTGCAGTGTATGCTATAGCAGGCGAAAATACTTTCATTAAAAATATTTCGCCGGTAATTTTTTCAACGGATTCTACAAAAGATTTTTCAATATACAAGAGTGATACTCAATTTGTGAAATGAAATTATGAACGATTGGTAAACAAAACTAACGACCTTACCGCTAACAAGCAGCCCTGAACAGCAATGCCTCATGAAGAACAATGCCAATAATTAATAACGATTTATTTTAATGAACAATGTTAAACAACAAATTATTTTAGCAAAACAAGCAGTAACAACCTACAAAGCAGGATTGAAAAACGGCGTCCGCTTGATTGGCTTGTTGTATGCACTTTATAGTTTTTTCAGTCTTTCTACTTCAGCTTTGATTTCGTCAATAATTTCTTTATTAACAATTTCTTTTTTACCATTTATTTTTGTTGAAAAAACATAAAAAACTTTTCCGCCAAATACTTCGGTGAATTTAAGGTGGGTTTCTTCTTGAATAGCTCTTTCTTTGAATATTTCTGGAAGTTGAATACCCTCACTGACTGGCTTGATCTGAAGCCCAATATATTTTTCATCTATTTTAATCCTAAACGTGCAATTTCTTCTTTGATCTGATCCAGCACATTGGCGTTGCCTATTTCGCCATCAAAACTGAAAATGATGAAGACTCTTCCGCCAAAACGCTCAGTAAAGTCATCAAAGCTTGCTTTCATTCTTTCGGTAATAGAGTAATTGCCAAAATTTGCTTTGGCTGTAACCGGCTTGATCTGAATACCAAATGCTTTGTTGCCTACCCAGCCAAGGTAATCGATGTCTCCCGCATGATCCAATTCCGGATCGCTTTGTTCAAATCGAACTTCTGGAAATCTCTTTGCCAAATTATCTTCGACAACAGATTTTTCTCGAAGAAATCCATCGAAAGTTCTATTGATAGTGAGGTTGAATATATAGTCTATACAATCCTGTAAAGTAAGTTGATCAAATGCCTCTGACCACTCTGGAATTACAATTTCCTTTATCTTTACATAAAGGCGTTCGCCAAGTTCATTTAAATTTTCCTTTGTAATCTTTGATTGTTGTCTCCCCTCGGTATAGGCATTTTCAAAATACCATTTTTCCCATTCTTCAATAGTTTGGGGCTGACATTCTCTAATCAATGCCATAACAGCACCAACTTTATTGGGTCTTGAAAGTTGATATGTTTGACAAGAATAGTTAAGAACTTTTTCCTTTTTACCAAAGTCTTTTGAGTATCGTTTAGAAGGCAATTCTATGATCCTTTAATTGTTCTTTAATAACCATATCGCGCTCTTGAACTATTTTACTAAATTTATTGAATTGAGCATATTTATTCTTAGTATCAACTTGTGCAAATCCATTCTTAAGTAGATGCGCATTAATAAATGTTTTGTTTTCCAAATAGACATAACTATAAAGATTCCCATCCACATCATATTTCTCTTGATCAAATTTCAAATATACCTTGCCGTTGCGAAATTTCTCTTCAAGGAATTTAATCCCCTCATAATTAACATCCTCTCCAAGAATTTTCCAGTTTAATGGATAAGGATCAATTCCGATAAGGTTAACTGTAAGATCATTATCTAATACTATTGTTTTTACTGATTCAACATATTTGACTTTGAATAGTTCTTCTCTTTTTGAACTTCCATTCTTATCAATCTTGGATCCGAACTGAAGTTTTCTTGGGTCAATTTTTTTATCAAGTTTGTGAGGGTCTTTAAATATATATGGTTGCATTTTAATTTCTTTATTGAAATCTATTTGAACATTTTTTTGGATTAAAAATTCATACGAGTGTTCTTCAAACATTTTATTTTCATTAGCGGATAATTTTCCATTGATGATTGGTATAAATTCAGAGTTGATTTCATAGCCAACAGAATTTCTATTTAAATTCTTAGCTGCTAAAGAAGTGGTTCCACTTCCAAGGAACGGGTCAAGAATTGTATCGCCTACAAATGAGAACATTTTAATAAGTCGTTTGGGAAGCTCTTCGGGGAACATTGCAATATGACTATCTTGTTTTGCGCCGCCAAAATTCCAATGCCCTTGAAAATATGTGTTCCATTCTTCAGTGGTTAACTTGGAAAGTTCTTTTTCTTTTTTTGACACTACAGGTGCTGTTCCGTTTTTTTTGAATATGAGAATAAACTCATAATCCAATTTTAGTATGCCATTGCGCGGATAAGGGAAAGATCCCATTATTGTCGCACCACCGGTAGTATTAGTCGTTGTAACCTTCTGCCAAATAATAGCTCCCATATAATCAAAACCTATTGTCTCACAGAATTTTATTATTTCAGTTCGTATAGGGATTACTTTGTATCGCCCATAATAAACGGAACGTGCAAACTGGTCGCCTATATTAACGCACAGCCTACATCCATTATGAAGAACACGATAGGATTCTTTCCACACAAGATTAAGATTATTGATATAACTCTCATAACTATCATTAAAACCAATTTGATCGTCAGTTCCATAATCTTTTAATTGCCAATATGGTGGAGATGTGATTACTAAATGAACAGATTCATCATTCAGTTCACTCATACATCTGGAATCGCCCTTTATTATTAAGTGTTTCGAATTCACTTTTTTACCTATTTGATTTTTCTTTATCAAAGATATCTAAATCTGAGAAGATTATATAGTTTCAAATTTGTGCATATAACTCTTACTAATACTTAGAGAATTTCTCTTCTATCGCCTTAATTTTATCAAGCCGCTTTTGATGCCGGTCTCCAAGAAATTTAGAGGACAACCAAATATCTGCAATTGATTTGATTGTTTCTTCGCCTAAAGCACGGGCGCCAACAACCAAAATATTTGCATCGTTATGTTCTCTTGAACTCTTTGCTGAAAATTCATTATAGCAAGTTGCTGCGCGAATACCGGGAATTTTATTTGCCGTAATTGCAGATGGAATTCCCGTTGCGTCAATAATAATTCCGAATTTTACTTCTCCAATTACCACACAGTTGGCAACTTTATAAGCAATGTCAGGATAATCAACCGCATCTTCAGTAAAAGTGCCGACATCGAACAGTTCAAAACCTTTTGATTTTAGATTATCATACAAAACTTTTTTCATCTTAACGCCGGTATGATCCGATCCGATGCAAATCTTTACTTGTGCGTTTGAATCATACGAAGGGGAAGATGAAATACTCGAGACAATTTTCAAACCGGAATAATGAATTCGATCTTTTGCAAGTGGAGTTAGAACGGTTCCTTTTTCAACAACAATTTCTCTGCTACCGCTCTTCAGCGCTTTTTTAACATCATCTTCAGTAATTAGCTTTTGCACCATAATCGAATTAATCCCTTAAACAAGTTCGTTTCGTTTATTCATTTTAAGATGATCCACAACCTGGCGAACATCCTGTGCGTTATTCCTATGACAGATCAATAAAGATTCATTGGTGTTAATAATAATCAGATTCTCAAGACCAATTGCAGCTGTAAATTTTCTTGGAGAGAAAATATATGACCCAAAAGTTTTTTCTGTGTAAACATCTCCAATTACAACATTACCTTCATCATCCTTATCCGAAATTTCATAAACTGCTTCCCAATTTCCAACATCGTTCCAATAAAAATCTGCTTTCGTAAGAAATACTTTATCTGATTTTTCCATTACACCATAATCAATTGAAATACTTTTTAACTGTCCATATACCTGAACTACTTGTTTATCAAACTCCGTTGTTCCGACAACTTCTTTAATTTTATCAAGGCCATCAGACAGATCCGGTAAATATTTTTTCATTTCATCGAGAATTGTATCAACCCGCCAGATGAATATTCCGGAATTCCACAAAAAATCTCCGGCTTTTAGGAATTGTTGCGCAGTTTCGATATTTGGTTTCTCGGCGAAAGTGAGAACCTTATGAATATTCTGATCAACTTCATTTTCATCAAACTGAATATATCCGTAACCGGTTTCCGGACGGGTAGGCGTAATACCGATGGTAACAAGACCTTTTGATTTATCAGCAAATTCTGCAGCTTTAGATAAGCATTTTCTAAATTCTTCATCGTCTTTTATCAAATGATCTGCCGGAAGAGTTATCATTACAGCATCTTCGTTTTTATTTTTAATTATCACCGAAGCTAAACCGATACATGCGGCAGTATTCTTACCAAACGGTTCATCAATAATATTTTGTTCGGGAATTTGCGGCAACTGTTCTTTAACACGCATCTTCTGAACTTTATTCGTTACGATGTAGATACGATCGTTTGCCACTAAACCTTCAAGACGTTTTACCGTATCCTGAATCATTGTATTCTCACCAACGATTCTGATCAATTGCTTGGGTTTTTTTTCTTTACTTCTGGGCCAGAATCTTGATCCAACACCGCCTGCCATTATAACTGCGTATAACTCCATTTATCTTTCCTTTTGATTAGCAATAATGGTTCTTCCAAAATTTTCCGCTCGATTGAGGTAGCTTGTTATATCAACTTCTTTACCTCTCACGACTGCGACAATCACAATTAAACAAGCTCTTAATGATTCAACAACATTTGGACTTGCAGCAATTTTTTTCTTATCGATAAGTTCCAATCCCCGCGCAAAAACTGCATGCATATTCGAAAGAATCTCAAATCCAATCTTCTTTGACATCTCCGCATTTTCTGTCATTTTTCTTATGTGCCCCTTAATCTCATTTTCCGTGAATTCATATTTCATTACGCGGTTCAGAAATGAGTCGAGTTCCTTAACAGGACGTAAAACTTTTTCTTCATAATTTTCAAAATCTAATGAAGTATCTTTATTCAGTTCTTCAAAAATTATCGCTTCGCGTAATTCATCAGCATGAGATCTTCGCGGTAATTCAATCTCGGGAGTAATGTTAATAGTTTGTTCTGAACTATCAACAGCGGATTTTATAACACGTTTTGATGGGTCTATATTTAGTGATTTCTCTTCAACTTTCCGAAAAACTGTTCTTGCAGCATTTGGGGTTAAAACATCGAGCATAACATTCATCTCACTAACCAAACTGTAACTATGCTCTTTGAATTTGTCCGAGAATTTTGCAAAATCATATTTACCGGTTTCAAGGAATGAATGAATTTCACCCAACTTGATACCAAGTTTTGAAAGTTCGGTTATCTTCTTTAAATTTTTTATTTCATCGGAAAGATTTTCAGTAGAGTTCAACCGTTCACGAATAAGTGCAACAGTTTCTATTTTCTCCGAACTTAACCGGAGATTATTAGCTGCCGCTACTATGCACTGAATTATATATTGCTTTGCGAGGTCCACTCTTCCAAGAGAATATTTGCGAATGAAATTTAATGAATTTTAACGACTTATTGCAGAATGATCCATACCTGCCAACTTAGAAGTCTTTACTCCCCATGTTTGGTCTTAAATCCTTTCATCATCCAGCCACGAGCTAAGAACAAGCCAACCGGACTTATAATAGCAATGAAACCGTAAATCAACCACATGAATTCTGTATTCATTTGAGAAGGCAGAGTGTCTGATGGACAATAATTCATCAAGAACCAACCGGAATAAAGACTGGTAATTACCTTTGTCATGAACCATGGGAACTGTCCAATGCCCATGTAAATTCCTGTCATATTCTTCGGTGCAATTTCAGCCACCCACTGTAAAAATCTTGGCTGCCACATCGCTTCACCAATTGTCATTATAAATAAATATGCGAGAAGATTTGGCATTGTTGGACCTAGAGCCAATATAAAAGTGGGTCTTCTCCCAACTGAGTGGGTGAATTATAGCATAAAAGTGAATAGCAGT
>CAYVBQ010000039.1:0-33092 GCA_964449775.1 uncultured Melioribacter sp. | reverse complement strand
GACTGCTATTCACTTTTATGCTATAATTCACCCACTCAGTTGGGAGAAGACCCTAAAAAGTAAATCATCATCAGTTAGGTTTGCAAATAGTTGTTTGAGTTTACCTGCGGCTTCATTCCAGTTTCCTTTAATTATTAGCGAATTCATTTGATAACTCCTTTTTAATTGTAATTGGTAAATATTTCATGTACTAGTTTCTTGATTTCAATAATATGATATGAAGGAATTTAGGATTCTTCAATCGGGCAAATGGATGAAAAAAGGACTACCTCCTTTAAATGAGTTTAAATGAATATGTTTGAACTGAACTTAGAGTGCAAGAGCCACCTGAGCGTTAATTAAAAACCGCGCCCTCTTTGATATAGGGAAGAACGGAGCCACTTCCAGACCTGCAGTGAATTTCTTGTTTAAGTTGATTCCAAGTATCCTCGTCATCTCAACTACATCAAGGAATAACGACAAAGCAAATCCGCCACGTCCGACATTAACATCTAGAGGAGAATTAACACCGAATGTTCCAACCCCCAAATTAACCGGGAATCGATGTCCCGATACTTCGTCCACATAATAGAATCGTATCATCGCACTATAGTTCCCGTATTCTATTGTATTTTTTGCTTGCGTGTCGTACAAAACTTTAGGTATACCGAGAGAAAAACCTATTTCAATCTTCGGACCGGTTACGCGGAAATAGCGAGTGTATGAGTTGGAACGATCGTAACCTCCAATTTTAATGGTGTAATCAGGTTCAATGTTAATCTTGATAGTAGCCCAATCGGGAAGGGAGTCCAAATGTATCCGCACTTGTGTAAATTCCTCCGACCGAATTGCTGCATAGGCACCGTAAGCTGTACGGTATTGAATTAACATAGCACGGTCCCGGTTCGGATCCTTGTCACTTCGAAATGTTAAGACACGCCGTTCAGAAGTTTGTGCCGTAGTCCCATCTCGCGATTGCACTGTCGTCCTTATTGTAACAAACTGTGGTCCCATTCCCAACCGAATTCTATCGCGCTGAAAAATTACTCGAAGATTTCTAATCTGACTACGGTCGAGCGTTACAGCCGATTGTATATCATTACTGCCGGCTTCGGGTTCAATGTGTACATAATTGCTTATCTGCTCTATAACTTGGTGCTCTTCGACATGTACAATGCAATCTGTCTCGTAAATAAAACGACGTCCTTGAGCATCCAGAACTCTTAGGCGAACTCGATATTGACCCGGTGTGCAAGCTTGAGGAATATAAGCGGTATATATGTTGCTGCCAATGGATTTTAGTGTTGTCCCTTCAATAATTAAGATTGGAGTTACAACAACTGTTGCGGTGATGTCATTACGTTGAACTTTTAAACGGACGGTGTCGCCGGGAAAGTAAACAGGCTTATCAACAGAGAGAATTATAATTTCATCCTCGTCTGATGATTGAATGAGTGTAGGATATCTCTGCTGAGCTTGCGCACTCCATATCCCTAAAATGCAGAAAATCATAAGACATTGTAATTTGAATTTTAGCATCTTCTTTTTAGAATTTTGTGAAAGTGATAATTATTAGCTTATTGCTTTCTTATTCCTTTTAATTCAAATTTGCTGGTTACATATCCTAAAATATCCCTCAGAAATCCTATTACTCCGCCTGTCACTATTTAAGAGTAGAGTTTTCAGGAAAAACTTAAAAGTAAAATGCAGCAAACAAAAAAGTACGAAAGAGGCTGTCTCAAAAGATCGTTTGTCATCACGAGTCCCGATTCATCGGGACGAAGTGATCTCATTTTTTTATCAGAAACAAAAGATTGCTTCGTCGTAAACTTGCCTGCGGCAGGCAGGCTCCTCGCAATGACTGTCTATCTGACTTTTGATAAAGCCTCTCGTTTCTCTTAGCCATTTGTTAATGCTTCGTCACTATTTGGCTGTGCGATCGACTATGATCTCTACTCGCCGATTGTTCGCCCGACCTTCGGCGCTGCTATTATCTGCGACCGGTCTATTTTCACCAATTCCCTGAGCTTGAATCAAATCAGTTGGGTAGCCACGCGAGATTAGGTAAGAACGCACTGCATCCGCACGCTGTTGTGACAACTCCTGGTTGTGACTAAAAGAACCCTGAGAATCCGTATGACCCTCAACGACGAGTTTCCGCTCTTTAGTCGCTAGGAGCGCATCGGCAACCTGGTTCAGCCGATTTTGCGCCGCCGGCAATAGCTCCGATTTGTTCGAAGCAAAGAGTACACTGCCCGAAAGCGTAATTACTAGACCGCGAGCCTCTTCCTTAACTGCTGCGAGTTTGGCAAGATCTGCTTGTGCCTTAGCCGCTCTATTCTCTGCTTCGAGCCGTGCTTTTTGCTCTGCGGCAAGCTGCTCAGTTTTAAGTAAATCGCTTCGCTCCGAGGCAGCCAGGTCTTCTTTTGTGTTTTTTAAAATTTCAGTTTGAGCTGCCTGGTAATCCTTGTTTGCTTTTTCTGTGGCTGCTTTTTCAGCAGCACTGTTAGCGAGCGCTTCTGCCATCTTGGCTTTGCGATCAGCGACATAAGCGAGATCTCGGGTACGGAATGATTCAGGCTCGTCTTGGAAAGACTTCTCAGCGATGGCAAGTGCCGCTTGTGCCTTGTGCAGCTCTGCAGGTACTAATTGTGCTGCTTGCCCCTTGCTTGCTTGCTGGTAAGCCAGACGTGCGTTGATAAGCTCTGTCGGTGTAATGCTTGCAGCGCAGCCAACGAGTAGCCCGGCGTATGCTATCATGATTATATATTTGATAGGTTTCATAGGTCACTTCCTTTCTTGAGGTAATTGGTTGTCTTGTTGGAGCTTTCGTACTCGCTCTAATGCCTGAGTGGCTTCCTTCTTGGCGGCATCCCCGCGAGAGAGCGCTACAGCCAGTTCAGCATCGGCTTGAGCACGCGACAGCATTGACTCAGATTGTTCCTTCTCGCCCTTTGCTGCAAGCAGCTTGGCATTCTCTAACTCCTCTTTTGCAAGTTGTAAATAGAGAGATGCGCTGGGAACCTTGGACGCACCGACCTCCTCAGCAGCACGAATCGCTGATGTGGACGCCTCTTGATTGACTATCACGGGGCTGCTTCCGCAACCTGCAATCATTACAGCTAACAGAACACCCCCCGTTAACATGGCTATGTTCATATGCTTCATTGAATCCTCCTTTAAAGTTGTTATGTAACATGATTTTCAATTCCTGTCATTCAAAAAAAGAAAATCTCTTTTTGAATTAGAAATAATGTACCGACTATAACCTATTAATTCAATCGGGCAAAGGGATGAAAATGGAACTACTACTTTTGGGTGAGTAATATTTCGCTCCTACGGAGCTTTATAACTGTCTCTTAATAATATTTCTACTAATATTCCGCTCCTAGCGGAACGGCGGATAAAATAAATTAAAGAAATGTTAGTGGCAGAGCACTAGAGTTTCCACATTTTAAAAACCCCACAGCAGCCAGCTACTTTTTGCCTTATCCATAAGTATTTTAAATGCGGCTGAGCCCTCTTTCAAATTAACAAAAGTAGAATCGAAATTTTGCGCGTAGGATCGATCCATTAACAACCTTCCTATTGCTCCTTTTCCTAATTGAATAGTGCTTGTAATCTTGGACAAATCATTTGTGATATTGGATGTATTATCAATAGTTGTTTTTAATGATATCAGAACATCATCCATATTTATTGGTTGAACGGTTTGAATAGTATCGTTGTTTTCAATTACCATTTTTCCGCCTGTGCCGGGACTTATAATTAAAATTTTATTCCCCATAAGTCCCTCCGAGCCAATACTTCCAACTGCATCCTTCTTAATAAACTTACGAGTGCTTTCATCAATAAGTATTTCTACTCTAACGGAAGTATCACTAACTATACTAATATCTTCTACAGTCCCCACATTTATTCCTGAGAACCGTACGTTGTTTCCTGCTTGAAGTCCGGCAACATCTTTAAATACTCCGCTTACGCGAAAGGTACTTCTGAATAATTGCTGCCTCTCACCGATAAAATATATTCCTAAAATGAATACTGTTATTCCAAGGGAAATGAATATCCCAAGCCTGATTTTGTTGGTTGTATCCTTTTTCATTTGATCTACTCTTTTAATTTGCCTGATGTATTATTCAAAAAATGATCTTATCCATGCATCTGCCGAATTCTCCAGATCGGTATATGATCCTTCTGCAGCGCATATTCCATCTTCGATCACTATGATTCGATTTGCTGTGAGTCTGGCGCATTCTATATCGTGTGTGATGATGATGGAAGAAGTATTATATTTTTTTTGTACTTCCAGAATGAGATTACTTATTTCTTTTGATGTTATAGGATCCAGTCCGGTTGTAGGTTCATCATAAAGCATTATCTCAGGTTTTAAGATCAACGTTCGTGCTAAACCTAACCTTTTACGCATACCGCCGGAAAGTTCTGAAGGTGTCATATCAATGGTCTCAGCGAGTCCTACATTTTCCAATGCTTCTTTTACCAGCAAGTTCATTTTTTCTTTCGATATTGAACGTAATTGTCTTCTAAGCGGGAATTCAAGATTTTCTCTAACTGTCATGGAATCATATAGGGCACCGCTTTGAAAAAGGAAACCTATCTTTCTGCGTAATTCAATTAGCTTCTTATCTTTGAGTTCAGAAATATTCTGCCCGAGTATAACAAGCTTACCCTCATCAAGATCAACCAATCCCACAATACATTTTATTAGTATTGATTTACCAGTCCCGGATTTCCCAAGTATAACGAGGTTTTCTCCTTTATTAACCACTAAATTAATATCCCGCAACACATGATTATTCCCAAAAGATTTCTTAAGATGTTCCATCTCAACGACAACGGGAATCCGTCCCTTTGGGACAAGACCGTTTTGCTTATTATCATACTCAGTTTTTATAGAGGTTGCATTAGCTGTCATTCTTCTCATTACTCGATTTAGTTTTGAAACAAACTTGTAATTTGTACCGCTATCATATCTATTAAAAAAACCATTAAAGATGCGAATACTACGGCTGAGTTAGCCGCTTTTCCAACTCCTTCAGTTCCCTTATTTGAATTATATCCTTTATAACTTCCTATAAGCCCAATTGCAAATCCGAAGAAAAAAGTTTTGATGAAAGCCGGGAACAGATCATTAAATTCGAGACTCTGAAATATCTGCGAAAAAAATAAGTAAGCGCTCACATTTCCTTTTAAGTTAACGCCGACAAATGAACCTAACAAACCAACAGCATCGGCAAAAACTACCAATACCGGAAGCATCAATGTTGCCGAAAGTACCCTTGTAACAACAAGATAATTAAACGGATTGGTGCCCGATACCTGCATCGCATCAATTTGTTCGGTTACATTCATTGATGCCAGCTCTGCCCCAATTCCCGATCCAACTTTTCCGGCAAAGATTAACGCAGTTATAACCGGTCCTATTTCCCGTATAATTGAAACTGCTACCATCGCAGGCAACCACGATTCCGCTCCAAACTTTGCTAATGTTGGTCTTGTCTGTATAGTAAGCACAAGCCCAATTATAAAGCCAGTAATAACTACCAAAGGAAGAGATCTGTAACCGATCAGAAAAGATTGTTTTATCAGTTCATTAAACTCATACGGCGGTTTAAATACTTCTTTGAAAAAGCGCAAAGTAAAAATTGTAAGCGAAGATACTTCTAAAAAGAATTTTTTAAATACTGAATCAGAAATAGTCTCTGAAAATTTTTCCATGATGATTTCTGTTTCTTGGTTTTCATTTTTGGACTGCTGCAAAATTATTTTTTCCATTTTAATTTAGATTAAGATTCATTGCTTAATAAAACAATCTTATTTATTCCTGCATTGATCACAAATTCTTTCTGAATTATGATATGTAGAAATATAATATTGCACAATAAAGCAAAGGGATGAAAAAGGAACTACATCTCTTGGGTGAGCTAATGTTAGGAAATTATTCACTCACCTTAGGGAGAACTTGATACATGATTTTATTTTTAACAATATTTTGAAGAAAGACAGCGCATGAATGCATGTTTTGAATGCTTACATGAAAATTATTCAAATGCTAAATAAATTGATATTTGAGCCATTCATTCATCCATGCTTTCGAAATAAAATTTTAGCTCGAAGCAATTGGCTATTTTTATTCGCGCAATGTGAGTAACTAAGATGGAGACACTTTATTCTAAATAGTGTTTCCGGACTTTTGCGGCAATTTGGGGATCCGTCATCTTGTCGGCTGTCTCAAGACCAACAACTCTTCCAATTTGCGTTTCACTCTCGATACGTTTTTTTAACTCAAACTTCGCCTCACCGGGTCCAACTATCAGAATAGATTCTGCATCTCTAATAAACGAGATTACCTCATCGTAGTATTTGTTGAGATGATTCGTAAACCGTCTGTCGCGAATGTCCTCTTCAGATTCTTTTTGCGCTCCGCCTGAAAATCGAACATGTCTTTCCATGTTTGATGTAATTGACTTTATCTCTTCCAGATCACTTGTTAAACTTACTATGACCGCTTTCCTATGGTCAACCCACAAACCCACTTTTCTTTTCAATTTTTCTCCGTCAACTGTAAAGTTTTTGAAAATTTTTTTCACACTTATCAATTCAGTTTGTATTCAGTCTGAACTATTTCTTTTTACCGGATAAAAAAACAACCCCACCGATTACCATTACTCCTATACCAATAAATGGAGACCAACTTGCCGTATGATCTTTATCCTTTGTTATCTGAACACTACCTAAGTCCACAACTTCTTCTCTTGTTACATAATTAAATCCGGTATATAGAGTCATTAACAGACCTATTACCAGAATGATGAGACCTAATGTTTTTGCATTCATAGTTTTGATCCTTCCTTAAATTGTTAAATAAATCTTGTCTGAAGTATTTTCTTTGCTATTTTTTCTTGAGTCTCAGGCACTAAAACTTACACACTTTCTGCTTGATGCAACAAATGCAAAGTTACACCGCCGTCTTCTTTAAGTATGTTTGCGTTTATGCCTGCTTCTCGGAGATCTCTTTTTGCTATTATTGGATATAACTCATTTTCAAATATTCCAATCACTATTCTGTTATCATTCATAATATTTTAAATGCCCATGTTAGCTAATGCATTTGCAATGTAATTCACATTTTCTACCAATTGCGGGTGTGATACTTCAAAACCTTTCACCGAAGCAGACAAACCATCAACTGCATGCTTTATAAGGGCTGGATTTTTCTCTCGCCGCATTACTTCATGTGTTGAGCGCTCGATGAATCCGGCAATACTCTCTGCATGTTCCGGTTGTGCTGCCGAAAACGTCGTCATCTCGGACTTCAGTATTGCCAACAAATTCAGAAGCTCTATTTTATTTTTGTCCGTGAAAGAATTGTATTTGTGAATCTTTTTTTCAATTTTTTCAATTGTATTTTGTACCATCTCTTTACCTCGGGGTATATTGGTTATTGTTTTCATGATAATCCTTTCTTTTATGAATTGTGCTGTTCAAGCCACTCAAGCATCTCGCGGATACTGCCGGTGGCTAAGGCAATGCTCGTATCTGCTGCACCATAATATATATTGATTGTATCGCCATCTGGACCGATAGTGTATCCGCATGGAAACACAACATTTCCAACATCGCCGTGTTGCTCGTAAAGTTCTTCAGGAGCGAAGATCCATTGGTTCCCGCGCTTAAGACGAATTTCAGGTTTGTTCAAATCAAACAGTGCGAGTCCTAACCTATAAATGCATCCGCCGCATGGTTGCTTCACTCCATGATAAATCACCAGCCAACCAGCCGGCGTTTCGATAGGCGGTGGCGATAGACCAATTTTATTTGCATCCCACCACGCACCTTTTCGGGCATCCATCATTAACTTGTGACTTCCCCAATGAATCAAGTCGGGTGAATAAGAAATCCACATATGAGCTCTCGGCGCACTGACAGGACGATGAATCAAAGCCCAATGACCGCCAATTCGATATGGTAGTAATGCAGCATCTTTATCTTCCGGCGACATTATAATACCATAGCGCTCAAAGTTCTTGAAATCTTCCGTGAGCGCCAAAGCAACTCCGGGACCATCGCGTGTGTAAGCAGTATAAACAACTACGTACTTTTTTAATTCTTCAACGAAAGTAATGCGCGGATCTTCTATGCCCCATAATTCTTCCGGATGATTATGCGGATCGGGTAATAGAGTCGGCTGCGGGTCAATCTGCCAGCCATCTATACCATTTGCGGACCGGGCAGCACAAAAGTGAGAAAGTCCACTCCGATCTTCAACTCGGCACAAAAGCAATGTTGTTCCATCAAGCAGTAATGTAGCGCCTGCATTGAATACACTGTTTATAGGATATGGCCAATTATCGGCTGTAAGAATCGGATTTAGTTTATTACGGTGAAAAAGTTGTGCATGCTGATTGTTCATTTTAAAAGTGCCTCCATAGATAAATGTTTCTGTTCAGCCAAACGCAGCTCCAACAATGATTGTAGAAAAGCTAATGTTGATTCTGAACCTTGATTCTCGTTCAGACGGTCCGAATGTAAACCGTCACGACATCCACCCGTTGTTGGATCGTAAACGGAAAGATTTAAATCGTTACGTCCGAGGAACCATTCGAATGCTCGGCGAGCTTCTTTTTTCCAAAATTTGTCCCCGGTAATTCTGAATGCTTCGAGACAAGCCGATACCATTGCTTGTGCCTCAACAGGCTGTTGATCAAAACGAGCCCGCTCTCCACCCTTCTGATAAAAACCGTTTGATCCAATCGGGACAAAATGACCTGCATCAGCACGATGCAAATCGGCAAGCCAATTTAACGACTCCAATCCGGCATCAGTCATAGTACTGTTTGGAATTGATTGCCCGCACGTGAGTAATGCATGTGGTAGAACAGCGTTGCAATATGAAAGTTCTTTTTCGTACCAGCGCCATTCTTCAGAACGATTATTTTGATATAATGTTAGAAGCCGTCCCGCTAATTCATCCCGTACATGGTTTGCCCTGCGGTCACCGGCAAATTTCTGTGAATATTCATAAATGCCTATAAGTGCAAATGCCCAGGCGCGCGGACTTGTAGTTAAGAGAATTGCAGGTAAAGTTTGTTCAAACAACCAGCCTGCTATACTGTAGAAAGCCGGTGTATTAGAATGACTTAATAATGTTCCCAATGCTAAAAGTGCACGACCATGACTGTCATCCGATCCGGAATCTTCTAACCAATTGCGCTGATAGTCCATGAAATTTCGAAAACGTTTAGTTTGATCATTGAATGCAAATCCGAGAAAGGCAAGATAGCGGGAAGCCAATCCCAAGCTCTGGCTGCTACCAAGTTCATCTAATAGAATACTTACCAAAAGAGCTCGAGCATTGTCGTCAGTTGTATAGCCATGAGAATAATTAGGCACCGTAAAAAGCGCGTGTTGAAACATGCCGGTATAGTCTGTTAGACGTTCTAAGTGATCTAGCTTTAACGGAGGTAGTTCGCCAGGATGTTTATCTAGAGCTTTCGCTGTAAATCCCGGTGGGATGTAATGACGACGCTCTACCCGCGCTAGTTCAAAGCTTTCCATATAACGATGCGCCACTTCAGACCAAATCATAGCTCGTCCAAACTTATAAGCACGCTTTCGCATTGCATGCCGTTCGGATTCGTTGTCTAATAAATTAATAACCTGCTCAGCCAAAGCTTTATGATCGCGGAATGGAACGAGCACACCCCGTCCATCCGAAAGCATTTCTTGCGCATACCAATATGGCGTAGATATTACAGCTTTGCCGGCTCCTAATGTGTAAGCCAGGGTTCCGGATGTAATCTGTGCCTCGTTGAGATATGGTGTAATATAGATATCAGCAGCGCCGATGAATTCTATAAGTTCTTCAAGAGTGACAAAGCGGTTATAAAAAATAACATTGCTTTCCACACCCTTCTGCTGTGCTAACCATTGAAGCGAGAGCCGATAAGTTTCACCTTCGTGTTTGATAACATGAGGATGTGTGGCTCCGACTATTATATAAACACTCTCCGGATAACGCGCAACTATTTCAGGCATAGCTGAAATAACCGTTTCGATTCCTTTACTAGCGGAGAGTAATCCAAAACTGAGTAATACGGTTTTGCCTTCGACACCAAATAAGTCTTTGTTGAAACTCGGATCAACAAACGGAACGTCAGGTATTCCATGTGGAATAAGATCTATCTTTTTTGATGATACATTATAAATTTGTTGCAAAAATTCAGAGCCGCGTTCACTCATTACAACTAACCGGTCCGAAAGAGCTGCAACTTCTTCCAATACACGCCTCTGATCAGAGTCAGGTTTTTTTAGAATTGTATGTAAAGTTGTAACTATCGGCATACGCAGTTCGCGCAAAAGTGAAAGGATATGACTGCCCGCTCTTCCGCCGAAGATTCCATACTCGAATTGCACACATACTAAATCAACATTATTAATGTTTAGAAAATCGGCTGCACGCCGGTAAGATTCGATATCCTTCTCCATCAATTCAAATCTAACACGAGTTGGATATGTATAACCGGTTTCGATATCATTGACCGGTACTGCAATACACGTTGTTTCGGCATATTGGGACGCTATTGCTTCGCACAAATCGGTAGTAAACGTTGCGATGCCGCACTGGCGTGGTAAATAATTTCCGATAAAGGCGATACGATTAATTGTGGAACTTGTTACCCTTTTTTTCAAGATGAATTTCTCCTTCTGAATTTTTCTGAGTGGATAAAATTAGTGAATTTATCTGACTAAATTTTCTCTACTAGTCTCTCTTGAACTCTTCAACTACATCCCTCAATTCGGGGTAAAGTATAATTGTACAAACGATAATTACAATTGCTAAGAACCCAAAAACAATTATCGCTAAGGTGGATAATTCCATTGCTCACTCACGTTTTTTAATGTTGTGTACACTTGAACAACTTTGTGTTTTAACCGGATAACTTGTTTTTCATCCGTCGTAGAAATGCTGACTGTTATCATTTATTCCTGCTTCGAGTGGTTATCATGTTTTATTTCACTTCCATTATCACCAGTTATGAGGAAGCATTCAATCGGGCAAAGGGATGAAAAAGGAACTACATCTTTTTGGCGAGATGGCAGAAGAGAATTACAAGCAGATTAATTATGAGAACATTCTATTGCTATGACTTCCTTATTGATTGAACATATGCCTTCACAAACGAATTGTTATTTGATGAAGATATATCAACAAAAGTAATTTCAATTACATTTCCTTCTTCATCTACCAATTCATAGATACAGGCAGTGTGATGGAAAAATGGTAACTGAAAAGTAACGACATCCGGTTCTCTCAGGCATTGAACATAATGCATTCCTCCAAACATTGGAACATCAATCATTTCTTTGCGCCCGTGATGGAATTCAAATTATTGAATAGCTCCAACTAATTTTCCTCCTTCATAAAGATGAATCATATCATTCCTCCTGGTTTAAGCCATACGTTACGGTTGAAAGACAATTTAAATATATTGCAAAATTAGACATCTAAATTTTCCTTTTATTGTTGGACCGTTTAGCTAGTGATTATTTTAGGAATATTTTAGATGACTTTTTTTACTTACTCAATTTTACAATTTTTACATTTTGTTGTTTACCTACCGAAATTCCTCCGCTTGCACTGCAGCTGCAAATAATAAGGGATGCAGCAAAAATTAGAATTAAGAATATTGCGTTTAGCTTTTTCATGGTGATTCTCCTGTTAAATTTATTTGACAAGTCATTTTTGTATTTGTTTAATGCTTGCAGATAAAAGATATGACTACGAGTAGTGGAATACAATCGAGCAAAGGGATGAAAAAAGAACTACATCTTTTAAACGAGTAAATACAATATCCTAACTCAGATTGTAATTTGTTTACAATCGAAATACTCCTGGCAAAAGTCTTAAGGTGCATTCCTCATCAAAATAGTAGCTTTTACATTTCCATCCCGAAGCTATACACTGCCTTCAAATTTGTTTCGAAGTCACAGACATTTCACCAGCAAGCTACGGCAACAGAGTGATCTCTATCCTACGATTCTGGCTACGACCATATGGTGTTTCATTGCTCGCTACCGGATGATATTCCGACATACCGATGGGCTGCAAGAACTCCGATTCAATACCTATCTTTTCCTGCAGAAAGCGTACTACATTCGTTGCGCGTGCTGTAGAAAGCTCCCAATTGGTTGAGTATTTTTTTTGAAGCCGCGTATTTATCTGCTCATTGTCGGTGTGCCCCTCAACGCGAATAATTTTGTTTTGGGTGTTCTTCAAAACACTGCCTACCCGCTCCAGTACCTTCAGTCCTTCAGGCGTGATTTCTGATTCGCCCGAAGGGAACAAAATTTTATCAGCCATAATAACCGATAACCGATCATCAAACTGAATGACTTTGATCTGCCCTTGTGAAATTTCATTTTTCATGTAGGCAACTAACTCATCATAAGTGCCCTTCAGCTTTGCAATCTCTTCTTCCTTTTCCTTGGAAATATCGGCGAGTTTGTTTGCAAGCTCGCTCTGCGCTTTCGTGTTGGCATCATAAAAATAATAAGCAGCGCCGGCAAAAACCAAAACAATAACGATTAAAATTGTTTTCATTGTCCTTCCTCTTCGGTTAGTTATTCAAATTGTACTTCCAAATAGAATTTAGTGAGACAAATGACTAAATATAAATGAGCCGAATCTAAAAAGGTATAATTGATGAAAGTAGATTTCAAATATCGTTCAAAATCAAATCCGAAAATCTGTAGAACGACCTTTTTAGAGCAGGCTCATAAATTGAACACAGTTCACATAATTATTAGAAGCATTGGTATTATATAAAGAATCGAAAGCTCAATCAATCGAGCAAAGGGATGAAAAAGGAACTACATCTTTTGGTTGAGCCTGCCCGCCGTGTTTTGGCGGGGAGCTGCTTGTTTATAACGATGATACTATCGGCACAGGTGTAATTATTTTATTCATGTCGAGGTATTCCGATTCCACAAATAAAAAATTTTGTAAGTATACTTTTTGTTCACCAAACATGTTTCATCAGCCTTTAATTAGATATTATACGCCAGAGTAAAGAATGGCTGCGCAAATAAGGTTGACAATTAGAAAACAAACCGAAAATAATTAATTTCGAACTTGAGAAAATCATCGGTCATTCTCATTATGATAGCGGTTTCGAAATGAAATAACTCAGTCGAATAAAAGTACTAGAAAAATTACCTGTGCTTATATTCGCTCCAAAAAGCATATATGCCTATAGCGATAGAACTTAAATTTTTGATGATCCCCGAGGTCTGCGTCTGCGCGTCGCGGAATTTTTTCCAGGGACCGAAATTCGAGATCTTCTCGCGCAGATTTTTGATAGAATAGTCGATTTCCTTCCAGTATCCTTCAGCTTCGGTCACTATCCTGTTTGCACGCCGAGTAACCTCTTCCAAATTACTCAATATGGGGATGGTATTTTCAACAAGCCGATGAATGTCTTTACGAACCGCCTCAACCTGCCCGAATATTCTTTTCAAATATACGATTACGAAAATGCAGAGGGAGGAAGCGGAAAGGATTAAAACTATAAGGAAAATGTCGATTAAAGTCATACTGTATCAAGCCTCCTTTTCGGTTTTATAAACGTCCAGACCTGCCTGCCTTAATTTCTGATTTCAAGCGCTCGCTTTCTTTCTCAAATTTAACTTTGCCTGCCTGAACATAATTTTCTACTTTGTCTTTTGCGTCGCTCAGGATCTTCTCGGATTCGTCCAGAAGAGCGCCTACCTTTTCCTCAGCGTCGGCGACCAACAATTCGGATTTTTTTTTACGTCGTTGACTAATTGAGATGCTTTCTCTTTGGCATTCGAAATATATTTATCGGCATCGTCAATGAAATCCTGTGATTTGGTTTTTATATCCTCGCGTAACTTTTTTCCGGATTTCGGAGCGTACAGAAGTGCTATGATTGATCCGACAGTAGCACCGGCAAGAATTCCAATAAGTAAACCTTTTCCCATTCCCTTTTCTTCATTCGTCATATTAAACCTCCATCGGTTGTATTTGATTTTCTTTAAACAATAAAAATTCATCCCTTAGTCTATAAGAGATTATTTGATTTTATTCCAGTTTCATTATCACCAGTTATGAGGGAATATTCAATAGGTCAAAGGGATGAAAAAGGAACTACATCTTTTAGGTTAGTTTGCCCACTGTATTCGAGCGGGAATTATTTACTGATCTAATAATAAATTTTAGTCTTCAATTCAAAAAGTGAATCTATTATTTCTATACTTAACACGAAGTTATTCTTTAGGAAATCCAACTACATCAGCAAGACCGCTTCGAAGTGCAAACCACACAAACTGGGAAAAATAATCTGTCGGATTCCGAGTGTATTTTATTTCACCAATCTTCATTAAACCTTTTTCATCGGGCATGTTGGTTCCGCGGATAATAAATATTTTTCCAAAGAAAGAGAGGACCCGATTGAAAATTCCTTTTTCACTTCCGGTATCTTTGTTGAGAACAGCTATGGTTAAATCTTTATACAAGACCCGCAAGGTACCGTTTGCATGCCCCGAATTAACATTGATATTATACGCTGCCGACTGAAGAATTCCAGATTTAATACGCTGATGTTCACTTGGTTCAATGAATGCATTTAGTTTGGTCACATCCATCGTGCTAAACGAACCGGAATATCGTAAAGAAAAATCTTTTGATGTGAGAGGGATTGCCATAAACAGTTTCATTGTGCCGGAATTCATAAAAAGTCCCTCACCATGAATAACTGCAGTGTCAGGGTGAGTTGTATGATTAGCAATTCCACTTACTGAAATATTTACTTTATTAAATGTAATCACTCCGGATACTGCTTTAACAGCAAACCTCTCACAATATTTCAACCGTCCATTAATGATTTTCAAACTATCTACCTTAACTATTTCCTTCATCGAAGATAGAGCTTCGTTCGGCATTTGTGGATTAGATGAGTTCTTGTTGTAGGGTTTATCCATGTTTACCAGAATATCAGCAAACACATCATGGATATTAATGCTGCCAGCTTTATAGATATTTCCTTGAAGCAATGCGAGACAATCCAAACCCATTATTTTTATTTGAGGAATATCAAAACGAAACCTGGTTTGTCTGAATTGACTTTTCGAGAAGAATTGTTCATCGTCAATTAAAGGATAATACTTAATTGAATCAGCCGTTAATTCAGAATTAGGCACCGATATATGCAGCATTCCAAAACGAAGTTCATAGTGCGATGGGTGAAAATTAAGTACAATTTTTTGAGCATCTATTACTGAGCTTGTAAGAATTTTAGAAGTATAATCTTTTTGCAGAAGTATTTTCATCCAACCGATTCCGCTAATGGAGAATGCTTCAACACTGCATGTAAACGTAGAATCGCTACTCTTCATTGTTATAGAATCACACCCTAAACGATTCTTCCAGACATTGTAATGGATGTCTCCAAGTTTTATTGAATAGGCCGGATAAGCTTCTGAAATGGCTTTTGTAATTCGGTCTTTTAAGAATGTGTTGATTAAATGATCTGAAAAGAAAATGAGTATCAATACACAGATGAGTATAACAGCGCCCAAAATAAAACTTATATACTTCGCCACTTTCAGCAGCGATAGTTTTCTCCAATTGAATGATGCATTTTTATTCTGTGGTTTGTTTATCACTGTTCTTTCTTCTTCCTCATTGGTTTAGAAATTTCATTGAACTTTTCTGATCCGAGCAGCACAGCAATCCATCGTGTGCTTTCATTACTTTCAAATGCAAACTTCAGTGACATCGTAAGCGGTATACAAAGAACCGCACCGATCAAACCGAGCAGGCTGCCCCAAAAAATCAGCGAGAGAAAGACGACCAATGTAGAGAGCCCGAGTTTCCTCCCCATAAGTCGCGGTTCAATCACATTACCAATTATGAATCCAATGAGAATATTACCGGCAACTACAAGCAGTGCGCTGCCGATTCCGAGTTGAACAAGTGCCAGAAGTGCTGCGGGAATGGCGGAGATAACAGAACCGATATTAGGTATATAATGAAGTAAAAACGCAAGGAAACCCCAAAGAACGGGAAATTGCACGCCGAGTATGTACATCCATACACCTATTAAGATTCCGAAAACCAGGTTGATTATAGTTTTGATGACCATATAACGTTTCATATCAACGACGAATTTAGTGAACTGGGGAAATGCCTGCTTAGGATCACCGAGAATAGCGCGGAGTTTTTTAGGAAAGCTTGAGACTTCAAGCAAGATAAATGTTACCGTGAGAAGGATCAGGACAATATCGGAAAGTAGAGAACTCAATCCCGATAGTAAGCCGGCGGTAAGTTTCATCACTGCTTCCGGGTTAACATATTCTAGAAAAAATTTTTCCTTGACTACAATACCCTTGCTTGTCAACAGTACACTAAGCTCCTTGACTTGTTCTCTGATGCGGGCTTGCAATGAAGGCAGTTCATCTGAAAAGCCGCTGATTGATGTTCCGATTTGCGCACCAATCAGAATTAAAATAATTACCATTCCAGTCATTACGATTAGTACAGCGAAGCCGGATGGAATATGTTTTTCCTTTAACCAGAGTACCGGCGGGGTTCCAAGTAGAGCAAGGAAAACAGAGACAAGGAACAGAACAACAACCGATTGCGCAAGATTAATCCCGGCAATGATTACTACAAATGCTGCCGCACCAACAAGGATGTGAATTCCACTAAAAGAATTACTTGTTTTATCCATGAGTCTCCTCTAAAAAGGTATTTATGCCAAAAAATAAGTTTTGAAATTTTACCATATTCAACATTAAAATTATATATAGACCTTTTTAGATACGCCTCATCCATGTATTGCTTCCAATAGTAGATTAGAGCGCACGCCGTCCACTTATAATTCTTACTAAGACCATTATAATTGCAATGACCAGAAGAATGTGAATAACACCACCCATGGTGTAAGAAGTGATGAATCCGAGTAACCATAATATTATTAAAATTACTGCGATAGTGTATAACATAGAATAATTCCTTTTTGTTTAGTTGTTTCTCATATTTCACTTAACAATTATTATTGAATGATCCTTATCCTTTTTACTAGTAACTCACCTTACGCAGAATTGAGTTTCGCGTAACCACGACTTTTAAGTCGTGGATTCAATAAAACACCAATTCAGGGCTTTAGCCCACGCGACAAGCTGTTTTTTTGGCTAAAGCCGATAGTAACGGTGTTTATTAATCCACGAGCTAAAGCTCGTGGTTATTCAATTTCAATCTTTTGCGTAACGTGAGTAGTAATATAAAAACATGATTAGAACATGGCAATCGGGCGAAGGGATGAAAAAGGAACTACATCTTTTAGATGAGATGGCGGGATAAAATTACAAGAAAATTAATTAGGATAGTATTCTATGTAGTAAAAAAAAGAAAGGTTTGCATTTGCAAACCTTTCCTAACTCTATAAGAATTACTGTTTTTCCATATAAACTGCTTTAATCTCTGTTCTTCTATTTTTAGCTCTATCTTTTTCAGTATCGTTCGGGAACGCTGGTTTCAATTCTCCGAATGCTTCTGTATCAATTACATCTGCATTAATACCTTTCTTAACAAGATAATCTTTTACAGCATTTACTCTCTTAAGAGAAAGTTTCATGTTATAGTCTTCCGGACCTAATGAACATGTATGTCCGCCAAGATGAAGTTTTGCATCATTTAATTTCGAGAATGCATCATAAACGCCATCGAGAGTTGTTTTATCTGTCTTGGAAAGTTCTGCTCTGTTGATAACAAACCCAACATTATCGAATGTCATCTGTTTTTCAACACCTATCTGAGCCATAGGAACATCATCTTTAGGATCCAGAGGATTGCTTCCGCGTTTAACTTCTACACCGTCATAAACGGTTCCGCCATCGGTATCTGCTTTCAATGGATCGGTTTTGTATTTCATTACTTCTTCGCCGTCTTTCAATCCATCGCTGTCAGTATCAGCGTTGAACGGACTTGTTTTATATTTCAAAACTTCTTCGCCGTCTTTTAATCCGTCTGCATCAGTATCTGGATTTAAAGGATCGGTTTTGTTAGTCATGACTTCATCATAGTCATTTAATCCGTCATTATCAGTATCGGCTTTCAACGGATTGGTTTTGTATTTCATTACTTCTTCTCCGTCTTTTAGACCGTCACCGTCTGTATCAGGATTCTTGGGATCGGTTTTATACTGTTTTACTTCTGCACCATCTTTCAAGCCGTCACTGTCTGTATCTGGATTTCTTGGGTCGGTTCCAAGTTCTTCTTCTTCACATCTGGTTAATCCATCTCCGTCTTTATCGGTATTGCAACCTTCTCCTGTAAATGTAATACCGGCGCCAATGTTGAAGTAACCATCGCTTAAATCAACGATTTTGTAAAAATTCAAATTCTCTGTTAAAGAATAATTTACACCGGCACTTAGATCAAGAAGAATTTCATCGCTTAATTTAATTTCTGTACCTATACCAAAAGGAATTACTGCAGTCCATCCTTCAGCTTCAACTGCTAAAGGAGAAACTACGCTCGGCTTTGTGCCAACATTGTAATTCAATAAACCAATACCGGCATAAATATATGGGTTCCAACTTTCAAGATTCCAGGGAGTAAAGAGCAAGCGAGCATCAATTGGTATAATTGATGTGCTGTATTCTCCTGTTCCCTTTTTCATGGTGGCATAATTAAAATCATCACCGCTAAGTTTCCCGTATCCGGCACCAATTTCTGCATTAAAAGATTCTGAAAGCTCAAATCTTAAAAATCCGCGGAATAAGTAGGATGATAAGGATATGCCGTTATCGTCCTCAAATTCTGTTGCTGGCATTACGCCGTTAATTTGGACTCCGCCTTTTAGTCCGAAATCTTTGAACTGTGCATTAACATTGGTAGAAACAAATACTAATGTTAGTAATAATGCGATCTTCGTAAATAACTTCATTGTTACTCCTTGATTAGTTAGTAAATATCAAATTTTTTAATAAATCTAAAATTCCATTATTGTTTGAAATATAGGGACATGATTAGAACACAACAATCGAGCAAAGGGATGAAAAAGGAACTACATCTTTTGGGTGAGTAAATAATCCGACTCAGATTGCATTTTGTTGATGGGTAAATTGTTGACCATCGAAATACTCTTGAAAATTGTTCAAGAGTTTTATCAGCGTAAGAATAGTTTGATCCTTATCCGCCCGCCGCGGATTTTTACTTGCGCTTTAGCGCGCTAGGCCCTATGAGGTCTAACGCAACCAACACACGCTATGTATTAGAAAGATCGCCAATGATGTTCCTCACGGGCAAGGGTAATTTACGTACTAATGTCGGTACGGTGAGGATCTGGTCATCACGAGCAAGCTGTGGATTCTTCAAAAGGTCTATCACTTCTATATGGTATTTGCCCTTCAATTGTTCTTCACAAATTAATTTGAGATTGTTGAAAGCGGTGACAGCTTTAGAAGTCTGTCCCGCAACATACAAACGTAAGACCCATTTGTCGCTTCTTGCTTTGGCTGGCTCTTCATTTCGCCGGCTGGTTTTCGGTTTTTTCCCGAAGGGATGTCCGAAGGACTCCTTACGGAGGATTCCCACATGTTTGATTTTCACAGTAAGTTCCTTTAAATATTTCTTTTCTTACTTATGCCGGATATTTTTGTGGACACATCACCTCTTCGACTCTTGCCCATTTTTACCTTGTCTTGTACAAAACGTTCATTCAATGCTTTTTCAATCGTGATAACTTTGAGCGCTTCTGCTTCTTCAGCTTGAAATTCGGATCGCAGCACAATAATCTGTGCTTCCATTGCCTCACGCTTACGTTCTAACCCAAATTGTTTAGTTCCGATTTCCTGCTGACGCAATAATTGTTCCGCATCGTCTTTCGTCTCTTGTGATAATCGCGCCGAGCCTGTCAAGACGCCTTCTGAACCAACATAAACATCAAGCAGTTCTATACCGTGGTTAGTTAGGATGAACTCGCGAATTTGATTGGAGTGCGCCATACCGCGCGATTTCAGTATATACAATCCTCTGTTCCGTTCACCTCCAATTTCTAAATCACGAACAAGCAGCCATGTATCAATCAAGGATGAGATATACACATCGGTCGATTTCATATCATCGTCGCCGGAAGTAAGACTTGTAAAGAATGCGGTGATCTGCTTCATCTTCAAAAAATCTACAAGGCGCACCAACATAATATTCACTTCCGTTTGATTCTCTCCTAATATGAATGCATTAATAGGATCGAGGATAACAATGCTCGGTTTAAAGTCATTGATCAATTTGATGCTTGTCGAAAGATGATTTTCCAAACCATACAGTGTTGGGCGTGTTGCATGAAACTGCAGCAATCCTTTTTTTAGCCATGGTTCTAAATCCATGCCAATGGAGCGCATATTGCGCACGATTTGATTTGGGGATTCTTCGAACGTAAAGTAAAGAACGCGTTCTCCCCGCTTGCATGCCGCTATAACAAATTGCACGGCAATACTCGTCTTGCCTGTACCGGCAGTGCCTGAAACAAGTATAGTACTTCCGCGAAAATACCCTTTACCGGAGAGCATTGTGTCGAGACGCGGAATACCGGTGGAAATTCTTTCGCCGGATGAGAAGTGATCCAGTCCCAGAGAAGTGACAGGGAGAACAGAAAAACCATCTTCATCAATAAGAAAAGGATACTCGTTCGTACCGTGCGATGAACCGCGATATTTTACAATCCGCAGCCGTCGTATGGATGATTGATCGATCACGCGATGATCAAGCAGAATCACGCAATCGGAAACATATTCTTCCAATCCTTCACGTGTTAAGGTGCCTTCGCCTCGTTCTCCGGTGACTATTGCTGTAACACCTTTCTTTTTCAACCAGCCGAATAACCGTCGCAGTTCTGTGCGCACAACAGTAGGATTGGGCAGCGCTGAAAAGAGTGATTCAATAGTATCCAGTACAACACGCTTAGCCCCGATGCTTTCAACTGCGCTATGGATGCGAATAAACAAACCTTTTAAATCATATTCACCGCTCTGTTCAATTTCACCCCGCTCAATGTGAATGTGTTCAAGCCAAATCTTTTTTTGTGCTACAAGTCTATCCAAATCGAACCCTAACGAGGCAACGTTTGCTGTAAGTTCTTTTTCAGTTTCCTCGAACGAAATAAATACGCCGGGTTCATTGTAAAGCGTTGCACCGCGAACGAGAAACTCCATTGCAAAGAGGGTCTTTCCGCAACCCGCACCTCCGCATACAAGTGTCGGTCTCCCTTTCGGTAATCCTCCGCCGGTGATTTCGTCCAACCCTTGAATACTTGTGGGGGATTTTGGAAGGAACTTACGCTGCGATTGTGCTTCTTTTTTCTTCATGATATTTTATCTCCGGATATTTTTTTGTTTCTCTTACGAGTAATAAATTCTGTTATAAATAATTTCACTTGTCACCAAATGTTCATCTGTTAACAGGGCAGTGCAACTTCTTAGAAGAAATTTTGGTGTTTTGTCACTATACATCACTGAATTATAGGAACTTCTGTAAAACAAAACAATAGTCCAAGGGGATGAAAAAGGAACTACATTTCTTTGGTGGGCTAACGACCAGTAATTACTCGCTGATTAATGAAGTTGTATCTATTGCAGTTTTGTAAGCGTTAGAGAAATGAGCGTGTTTTGCAATCTGCACACGCGTATTAAGCGCTAATTTTTCAAGTATGTTATGGACGTGGCTCTTTACTGTGTAGGTTGAGAGATGAAGTTTTTGTGCAATCTCTTTATTGGTGCAACCATCCGCAATCAATTCGATCACTTGCCGTTCACGTTTTGTCATATGAACCGATTCAACGAGCGCGGAAGATTTAGGCCCCCCCCCCGTTAATTGCATGTTCAACTATTTGAGAAAAAAGTGAGCCGGTTAAATGCGGTGGTAAAACTTGAGCGCCCTGATAAACTGATCGGATAGTTTTATAAAATTCGGCAACGTTTGCATCTTTGAGTATGAATCCTGAAACTCCCGCTTGTACAAATTCGAAAACATCTGCCTGAAGCGGTATAAGATCCATCACTATTACTTTGGTTGCCGGAAAATGCTGCTTTGATAATTTTACAATTTGCAAACTATTTTGATTTCGTAAACCAAGATCGAGAAGCACTATATTTGGCTTGTGCTTATCTATTGTCTTTAGAATGTTTTCACCATTACTAATCGTGGCAACGACATGCATATCAGATTGCTTTTTGAGCATTGATGCAATGCCGTCACGCAGAAGACGATTATCTTCGATAAGCAGTATCTGGATTTTTTTCATTACGTTTCCAATTGTTTGAAGAGAAAATCACAATTTGGGTTAGACTTTAATTTTCTTGTAAACATTTTTTCTTCGTAATGAGTGCTGGATTTGTTCAAAAATAAATTCTGTGCTCATAAACTTATAATAAATTTATGAAATTGTTTTGCATAAAGCGAATGTAAACTTCGGGGAGCGTACCTGAAATTGGATACCTGTCATATATATGCATGCTAAAGTAATTTGACGATTACGATCTTCTTTACTGAGATGTACACTAATACGCAGTAAAAGAATTGCAGTACAGACCGGATTGATGATGGGAAGAAGTGTTACGAGTGTAACTAAAACCGATGAGAAGAAACCGGTTATATCTTTTATGAAATTCCTTCGAGTGTTGAATGATAAACAATGTGATAAGGTTTAACTCACATTCCCTAATTGATGAGCGCAAATAAAAGCCCATCCCAACCCTCAATGCTGTCAGGTTAAGAAAGATATTGACCATCCCGGTGGGATTTCGGCTATGAAATAAAAAAAATAACAATGTCATTGCGAGGCGTTTTGTGCCGAAGCAATCTCAAAGTATTTCATTGTACAGATCCTTCCATTCGTGATTCATTGAAATAATCAATTCTAACTTCTTTTTTCTTGAACCAGCTTTTATTTGCTTCTCTTTTGAAATTGCCGAATAAGCATCCTTATGGACTTCATACCAAACTAATTTCGAACAATTATATTTTTTAGTAAACCCGTCTATTAGTTTTTCTTTATGTTCATAAACTCTTCTTACTAGATTATTTGTTACACCGGTATATAATACCGTGTTGTTTTTATTTGTCTGAATATAGACGTAATAATTTTTGTCCATAATTCTTTGTCCCTGCTTTTAGATTGCTTCGGTCGCAAGCTCCCTCGCAATGACAATGCCTTAACCTGACAACATTGTCCCTACCTTTCCCACATAGTGGCAATGCCAAAGGGAAGGGCTTTCTAAAATTCGGTCGAGGAATTCTTTCGATTAAACTTTCTCGAAAAAAAGTAAAATAATATTTATAACAAACTCACTATGGCAATAACACCGGAGATAATTATTAAAATACCGGCAATTTTGTTTACCCAGCGCAGCCCGACTAAGTCCAGCTTCTTTCTAAAAAGTGTAACACCGGAGCTAAGAAGCAGAAACCATAAACATGAGCCAATAAAAACTCCTACAACAAGAATTGATGCAGAAAAATAACCGAGCCCGTTTCCTAAACCAAGTGCAGCAAATACAGCAATGAAGACAAAGATGGTCATAGGATTAGTAAGCGTTAGAAAAACAGTAGTGAGATATGATCTTAAAATTCCACTGCTTTTGATCGAGATATTAGGATTAGCAGGGCGGGCGCGAAATGTTCTTACACCCAAAAAA
Organism: uncultured Melioribacter sp.; assembly: GCA_964449775.1. Lineage (GTDB taxonomy): Bacteria > Bacteroidota > Ignavibacteria > Ignavibacteriales > Melioribacteraceae > Fen-1258. Next base: position 9,371 of record CAYVBQ010000039.1, on the reverse strand, counting down.
AGAAGAAGCGCACCTCCAACTAATCGTATCCAAATTCGTTGACTAACAAGCGTAGTCGAAATAACCGTAAGTCCAAATGCAGCAACACAACCGTAAAGCATATCTGCAGTTGCAGCTCCAAGACCTATAATTAATCCGCGTAATCGTCCCTCGGTTAGTGTTTTGCGGATACACATTATTCCAATTGGTCCAACCGGTACTGCCATCGCAAAACCAATAAAGATTCCCTTAAGAAAAAAAGTAAGTTCCATATTATAATCTTTCAATTAGGGTGTGCGTGTCAATTAGATACTTTTTCAAAACTGTTCAATTTGTCGGTTAAAAATCCTGCTGTTACGAATATCATTTATGATTTCGTCAGCAGATTGTTTTGACTCCCAAGCACCAAATGCTTTGTAAAAATATTTTTTCTTGTCGGTAATGTCTGTCTTTACCGAAAGAGTGAGTTTTGAAATAAGATCAAGTTTGTTGTTCGGACTAAGATTGTCCAGCAGTCGCAAGTAACCTTCAATCAGTGTGGTATTTATGTCTATTGCTTTCATTTTAGTCCTATTTAATTTATGATATAAATGTAAGAAAAAAAGTAGTCGTGTTTCAAGGTTGCAAGTCAAATAAACTTCTCGTTATAGGCTGGTCTGTTCAAGTTCGCCCAGCCCCCAATACCATTACCGCTAACAATACACAGATGAGTATGACAGCACCAATAATAAAACTTGCATACTTCGCGGCTTTCAGAATAGTTTTCCCCAATTGAATGATGCTTTTTTAATCTGTGGTGTTTTCATCATTGTTCTTTCTTCTTCTTCGAAATTGGTTTAGAAATTTCATTGAACTTTTCTGAACCGAGCAGCACAGCAATCCATTGTGTGCTATCATTGCTCTCAAATGCAAACTTCAATGTCATCGTAAGCGGTATGCAAAGAATTGCACCGATCAAACCGAGCAGGCTGCCCCAAAAAATCAGCGATAGAAAGACGACCAATGTAGAGAGTCCAAATTTCCTCCCCATAAGCCGCGGTTCAATCACATTACCTATTATGAATCCAACGAGAACATTACCAGCAACTACAAGCAGGGCGCTGCCCATTCCGAGTTGAACAAGTGCCAGAAGTGCTGCAGGAATGGCGGCGATAACCGAACCGATATTTGGTATATAATGGAGTATAAATGCAAGGAAACCCCATAGAATTGGAAATTGCACGCCGAGTATTTGCATCCATACCGCGATTAAGATTCCGGCAACCAGGTTGATTATAGTTTTGATGACCATATAGCGTTTCATATCAACGACGAACTGAGTGAATTGGGGAAATGCCTGCTTAGGATCACCGAGAATTGCGCGGAGTTTAATAGGAAAGCTTGAGACTTCAAGCAAGATAAATGTTACTGTGAGAAGGATTAGGACAATATCGGAAAGTAGAGAACTCAATCCCGATAGTAAGCCGGCAGTAAGTTTCATCACCGCTTCCGGGTTAACATATTCGAGAAAAAAATTTTCTTTGACCACAATACCCTTGCTTGTCAACAGTACACTAAGCTCCTTGACTTGTTCTCTAATTCGTGATTGTAATAAAGGCAGTTCAGCTGAAAAGCCGTTAATGGATGTGCCAATTTGTGCGCCAATCAGAATTAGAATTATTATCATTCCAGCCATAACGATCAAGACTGCAAATCCGGATGGAATACGTTTTTCCTTTAACCAGAGCACAGGCGGGGTTCCAAGTAGAGCAAGGAAAACTGAGACAAGGAACAAAACAACAACCGATTGCGCAAAATTAATCCCTGCGATGATTACTACAAATGCTGCTGCGCCAACAAGGATATGAATTCCGCGAAAAGAATTACTTATTTTATCCATGAGTCTCCTCTAAAAAGGTATTTATGCCAAAAATAAGTTTTGAAATTTTACCATATTCCAACATTAAAATTATAATATAGACCTTTTTAGATACGCCTCATCCATGTATTGCCTGCAATAGTAGATTAAAGCGCACGCCGTCCACTTATAATTCTAACTAAGACCATTATAATTGCAATGACCAGAAGAATGTGAATAACACCACCCATGGTGTAAGAAGTGATGAATCCAAGTAACCATAATATTATTAAAATTACTGCGATAGTGTATAACATAAGATAATTCCTTCCTGTTTTAATGTTTTTCAAATGTTCCTTTATACAAATAGTCTATAATGATCCATATCATTTTTGTTTGAAATATATGAACATGTTAAGTGCACGACAATCGGGCAAAGGGATGAAAAAGGGATTAGATCTTTAGTGTGTCTTTTTAGACTATTTTCAGAACAAAGCAAAATATATTTGCATATTTAAATACGAACAAGGTTTTAAATATTGATACATCTTAAAAGTAATTTTAGTGTCACACCGAGCGAAGTCGAGGTGTGATTATTAAACGGTTACATCTTCTTTCGACTTCACTTTAGATGACTAATTCACGTTACGCAGTCCACATGAAAAAACTTAGCCACTAAGGCACAAAGACACAAAATCTTCACAAAGTTTATGTTTTTCTTGGTGAAACCTTTGTGCCTTAGAGTCTTCGTGGCGAATCTTTCCTTTCTGCGTAACGTGAATGACTAACTAAATTTTTCAGATGTATCCTAGTATTAATATTCATTTACTTGTTTTTATTTGGTTACTAAATTTTTAACATGATTTATTAATTCTACTTTGGTAAATGGTTTTTGCACGTAATCGTCAAATCCTTCTTTTAACAATCTTTCTTTGTCTCCAAACATAGCGTAAGCCGTTACAGCGATGATTGGCACTTTGAAATAACCGGGAATCTTTCTTATTCCATGCATGGTCTCAATACCATCAATACCGTAGCCTAAATTTATATCCATTAATACGAGGTTAAAAAGTTTTTGAGATGCGAGTGCAATTCCCGTAAATCCGTCTTCAGCTTCCTTTACTAGATAATCTTGCGCCAGCATTCTATTGACCAACATACGGTTAGATGGATTATCTTCTACAAGTAAAACTGTTGGCATTACACCGGTTTTCTTAATTGCCGGTTCAATTGCAATAGTTTTTATTTTCTCTTCAATTTTTAAATTAAGGGTGTTTTCATCTAAAACGGCAGGTAACCAGATAGAAAAAGTTGATCCTTTCCCGACCTCACTTTCAATCTCGATTTTGCCATTCATTAACTCAATCATTTTTTTCGCAATCGAAAGACCAAGTCCGCTGCCTTCATGACTTCTGCTTAAACCTTCGCTGCTTTGCCGAAACTCAACAAATATTTTATCTAAATTTTCTTTTGGAATTCCAATACCGGTATCCTTAACTTGAATAACCGCCCAGATAACTTCCTCTTTTTTGATCTGATTTAATGAAATGAAAACTCCTCCTTTTGCAGTGAACTTTATTGCATTGTGTATCAATTGAAAAAGTGCTTTATCGAATAACCCGGCATCAATAGATGCTATAAGATTTGTATCGCTAAATTCCGATCGAATAAATAGCTGTTTTGCTTTAGCCATTGGCAAATAGATAGCGATATTCTTTTGAATTTCCGCCGCTAAGTTAGAGGGAGAAAGTTTTAGGGATAACTTTTCAGATTCAAGCTTCGACCATTCTAAAATACTATTAAGAGTAAGATTCAATCTTCTTCCGCCTTCTAAAATTTGATCCACTAACTCCAATTGCTCGGCGTTAGTTAATTCGAGCTGCAGCAACTCCGCAAATCCGAGTACAGAAATTAACGGTGTGCGTAATTCGTGACTCATATTAGCAAGGAAAATAGATTTCAATTTGTTCATCTCTTCGGCTTTTTCTTTAGCAGAGATCAATTCTATGTTTGTCTTTTCAAGTTCAATGGTTCGTTCCTTCACTTTTTCATCTAAGATCAAATTCTGATTTTCTAATTGTTGATGAAGATAGCGGACTTTAAGCAGATTCTTTATTCGAAGGTCAACTTCTACCAAATCAAACGGTTTTGTAAGAAAATCACTAGCCCCGTTGGCAAGTGCTTTTTGTTTAGATTCCGGTGTTATATCGGCAGTGAGCACTAATATGGGGAAGTAAGTATTGACTGGAATTAAAACTTTTAATTGTATCATCACTTGAAAACCGGTTAAATGCGGCATATTCAGATCAAGCAAAAGTAAATCCGGTTTAAATTACTCAAACAAGTTGATCACTTTTCGTGAATCTGTTGTTGTGGTATAGTCTGTATAACCCTTCGCATCCAGCAAACCGGTAAGAACATCAATGTTAGCTTGTTGATCATCTACAATGAGAATCTTTGCGTTTATCAGAGTAGAATCTATCATGGTTTATTTCCTTATAATTCTTTAGTAAGGCAATAGGCAATAGTGATTAGGTCAATTAGGCAATAGGGAAATAGAGTTTTTTCCTTTTCTTCTGCCTCTTGCCTATTTACTGTTGCCTATTTTCTGCCTCATGCTTACTTCAATTTTGATATTAATGATGAAAGCATTTTATTAATCTCAATTATTTCATTAAGAATTTTTTCTGTATCGATTTGTTAGTTGCTGCATTTTTCATTTAATCAAAAGAAGTTTTTTAATTTCATTATAGTTATATGAGCGCAATTGATAGAAATAAACACCGCTTGATAAATGACTCGCGTCAAATTTCACTTCGTACTTACCAGGTAACTTTTCTTCATTGACAAGCGTTGCAACATTTCGACCCAGAATATCAAATATTTGCAAAGTAATATGGACTCCTGCTGGTACAGAATATTTTATTGTTGTGCTTGGATTAAACGGGTTGGGGTAGTTTTGTAAAAGAGCAAAATGTTCAGGTATTTGCCCGCTGTCATCTTGAACTATGCCAACAGGATTCGGATTAACTTTGAATGCCCCATCAGTCAGACCCCACGCCCAGGTGTCGGTAAGTTTGTAGCCAGTTTCGATGTATGACTCAGTCTTCAATCCTCGATAATATAATCCCTCTGCAGTCGGTGTAAAAGTCGTAACAAATCTGTAAGTATTTCCGTTGGCGGTAATATTCCGTGGATCTATTTTAAGTTCAAAATCATACGAACTAACTTTGTCGCGATCTATCAATAATTCTACCTTAACTGTTCTGTCAACAGCAGCTATATTCTTCACAATTACTTCAACACGGACGGTCGTGTTCGGCGGGACTGGATTTGAAGAACTTAATATTTCATTGGTGGAGTTGTTTTTGAAAACAATACTTTGTGTGTATGGTTCGTACCGTTTGATAGTAACATTTGCTGTTCCACCAGAAGTAACTTGTTTAGTACCATGACCCCAGAGTTCATCACCTATATAGGGAAGTGCATTTCCGTTTTGATAAGCTTCCAGATAATATGCACCTACAGCAATGCCTGTCCAATTGGCAATTCCATTGCTTCCTGTTGATTTCTTGTCTATATATTGCCCCGCTGAGGTATATCGAAACACAGAAGCTCCCGAGACAAAACTGGCATCGATGTTCTGAACCGTCACGTTTAAGTTGCCAACAAGAGTTTGTGCTTTTGACAGAGAACAAAACGAAGATATTATGAATATTACGAGCGAAAACAATATTAAATTTTGTCTACTAAGCATATTGTTTAAATCCTTTCTTCAAGTGCAATTGTGACTACCTATGACATGCTTCTTTGTGCAACACACACTGCCGGTAGAGTCTGTTGCACAATACAAATTCTGTAAAACAAAACCTTCGAGGTTGACACATCGTTGACGGTATTATAACCTCGAAGGTTGCTTACCGACTTCTGCAACACACTCGGTAGGCAAGTCTATGTGCCAATTTCTTCCAAGACTTTTCATTTTTGCAGTTTTCTAAAATTGATTTAATTATTTTGGACTGGTAAAAAACAAAGTAAACTTAGTCCCTACATCTTTCTTTGATTCTACCTTGAGCGCTATTTTGTTCAAATCGCAATATCTTTTTACGAGTGAAAGACCTAAGTCGTTCGCCTCATATTTTTTAGAAGCACCTCTATCTTCTTGCATAAACGGGTGGTACATTATTCTCAAAAATTCTTCTGATATACCTAAGCCGGTATCATCAATGCTAACATTTATTCCTTGTTCATTTTTTGAAACATTAATCGCAATGTATCCTTTCTTTGTGTACTTGATAGAATTGTCTATTAAATTCACAAATATTTGATAGATGCTGTATTGATCACCAACGATCACTGCCTCTGAAAGATTTGAGAAGAAATTAAATTTTAACCCCTTACCTTCTATTAAACTCATGTTATCATTTCTAATTTTTCCGATAATTTCTTTTATTAAATCGAATTCTCTAAAAGATGGTTCATATTTACCGGCTTGCATTTCAGATACGTTCAAAATTAAATCAACAGTTCTGATCAGTCTATTACCGGCAGAATCTATTCCAAAATAGTCTAAAAAATCCGGTGTTACTTGTTCTACCATCTCTTCTCTTAATAAATTTGTAAAACTCAAGACATCATTCAGTGGAGTTCTTATTTCGTGCGACATCTGATTGAGGAATTCGGATTTCAGTTTATCTGACTCTTCGGCATGCTCTTTAGCAGCTATCAATTCTAAGTTTCTTCTTTCAAGTTCTTTGGTTCTCTCCTTCACCTTTTCTTCTAAAATTTGATTCTGATTTTCTAATTGTTGGTAAAAATAGCGGGCTTTAAGCAGATTTTTTATTCGAAGGTCAACTTCTATCAAATCAAACGGTTTTGCAAGAAAATCACTTGCGCCGGCGGCAAGTGCTTTTTGTTTTGATTCCGGTGTTATATCGGCTGTGAGTACCAGTATGGGGAAGTAGGTATTGGCTGGTATAAGATCTTTCAATTGCTTCATCACTTGAAAACCGGTTAAGTGCGGCATGTTCAGATCAAGTAAAAGTAGATCCGGTTTGAACTTTTCGAACAATCTAATAACTTGTCTAGAGTCTTGAGTAGTTTTATAGGTTGTAAAACCTTTAGCATCAAGCAGCCCGGTAAGAACATCAATATTAGACTGTTGATCATCTACAATTAGTATGTTTGCATTTTTTAGTGTTGAATCAACCATGGTTGTTTTCCTTATAATTCTTTAGTAAGGCAATAGGCAATAGTGAGAAATCAGTCTCCAGTCGCCAGTCCTCAGTCTTCAGTCCTCAGTTCTAAGTTCACTGTTGACTGAAGACTGCCAACTGCGAACTGTGGACTGCCAACTCTCATTGATATTTTATTGGATTATTGATCATATCATTTAACAGTTTACCAATTTCTTCTGATTTGTTAGTTAGATTCTCGTATAAATCTTTTTTGATATAATTACATGCTAAAGAAAAATCTATCCATACCTGAGTTTCGCTGTTTTCCATATCCGCATCAGAAACCCTACTAATAAAATGAGCTTCGTAACGTCTCTTTCTATATCCTTTGCCAAGATTCGAACAAACTGATCTTGAAGATTTTCTAATCTGACTTGTAAGAGAATAAACTTCTTCTTTAGGAAATGATTTTGTTATCTCAAAAATTTCCATCGCTAGTTTGAATGCTTTTTTATAAACAAGTAAATCCTTGAAACTGCTCATGTTTGAATCCTAATTTGTTATAAATTTTCAGTTCTCAGTCTTCAGTTCACTGTTGACTGAAGACTGGGGACTGCCCACTGCGAACTGCCCACTCATTTCTCCTTACTCATAATGTCATCCACTACTTTCAAAAATTGTACTACATCAATCGGTTTTATGAGATAATCTTCAGCTCCGGCTTTCATTAATTGCTCGATCTGTTTTGTCATTGCATCCGCGCTAAGAATAATAACCGGTATTTCCGCAGTTCTCAGTTCTGCCTGTAACAGCTTTAACACTTCACTGCCGTGTATATCCGGCAAATTGAGATCAAGCAGAATTAAATCCGGTGTGTAATCAATTGCAAATTGAACTGCATTTTTGCCATACATATTCGTTATCAAATTAATTGACGGACGATGCGTTTCTAAAATCTGTTCAACTAATTGTAGGTTGGAAATATTATCTTCGATATACAAAATTTTTCCGCTGCTTTGTGTTATTTTAACTTCCGGTTTTATGAAATCACCACTTCGTTCATGGCGGTCAATTTGACTTTCGGTTTGAGGGAGTTCGATCCAAAATGTACTTCCTTTCCCCGGCGAGCTTTCGACGTCAATTTTCCCACCCATTGCCTCAATCAATTTTTTAGAAATAGCTAATCCAAGCCCGGTGCCTTCGGTTTCAGCTCGTTCGGCGCCAATCCGCTCGAACGGATTAAAAAGTTTTTTAATGTATTCTTGAGCAATACCTTTTCCCGTATCAATCACACTAATCCGTATTACTTTTTCACTATTGCCTAATGCCTCTTGCCTAACGCCTACTTGGCATTCAACCTTTACCGAACCGCCTTTACGGTTATACTTAACTGCATTGTTAATTAAATTCAAAAGAACTTGTTTCAAACGCTGATGATCTGCTTTTACAAAGAGTCTTTTGGTAGTTGAAGCATCTAATTCGAGCGTGATCTGATTCTCTTCAGCGAGATGACGAACAATATCAATCGTTTCCATAATAATACCGAAAATCTTAACCGGCTCCGGCGAAACCGTCAGCCGTCCAGCTTCAATCTTTGCCATATCGAGCACTTCATTTATTAAATTTAGAAGATGCTCTCCGCTTTTTAAGATTTGATTCACACCTTTTTTGTGAGCCGGATTCAGTTCTTCCATATCCATCAATTGTGCAAAGCCGAGAATCGAATTCATTGGTGTTCTAAGTTCGTGACTCATACGGGAAAGGAATTCACTCTTTGCAACATTTGCCCGTTCGGCTTCTGCTTTTGCTTTTGAAAGTTCGTTCTCATTTTTTTTTACGTTCGGTGATGTCCTCAATGGCAAGAAGAATTATCCGTTCTTGTCCTTCAAATCCTCTTTGAATTTGCCGGGCATTCAAAAGCATGATTCGTTTACCGATTGTAGAAAAATCGTGTTCAACTTCATAGTTATCGAATGTTGTTTTTTCGGGAAGGATTGTCTCCAGCAGTTCTCTCAGTTTAGGAATATTCCATTGGTGATTTCCCAGATCATATATAAGCGTTCCAATTGTTTCATCGGAACTTACCTTGAAGAAATCATAGAATGAACGGCTGGCTTTAACTACTCTTAAATCTTGATTCAAAGCAAGTAACGGTTCCCGTACAGTGTTGATTATGTTTTCGGCGAATTCACTTACTTCATCTGCCGATATTTTAATTACCGCAAGTTCTTTACGGGTTTTTTCCAGACCGGCTTCTATCTCCTTACGTTCGGTGATGTCCTCAATGGCAAGAAGAATTATCCGTTCTTTTTCTGTACCTCTCTGAATTTGCCGGGCATTCAAAAGCATGATGCGCTTGCCAATGGTAGCAAAATCGT
>CAYVBQ010000038.1:0-34275 GCA_964449775.1 uncultured Melioribacter sp. | reverse complement strand
TTGCCCGGATGGCGGAATTGGTAGACGCGCTAGCTTCAGGAGCTAGTGAGAGCAATCTCGTAGGGGTTCGAGTCCCCTTCTGGGCACACAAAAATTTACGATGACAATCGCTGCATTGCTGTTCTGCGTGGCGTGTTAGGGGCAAAGTCGCTACCCTTCGATAAAAACAGTATAGTGTTTTTTAACATGTTTTTCATTTATATTATAAGCGGCAATTAAAATAGAATAAGTTAAAAATATGAGTAACGAATTTTCTGAAAAGATAGCAAACTGTTTCAGAAACAAACCTGTAAAGAGAGCATTTTTATTTGGTTCTGCATCTCGAAACGAAGAAGATGAGCAGAGTGATATTGATATATTAGTTGAATTAGATTACTCACAGCCAATCGGTCTTGGTTTTGTAAGAATGAAGTTAGAATTAGAAGACTTATTAAAAAGAAAAGTAGATCTTCTTACAAGTAACAGTGTCTCAAAGTATATCCAACCATTTATTGACTCCGATAAAATATTAATATATGAGAAATAGTTTAGGCGATAAGGCACGATTACAGCATATTTATGATGCTATTCTCGAAATTGAATCTTACGTTCAAAAATCATCTTATGATATTTTCCAATCTAATACCATGATGCAGTATGCAAGCGTAAAGCAATTAGAAATTATTGGCGAAGCAGCAAATCATCTCACCCCTCATTTCAAAAAACTCTATTCAGAAATACAGTGGCGAGAAATAATAGGCCTTAGGAATATATTAATCCACGAATATTTTGGAATTGATACTAAAATAGTTTGGGATATAATCAAAACCGATATTGTTTCATTAAAGTCACAAGTGCAAGAAATAATAGAGCAAATATAAACAATGGCTAACCCCTTAAAAAAGGACTTGGTCACTCACGTTACGCAAGGTGTCATTCTGAACGGAACGTAGTGGAGTGTCCGTAGGACTCCTTCGGAGAAGAATCTAATAATCGAGTAAAAAAAGAAAATTTTTAGATTCTTCACCCGCTGAATCGGGTTCAGAATGACAAATGATAATATTTTTGCGTAAAGTAACTTTAATAAGTAAAAAGTCCCCGCAACAAAACTGCGGGACAAGCAAGAGGATAAAATTATTTCATTAGAAACAGCATACAAAGTAGCTCTTCTATTCGCTAAATCTCACTACGAAAATTTTCCTGTTGTCTCGCTTTTTCTTCCCAAACATATAAGAAAACATATAGCAGTTGTTTATCAATTCGCTCGGCAAGCGGATGATATTGCTGACGAAGGAATTGAGAATTTAGAATTTAGAATTGAGAGTTTAAGGAATTATGAAAAACAGTTAAGTAAATGTTTGGAGGGCAAATTCGCTTCCAGTTACTGGATGGCATTAAACAATACAATCGTTCAATTTAATCTCACACCAAAATATTTTTATGATCTGTTAAGTGCATTCAAACAGGATCTTGTAACAACACGTTACCAAACCTTCGACGAAATAATTAATTATTGTGAAAGATCAGCCAATCCTGTTGGCAGAATCATTCTTGAATTTTTCTCTATTCGTGATGAAGAATCTTTGCGTCTTTCAGATTCTGTCTGTACAGCACTTCAATTAACAAATTTTTATCAGGATGTTTCTGTTGATATTAAAAAAGACCGCATTTATATACCGTTAGAAGAGATACAAAAATTTGGGGTTAGCGAGAATCAGTTTGAGTTAAGAGAAAATAATACTAACTTTGAACAGTTACTCAAGTATCAGGTAGAGAGAACAAGGCAGCTTTTTTTTGAAGGACGGAAACTGATATTAAGACTGCCAAAAGAATTAAAGTCGCAAATTCATATGACGATTCTCGGCGGTGAAAAAATTCTAAACATGATTGAAAAGATGAACTACAATGTAATTGATACCCGTCCAAAACTTTCTAAATTAGATTACTTTATGATTTTTTTTAAGAGCTTTAGTATAAACAATGATAGATCAATCCAAACAGATAGCCAAAGAAAGCAATAGTAGTTTCTATTATGCGTTTTCGTTATTAGCAAAGCCAAAACGCGATGCTATGAATACCGTATATGCTTTCTGCCGGAAGACCGATGATATCGTAGATGAAGGGGACGAGTCGGAAGAAATAAAGTACGAACGATTACGCAAGTGGAAAATCGAATTAGAAAAAGCACTATACAGCAGATCAGATTCTCATTTTTTTAATAAACTCGCCTCGATCATTAAACAGTTCAACATTCCAATTGATCCTTTCTTTGAATTGATCGCAGGAATGGAGATGGATCTTCAGCACAAACGTTACCGCAGTTTTGAAGAATTAGTTCAGTATTGTTATAGAGTTGCTTCTACAGTCGGATTAATGTGTATCGAAATTTTCGGATACAAAAACAAATCTGCAAAAGATTATGCTGTGAACCTTGGTCTTGCAATGCAACTGACAAATATTTTACGCGATGTTAAAAAAGATTCTGAGAAAGGAAGGATTTACCTGCCGCAGAATGATTTAGTAAAATTTCAATATAGTGAACAAGATATATTCGAGAAGAGATACGATGCAAATTTCATTTCACTAATGAAATTTGAATCCGACCGCGCAAAAGATTTTTTTACCAAAGCCGACCAAGCTCTCGACTTTGAAGATAAACCTTCATTGTTCCCGGCACGTGCAATGCAGCATATCTATCAGCGCCTGCTCACAAAACTCGAAGCTGAAAAATTCGACGTCTTCAATAAAAAAATAAAAGTCGGTACGTTTGAAAAAGCTGCGATCTCTGTTGGAGTTTGGGCTAAGTATCGTCTTGTCTATTGATGAAGCGTGTTATTGTAGTTGGCGGCGGCTTTGCCGGTTTGAGCACCTCTGTTTACCTCGCAGAAAATAATTTTGAAGTAACACTTATCGAAGCATCGCCGAAACTTGGCGGACGCGCATACTCACTATCTAACCTTTCTCAGAACGATATCTATGATAACGGTCAGCATATTTTAATGGGCTGTTATGATGAGACAATCACTTTCTTAAAAAAAATAGATGCTATTGACAAACTTAGTTTTCCAGAATCGCTTCGCATTCCGTTTGTACAGCAAGGCGGATCAATTTACAAACTCGACTCTCCAAAATATCTTTATCCGTTTAATCTCTTAATAGGGATAATGAATTATAAGGCTCTATCTCTAAAAGAGCGATTCAAAGTAATTGACTTCTTCCTTGATCTAATGTGTTGTTCTTCATGCGACCTCAAGGATAAGACTGTAGCCGGGTGGCTCAAATGTAAAAAGCAAAGTGAAAATTCAATAAAAGCGTTTTGGGAGATTCTGGTCATTGGTGCGCTGAATACAACAATTGAGAAAGCATCGGCAGAAATTTTCAGTGAAGTGTTGAAAACAATTTTTCTGACGGGGAATAAGTCAGCTACCATTCTTCTACCAAATGTGGGACTAACTCAACTTTATGTTAATGATGCCGAACGATTCATCAATCAACGCAACGGGATAATTAATCTCTCTGAAAAGGTTATCGGTTTTGAGGCGAATAAAAACGCAATTACAAAACTTATAACTAATAAAAACTCTTATGAAAACTTCGACTATGTAGTATTTGCTATTCCGCCATTTGCTTTGGAAAAAGTCGCCTTAGAATCAAATCAATGTTTGGCTATTCCCAAATTTCGCTATTCACCCATAATTAATGTTCATTTTTGGCTAAAAGAAAATCCCTTCGAAGAAAAATTTTACGGTTTGATAGATTCCAAAATACATTGGGTGTTTAATCATGGATATCACATCACATTAACTTCGAGTGCGGCAGACGATTTAATTTTACTTGAGGAAGGAGAGATAAAAAAACTTTTTTCTTCCGAGTTGGAAAAATATTTCCCTATATTCCACAGAGAAATTGTTGTTGATTCAAAAGTAATTAAAGAAAAGCGTGCAACCTTTATACCTGATATTGCATCAAACCAAGTGAGAAATAATTTTAGTCATTCTATAGGGAAGATGATAATAGCCGGAGATTGGATCAACACGGGGTTGCCTTCCACTATTGAAAGCGCAGTGCTAAGCGGCAGAATGGCTGCAAGTAAAGTGATCAATTCTCTGAAGTAATCTTTCGGAGAAATTTTATATAAACGAACACTGTAACAAAAGGAGGAAACATGTCCATCCTAAAGCAAAAGCTACGCGAGAAAATATTAGCCGAACGTCCGAGAACCGAGAAGCTGTTGAAAGAATACGGCAACGTAAAAGTTGATGAAGTTACGATCGGTCAGATTATCGGAGGTATGCGCGATATTAAAAGTCTGGTGACGGATATTTCATATCTAGATCCATTTGAAGGAATTCGCTTTCGCGGATTCACAATTCCAGAAGTTTTAGAAAAACTTCCTAAAGTGACCGGCAAAGATATGCCATCTGTTGAAGCATTCTTCTATCTTTTACTAACCGGAGATATTCCAACTGCCGCAGAAGTTGATGCTGTTCATGAAGAATTCAACAACAGAAAAGAAGTTCCAAAATATGTTTATGATGTACTTCGCGCCATGCCGAAAGACTCTCATCCAATGACAATGTTTGCAACGGGAATTATGTCGATGCAAAAGGATTCCATCTTTGTCAAAGAATATCACAAAGGCATAAAGAAAGGGGATTACTGGGAAGCTTACTATGAAGATTCGATGAACCTACTTGCTAAACTACCGGAATTGGGTGCTTTCATCTATCGTTTGAAATACAGAAATGGAGATATCATTGCCGGTGATCCAACATTAGATTTTGGAGGTAACTTTGCACAAATGATGGGCATTGATAAACCTTATGATGACATTGCTCGTCTATATTTTATACTTCATAGCGATCACGAGAGCGGAAACGTTAGTGCGCATACCGGGCATTTAGTTGCAAGTGCACTTTCCGATATCTATTACGCAATCAGTGCAATGTTAACCGGACTTGCCGGACCGTTACACGGACTTGCTAATGAAGAAGTTCTTCGTTGGCTGCATGGTGTAATGGATTCTATGGGTGGAAAAATTCCAACAGAAGATGAGATGAAGAAATTTGTTATGGATACACTTGATAGCGGAAAAGTCATTCCTGGATTTGGTCATGCAGTTCTCAGAAAAACCGATCCACGATATACTGCACAAAGAGAATTCTGTTTGCAGCATTTGCCGGAAGATCCAATCTTTAAGTATGTGGATCTGCTTTACAAAGTTGTTCCGGATATCCTTCTTGCCAAAGGCAAAGCAAAAAATCCATGGCCAAATGTTGATGCACAGAGCGGCGTTATACAATGGCATTACGGTGTAAAGGAATATGAATTTTATACTGTATTGTTTGGTATAGGACGTGCGCTTGGAGTCTGCTCGAATATTATTTGGGCAAGAGCTTTAAGCTATCCGCTTGAAAGACCAAAATCAGTAACTACTGCTATGCTCGAAGAAGCAGCATTTGGAAAGAAATAAATTCTCATTATAAAGATATCGAGAGACTGTCTCAAAAGTTAGATAGACAGTCATTGCGAGGAGCGAAGCGACGAAGCAATCTATTGATTTTGAGCAAAATTCTGGAGATTGCTTCGCTCCGCTCGCAATGACAAATACTAAAAATACCTTTTTGGGGTGAATTCATGATTGATAAGAAAAAACTAATTCTGATCATTGCAATTCCTATCACTTTTTCAATTCTGGTCTTTTTGGTTATCTTTTTTTATCTAAAAGGTGAAAAGGCATTACGTCAGGCACCTGTTATTATCACTGAAAATGAAAGAAGAATATCTTCGCCTCCTATCCCCGAGGAACTTGTATTTTGCGGTGAGCGTGTCCCGCTTGAAGACTTTGATATTTATGAAAGAATTGATCGTGAATTTTTGGTTAATACTTATTGGCATTCCGCTACTTTATTGTATCTCAAAAGAGCAAATAGATGGTTCCCGGTTATTGAACCGATATTAAAACGAAACGGAATACCCCAAGATTTTAAATACATGTCGGTGGCTGAAAGCGGAGTTATGAACTCTGTTAGTCCCGATGGCGCAACAGGATTCTGGCAATTGATGGAATCTGCAGCAAAAAAATACGGATTAGAAATCAATGCTGAAGTTGATGAACGATACGATGTTGAGAAATCAACTCAGGCAGCATGTGACTATTTGAAAGAAGCATATGCAAAATTTGGGAATTGGACTTTGGCTGCCGCTTCTTACAATATGGGTCTTGATGGCGTTGAAAAACAAATAGCGCGACAAAAGACGAAAAATTATTACAACTTGTTATTGAACGATGAAACATTCCGGTTTATTGCTCGAATTGTAACACTCAAAGAGATATTCAAAGATCCGAAAAAATATGGATTCTATTTTTCCAACGATGATCTTTATTCCGAAATCGAAACGAATGATGTGAAAGTTAACTACCCAATCAAAGATTTAGCTGACTTTGCCAAAAGCCACGGGATTAATTACAAGATCTTAAAACTTTTCAATCCCTGGCTGAGGGATAATTTTTTGAAGAACAAATCACGAAAGACCTATTTTATTAAAATTCCGAATAGAAGTGAAATAAAACCTATACCGGAATAAAAAAATAGTTCAAGAAGGGTAATTTACTTGCCGTGAAATAACTATTTTTTTTTATCTTTGACAAACGAAATCTCCAACCAATTCTTTGTCATCAAATGCCTATCAAAAAAAAAGTAAAATACATTTTTGTAACCGGTGGAGTTGTATCCTCTCTTGGAAAAGGTATCACAGCTTCTTCAATAGGATTGCTTCTTAAACTACGTGGTTACAGTGTGACTATTCAAAAATTTGATCCATACCTCAACGTCGATCCCGGCACGATGAATCCGTTTCAGCATGGAGAAGTCTATGTCACAGACGATGGGGCAGAAACCGATCTCGATCTTGGTCACTATGAACGCTTTCTTGATGTTGATATGTCGCGCGCTAACAACACAACAACTGGACAGGTTTATTACGAAGTAATTACAAAAGAGCGACGTGGTGATTATCTTGGTGCAACCGTTCAGGTTATTCCGCACATAACAGACGAAATTAAAAAGCGGATGAAAGTTCTGGGAGACAGCGGTAAGTATGATATCATTATAACTGAAATTGGCGGAACAGTTGGTGATATTGAAAGTTTACCATTTATCGAAGCAATGCGGCAGATAATGTTGGAGATGGGTAGAAAGAATGTAATTAGCATTCACGTTACTCTGGTTCCTTACATCGCTTCTGCCGGAGAAATGAAAACAAAACCAACTCAGCACGCTGTTAAAAATTTACTCGAACTTGGAATCCAGCCGAATATCTTAGTATGCCGCTCGGAAGAAAAATTATCAAAAGAAATTTGCGAGAAGATTGCACTTTTCACAAACGTAAAAAGGGAAGCAGTAATCTCTGCTTATGATTGTTCTACGATATATGAAGTACCTTTAGTTGTCTATGAACAAAATTTGGATCAGATAATTCTTAATAAACTGAAACTACCGGAATTGAATATCAAATTGGAAGATTGGCAAAATTTTGTAAGCACTATCAAAAATCCAACAGGATCAGTTAAGATAGCTATTGCAGGCAAATACACAGAGAATAAAGATTCATATAAAAGTATTATTGAGGCATTCGTTCATGCCGGCGCTGAAAATAATGTTAAAGTGACTACTGATTTTATTAGCTCTGAATTGATTGAGGATAAAGGCGCACTAAAATTACTCAAAGAGTATGACGGTTTGCTTATTCCCGGAGGATTTGGTGAAAGAGGAATCGAAGGAAAAATTCAAGCTATCAAGTATGCGCGCGAAAATAAAATTCCATTTTTTGGTATCTGTTTAGGAATGCAATGTGCTGTGATCGAATTCGCACGCAACGTGTGCGGGATTAAAAAAGCTAACAGCGCAGAGTTTGAAAAAAATGCATTCAACGTCATTCATATTATGCCCGACCAGCTAAAGGTAACACAGAAAGGCGCAACTATGCGTTTGGGTGCATATCCTTGTGTACTGAAGAAAAATACAAAATCTTATGAAGCATACCGAAAACCAAAAATTTCCGAACGTCACCGCCATCGTTTTGAAGTGAACAATAAGTTTAGAGAAATTTTAGAAAAGTACGGAATGATAATCAGCGGCGTATCTCCGGATGAAAAATTAGTTGAGATGACAGAGCTTTCCGATCACCCTTGGTTTGTTGGATGTCAATTCCATCCGGAATTAAAATCTCGTGCAACAAAGGCGCACCCGCTTTTCCGTGAATTTGTAAAAGCCGCTGTTCAATATTCGCAAAGGAAAATTCAAAATTGAAACTAAAAATTACCTTATTCATCCTTTTGTTTATCAATATTTCAATATTTGGTCAAGTTCGAATTCAAAATCTGGTTCAAGAAGGAATGAACCAAGCGTACAATTTTGAATTAAATGCTGCTGAAGCCACGTTCAATAAAATTTTAGAACTCCGGCCTAATTCACCGCTCGGATATTATTGCATTGCAAAAATACATTTTTGGATCTATCTCGGTTCGCGAGATCCGGGTGAATATTCGGTCTTCATTAAATTTGCAGACCTTGCCCAGCAAAAAGTTGATAAACTTCTTGAAAGCAAACCGAATGATTTTCAGACAATGTATATTGCCGGAAATCTTGCTTTATACAGAGCGATGGCTGAGGCAACAAATAATTCTACCGTAGACGCATTTTGGGCAAGTAAAAAGGCAGTGAATTATTTTGAAGAAACTTTGGAATTAAATCCGAAATTTTATGATGCTTATCTAGGACTTGGTCTTTTTGATTATGCAATGAGTTTTGTGCCGGACTTCTTAAAATGGGCGGTGAATCTCACAGGTCTCTCCTCAGATAAAGCCCGCGGATTCCGGTACATCAAAACTGCGTTTAGAAAAGGTACTCTGGATAAAACCGAAGCCTCATTCCATCTTTCAAAAATTTACTCAGACTATCTTGCGGAATATGATAGCGCTTACACACTACTGCAAAGTCTAAGTTCACGGTATCCGAATAATGCACTATTCGGATATCAATACGCGATCACACTCATCAAAGATAGACAGTTGGATAAAGCGTTGGATGTGTTAAACAGAGTGATCCGACTTAACAATAAAAAATTTCCTCTTATTACCAATCTCGCCTATTTTAGGAAAGGAGAGATTTATTTCAAGAAGAATCTATTCAGAACTGCAATCAAACAATACGAAAAATTTTTAGAAGCATCGAAAGAATTGGATTTTACCGGTCTAGCAGCTCTAAACACAGCTCTTTGTTACAAGTCTTTAGGGAATGATGTGCAGTTCAAACAAAATCTGTTATTAGCAAGAGGCGGCAATCAAGATGTATTCGAAGATTCTTACGCTAAACAGAAGAGCGATAAATATTTAGCTTCCGAAATATTACCAATTGAATTGAAATTGATGCGGATGAAAAATTACTTAGACGCCGGTAAAGATCGGCTGGTATATGACAGCCTCAAAGTTGAAATAACCCATATTGATAACAATGAAATTAAGGCTGTTGCATTATCCTATTTTGCGGAGGCAGCTCAAAATCTGAAGAAATATTCGGATGTGATTGATGCTGCTGATCAAGTTGAAGAATTAAATGTTTCGTCCGAAAAATGGACTGTACCAATGACTCTACTATTGAAAGCGAAAGCGAAGTATTTTTCCGGAGCTAAATCGGAAGTGAAAAATTTGATAGAAGAGGCGGAGAGTAATAACGACCATGAATTCAAAGATTTAATTCAATCACAGATCGAATGGTTTAAAAGAAGAATGGATAGGTAAGACGTCAAAAATCCTCATAAATATTGGTAAAATCGCAACTTATTAATTGATTATTTATCTTCATTTAGATAATTTTTTCCACCAAAATTATTAATCTATGTTTAATATCGCCGTTTTTGCGTCTGGCAAAGGTTCTAATTTAAAATCTGTTTTTGAAAAGGTCCCGGGAAAAAAAATTAGAATTTGTGCGCTTGTCAGCGATAAAGAAAATTGTGGTGCTGTTCAGTTCGCTTTGCAAAATGGAATTCCGGTTTTTTTGGTTAGTTCAAAAAATCAAACCGGTTTTTTTAGTTATGACGATCTGATTCTTCAATTTAAAAAAATCCAGGTGGATCTGATTGTTCTTGCGGGATTCTTAAAAATGATTCCCGGAAATTTTGTTGATGAGTTCGAAAATCGGATAATAAACATTCATCCGGCGCTTCTTCCATCTTTTGGCGGTAAAGGAATGTACGGTATGAATGTTCACAAAGCAGTATTCGATTCGTCTGCTAAAGTTAGTGGTGCCACTGTTCATTTCGTCGATAAGATCTTTGATCATGGTAAGATAATCGCGCAAAGAGCTGTTGATATTTCCGATGTTAATGATTTTGATGAGATTGCTGAACGGGTTCTAAAAATTGAACATGAGTTACTTCCATTTGTTGTTGAAAAATTTGCAGATCATAAAATTGTGATAAATCAAAATCGCGTGTTGATAGCGTAATTTGCGGAAGATGTGTGTGAAAAAATTTGCATTAATTAGTGTCTCTGATAAAACGGCTGTTGTTGATTTTGCTCGAGAATTAAATTCTTCCGGATATCAAATACTTGCAACCGGGAATACTTTCAAATTACTCCAAGAAAACAAAATTGAGAGTGTTGAGATAAGAGATTTTACAGGATTTCCGGAAATTTTTGACGGGCGCGTTAAAACTCTTCATCCTAAGATCTTCGGCGGGATTTTGATGAGACCTGATAATATTACCGATCAGAAAGAGGCAAAAGAAAATCAAGTCTTTCAGATTGATATCGTGTGCGTTAACCTTTATCCATTTCCCAATGTTGTAAACCGAAGCGATATATCACTTGAAGAAAAAATTGAGAACATCGATATCGGCGGACCAAGTTTAATCCGTGCCTCGGCAAAAAATTACAAATATGTTTCAGTCTTGACCGATCCTTCGCAGTATTCTGAATTCATTTCGGAATTGAAGAAAGGAAAAGTTGACCAAGAGACTCGCAAGAAATTAGCATATGCTGCATTCAGCTATACTTCATATTACGATACGTTAATTGCAAATTATTTTGAAAAAGAATTTAACCAGCCCAAAACTTCCATCCGTTTGAATTTCAAATCTGCATTCGAACTACGGTACGGAGAGAATCCGCATCAGAATGCTTATTTATTTGGTGATTTTGAAAAATATTTTGATATTCTTCACGGTAAAGAATTATCTTACAACAACATTGTTGATCTAACTGCGGCGGTTGAACTTGTCCATGATTTCGATGGAATTGCATCTGTTATCATCAAACATACGAATCCATGTGGAGCCGCCATTGGAGTAGATGCTTTAGATGCTTACGAGCGTGCGCTATCTTGTGATCCGGTTTCTGCTTTCGGTGGAATCGTTGCATTTAATAGAGAAGTTGATGAATTAACAGCGAACAAACTGAATGAGATTTTTACGGAAATAATTGTCGCTACATCTTATTCCGCAAAAGCGCTTGAATTATTGAAGACAAAAAAGAATCGCCGAATTGTTCAGATCAAGAGAAATATTGAACCGGATGAACTTCATATCAAATCGATTGCCGGTGGATTATTGGTTCAGGAAAGAGATAATTCGAAAATTGATGAATCATTAATAAGATTAGTAACTGAAAAAAAATATTCTACAAAAGAATTCGAGGATTTAAAATTCGCATGGACTGTTTGCAAGCATACAAAATCCAATGCTATCGTTTATGCAAAGGATAAAAAAGCAGTAGGAGTTGGTGCAGGACAGATGTCCCGGTTGGATTCTACCAGGATCGCGGCAGCGAAAGCGAAACAGTTCGGACATGAATTGAGCGGAGCCGTTGCCGCATCGGATGCTTTCTTCCCGTTTGCAGACGGAATTCTCGAAATTATTTCTCACGGTATAACTGCAGTAATACAACCCGGCGGTTCGGTGCGCGATGAAGAAGTAATTGCGGCGGCAAATGAAAAAAATATTTCAATGGTTTTTACCGGTATCAGAAATTTTAAACACTAAGAGGTAAAATGGGCTTTCTTGATTTTTTCTCGACTGATTTAGCAATCGATTTGGGGACTGCAAACACTCTGATCTATATAAAAGGAAAAGGAATAGTACTAAACGAGCCATCCATTGTTGCCTTCGATAGAAATACGAAAAAAATTATTGAGCTTGGAAATAAAGCAAAAGAAATGCAGGGCAGAGAACACCGTGAAATTCGTGTTACAAGACCAATGCGCGATGGTGTTATTGCCGATTTTGAAATTGCTGAAGGAATGATTCGCGCTTTCATCAAAAAAGTTTGTCCAAATAATATTGCAAGCAAACGTATAGTAATTGCAGTTCCCAGTGGTGTTACGGAAGTTGAAAAGAGAGCAGTGCGTGATGCGGCAGAACATGCCGGTGCTAAGGAAGTTCATTTAATTGCTGAGCCAATGGCTGCGGCAATTGGAATCGGAATTGATGTTGAAGCCGCTGTCGGAAATATGGTTATTGATATCGGAGGAGGGACAACCGAGATTGCTGTTATAGCTCTTGCAGGAATTGTAAACGAGGAATCTATCCGTATTGCCGGCGATGAAATGGATAAAGCTATAATGCAATTCTTCAAAAAGAATTATAATCTTCTAATTGGCGAACGTACAAGCGAGTCAATCAAGTGCGAAGTTGGCAGCGCTGTTCCTCTCAAAGAAGAAATTACTCTTCAAGTTAAAGGACGTGATCTTGTGGGAGGTGTTCCTAAAACTGCAGAAGTTAGTTCTGTGGAGATCCGTGAAGCATTGAATGAAAATATTGCGCAAATTGTCGAAGCAATTAAACAGACCCTGGAAAGAACTCCTCCCGAACTCTCTGCGGATATTCTTGATCGAGGTGTAATGCTTACCGGCGGAGGCGCTCTTTTGAAAGGTCTGGACGAACGTATTAGAATGGAAACAAACTTGCCTGTTCATGTTGCCGAAGATCCATTGACTGCTGTTGTACGGGGCGCAGGTAAATGTATTGAGAATCTGAATAAGTATTCAAAGGTGTTCATTCGTAAAAGAACTTACTAATGTTAAATTATTTTAGACGGCTAGCAGCCGATTACAAAGAATACATTCTGTTAATTATTCTCTCCGTTATCAGTCTCACAATTCTGTCCAAAAACGAAAAGCCACAAGTAAAACATTTACGGACAGTGGCTCTGGGAAATTTTGCGGTTCTGAATGAAATAACGAGATCGGTCACCTCAATTTTCAGAAATGATATTTCTCTTGATGAATTGACAAAAGAGAATGCAAAACTTATGCTTGAAGTTAACCGGATGAGAAAAATGCGAAGTGAAAATGACGAATTGCGTGCAATGATTTCTTTTAGAGATACAAGCAAATATCCTTTGATTCCGGCAAAAGTTGTTTCCAAGCTTGTCACGAAAATCCAAGGGAATTTTATTATCAATAGAGGATTTAGTGATGAGATCAAAAAAGGAATGCCGGTACTTAGTGAAAAAGGTTTAGTTGGATTGATTATGGATGTTGCCGAGAATTATTCTGTCGTTCGAACATTATTTAACAGCAATCTAAATATTGCAATTACTTTGCAAAGGACTAACGTAAACGGAATTCTGAATTACAATGGCAGAAATCTTGTCGTCAAAGATATACCTACTACTTATGATGTACAGGTAGGGGATAGTATTGAGACTTCGGATTTCAGCTCGTTATTTCCCCCATCAATTCCTATTGGAATAGTAAAAAAGAAAGAATCAAATGTTCTTGGTTTACTGCACACTATTACCATTACAGCTTTTGCCGGTATTTCAGAAGCAGACAATTTGTTCATCCTAAAAGTTGTACCAAGTAAACAGATTAATGATCTTGAGATGAATCTTTTAAAGCAGAATTAAAATGTTGAAAAATTTATTAAGACCAATTTTAATTTTCATACCCTTAGCCATAATACAGCTTACTTTGGTACCAATGATTTCAATTGGCAGTATTGCACCAAACCTTGTTTTCGTTCTCATTATCTATTTCACTTTAAAAAATGGTCAAGCTTACGGAACATTACTTGGATTTATTCTTGGTTTCTTTCTTGATCTTGTTTCCGGCGGATTGATAGGTGCATTTATGTTCTCATTCACTCTTTCTGCTTTCATTGCGGGTTATTTTTATAACGAAAATAAAATTGAATTCAACACCGCATCGTTTTTCTTCTTAATAATTGTTTCTATATGCGGAAGCATTAATGCTTTTATTTATGCTGTGATCTCAAATTCGAATTCTGATGTAAATTTATTTTTTCTCATGTTTGAAGAAGGTCTCTTCCCCGGATTGTACTCTGCTTTTTTTGGATTACCGATAATTATTTTCACTCCCAGAAAGGGGATGATATGAACGATAATTTTGGTTCGCTCTTTAGAAGAAGAATTGCTCTTGTTGTTATCATCGGATTTTTTGCTATTTGCGTTGCACAGCTATTCAATATGCAAATTCTTCAGCAGCCGATCTATTCAGTAAAATCAGATGAAAACAGTGTTAAACCAATCTACCAATTTGCTCCACGTGGAATTTTCTTCGATCGTAATCATCAAGTTCTTGTAGGTAACAAACCATCATTCACTCTCCGTATTACTCCTTCGACTTATGATAGAAAATTAACTCCATACATTGAAGCGATTCTGGGAGTGAGTTCCGGCTACATCGATAGAATTTTAAAACTCAATCAATCTTATTCAAAGTTTCTTCCCCGTAAAATCGCCAAGGACGTTAGTTTCAAGGTAATCGCCTGGTACGAAGAGAATTCATCGAAATTGCCCGGTGTAGATTATGTTATGGAAACACAACGAGATTACTCTTTCGGTATAAACGGCTCTCATATGTTCGGTTACACAAAAGAAATTCCCTTAGAAATTTTTCAGAAACGAAAGAATGAATATGATATTGGTGATGAAATTGGATTCGGAGGAATTGAAAAAACTTACGAAGATTATCTACGCGGCGATAAGGGAATAAAGTACATGCTTGTTGACTCGAAGCAGAAAACAATTGGAAGATATGAAGACGGCAAAGAGGATCAGGCTACTATTAAAGGTGATGATTTAATTTTAACAATTGACAAAGATGCCCAGCGAGTTGCCGAAGAAGCATTTAAAGACAAACGCGGTGCAGTTGTTGCTATCGAGCCATCAACCGGTGAAATACTTGCCTTCTTAAGTGCACCGGAATACAACCTCGAGGATTTTGCTAAAGTAACCTCGAACGAGGTTTGGAGAGATTTGAATACAAATCCCGAACGTCCCATGTTCAACCGGGCGTCAATGTCTACGTTTGCCCCGGGTTCAACTTTTAAAATGATTTCTGCAATCGCCGCTCTTGAAGAAGGAATAATTGACACAAATTTTAGAATAACATGTAATGGCGGATATCAGTTCGGCGATCGATATTTCAAATGTTTACATGTGCATGGAACTGTAGATGTAGAAACCTCAATTGAGAAATCTTGCAACACATTTTATTATTCCCTTGTTAACAGATTGGGTATAGAACTGTGGTCTAAATACTCCAAGAAATTTGGTTTTGGCAGTAAAACGAAAGTCGATATTCCGGAGGAATCCAGCGGAATAGTTCCTTCAACAGAATATTATAATCGAGTGTACGGAAAGAATGGTTGGACTAAAGGATTTGTCATTAGTTTAGGAATTGGGCAGGGAGAACTGAACGTTACACCACTTCAACTCGCTCAGTATGCGGCACTATTTGCTAATTACGGAAAATCGGCGCGGCCACATTTTCTGAAAAGTTATATCGATTCCAAAACCAATGAACGACATGATGTTAAACCGCAATACTTTGATATCGGAATTAGTAAAAAATCTTTTGATATAGTACGACATGCAATGTATTTGGTGGTCAATGGCGCCGGTACAGCGACTAATATTAAATTGCCGGATATAGCAATTGCGGGTAAGACCGGCACTGCGCAAAACCCACATGGTAAAGATCACGCGATATTTGTGGGCTTCGCGCCGTATGATAATCCTAAGATTGCAATTGCTGTAATTGTTGAGAACGCTGGTTTTGGAAGTACTGTCGCAGCTCCGTTAGCGAGAGATATTATCAAAGCATATTTACAGAAAGGAAAAAAAGAAGAACCAGAAAACTTAGCGGTGATTCCTCTTGTTCAGGAGGCAAATAATGAAGATTAATTATAGACTTCAAGACCGATTCGACCTTTCGATATTTCTTCCCGCAATTGGTCTAATTATTTTCGGTTTGTTGGCAATTTACAGTTCTACTCTTAATCACCCGACTGCAAGTGGTAATTTTCAAAAACAAATTATTTTTGTTTTCATTTCTCTAATTGTATTTTTTATTACTTTTTTCTTACCTCTACAGTCCTTCAAAAAGTTTGCCATTGCAATATATGGGGCATCAATATTTTTTCTGATAGCTGTTCTGGTTGTAGGAAAGACGGTTTATGGTGCGAAGAGTTGGTTCGGAATTGGTGGTTTCGGATTCCAACCTTCTGAATTGGCAAAGCTTGGTACAATTCTGATGCTTTCGTATTGGCTTACTTATAAAAATCGCGATATAAATAATTTAAAAGATATTGGTGTTGCCCTGTTAATAGGCGCCTTACCGGTCATGCTGATAATGCTTGAACCGGATATGGGTACATCAATCGTCTTTTTAGTCATAACAATTTCTTTGGTTTTTTGGAGCGGAATTAGTTTGTACGGTTTATTTGTGGTGCTTTCCCCGGGAATTGTTGCTATCGCTTCGATATTAGGCACTTATTCTTTTATTGCTAGTCTTCTCTTAGTGGTTGCGGCATTGTTTTTTTTCAAGAAAGATTTATTCAACAGTATCACTATTTTCATCGTTAATCTATCCGCAGGATTCTTTTTCGATTATGTTTACAAAATTTTAAAGCCGCATCAGCAAAATAGAATAGCTTCATTTCTTGATCCATCAGCGGATCCGCTAGGTGCAGGTTATAATGCACTTCAAGCCAAAGTAGCAATTGGTTCAGGCGGTTTTTTTGGAAAAGGATTTTTGCACGGTAACCAAACTCAGTTAAGATTTATTCCCCAACAGTGGACAGATTTTATTTATTGTGTTATAGGAGAAGAGTTCGGTTTTATTGGCAGCATCATTGTCGTTTCATTATTTCTAATAATATTTTTAAGACTTCTCAAACTTTCTGCAACAGCCAAAGATCGTTTTAGTGTATTAGTGACAGTTGGTGTCTTGACGCTTTTATTCTCGCATTTCGCAATAAATATTGGAATGAACGTTGGGGTCACACCGGTTATCGGGTTACCACTACCGTTTTTAAGCTATGGCGGTAGTTCTCAGTTTATTAATATGGTAATGCTCGGTATAGTTCTTAATATTTACAGGAATAGAAAACTTCATACATAGCGCGACAAGTCGCAATGTAAGATGTTTGATGGATGATGGAAGATGTAGAAAATTTTTTTAAAAATATCTTGACATAAAAAACAAAAAGTTACATGACAATACTATAGGCTAAAGGATGACAGCTCAAGAAAAATTATCGGGGAAGATTTCTAACGGATATCATATTTGTGTGGGTCTCGATTCCGATCTAAAAAAGATTCCAAAACATCTGCTTAATCATTCAAATCCCATATTAGAATTCAATAAAATTGTCATTGAAAATACATATCGAGAAGCCGCAGCCTATAAAATCAATTTTGCGTTTTATGAAAAAGATGGTTCCCAAGGATTTGAAACAATACATCGAACGCTTGAACTTATTCCTAAGGATGTATTGACAATTGCAGATGCTAAACGCGGCGATATTGGCAACACCTCGCAAATGTATGCGTATTCCATTTATGATCACTTCCAATTCGATGCTATTACTCTTCATCCTTATATGGGTTTCGATTCAGTCAGTCCTTTTCTCGAATACAAAAATAAACTCAACTTTATCCTGGCACTAACTTCAAACAGCGGTTCATCGGATTTTGAAAAGCAGAAACTTGAGACCGGAAAATTTTTATACCAATTTGTAATTGAAAAAGTTAACGAATGGAATAAAGATCAAAATTGTGGAATTGTTTTCGGCGCTACAAACATTGATGAATTGAATGCTAATATCGATTCATTCCATAATCTTCCGATCCTTTTGCCCGGAGTAGGTGCGCAAGGCGGAAGTCTTGAAGAAGTTGCAAAAACTTTTTCCAATAAAAGGAACATGAACTTTTTAATTAATATTAGCCGCGCTCTAATTTATTCCGATGACTCAGAGAATTTTGAATTAAAGGTTACCCAAACAATAAGAGAATTCAACTTTGCCTTACACTCAATATTAAATACTGCCAATCAGAGTTAGTGGGCTGTTGATAAATGAGTCAAGTTGACCGCCAAATATCTCGGAATTAGAAAACCGTTGTCCGAAGGACTCCTATGGAGAAACGGTTACAAAAATATTGGTTTTTGTCTTATCAACCCACGATTTAAATCGTGGGTTAATGATACTAAATGAAGAATATCAACCGTTTTAACGGTTTACAAAAACAATAGATTTTTAAACAAAAAAGTCAACCGAAGTTGGCTTTACAATTATTATTTGATCTTTTTTATGTAGCGCAGATTTTTAATCTGTGCATAAGGAACAGAATACAATTCTGTTCTACAAACCAAGAATTACCAGACAACTCTATGAGTGTAGAGTGTAGAATGATGAGTGCAGAATGTTGAGTGTAGAGTGCAGAATGTTGAGTGTAGAGTGTAGAATGATGAGTGCAGAATGTTGAGTGTAGAGTGTAGAATGGAAAGTATTAAATCATTAACTGGTAGTTATATACTAAGAATGCAAACTGCTGAATCAATGTTTTTCCAGAATCGAGAATCCATAATCAAGTATTCAGTATTCAAGATCGATGTCATATAATTAACAATTGCCTTTTGAAATGCATTTCATAATATTTGTTCCAGTTGAAAGGCGAGTTAAATATGAAAACAACTGAAATAGAAAAAGCGGCACTGCGTTTATCGTCAAGAGAACGTGCGGCGCTTTCGTATAAACTTCTTGAAAGTATTGACGCCGAAAGTACTGCGGATGCAGATGAACTTCGGCAAAAAGAAGTTGATGAGAGATATAAACAATTAACAACAGGTATTGCAAAAGATAAAGAAGCAGAACTAGTAATAAAAGGAGCTAAGTCAAAATATGAATGAAAATGGAATTAGTTTTTGAGTGGGATAGTAAGAAAGCGGAGATAAACCGTCAAAAACACAGTGTAAGTTTTGAGGAAGCGAAAACTGTTTTCTATCACCCTCTTTCAAAAATATTCGACGACGAAATTCACTCATATAAAGAAAAAAGAGAAATAATAATAGGTTATACAAGCAAAGAACGATTAATAATTGTAATTTTCACAGAGAGAAAACAAAACACTATTCGAATAATCAGTGCAAGACCGGCAACAAAAAAAGAAAGAAAAGATTATGAAGAGAAACATAATAAAAAAGAATAGTAGCGGAATGAAAAACGAATATGATCTTGACTATTCGAAAGCAAAACCCAACCGTTTTGCATTTACAGTAAAAGAAAAAGTCATCCTTTACCCGATAGATGAGGACTTAGCTAAAGTGTTTCAAAACCCTTCCCAGGTTAATAATGCTCTCCGGGCAATAATCAATGCAGTACCGCAAAAAATTTCTAAAAAAAGACTTTCTAAAATGTCGTAACTCTTTCTGCATGAATATTAAGACCTTTCTTTGAGATCATAACGTTGAGTTGTTTTCCGGAGGGAGGAACTATGCTGCAATTACAATCCCAAAATTACCAGACAACTCTATGAGTGTAGAGTGCAGAATGATGAGTGTAGAATGCAGAATGATGAGTGTAGAGTGTAGAATGATGAGTGCAGAATGTTGAGTGTAGAGTGCAGCGAAACAACGGAATTCAACAGAGCAATTACAGCTACTGCAATCATCTTAGCATCAACAAGCGCAATAAAAAGATATTACTTGCCAATCAGAGTTAGCTTTAACTTATAGCATTTAGTACACTATTATGTTAAATTAAGGCGGGTTCTAAAAACTATCTTTTGTAAAAATTTAACGCAGAGAACGCAATCCGCCGCGGCGGAATACGCAAAGTCCGTAGAGAATATTGAAGTTTTTAGAACCACCCTTAATTTAGAAATTTGATTTCCTTTACTGTGTTCCAAGACAGAAACTACCTCTCAGCGTTGAGATGAACGATAAATATTCAAAAATTCACGAAAGCACGTTATACGAAATTTGGAAACGGCAAAGTTACAAGAATCCTCTTAAGACTTCTTCCGGAGAAGATATTACCATTCTAGATGTAGGTGTTCACAATGAAGAAACCGGCGGTCCCGATTTTAAAAATGCAAGAATAAGAATAGGTAACCTCACTTATATAGGCGATATCGAAATTGATAATGACTATACTGATTGGAAAACTCACGGTCATAACATTGACAACAAATACAACAAGGTAATTCTGCACGCCTCATTGGTTAATCGGAATAATCACCGCTACGTTTATACTCGCGACGGAAGGAAAGTTCCCTCAATTTGTTTTTCAGAGTTTATTGAACCTAACAATCTTGAGAGCATTAAAAAAGAAACTGATGAACAAAAAGCAGAATGGATCTCAAATATAAAATGCAGTACATGTATTGATCAGATCACAGGTGATGTCAAAACAAAATATTTACAGCAGCTTGGAATTGCAAGATTTGAGAAGAAGTGTAAGAAGGTTTACGACCGTCTCAAAGAATTGCAATTCATAAAGGAATTGAATATTAAGGAGCCGGTGCTAGGCTACGATCTCACTTCGCAGTTCCGG
This sequence comes from uncultured Melioribacter sp., assembly GCA_964449775.1. GTDB lineage: Bacteria > Bacteroidota > Ignavibacteria > Ignavibacteriales > Melioribacteraceae > Fen-1258. The sequence continues at coordinate 13,434 of CAYVBQ010000038.1, read as the reverse complement.
GAAAGAAAATTTCAACATTCTGATTTTGGATCAAAAGAAATATGGCAGCAGCTTCTATATGAATTGATATTCGAAGCACTTGGCTATTCAAAAAATAAATCGCAGATGTTGAATCTTGCGCAGTCCGTCAATGTTAAATTTTTGAATAAAATTGAAAGCGACGGCGTATTGGTGGAAAAATATGAGGCGGCGCTTTTTTTCATTAGTGGACTTGCACATGATTCTAGTAGTGCCACGGACCCAGCTACCAAAACATATATTGAAAAAATTTCTCTTCATTGGAATTCAATCAATTCCTTATATGATGGGAAATATTTTGATGAAACTTATTGGCATTTTTTCAGGTTACGACCTCAAAACTTTCCAACGGTTCGTCTTGCCGGAGGCGCACGTATATTAAAGGAACTTTTTTATAACAATTTGATTCCACTTCTCACAAAAAAAATTACCGAGATTCACAATCTGACTGTTCTGATCAATTCTCTCCGGTCTGTCTTTGTAATAAGGTCAGATGGATTCTGGAAGAATCATTATATTTTTGACCAAACCGCAAATGCAGAAATTAAATACTTCGTTGGTGCAGGTCGGGCAGATGAAATTGTAGTCAATGTTGTTCTGCCTTTCTTCTCCGTTTACTTCGATATATTCGGAAATTATGAGCTCTCCAAAAAGATAATAAAACTGTACAATATCTATCAACAGCGCTCGGAGAATCAAATTATCAACGAAGTAGCTCAAGCATTGGATCTTTCCGAACACACTACTAGAACTGTTCTTGCTCAAGGTATGATTGAACTCTTTAGAAATTTTTGTTCGAGGAATAAATGTTTGGAATGTGAAATAGGGAAAGTGGTTTTCAATTAAGGCGGGTTCTAAAAACTATCTTTTGTAAAAATTTAACGCAGAGAACGCAATCCGCCGCGGCGGAATAAGCAAAGTCCGCAGAGAATATTGAAGTTTTTAGAACCACCCTTAACTTTAATTTGAACTGCCGCCTAATTTTGTTATTTCATCTCTCAATTTTGCCGCTCTCTCGTAATCTTCTTTTTCTATTGCTTCGCGAAGTTGACTCTGCAATTGAGCAAGCCTGGTTTCCGATATATTCTTTCTTGATGCACTACTTTCAACATTCTTTTCTTCGATCGGGTCGTGGGATTCTTCATCAGCATCTTCGCTTGAAGGAACAAATGCTGCAATCTTCATTACATCTTCTGAAACGAAAAGCGGGCTGCCGGTTCTTACGGCAAGAGCTATTGCATCACTCGGTCGGGAATCTATTTCATTAGTCATAGAAGAGATTTCTAATTTAATCTTTGAATAGAACGTATTCTCTTTTAACTCATCAATTATTATCTCTGTAATAGTTCCGCCGAGATTATCAATAACATTTTTAAGAAGATCGTGTGTAAGCGGCCGCGGGGGTTTGATTCCTTCCATTTCAAGTGCAATGGACTGGGCTTCGAATTGGCCTATAATTATCGGCAAGCGGCGTACTCCGTAAACTTCTTTTAAGAGTAATGCGTAAGCGCCGCCAGCCGATGGACTTGCCGATAAACCGAGTATTTCAACTTGAACTTTTTTCACGAAATCCTTCTATGATTTTATTTTCTTAATCTCTTCAATCATTGCAGGAACAACTTCAAACAAATCTCCAACAATCCCATAATCTGCAATCTGGAAAATTGGTGCATCCTTATCTTTATTAACAGCAACAATGTATTTTGAAGAGCGCATACCTGCTAAATGTTGTATCGCTCCCGATATTCCAAGTGCAACATATAAAGTTGGCGATACAGTTTTTCCGGTTTGACCGACTTGTTCTCCGTGAGGGCGCCAGCCGGCATCTACAACCGCACGTGAAGCACCGGATGCGGCGCCAAGAATTTGTGCAAGATTTTCAACAAGATGAAAATGCTCAGGACCTTTCATACCACGACCGCCGGAAACAATGATATCCGCTTCAGCAACGTCAAGTTTACCTTCCGCTTTTTTTATCTCTGTCACTTTTACACTCAAGTTGGGTGTGTCAACATTGATTACGGAGACTTCAGCGTTTTTGTCTGATGGTACACCCGGGTTAAAAACATTGGGTCGTAGAGCAAATACTTTGTTGCGAGATTTTATTTTCACATCAAGCAGTGCTTTACCACCATAAATAGGTCGTGTAGCGATTATATCAGTTCCATCAATATTGAGTGTCACACAATCCATCGCAAGTCCGGCATCAATTTTTACAGAGATACGTGGCGCCAGATCTCTACCCATTGAAGTAGCTCCAAAGAAAAGAATATCAAATCCATTTTCTATCGCAAATTTTGAAATCAGCTCTGTATATGCGGATGCTGAATAGTTTGCCAATTCTGAATTTTTTAAGTGGGTTACTTTGGTAACTCCGTACCCGCCAATTTTTTCTAATCCTTCAATTTCGTTTCCAACAGTTACTGATTCAACATTACCTGAAAACTTAGCTGAAAAATCGACTGCAACTTTTGCAGCTTCGAGAGATGATTTCTTCACAACACCATTTCTTTGTTCGATAAAAACTAAAAATTTATTTGCCATATTTTTCTCCCTCAGATTACTTTTGCTTCTTCTCTTAAAAGACGAACCAATTCCGGAACAGCACTTGAATCGGTACCAATTATTTTGCCAGCTTGTTTTGCAGCAGGTCTATTCATAGATATTACTTCAACATAATTTTCAGCTGCTAAAGCCGCTTTTTCAACAATCTCTTTTTTCTTTGCAGCCATTATCCCTTTCAAAGAAGCATATCGAGGTTCATTCAATCCTTTTTGGCAAGTGATCACTGCCGGAAGATTTGTTTCAACTACTTCTTTACCGCCTTCAATCTCTCTATCGCAGGTAATTTTGTTCCCATCAAGAGCGAAGCTTACGGCTACGGAGACACAATTGTAGCCAAGAAGTTCTGAAACAAGTTGTCCAACTATAGAGTTATCAAAATCTACGGATTGTTTCCCTAAGAATACAAGTTCTGCATCTTGGGATTTAATCTCATCAGCAAGTGCTTTTGCAACGGATAGTGAATCGCGGTACTCGCTGTCTTTCAAAAAGACTGCGTTATCAATTCCCATAGCAAGCGCTTTGCGTAATGTTTCTTTATTTGCATCACCACCCAGACTGATTGCAACTGTCTCACCGCCAAATTTTCCCTTTGTTTTAAGTGCTTCTTCAATTGCATACTCGTCGTAAGGATTTACAACAAATGTAACGCCGGATGGATCAATATTAATTCCGTCACTTCCGATATTAATTTTTGCCGCAGTATCCGGAACGTGACTTACGCAAACGGCAATTTTCATTTAACCTCCAAAAAAATTATTGATGAATGAGTCAACTCTAAAAAGTCTAAATAATGATAGATGTCATTCTGAGCGGCAGCGAAGAATCTTAATTTTTGTTATGAAATTGATAGATTCTTCAGTCGCTTCGCTCCATCAGAATGACAAATTGATGTTTTTAGAGTGAACTCATTAATAAATTAACATTTATTCCCTTTACAATGGCAAATATAAATAAAATTTATTTTTGCAACGCAATTTTATAACTTTGATTAGAAATCATAGAGATTATGAACGAAGAAAAACCAACCGGTATAAGTGAACCTGAAATTGACGAGCACGTAAGCGTTGGGCTTCCGTACAAAGTGGTTCTATTTAATGATGATTGGCATTCATTTGACGATGTTATAAATCAAATCATCAAAGCAGTTAAGTGCAGTTATGAAACAGCCCGTGGATTTGCATTTGAAGCGCATGTAAAAGGGAAAGCCGTTGTTTTTGAAGGTGAGTTGAATTCTTGTTTGAAAGTGAGTTCGGTTCTCGAAGAAATTTCTCTGCATACTCAGATTGTGTCATAGCGCGGCAACCCGCCGCGGCGGGGCAATGGAAGATGGATGATGTTTGATGTTTGATGGATGATGGGAAAATCATCTAAAATTTTTTGACATAAAAACAAAAAGTTAATTGCCAATACTACCGTATCTTCATCATGCTCTTGTTCTTGTTCGTGCTCGGGCATTTCAAAAACGATAAAGATTATGAACAAGATTATGAGCATGAACATTTTCCTTCTATTCCGTTAATCTATTTACAACAAAATTTAGTTATATTTTAGTAAGAAAATCTTCCATTCATTTTTCAGAGAAACTTAAATGCAAATTGGTTTAGTTGGACTTCAATTTTCAGGTAAAACAACTCTTTTTAATACACTTTCTGGTAATGGTCCCAGCACTTCTCAAGCGCAAAAAGAAGAAGCATCAATAGAAGTTGTCAGAGTGCCTGACGAACGGTTGAACGAACTCACTAAAATTTTTAATCCAAAGAAGCAAGTAAATGCCGCAATTGAAGTATTCGATTTACCCGGATTAAAAATGTCTGATGATAATAAAGTTAAGATCACTTCAACTTTCTTGAACGGTGCTCGAAATAATGATGCTCTTTTTTACATTATACGCGGGTTTGATGACGCTTCGGTTGCTCATCCTATGAATTCGATAGATCCTCTTCGGGATATTGAATTTCTTGAGGTTGAATTTCTGCTCTCCGATCTGGCTTTTTTGGAAACTCGTCTTGAAAAATTAAAAAGAGATGTTCTTAAGACAAAAGATGAAAAGATGAAACGCGAACTGCCTCTTATAGAAAAATGTCTTGCTCATTGTGAAAAAGAGTTGCCCCTCAGAACTCTTCATCTTGATGATAACGAAACAAAAATCTTAGCGGGATATCAGCTTCTAACAATTAAACAACTCGCTATCGCCATAAATTATGATGAGAACTCAATACCCAAAGTTGATGCAGAAATTGAACAGCTAAAAACTAAGCTTGTGAAATCACATGCAACAATAATTCCTTTCTTTGCTAAAATTGAATTGGAACTTTCTCAAATGAGTGAGGAAGACCGCGGAACGTTTATGCAAGATTATGGAATTATAGAATCGGCGCTTAGTAAAATTTTACGCACTTCTTATGATATGCTTGGGCTTCAATCATTTTTTACTGTGGGAGAGGATGAGTGCCGCGCTTGGACGATCAAAAAGAACTACACTGCACCGCAAGCTGCGGGTGTAATCCATACGGATTTCTTTAATCGTTTCATACGGGCAGAAGTTGTTCACTATGATGATTTTCTAAAACACGGTTCTTTTGCTAAATGCAAAGAAGCCGGCACTTGGCGTCTTGAGGGAAGAGAATATATTGTTATGGATGGTGACATACTCAACATTCGCCATAGTTAAAGATTATTTTTTACTCTTATAAGAATCTGTTTTCAATAATAAAATATTCATGGAGAGAAAATGGCAGCAACAGTAATTGACGGATTAGTCCCTTCAACATTATGGAAAAAGTTTTACGAGATAAGTCAAGTACCACGCCCCTCAAAAAGTGAAGAGAGAATCCGTTTATACCTCCGGAATTTTGCCGGACAAAATTATCTTAGCATGAAAGAAGATGAAGCAGGCAATATTGTAATTCAAATTCCTCCTAAACCGGGATTTGAGAAATCGCCAACCGTGGTTCTGCAGAGTCATGTTGATATGGTATGCGAAAAGAATAAGGATACCGATCATGATTTTATGAATGACCCAATTGTTCTTATACGAGATGGGGAATGGATTAAAGCAGATGGTACTACACTTGGTGCCGATAATGGAATTGGGGCTGCCGCCGCGCTTGCTGTTGCTTGTGACGATGATTTCGAGCACGGTCCGCTTGAACTTTTGTTTACCGTTGATGAAGAAACAGGTTTAACCGGCGTTAACTATCTAAAAAAAGGATTTATATCCGGGAGTACATTGCTTAATCTTGATACTGAAGAAGATGGGGCATTTTATGTTGGTTGTGCCGGTGGAATGGATACAGTGGGAACTTACAAAATTGAATTAGAGCAAATTATTGATGGATATCAGCCTTTTGCAATTGCAATTTCCGGTTTGCTAGGGGGTCATTCAGGGATCAATATAGCTGATGGAAGAGCCAATGCAATAAAACTTCTCGGAATGTTTTTAGACCGTCTTTCCAAATTTAATTTCCAACTTGCATTTATTAGCGGTGGTTCTAAGAGAAATGCTATCCCACGCGAAGCCGAAGCCGTCATCTTTATGCACCCCGATTTTGAGTCAAAGGCAAGAGAAATAATTAATGAGTATTCTCTTGAATCGGTTATCGAATTCAAAAACGTTGAAAATAACATCAAGGTAACGTTTGAGAAAACCGATTTGGCTTTGGTAAAGATTGATGGCGCATATAAAAATTCCCTTAAGGAAAAAATCGTTAATGCTATTTTAGCTATGCCCCATGGCATGATCAGCATGAGCCCCGATATCCCCAATCTTGTTGAGACCTCTACAAACCTAGCAACAGTCGTTGAGGATGGCGCTGAACTTAGAATAGGAACGAGTCAGCGTAGTTCCATCGAAAGTTCGAAGAGAAACATAGCCCGGACTGTTCGATCGGTATTTGAATTAAGCGGCGCCAGTGTAAGGGTTGGAGATGGTTATCCGGGATGGCAGCCCAACATGGATTCTAAAGTATTAAAACTTTCAAAAGGTGTTTTTAAAAACTTGTTTTCTAAAGAAGCTGAAGTGAAGGCTGTTCATGCCGGATTAGAATGTGGTATTCTTGCTAATAAATACCCGGGTTTAGATATGGTTTCATTCGGACCCACTATTGAAGGTGCTCATTCACCGGACGAGCGCGTTAAAATTCCAGACGTGGAAAAATTTTACCGGCTGCTTAAAAGCATATTAACTGAGATAGCCAAACAGAAATAAAAAATGAGGCTGCCCCAAAAGTCATATAGGCAGTCATTGCGAGGAGTTTACGACGAAGCAATCTTTAATTTTTATTAAAAATGGGATCACTTCGCGGAGTTTATACTGAACGGCAGGCAGGCAGGAGTGAAAGTGCTCGTGATGACAAACGATCCCGTGAGATAACCTCTTTTTGTTTAGCGCCCGATAGGATTCGCCTAAGAAATTTCATTGCAAATTTAAACTGTAATACTTAACATTGATTGTTAGAATTCGAGGAGGTACTAAGAGATGCCATGAAAGCAAGTAAAGATTTTATTTTAATTGATCTTCATGTTCTCACCATTGTTGCATTATTCTTACCCGCACGTACTCATCATAAAAGAGGGTTATTAGAATGAAAAAATGGCGTCCAATATTATTCTTTTTTTTAATGATTATTTTACTGGTAATTCTTTTTATCTCAATTCAGAAGACCATTTTCTAATCCTTCTCAGGATCTAAATGTTTCTGAAAATAAAGAATGGTGCTGCCAACATAATTTCCCCTTTTCTGATTTTACTCTAGTAAAAAAATATTATAATATGATAACGAAGATTTATTCAATGACCTTCTTTCATACCGCTTTTTTAGCTTGACATGAACAACAATTGCACGTGATGTAGATTTCTTCATAATCATAATCTATTGAAATCTCTTCACCAGCTTTAATTTGCCTGCCTGAAATAAGATTTAAAGTTGTTTCATCTCCATCATCCACGTAACAGTTAGGATCGCAATCATGGTTGATATACTTCATTGATTCGTTCTTTACATCAATATAATTATCATCGCAATGCCAAAAGATATAGTTGTTGTTTTCTTCTTCTCTTCGTACACATTCAAATTCGTCAATAAATTCTCCTTTAATAATTGTCAGCACTTCTTCTTCGGGGATATCGATTTTTGCAAACAAGCCATTCCCGTGAACCTGAGACTCTTTTACTTCAATATATTTTTCAAAAAGGAGGTTAGAATTATGCATGAGTAAAGTGCTCAAATAAGTGAGGAATATGTTTAAAACTAAAAAGCTCCGTAATAACTGAGCTTAATACTTGAGGTGCCAGTCGGATTCGCCCGGCAAAAGCCGGGTCGCAGACCTTCTACATATGATCAATTATTTACTAATTGAATCTAAAAAATTTCTTCCAGAATGAGTTTTGAAATATTTCTCTCTTTTCATCGCATCGGATTTATTTTCATATTCCTCAGAATAAATTAGAATAAAGGGTCTTCGGTTCATAGTTGATATCACTCTGCCGGAATTGTGTTCGAGAAGTCTTCGTTCGATATTATCAGTAAAACCAACGTAACGTTTGTTATCTTTTTCGCTAAGTAAAATATAAACAGTAAACATAAATTAGGTAAATTACATTAGAGGTGCCGGTCGGATTCGAACCGACGAATAAAGGTTTTGCAGACCTTCCCCTTAAGCCACTTGGGTACAGCACCAAAAAACATTAGAACACAATTTCAAAAAGATTATTTAAGGTGCCGGTCGGATTCGCCCGGCAAATGCCGGGTTGCAGACCTTCCCCTTAAGCCACGCTTGCCCGGCAGAGCCGGGTGTGGTACAGCACCAAAAAACATTAGAACACAATTTCAAAAAGATTATTTAAGGTACCGGTCGGATTCGCCCGGCAAATGCCGGGTTGCAGACCTTCCCCTTAAGCCACTTGGGTACAGCGCCTTAAAAAACAAATCCCGATAACTATCTGGATTGTGGAGCGGGAAACGGGACTCGAACCCGCGACATCAACCTTGGCAAGGTTGCGCTCTACCAACTGAGCTATTCCCGCATATCAAAATTTTTAGAACAATTTTTACGTGCCAAATATAATGTTGTTGATCATACTAATCAACTTCGGATTAAAAAAAATCACACCAATAATTTGGATCCATTTAAAAACTGAGATTATCCTTTTATTCAATCTATAACTTTCTTCAAAATTTCATTTTTTCTTCAGGTGTTATTTTATTAAATGAAAAGATTGTCATCTAAGTTTTTATCTTTGCCTTGCAAATTTAACATCTTATTTGGAAATGTACGAAACGGAAAGAAAAGAACTTGTAGAGATTCTCAAAAACAAGGGTATCAACAACAATCGTGTGCTGGATGCATTCATGAAAGTTGAACGGCATCTCTTTGTCCCGGATATCATGAAACAACATGTTTACAAAGATGTTGCGCTTCCAATTGGTATGGGACAAACAATTTCTCAGCCATATACTGTTGCATATATGACACAAGCGCTCGATCCGCAGCCGAAACAAAAAATATTAGAGATAGGTACCGGATCAGGATATCAGGCGGCGATTCTTTATGAAATGGGGACGCGTGTTTTCACAATTGAACGTCATCATGACCTCTATAATTCAGCTATGAAAATATTTGATAAGATGCATTTAAAAATAGCGGCACGATGCAGTGATGGTACTCTCGGTTGGGAAGAATTTTCTCCTTTTGATGGAATAATTGTTACTGCAGGCGGACCAACTGTTCCCACGCATTTAAAGAAACAGCTTGCTGTAGGTGGAAGATTAGTAATTCCGATTGGTGATAAAAAATTACAAACGCTTCAGATCATTACAAAAAAATCTGATGATGAATTCCAAACGCGCGAAGTTCCATATTTTGCTTTTGTTCCACTCATTGGCAAAGAGGGATGGAAAGAAAAGTAATTGTCATAGTCGGTCCAACTTGTTCCGGTAAAACTAAAGTTGGAATTTCTCTTGCAGAAAAATTGCAGACAGAAATAATTTCTGCAGACAGCAGGCAGATTTATAAATATTTGAACATCGGAACAGCAAAACCAAGTCGTAATGAACTTGCGAAGATCAAACATCACTTTATCGATTTTCTTGAGCCGGATGATGATTTCAACGTAAGCAGATTTGAGAACGATGCTTTGAGAGTCATCAATGGTTTGATTGAAGATGGAAAAGTTCCGGTTGTTGTTGGAGGTTCGGGACTCTACATTAAAGCATTGGTTGATGGCATATTTAATTCCGTTGATTCAGATGATGAATTCCGATTGGAGTTAAAAGATAAGCGAGAAAAATTCGGGGACGATTTTTTATATGATGGACTGAAAAAAGTTGATCCTGTAAGCGCATCGAAAATGTTACCGCAAAATTGGAAACGTGTTATGCGTGCACTCGAAGTTATTCATATCACAGGCGAGCCGATTTGGAAATTCCAAGAGGATTACAAAAGAAAAAATGATTGTAAGTTTGTTCAGTTTGGATTGAATTGGGAAAGGGAAATGCTCTATCGAAATATTGAAAAACGCGTTGACAATATGATGGAAGATGGTCTAGTTGATGAAGTGAAAAATGTTTTGGCAAAAGGGTATTCTAAAAATTTGAATGCGTTGAATACTGTCGGTTATAAAGAAATTATCTCTTATCTAGAAAATCAAATTACTTTGGATAGAGCGATAGAACTTATCAAAAGAAACACCCGCCGTTACGCAAAAAGACAATTGACCTGGTTCCGAAAAGATGATCGAATTAAATGGCTGCCTATCGAATCTGAATTTGATCTTGATAATGCTGTAACAAGTATATCGAAAGAATATTACAGAAATTGAATTAGTACCTTCTTATATTACATCCAACAATGTTATTCCAATTTACAATTTAATTTATCATAAACTAACCTTTCAAGGAGAGCACATGATTGGAATTGTAGGACATGGTTCATACCTTCCCCGATATCGTATTAAAGTTGAAGACATTGCTCGTCAGTGGGGCGCCGATCCCGAAACTATTAAAAAGGGATTGCAACTTTATGAAAAAACAGTTCCAGGATTGGATGAAGACACAATCACAATTTCTGTGGAAGCAGCAAAGAATGCATTGCGCAGAGCAAGAATTAATCCACAAGATATTGGCGCTGTTTACATCGGTTCTGAATCACACCCTTACGCAGTAAAACCGAGCGGTACTGTTTTAATTGATGCACTCGGAATCGGTCCGAATGTTCACGTTGCAAGTTTCGAGTTTGCATGTAAAGCCGGCTCAGAGGCAATGTATCTTGCTTACAGTTTAATTAAAGCCGGTGAAATGAAATATGCGTTAGGAATTGGTGCAGACACTTCTCAAGGTGCACCCGGTGACGCACTGGAATATTCTGCTTCTGCCGGTGGTGCAGCATATATTATGGGAAGTGAAAAAGTTGTAGCGGAAATTCTTTTTACCAATTCATACACTTCGGACACACCGGATTTTTGGAGACGCGAACATGAATTCTATCCGCGTCACGCTGCTCGCTTCACAGGTGAACCTGCATATTTCCGTCATATTTATAATTCAGGAAAAAATTTATTAGAGAAATCCGGGATGACCCCGAAAGATTTTAAGTATGCAGTTTTTCATATGCCCAATGGAAAATTTCCACAAGAAGTTGGAAAAAGATTAGGTTTCACAAAAGAGCAAATGGAAGCCGGGTGGATTGTTCCATGGATGGGAAATACTTATTCAGGCTCATCTCCTACTGGACTTTCAGCAATTCTTGATGTTGCAAAATCCGGAGATAATATTTTTATGGTTTCGTTTGGTTCGGGCGCCGGAAGCGATGGTTTTATTTTCCGTGCAACCGATGAGTTACCGAAAATTCAAAATCTTGGTGTGAAGTTGCGCGATATGTTGGATAACAACAAGATTTATTTAAACTACGGCGAGTATGCAAAATTCCGTCACAAAATTAAATTAAACGAGTAAATAATAAACAGTGAACTATATGAAATCAATCGTTATATCTCCAAAAAATGATTCTGAGCTGACGTTTGTTTCCACCTTGCTCAAGAAATTATCTATACCCACAAAAGTATTATCCGATGAGGAGATCGAAGATTTAGGACTCTCCATACTAATGAGGGAAGCAGATAGAAAGAAAAAAGTTAGTCGCGAGACAATCATGAGGAAATTGAAATCCTAATGGAAATCGAATTCCTTGAGAAATTCAATCGGGATTTGGATAGATTAATGAATGTTTCTACAAAGATAGCAGTGCGTTCAGCAATCACTTCAATCCAAGATGCCGTTTCTCTAAGTGAGATATTAAATATCAAAAAACTTAGAGGATTCAAAACAGCATACAGGATCAGAATAGGAGATTATCGTATCGGTATATTTGTAGAAGGCGATGTAGTTCAATTTGCACGTATAGTTCACAGAAAAGATATCTATAAAGTTTTTCCATAAAAAGTAATAGGAAATAAAAAGGAGAATCAATTATGAGAGATGTTGCAGTAATTGGTGTAGGCATGACGAAATTCGGGGAGCTGTGGGATAAATCAATTAAAGATTTATATGTTGAAGCCGCTTTGAAAGCAATTGAAGACGCCGGTGTTGACCACGTTGATTCGATGTATGTTGGAACTATGTCGAGCGGATTGTTCGTAGGGCAAGAACATATTGGAGCTGTGATGGCGGATTATCTTGGCGTTAATCCAATACCGGCAGTGCGGGTTGAAAGCGCTTGTGCATCGGGCGGGGTTTCGTTTCGACAAGCATATTTAGAAGTCGCTTCCGGTCATAGCGATATTGTACTTGCCGGCGGAGTTGAAAAGATGACTGACGGTGCTGATGTAACAGAGGCATTGGCAACAGCGGCTGATCAAGAGTATGAAGTTTATCAGGGTGTTACTTTCCCCGGTTTGTATGCTATGATAGCAAACGCACATATGCATGAATTCAAAACTACACGCGAACAGCTTGCAGCAGTTGCAGTAAAGAATCATAAGAACGGCGCTAAGAATCCGAATGCTCAATTCCGGGGCGAGATAACTATTGATAAAGTATTAAATTCTACTTTGGTAGCCGATCCGCTTCGTTTGCTTGATTGTTCACCCGTGAGTGACGGCGCAGCATGTGTAATTGTATGTTCAATGGATGTTGCAAAAAAATTAAATAAACCATTTGTAAAAGTAATTGCATCTGCACAAACCTCCGATACAATTGCATTGCACAGCAGAGAAAGTTTAACCACATTAAAAGCAGTTACAACCGCCGCACAAAAAGCATTTAAACAATCCGGATTGAAACCGGAAGATATTAATCTTGCCGAAGTGCACGATTGTTTTACGATTGCAGAAATTGTTGTAACTGAGGATTTAGGATTTTTTGAAAAAGGTTTAGGCGGTGCAGCCGCTGAAAACGGATCAACATCAATCGGCGGAAAAATTCCAATCAATACAAGCGGGGGATTAAAATCAAAAGGTCATCCGGTTGGTGCGACCGGTGTAGCACAGATAATAGAATGTTATGAACAATTAACCGGAAATGCCGGCGAACGCCAGGTTAAAAATGCAAAGTACGGTTTAACTCAAAACATGGGTGGTTCCGGTGCAAGTTGTATAATTCACATTTTGGAGGCAGTATGATCAGTCCAAGATATCATCGAGAAATTCCTCAGCGCTATCGTCTTGAAGCGGGTAAGTGCAAACAGTGCGGACACATTTCTTTTCCGCCAAGATTGATTTGTCCAAAATGCAAATCAAAAAATTTTGAGACTGTGAAGTTAAGCAGAGAAGGAAAAATTTTAACGTTTACAATAATTCGAGTCGGACCGGATAAATTTTCCAAAGAAACTCCTTATGTAGTAGCGATAATTGAATTGA
>CAYVBQ010000037.1:0-34549 GCA_964449775.1 uncultured Melioribacter sp. | reverse complement strand
ATTTTTGGGTGGGGAATACTTATGACCCAGCTGGGGAATATGATGACCCTCGACACGCATTGTTTATAAATTTCATTATAGGTGATAATCCTGCGAATTTTGTTAATTTTGTACCGGTAAATGAGTGCTTGAGTTCTTTGGTTTTGTAAGCGATTTTTTGTTTGTTTTTATTCATCAGAAAAGTGGTGTTTGTTTGTTATTTTTTTGTTTTTATCTACTCAAAAATAAACAGCTTATGCCACTTTTCCTGTTTTTTATTTTAGATTTTTAGGTACAACTATTAAAAAATTTATTGAATTAAGAATCTTCTCTATCAAATTTCCCGTTCGTGTGAAGTTTTTCGTATTATATTTTTTCTGTGCTAGGTCTTTAAACGGCTTGCCGTCTTTATTTATAAAATGCTTTTTGAAGATCAAATATTTTTTTTCTTCATCTATGCAATTTCTCTTTGCTAATTCATCAACAAAAAAAGAGAAGCTGTTATCACTTTTGCGCCAGCGAAACTTTCCCGGATGACTTATTCCCCGCGAGAAGGGTATCTGCTTTTCATTGGTAAAGTGAGCCAATATTTCTTCTCCAGCATATTCCGATAAAATATTATTCTCTTTAAGCGCCGAGAACATTTTCAGCAGATTTTCTTTTCCACACATCCACACTATTCTATCACTGCTATCATTCAGCTTGTCATTCCCGTTTCTGTTCATATTGAGACCTTTGCACTTAACTTTCACGTCGAGCTTTGTTTTATAATGATCCATCAGTAACTTTGTCCGCTCTAAAAAATGATTGTTTCGTTCGCACAGTTTTTCTCTACATGTTTTTACAATATTTTTTGAGATGGCTTCTTTTATTTCTGTATCTCGATTTATTATCTCAATTAATGTATCATTAGAGTTGTTATGCTTAATATTAAATTTGATATCCAACGGAATTACTATTTTCATCTCATATTGTAATTCTTGAACTGTCTTTTTACACCGCAGCATTTCATCGGAAATAAATTCAATCTTGTCTTCGATAAGTTCAATACCTTCCAATTGTTTTTCTAATTCACTGACAGAAAATTCCTCAAATCGCATACTTCCCCCTGATTAAGAGAGTTAATTGTTATTTGATATAAACACACAAAATTCAGAGACAGACGCCCTTAAGAAAGGTTGTCCCGGTTTACTTCTTCCCGGACTTTAAGCGGTAAAAATGATCGATATGATTTATGTTGTTAATGCAAAATATCTTATTACTAAAAAAAACAATCGTTTTAAACTTGTCTAACGAGCTTGTCTTCCGGCAGGCAGGTTAGAATAACAAGAATCCGGCTTAATATTAAGAATATTTTTCAAAACATTCACTACATATTTTTTTATTCTAAAATTTGATCTCACATAATGTGAAATTTTAAAGCATCCTTTAACTGGAATCAAATTCCACATTTAAATATTAGCCGCAATTTTTCTAAGCGACCAAAAACTATTTATTGATAAGTCTACTTTTTATTTTTTTGGCAAATTTACTTATCGCCTTCATGAGAATTATTTTTATATTAAATTGTAGTCGTAAATTTTATTATTTTCTTTGTGTTATACTAATTATCATTAATGAGAGCATCTAAAACAGAAATACTAGACATCTTAAAAAGTTTTTCGGCTAAATATAATTATTTTTCATTGAACCAAATTCGAAAGCATCTCGCTTCATTAGAGCTTAACTATGCCGATATTACTGTAAAAAAATATCTTGAATTACTCAAGGTTCAGAAACAGATTTTTAGTGCTGGCCGTGGTTACTATTCAACAATCCCCAACGAAATAATTCTTAATGATGAAGAGTTAGATAATCTTGGTAAATTGATCAAGGATAAATTCCCATTTCTTAAATATTCTCTCTGGAGTACTAAAATAATTAGTTTTGCTTTTCACCATCTCCAAAATAAGTTCTTCACTTTTATTTACTCCGATAAGGATGCACTGATTTATTTGCGGGATTTTCTTACTGAACAAAATTATTCTGTTTATCTAAATCCTTCAAAAAACGATTTTGATAAAAATATAGTTCTTAAAAATGGTTCGCTTATCCTACGGGGTTCAATTACCCGCACCAAAAATGTTCATTACACTTCTTCAATTGAAAAAATCCTAATCGATCTCTATATCGAAAAAGATCGTCTCAGCTTGATTGATGCTTCCGAATATGGACGTGTCTTTGAAAACATCATCAAAAGTTACCGTATAAACATCAGTAGTCTTCTTGATTATGCTGAAAGACGCAAAATATTGTCAAAAACAAAGCTATTAATAACAAAATATACTAATGCCACTTTTGATTGAAATGTGGCATTGATATACAACAGACATAAACAGTCATACTATGATAGCAAAACACTGTTTTACTAAAGAATGGCTCTCAAAAATTAAATCGGATTTCCCAGCGATCGATCCGACAATTCTGGAAAAAACTATTTATGCATTTGAGCTTTTATCGTTGCTGCTTCAAGAAGAAATAGATTTTGTATTTAAAGGAGGAACTTCACTTCTAATTTTACTACCACAACCTAAGCGGCTTTCCATCGATATAGATATTCTTAGCACAATTAAACAGGAAACGCTCGAGATAAAATTCAATTCGATAGTTAAAAAAGAAGTTTTCTTTGAGTGGTCTGAAGATTAGCGTACTGAATCTAGAGTTCCGAAAAAACATTACAAGTTTTTTTTCAACTCTGTGGTCAATCCAACTTTTAAGTCTAGTGTATTACTTGATATTCTTTTCCAAGAAAATCCTTATCCTAAAACAGATTCAAAACCGTTGAAGAGTCAATTTATTGAAACGATTTCAGACACCAAAATTTTAGTCCCGACTGTTAATTCTTTACTTGGTGATAAATTGACTGCATTTGCTCCTACTACTACCGGTATTCATTTCGGAATTAACAAAGAGATGCAGATCAATAAACAATTATTTGATATCGGAGAACTTTTTAACCATACAGATGATATCAAAGAAGTTGAGGATTCATTTAATCACTTTGTTGAAATTGAATCAGTTTATCGGAATGAAAAGTTTTCTACTGAAAGAGTAATTAAAGACTTATTCGAAATTTCTTTTCTCATCTCACAAATAAAAATACGTGGTGGAAAAGAAAATGCAATCACAAATGAGTTTATTACCGGCATGAGAGAGATCCGTTCTCATTTAATAACCGGCACTTATAATTTGGAACAGACAAAAATTAATGCGGCAAAAACTGCTTGTGTCGTTTCTTTATTCGGAAAAGAAGTTGATTTCAAACAGATGAGAGAATATAACTTGGCTAAAATAAATGATGTAAAACTTTCAAATGATCTTTCTATTCTTGAGAGATTAAAAACACTTTTACCTGAATCCTATTATTATTGGCAGCTAATCCAGAGAAATTTTGTTTAGTATAGAAATTAAGATTATCATTTTCTAATTTTCTCAACAATCTTTTCACCCGTTCTACCTACAACATAGCCACCTAAACCGATTTGCAGAAGCAACCATGCCTCATTGCTCAAACGGAATTTCAAAAAGCCAAAACAATCAAATACAACAAGGACAAGAAAAGTAAGCATAGTAATTGGTCTCCAATTCCTCTGCAGCCAGCTTTGTCCTTTCGCTTCCGCTTCAACAATTCTTCCTTGAGAATCAAGTAATTTACTCTCATACTCAAGAGTTTTAGCAAGAAATTCATTCTCAATTTTCGTCAACTCATTTTGAAGCTTTCCTCTCTCTTCATCAGAAGTAGAAAGATTATCAATCAAATCGGTTATTGGTTTTACTATACCACTTAGAAAATCTAACACTCCCATTTTAACCTCCTTCTTTACCTGAAAGCTGATGGCTGATTGCTGACAGCTTAATATTGTAAATCTCTCGAATAATGTTTTTCTCAACTTCACTCAACTTATTATGAAGATCTTCAAATCGTGATAAATAATTCTTCTCAATCGAAGATGATTTCTTTTTCGTCTCATCAACATCTTTCTCCATCCGTTTAATCCTGGACCAGAAAAGAAAATTAACGAGACTAGCTAAAGCTCCTATAACCCAAAGAAAAATATTTTCATTCATCGCTCTACACTCTTCGTTCTTCACTAATAACCGACAACTGATCACCGACAACTTTTTCGTATACCGTTTTCCCATAAACCTTTTTCGAAATCATCACATCTTTACGATTCAGTTCACCATTGTAAGAAACATGAATCCACTTCCCGAATTCATAAATCAATTGATCAAAAGAAAGCCGATGTAAAACAATATTGAACACGTCAATTAAATTCATGGAAGGAACAACGAAGTCGGCAGCTTTTCCTTCAAGATGTTGAGACTTAAATCTCCCACCAACAGCAATGTTCACATCGAAACATCTAAATCCGGAATTGATGAAAATCGGCACACGAATAATTTCTCTGAGAGGTTGAAGTATATTCACACATAAGTAACTCAGATTCTTAATCTGAGTATCATTCGGCTCATTTCTATAACCACGCCTTTCCGCAACTTGAGAAATTACAAACTCATCTAAACTGAAATTCTCTGATAGTTTCATATCATGATTCCTTTCCGTTTCACATCTAACTTTTCACTTCTTACGGAAAAAACCACTGTAATTCACCTTACACCGATCAAAGAATTCATAGATCAACAACCTTGTGTGGGGAGGTCTCAACTCAACTTGCCCCGTGAAATTATTTAGTATGAATTCAACTCTTGGCTGGAGACAAATACTATGCAGAACCAAAGTGATTAATTGTAAAGAATATTTCACGGGGTCAACATGGGACAGCCAGTATTACATAAGTAACTTTATGTTCAAGTTGAATCAGTCCCAACATTCACTTTGTAGTTCTATCATTCTTACATAAAGTTGTCTTATGTAAACTCGGCACAAAAAAATACTAATCACCTCATCATACATTTTCAATCGTGTCACTTAACCTATTATATATCTTTCTAACCCAATATATATTCCGTTCGTGGGCGGCTCGCGCACTCGACACGCCCACTCCTTAATCGAATCATGAAATTATCATGTTTTCACTCTGAGCGAAGTCGAAGAGTAACAACACAATTTTTCCAAACTCACTGAATATTTCATCATTCCTGATAACAAAAGAAAACAAATCACAAACATCGAGCGTTGCACACTTCCCATTTATAAACTAATATTTACCAAAAAGAAAAAGCTATGTTGAACTCAGTGAAATCCCGCTCTGCGGGAAAACACAAAATCATTTTAATTGCAATTATCGTTTATTTATTACTCACAACAACTTTGTTAGGACAAAATCCGAACTTCTCCTATCCTTACAACTTCTCAAAGAAAGTATTTGTGTCTCGTGTAATCGACGGCGATACTTTCGTTCTTTCTGATTCCCAACGTGTAAGAATGCTTGGTGTTGATTGCCCTGAGATTGCCAGACAGAATAAACCAGCAGAATCATTTTCAAAAGAAGCATCTGAAAAAACTAAATCATTAATCGAATACAAAATTTTGAAACTTACTTTCGACGGAAAGGCATTCGATATTTTTGGAAGGTTACTCGCTTACGTTTGGTTAACAAATTTACAAGGTAAAGATTCTGTTTTTGTTCAAACAGAACTTTTGAAAAATGGTTTAGCAAGAATCAGTTACTACACAAAAGAAAAACGTTATTACAGTTTATTCTACAATCTCAGAAACACAGCAAGAAAAAAGAAACTTGGTCTCTGGTGTAATGAATAATTCTCACTTAAATATTGTTAAACTACAATCCAATCCTCTATTCAAAAAATTCCAGTCCCATGGATTGATAAACGAATTGGTCCTACGGAATTTGCAAATCAAATCCGAATACCTAGAGTTGCGAAAAATTCACAACCAGATTGAATCCATTTTTCAACTCTCAGAAAAGTATCATCGTTCATATGATTCAATTAATACAATTTTGTTCCGTAAACGGAACACAAAACCAGTATCGAATTTCTAAAAATTCTACATTCTGCACTCTTCATTCTACACTGTTTTCTTTCCCTCATCAAACCAACCCTTAACAAGCCAGTAACCAGCCATATCCAAGCCTGCACTGAGCTTGTCGAAGTGCCCAATTAATTTTCTTTTACTTTCCCTTTATTACAGTGATTTCAGTTATTTAAGATATTATGATTGCAACAGAAAATCAGAGTACTAAGATCAAAGAATTTGTAAATCATTCTTCATTCTTAACTCTACACTCTTCACTCAAAAAGGAGGTATCACCATGGCAATCGTAAATGGAAGTGTCATCGGCAACTTATCTGGAAAGCTTGGAAACCTCTCAGCAATGACCATAAACGGTCAAACAATTATGGCTGCAAGACCATCTAGTTTTAATGCAAGCCAAGAACCGGCTTCATTAGTAGTCAGAGCAAAGTTCGCAGTTACTGCCAGCTTCGCTAAAAATGTCCTTTCATTAATCGCGCTTGAAGAAATCTGGAGGAAAGTAAAGGATTCTGGTATTTCCATTTTCAATGCAATCTTCAAAGCTAACTTTGCATACTCTTCAACTGCAAAACCAACAGAACAGAATATCATAGCCCCTGTTGGTTTCGCTTTAGCGGTAACAACTGCATTGGTAGAAACTGATAAAATTACAGCTACATTACCAGCTCTCAACACTGCTTCAGTTTTCGGTGCTGATGAAGTTAACATTTCTGCAAACGCTTTAGTCTGCTATTATGATCCATCTAATGAAACAGACGATCCGTTCAAGATCATTTCGCTTTCAAAAGAAGTTGCGAACTTCAATTTCACACAGACATACAGCTTGCAGATGGACTTCAATGTTTTGCAAGAAGCTGTTGCAGCTAAATACCAGCATAGCATTCTTTAAATAAACTTTTCTATTGTTGGCGGGTTTCAACAGTGGAAGAAAGCCGGAAGAATCGTTCGCAAAGGTGAACACGGTTTTTTAATTTTTGTTCCATCTAAAGCCAAGCAAAAAGATAATTCCGAAATTATTTCAGATGATGAAAACGTTCATTTCTTTACTGCAACAGTTTTTGATATTTCGCAAACAGAAATAATTGCAAAATCGGAAGCTGCTTAGCTTCCGGTTATTTCTCTTGTTTAACAAATTCACTATATTGAATATGAAAAAAGTTCAAAGCCGTTTGGAAACAATTAGAGATATAGAGGAACTATCAGAAGTTTTTATCGGTACGGCATCCGTGAATTTTCTTTATGGTAGGTTCTCAAAATTTGTATCGGCTGTGTCCATACAAAAGTCCATACAAACTCCATACACATTTTTTAGAAAAGTCATAAGGTTTTTCTGGCGGGCAAAAACAAAAAAAGCTCGATTACATTTCATAATCAAGCTTTTCAGTGCTGCCCCGCTAGGGTTCGAACCTAGAGTCTCCTGATCCAGAGTCATAGGGATTCTTGATTTCTGTTTTAATTTGTAAGGATTTTCTTAAAAGTCCCTACTCACTCCCTACCGAACATAAGGAGGTTTGCCTTATGTTTATCTCTAAATCTAAAAAATCGCCATTCTATCAACTCACTTATGAAGTGAGCGGAAAGAGAACAACACTTTCTACAAAGACCACAAAAGAAAAAGAAGCACAAGAATTTTTGTTCCTGTTCAAAAATTCTTTGTTGCATCCGGTGCAAAATCATACTCAATTAGAAAATAAAAATTCTATCCTACTCTCAAATTTCAAAGATGAATATTTAGAATATGCTCGTCCAACGAAATCAAAAAATTATCTTGAATCAATAACTCTTTCATTCAAACAGTTCCTTTCTTTTTGTGGTGATATTTCTTTAGAAGAAATTAACACACGTACAATTGACAGATTTATCACATACACATTTTCCAGAACTCAAAGAGGTGCTCATCATTATTACCGCACTTTAAAAGCAGCTTTCAACAAAGCTGTTGAATGGAATTACATTTCAGTAAATCCATTCACTAAAATTAAATTCCCAAAATTATCAAAATCATTTCCTGCTTTTATTTCTGAAGATGAATTGCTAATCATTTTAACAAATACACCTTATCAGTATTTGAAAGATATTTTTACTGTTGGTTTTTATACCGGTTTACGGCTTGGTGAATTAATAAATATGCAGTGGAATTGGATTGACTTCTTTCAGAATCAAATCACTGTTAAATGTTCAAATGAATTTTTAACAAAAAGTAAAAAGGAAAGGATTGTCCCAATGAGTGAAAAAGTTAAATCGGTTCTAATCAATCGCTTTAACATTGCAACTCATCAACCTAATGAAGTTGTATTTTATCGCATTAAAGTAAGGAAGCTTCACCAAGAAACAATCAGCAAACAATTTAAGCAAGCAGTAAGAGAATCTTTTCTAAATGATAAAATCCATTTTCATTCTTTACGTCATTCATTCGCTTCTTTGTTGGCACAAAAAGGAGTTTCGCTTTATATCATCAAAGAATTATTAGGTCATGAAGATCTGGCAACTACTCAAATTTATTCGCACCTTCAGCAGCAGAATTTGAGGGTAGCAATTTCTTCAATAGACTCTTAGTTTTTTTATCAAACACTTTGTACAGAATAATAAGAAGTAATGAATAAATTCAATAATCATTTATCATTATTAAATATTGTTAGCACTTAAATTAGCAATTTGTTTCTTAATTTCTATCATTTCCGAGTTAAAAAGTGTTTCTTGTCCTCTTGGATGTTGCTGGTTTTCGATATGGAATTTTTGAAGGATATTAGAAGGTTTATCTGAGATCAAATAAATTTCGTCACATAAGTATAATAGCGTATCAATATCGTGAGAAACTATTATCAAAGTAGAATTAAATTCTTTAATTTTAGAGCTCCATAATTTTAGCAATTTCCATTTACGCATGAAATCAATTTCAGTCAATGGCTCATCAGCTATGAAAAATAAAGGCTTCAAAAGCAAACTACAAGCTAGCAAAGCCCTTTGATATTCACCCCCAGATAGATCGTTCGGAAAAATGTTTAGACTTCCTGATAATTCTGTAGAATCAACAATTTCATCTATATGGATCTTATCCGAAGTAAATAGTTCAAGATTCCTTTTGAGTGAGTACCATGGTAATAAACCATTAGTTTGAGGAATATATCCAATTTTTAGTTCTTCAAAATTTTGTGGTAAAAAGAATTTATCAAATGTTGAATTCGGAGGGAATTTCTGGTGAATAATTGACTTCAAAAAGGTTGATTTTCCGCATCCTGATGGACCTGAAATTCCAATTCTTTTATTCTTCTTAACTTCTATTGAAAATTCATTAAATAAAATCAATGAACCAAGTTTGAGAGTCAAATTTTCTATAAGTAAAAACAACTCATTTTCTTTCAATTATCAATTATCCATAATGATTGTACTTAGTAATGGTCTAAATTTTTTATTCCTTTTAAAAAAAACGTTAATTAACAACCTGAAAATAAGGGAAGACAAAAAGCCAAGTACTCCAAAACATATTAGATTATAGTATACTAATTCCCAATTATTTAATTCATAGCCTACAATTAGTTTATATCCCAACCCACCAGCCCAAAATCCTTTAGTATATGTTCCGACCCATTCTGAGGCTACAACGCATAACCATGCAGTCCCTATAGCTAATTCTATTCCTTTGATGAAACCGCTAAAGATTTTAGGTATGACATAATGTTTTTGAATTAATCGATTATCGAACCGTGCAGCGTTCAATATTAATTCAGCGTTAGGTATGGATTTTTCCAAGGAATTTTTTACTGTAATCCAAATAATAAATGTCACCGCCCAAATGATTATTCCAATTTTTCCATATTCGTTAATCCCAATATTCATTTGTACAATTGGGACAAGACCAATTATCGGGATTGCTCTGAAAAAATCAATTAAATATCGCATAAAATTATTTCTAAGGAATCTTAACTGCGTCAATAACGCAAAAGAAAGCCCTAAGAAACTGCCAATCGATAATCCAATAATCCAGCGTAGACCACTTAAAAATATGTCATTAAGATCTATTACGTACATTCTTCACAAATTGATATGTGTAATATTTTTCAAATTTTTGGTTACGTACCTTGAATAGTTCATAGATAAAGTTAATTATCAAATAGATGGGAGCAGTAATCAAATAGATTATTATAGCTTTTACAAAAAAATCTATCCATTTGATATAACCAGATTCTATATGAATTATAAAATAGAATAGAACAAATGTCAAACTGATAAAAATTGATAAAAACATTTGCAATTTCCATCGAGGATACATTATCTCTTGATTCCCTGGTGTCTTGATAAAAAAATACGTCCATATGAGTACAGATATATATAAGAACATACCAATTATTCCTATCCATAACAAATTATCAAAAAAAGAAGAATCACTATCGAGACTATTTATTTTTTTTTCAAGCCAGATAAATAGAATACAATTTATATATCTATGTATAATCTCTAAAAAGTTAAATTTTTTACTTATAGAAATTTTATCCCCATTTAAGGTCCCTTCATCAAGGGAAGTAAATGTATAAAACGCTTTTGCAAAATTCATTACGAATGCAGTGTATATGAGCATATAAATAATTGTGGCCATAAAGAATACAGTTGCATCCGAGTCCAAACTAATGGATGAATTAGAACTGAACTTATCAATGAGTTCAATTAACTTAAATCTTCCACTATAAAAATTATCTATCAGCTGGATTATTATGTAAATACTAAAAGAAGCATATGCGAACGGGATGACTGGTTTAATTCTATTAAGATACAAATTATTTTTTTCTTCAGTTGGTTTCTCTTTTGGATTTAGCCAATAACGATTAATTAACAGAGCTAAAGTTTCGACAGAATAAAATAACAATACAATGATGGTTAGAAAATATAAAACCTTTGGTAATAAATTTTGTACATATAACATTAGTTCATACATAATGTTTTTCCATTAATAGTTCTTTAAATTCTACAAAAGAGATCTCCTTTTTTAATGGAAATTGTTCATTTGATTCATTTAAACTTTTTGTCACACAATAACCTCCTACTTCCGTACTTCCTCCTTTTCCGATAATGTTTGCAATTGCAACTGCTTTTAATAAAAAATTATAATCTTCTCTACCAGTCAAAACAATATCGGCATCTGGGAAAATAATTCTAACTGTTGTTATTGCTCTCATCAAAATTTCTTCAGTGATTTTTTCTTTAACTACTCCGTTATCAATAAAAGGAGACAAAATAATTTTGGGGAATGAAAACATTAATTTAACTGTTGGATATGTATCTTTAACTTTTTCAGCATGTTCTATCATTTTTATTGTATCATTAATCCAATTATCTATTCCATACAATACACCAAAACCAACCTCGCTAATACCTGCTTTAGCAGCTCTGAATTGAGTCATATATCGAAATTGAAAATCTACTTTGTTCCCCAATTTATGTAATTCTTTATATGTGTCGTTGTTATATGTTTCTTGGAAAATATTAACACAATCAATACCCATTGCATTTAATTCCACAAATTCGTTCTCTTTCAGCGCAGCTTCAACTCCTAACCATTTTGGCTTTAAATTAGATGGAATGTAGTTAAGATACTTTTGCAAATTCTTAAAGTAGTCTCTAGGCGATAATTCCCCACTTACTAATAGAATATGACTGATTTCTCTTTGATTTAAAAATTCCAATTCTTTAAGGAATTCTATTTTATTAAGATTCTTTCTTTCGATTACTTTATTTGTTGTTCGAAAAGAGCAATAAATACAATCACTGATACAGTAATTGGAATAATATAATGGATTTAATAAACACCTTTTTAAACCAAATTTACTATGTGTCAATTGTTCTGCTTCATTAAAATAAAATCCAAAATCTGCAGCAGAACTCATCAAAATACTTCGTGCAAGTTCAAGGCTCATTTAATGTTCGTCACTAATTTCGTAAAATTAACATCAAAAAGGTTTCTGTAGGTATCATCAAGGATGATCTTACTGTCCGGATTAACTTCCTTTATTACAGATGCATCTTTTTTAATTAAATCAATCATTTTCTCAAAGTCATAGTGAAGACTAAAATCAACATATTTCCACAAAGTTTCCATTGATTTTCTTTGTTCAGAATATTTTTTTATTAAAATATTCTGTGTCTCGTTCGGTTTATTTTGTATATAATCAACTGCATTAGTTAAGGCTTTAATAAATTTAATTAGTTGTTTTTGTTTTGACTCAAGTACATCTTGTCTTGTAACTAAATATATCCTTTGTTCATAAAGAGTCGAATCTCGAAATATTTTATAATTAGGATTATCATTAGACATGTAAGATAAAAAAGGCTCCCAAATAACTGCCGACTTAGCGTCACCATTTTTTAATGCATTAGGAATATCTGCTGGTTTTATTTTCAGCAAATTAAAATCATCTTTACTTTTTTTTGAATTCTTATCAACATAAAATCTAAAATACCATTCAGAAATAGTACCCGGCACTATAGCAACTGGATTTATTGGTTCTGAATTTAATATAGCATCTGAATTTGGTTCTTTAACTATCAATCCTAATAATGATTTCGATGTAACAAAACTGCAAAGAATTTTTATATTTTTATGATTTGCTAGACTTGTCGCAATTGGTGTCGAAGCAACAATTCCTAAATCAGCGCTCCCAGAAAGAACTGCATTTAACGAGGCTAAACCGGTTTGCATGTCAAATGTATTTACAGTTAATCCATTTTTTTCATAGAATGTTTCATTGTCAATTTTTTCATTAGCTATGATGGTTGGCGCCATCCACCAAGAAATGCTTGAATCGGCTAACACCAAATCATCTTTTTTTGAGCAAGATAATATAAAAATAGATAGAGTTAACAATCCGAAGCAGAAGGTTATTTTGTTTTTCATATTATATATCCTCTTCCTAATACTAATTGCATTAAATTCAATAATTTTGTGGGTATCATAGTTTCTTAAATTATTCCAATCATATTTTCTCAATCAACTGTTCGTTATACCTGTATTAACTATGTTTTAATTATTATTAATATTTAATTAAGAAAGATAAATTGACGTTATTCATTAACTTTTAATTTAGCCAATTATTTCTGAATAATAAACAACAATTATATCCTATTTCCATGTCTTGACGCGTTCGATTATTTCTTGTCCCTTTGGACGCATCTCCCCAATTCCGCCTACTTTTCATCCGCTAAATTATTTTGAACATTTTTACGTCCTTGCGTCCAAACCATCTATGCAACAACCTCAACAGTTTCCTTTATAAATTCAATTGTCTTTTTCGCTCTGGATTTTCATTCATGCACTTAAAAGTCTATCAATCTGTCCTCTTGGACAAAATTAAGTGTGACTTTTTCTTGCTTGCATTTATTTATACAAATCATTCTTATCATTTTATTCCCTTTTCTTTTTGTCCTTTCGTCCAATCAATCAAAATGAAATATTTTCAGCTTTCCTTTTGGACAAAATCCTCATCAATCTCCGTCCTCATAAAATCCAATTGTCCATCTTCAGTCACTTTATCATCTTTTTTTCTGAAAGTAATATACCTATCTGAACCGGATTTCCGTTCATCAATCTTTAAATCGTACAGTTCAGCATAAACTTTTGTCCATTTGGAAAAAGTGTTTTGCTTAATTTGTCCAAAGTCCTCATTCTCTTTTTTGAATCTTTCGAACAATTCTTTTTTATTCTGCTCACTATTAAGCGACACTTCTTTTATAAATTCCTCAAACTCCGGTACAGTTTCATCAATCAGTTTTTTCTTAATCAAGTTCACGTAATCATATTCTTTCAATCCGTTCTTTAGATAATATCGGCAGCATTCAATCATAAAATTATCAAAAGCGTTCCACTCAGCTTCATTCCATTCCTTAAAAAACATTTTTCCGAAATCGTTTATCGGTTCGTGCCTTGCATTATAGAAGTCGGAAAATTCAATCACAAATTGCCTTGCCTTGGATGAATCATCACTGCCGGAAATCGATTGATTAGTCGTAATTACTATTTTTGGTGCGTGTTCAAATGGAATTGAGTACTCATTTTTATTTTTCTTCTCAATCGTCATACCTTCGGTAATAATCGAAAACAATTTTTCAAAACCAAACTTCTTTGAAACATCATCAAAGAATAAAACTTGTGTATCCGGGTTCACCGACTGAAATGGAAAACTTTTATCAAATCTAAAATTCTTACCGTCAATTCTCAGTACGTTTTTTAATTCTTTAACTGCATTAGCAACAACTCCTTTTCCCGATCTCCCAAATGCGCTATCGCTAAGTTTTTCATCAGTAAAAATAATTGCCTTTGTACGTGTTGGATCTTTATAGCTATGTAACAAATATCCTATTGCTGATTTTAACGAATTAATCCTGCTCAAATTTTTTCTGCAAACATTTTTAATAAACTGCTCAAAATCAGAAACATCCGTTGCAAGTGAGAAATCTCTTTTAATCAATTGCTCTTCCCAGATGTTGTCTTTCAACTCTTCATAACTTTTTATTTGTGTATCTGTCTCATCAATCTCAACAAAACAATTATTATAAAAGAACATAGCTTTTTCTTTTGTGTCTTCGACAAAGTATGGAGTAACAGTTTGCAAACATTCTAATGTTGATTCACTAAATAGAGTTTTCGCATTCCTTATAAAACTTTCTTTTACAATCCTTCGAATCCCTGTATCGGTTAGTTCGTTAACATTTTTCATCACAAAATCTTTAATTTTAACTGGTGCTATTTCACGTACTATATTGTTATCCACTTGGATAAAAATGTAATCCTTCCCCAAATACATTTTTCCAAAACCTTCAGCTTCTAAAAATTCAATAAATGTATTTCTTACGATAGTTGCTTTACCATCCTCGATTTGCCAGAATCTTACTTTTGGAAATTCAAAACCATACTTCTTTGCAATCTCAAAGAACGATCCGAGAGTAATATCACCGCGATAATCTTTAAGTAATCCGTCAAACTTTTTATTTAACGCTGCTTCGGTGTCCTCCGGGTATTTGGGATTATCTTTTCCAATCAATAAAAAATATTCTCTCCCCTCTTCCCCCAGCGAAGCTAATGCAAAACCAATTCGTAAATAGTCATCATAATTATCAACCTTACCTTTCAAAAACTCAGATGCCTCTTTCACAAATCTTTTGTCTTTTAATGTTGAGTGCAGCCGAAGCATCTTAGTTTCATGCTTGTCCGCCGTGGCGGATTTCACACTTGACTTTCCACTTTCCAACACACAAAATTCTTTCAATACTTCAATCAGTTTTCCAACACCTATATTTTGTGGCTCAAATGAAGGAAGTCCACCTTCTCGGACATTTATAAATTCATATTGTTTACCGCTCGGATGGAATGACGGAGGTAAAACTGTTTGGCAGTTTTTCCAGCGCAATTCTATGTGATCGCACAATTCTTTTTCTTTTACTTGTAATACATAATATGCTTGTTCTCTACCTAATATTTTGAACAAATAAGAATCATCATCACAATAAAACCAAATATGATAACCTTTCCCGCTTCCGCTTTTTACAACCCACACATATTCAATCGGTAATCCAAAACCAACAACGAACTTTTTAACTATCTCAAAATTTATTACGTTATCGAAATCCAAGCATCTTAATTTTCTTATTCCCGATATGGCCCCGATTCCGTTAGTTGTAGAATTCCATCCCAACGAATCAATATCCATACTTGTCATTAATTCGGATTCCCATTTTTTCCATCTGCTTTCGCCGGTTACTTTCGGGACCTTATTCTCAAGCGGCAGCACATTAAAACCGAATACCTCGAAATAATCTTTGGCAATTTCTCGAAAATCCATTCTCAACACCCCCAAAACCATACGAAATAGCGTAGGTTTTTCGCTTTTCTTTCACTTTTGGCAAGTCTTAAATCGTTAGTCGGATATGTTTTATCATTCATACAGAAATAGCCCCTCAGAATCGATTTTCACATTTTTGCCTGTTACAGATTTCAATGTTTTTTTCGCAATGTCTGGTCGTGTAAATTCACAATCGTAAATCCACAAATTTTTATTTATCGCAGATGCACATAGACGAAATCCTTTTCGCCTTTTCAATTTATCGGCAATACTTTTTTCATTTGTTTGAACCCTATAAAATTGTTTTCCCCTTTCCTCTTGCCATAAGTAAGTCATCTTACTCTCCATGTTGTAAAGTCCCTCGCCTTACTAAGGAGAGGGATTTAGAGCTTGTCCCGAATTCATTTCGGGAGTGAGGCTTGCCCGCCATATTTTGGGCGGGTCCATCAAACATCCTTATCGCATCTTTCAGCGAATCCATATTCAGATGAGAATAAATTTCAGTTGTTGAAATTGAAGAATGTCCCAACAACTCTTTAATCACATAGAGAGATACACCTTTCTGAGCAAGATTTGATGCGAACGAATGCCTTAATGAATGAAAATGAATTGCCTTGTCAACACCCGCAGCTTTGCAAGCACGCTTAAACTTCTTCGAAACATAATCTCCAGTAAATGCTTTCCCATTCGCTTTACAAAACACGTAAGTGTTCCCAATTGGAATTGTATTCTTCCTCTCCCTTTGGGAGAGGACCGAGGTGAGGGCTTCTTTACAAATCGGTATATACCTTTGATTCCTTCCTTTCGTAGTAAAATCCTCATCGCCAACCGTAATTATTCTTGCAGCCATATCAACATTTTTCCAACTCAAATTCACAATCTCATTTAATCTCATCCCTGTATAGAACGCAGTTATCACAACATCATTTATAACATCATTTTCATTCTTCCTATTGCCTAATGCCAATTGCCCATTGCCTCTTTCCAACTGCTTGCTGATCACTGCCAACTGCTTACTATCAATGTACGCCGGATTTACTTTCTGTTTTTTCGGTAGTTTTACTTTTATGAAATAGTTTTCCTTAATATATCCCCAATCAATTGCCTTATTGAAAGCCGATTTCAGAGTTCTAAAATAAACTCGGTAACCTTTAGTTACTTTTTGCTGAAGGTGCGTTAAAAAATTCTCTACATCTTTAAGTCCAATTGATTGTATTGATCTTTGCTTCCCTAAATAATTAGTTAAATGATTGAGAGATAGAACAACGGAAATATGATAAGCAGCCGATCTGTTTTGTTTTATAAAGTTGCTGTACTCATCCGCAAATACTCTTATAGTAACTACTTCTGCTTTATTTGTCTGATTGAATATTTCAGCTATCAGCTTAAATTTTTCAATATCGCTTTCGCTTATATTATGTAATAGACTTGTATCCATATTCTTATTTTTCCCTTCTTACTTCTCACTTTTCACCCCTGTCCCAAGCTTGTCGAGGGATATCGCCTCTCACCCTTATCCCGAGCCGAAGCTCTGCGTTTATTGAAGAGCAAGTCGAGGGATCTGCACTCTGCTCTCATCACTCTGCACTGCCTTTCCCATATTTCCCAAATATCCACTCATCCAATTCACACTTTGAAAAGAATAGCATCTTACCTGATGGTTTATAATGTGGTATTCTTCCTGAAGAGGTCAGCTTATAGAGGTAACTCGGTTTATAACCAAGATAAGTACATACTTCTTTGAAGTTGAGTGGCTTGTCATCTTTTTTCTTGAGTAGATTTTCAATACTGGAAAGTTTTTGAAGAAGTGAACCTTCGTTTTGTTTTTTCTCTTTTTTCATTTTTGCACCTAACATGTTTCTTATTGTTACGTGCAATTATACAATTCCAACTTTTCTTAGAATATTGGGCGTCCTTGATACCAAGGAATTCAATGGGAGGTGTAATTTACTCTACTTCAGTACTTGTTTTTGCAATGTTTTCAAGTAAATCAGCTTTTTGTGGTTTCCTGTTTTTATTCCTAACTAAATTTTGTGCGGCTTGACTCATCTGTTTATTTGTGAATCTTTTCCCCTTTTTATTTTTGAAATGCCGACTAAGTAAAACATATTTTCTATCACTAAATGTATCATCTACCAAATGATTTTTTACCAACTGTTCGAACAAATAAATTAATTGTCCTTCAGTTCCTTTCCACCAAATTAAATCCTCGATGCCAATACTCTTATTTGAATTATCCGTTTCATTTTCATTCTTAAATTCATTCAACATCTTTTGCAGCTTTTCTATTAATCTAGGTCCCGGTTTAAATCTTTCGCGGTCTAATAGACTGGAATCTTTCTTTAATTCTTCAATCAAACTCTCTAAAAGTATTTTCCTCTCGTTCTCATTTTTAATTTCTGTGATGGAACTAATTATCTCATCATCTTTTTTCTTTAGTAGTTCTGTCGGATTCATAATCTTATTTCCATTTGTTGAACAAATTGTTTCTATTTGTGCAGATCAATGCTTATTTTAATATAAATTCTTATTTCTTCCTACAAAATTATGAATAAATGTCCGGCATAGCACTTTCAGAATATCTGAAAGAGAAAGTCAGAGTTTGGCGGGGATCAAATTATGATTCGCAATACCCGGCTATTTCTGAAATTCTTAATTTCAATCTATATGAGGATGAAAGCGGGAATAAAAACCTGCGCTTTCTCCGAAAAGCTCAATATGAAGCTTTTGAAACCTACTGGTATTTACGGCTGATTGAAGATACTCCACACATTTTCGAACTTTATAAAAAACTAATTCCTGATCCTTCGGAGCTTCTTAAATCTCTTAGTATTCATCTTTCCCAAGATGATTTAATCAAACTTCTTTCGTCCGGTGGAATTGATAATCTTTTCAACAAAATTAAAAATGATGATTCTTTCGTTAAGCAAAATAAACTCCAAGCGGTTCGCGAAACTCTTGTATTGAACTATCCAAGCTATATTCTTGCTTTGGCAATGGGCGCCGGGAAAACCGCCTTGATAGGAACTATTATCGTAACTGAGTTTGCAATGGCTCTGGAATACGGCGGTGAACATTTCGTTAAAAATGCTCTTGTCTTTGCACCCGGTAAAACAATTCTTGGCGCGTTAAAAGAACTTTCTGATGTTCCTTACGAACGGATTTTACCGCCCCGTTTGTATAAGCAGTTTATTAGTTCCGTAAAAATCACTTACACACAAGATGGACAAAAAGAAATCCCGATCATTTGGGGAAGCAATTACAATATTATTGTTACTAACACTGAAAAAATCCGCATCCAGAAACCGAATAAGAAAGCAGCAAATCACCTTCTGCTAAATCTTAAAGCTAAAGAAAAAGAAGAAGCTCTAGAAGAAATGATAAATAATCGCCTTCGCGCTATTGCTTCGCTTCCAAATCTTGCAATATTTTCTGATGAAGCCCATCATACTTACGGTCAATCGTTAGAAAAAGAATTAAAGAAAGTTCGGCAGACTGTTGATTACCTTGCACAAGAAACAAATGTTAAAGCCGTTGTGAACACAACCGGCACGCCTTATTATAAAAAGCAAATGCTTAAAGATGTTGTTTTTTGGTATGGTCTTTCTCAAGGTATAAAGGACGGAATTCTAAAAGATGTAAAAGACAGCATCATTTCTTTTAGCAATGTAAGCTCCGAGAAATTTCTTGTTGAAGTTCTTAAAGATTTCTTTGGTAAATACGGTTCAACAAAAATTTACGACGGTGCAAAATCTAAAATCGCTTTTTATTTTCCCCAAACTTCGGATGTTAAAAAAGCAAAACCTATTATTGAACGAACTCTAATTGAATTAAAGCAAGATCCTTCGATTGTATATGAAGTGAACAATAAATCACCAGAACAGACAAAAGATTATTTTAATAACAGAATAAACGAGACTCACAATCCTTACCGCGTTTATCTTCTTGTAAATATGGGCACGGAAGGTTGGAACTGTCCTTCGTTGTTTGCTACCGTATTAGCCCGTAAACTAAAATCCAGTAATAATTTTGTTCTTCAAGCGGCTACACGTTGTTTAAGACAAGTTGCGGGCAATACTCTTCCGGCTAGAATTTATCTCTCAAAGGACAACGTAAGTTTACTGGATAACCAGTTAAAAGAAACTTTCGGAGAAACTCTTCAAATCCTTGATGCAACTTCAAGAAATCTAATTCCGGCAAAACTTATTCTTCGCAAAATTGAGATTCCCAAAATCCTTGTTAAAAAAACTATTTCTAAAATTGTACCCGATAAACAAAAAGATAGAACTATTTACTTGACCAAACCGGAAACCATAGCAACAAAAATCACAAAAGATATATATGGTGTCAGTTCAACTCCAGAAAAATACAAGGTCCTTTCACAGAAAGATTCTATCTCTTTGGATACTGTTACCGATACTGAAGATATTTATCAAGTCGCACTCGATTTTACAAATATCTATCGGCTCGATCTTTCCGATATTTATTCAAAGCTGCTTCTTCTTTATCCGGAAAGAGAAATACCAACTCAGCATATTCCCGATTTAAGAAGCCAGATTGAAAAAAGCACATCTTCATACAAAATTGAAACTGAAGAAGTTGAAGTCGGTCTTGCCTTAATTAAGCCGGAAGGCTTTAACCGGGAATTAATTGACGGTAACTATGTTCTTACCACTGAAATAATGTATCATAAGGATAAAGAAAATCTTCTAACGAAATTCGATAATCTAAAATCGCTCAATCCAAGTGGATTCAGTTTCCATTACGACCCATACAATATGGATTCAAAACCGGAAAAAGATTTTTTTATAACACTTATTGAAAAACTAAACGAGAATCCCGATAACATTGAAGACATATATTATACCGGCGCTATTACCGATCCCAACAAAACAGAATTTCTTTTTGAGTATAAAGACAAGAACGGTAAATGGCATAATTACACACCGGATTTTATATTAATCAAAAAAGACGGTAAAGTTCTAATCGTAGAAGTAAAAGCCGAACCATACCGCAACCTTGATGCCGAACTTATAATGCACTCAATCGAAGAATCGAACAAAGATAAAATCAAATACGAATTGCTGATTACGGATAATGAAGAAATTGGCTTGGATAATTTACAGATAGTTAAAAACTGGATTTACATAAATGAGTAAGAATAAATCCAAAGAATTTTTTCATAGATTTTTAGACGAAGCTGGCGATACTACTTTTTTTGGCAAAGGCAAAGTCCCTTTTGTCGGTAAAGTAGAAGGGGTTAGTCTTAGTTTTATTCTTGGTATGGTAAAATTCAAGGAACCTTTATTGCCCATCCGGGAAAAAATAATTGAACTTCAAAAAGAAATTGAAAAGGATGATTACTTAAAAGATGTACCAAGTATTCGTAAAAATACTGATAAAAGCGGCTTCTATTTTCACGCTAAAGATGACGTTCCCGAAGTAAGAGAAAAGTTTTTCAAATTTATTAAGTCAATTGATTTTAGTTTTGAAGCGGTTGTTGGAAGAAAGATTTACGAAATCTTTGCGAATAAACACAACTCTAACGAATCTGAATTCTATGCAGACTTACTCTCGCATCTAATAAAAAATAAATTTGAAATCGGTGGTAAGTTAATCCTTAACGTATCCCAACGCGGCAAATCAACTAAAAACACTAACTTAATGAAAGCCATTGAAACCGCCCAAAAAAGATTCAAAAAAACAAAACCCGAAAAAGATTTTATAACAGATATTGTATTTAATGTTCAGTATCCTACTACCGAACCTTTATTAACTATACCAGATTATTTGTGTTGGACGGTTCAGCGTGTAATTGAACGTGGTGATCTTAGATATTACAATTTTTTAGAAAGTAAAATTTCATTGATAATTGACTTGTATGATAGTTCCAAATATGAAGGGAATAAGCACTATTATAATCATCAGAATAAATTAACGGAAGAAAACAAATTAAGCCCGCTCTAAAACTATTCCGATTACTCGGAAAACGACATGAAGTCGACGTTCGTAATAAAGTAGGCTTAATTTTAATACAAAAATAGATTGGTGTCTTTACATTGTCAAGACAATTAATCAATATCATTCTAAGTATATTAACAAGTATGTTTAAATATGAGTAACTCAAAAACTAAAATCTCCGCTCCCAAAGGTCGCCCAATGCTAAACTGGGTTGGCAAGCAGCCTTTAGATTACATCAAAAGTTTTCCCGCTCAACTAGTGGAAACATTCAATCCGCTTAATTCCCCTCGCCAATCGGGAGAGGAGTTAGGAGTGAGGGTAGATTTCAAATCCATCGAACACAACTGGCAAAACCTTCTCTTCCACGGCGATAATAAAGAAATTCTCGGCACACTTCTGAACAACGGATTTAGAGGAAAGATAGATTTAATTTACATTGACCCGCCGTTTGACAGCGGAGCTGATTATATCCGTAAAGTTGAGTTGCGCGGTGTAAAAGACAAAATCAAAATTGAAGGCGAAGACTACAACTACCTTGAACAGACTCAATATTTCGATATCTGGAATCAAGATGGCTATTTGCAGTTTATGTATGAGAGATTACAGCTATTAAGCGAACTATTAAATCAGAATGGAAGTATCTATCTTCACAATGATTGGCACAAAGATCATTTACTCCGTTGCGTTTTGGATGAAGTATTTGGCTCAGATTATTTTAGGAACGAAATTATTTGGTACTATGAAGATAAATTCGCTACTGGTGGTAAAGCGTTAGATAAAAATCACGATATTATTTGGCATTATTCAAAAGGTGATAAATTTACTGGAAACCAAGTTAGAATAGATAAACCAGAAAAAACAAAAAGAGCTTTAAGAAAAAAAGTTGATGGGAAAACTCTGAATGTCTTGGACGAAAATGGAAGTAAAATTTATGTTGAATATAGTGATAAAATTATTGATGATGTATGGCAAATAGGTAGAACGATATCAAAAGATGAATATGTTGATTATCCAACACAAAAAAAGGAAGATTTAATAACAAGATTATTAGAGTATGGTTCCAATCCTAATGATATAGTTCTTGATTGCTTCATTGGTTCCGGTACAACCGCGGCAGTAGCGCAAAAACTTAGCCGCCGTTGGATTGGCTGTGATATAAACAAAGGCGCAATACAAACAACATCAAATCGCCTTCAAAAAATTATCTCAGAACAAATCGAGACAAACAAACAAAAACATCCCGAACTATTCAAAGATACTTCCCCTCTTGAGAGGGGAAAAGAAGGGGTGTGTCGGTCTTTCTCTCATTATAAAGTCAACGACTACGACCTCCAGCTTCTTCGTACTGAAGCTATTGAACTTGCAGTTCAGCATCTTGGGATTCAACGCTTAAAAACAGAAACATTCTTTGATGGAACGCTTGGCAAAACACTTGTTAAGCTAATAGATTTCAATCATCCTTTAACACTATTGGATTTGCAGCTAATTCAAGATGAATTAAAGAAACGCCCAAAAGAACAGCGTGATATTACAGTCGTATGTTTAGGAAGAGAACTTACAACAGAACCTTGGGTAGAAGAATACAACAAAAAGCATCCGGTCAACAAACTGCAAATTATCGAACTCCGAACAGATAGCAAGTATGGCAAATTCCTAATTCACCAACCCGCAGTAGCTAATGTTGAAATAACACTTTTGGCTAAAGAGAAGAAAGGTAAAGTAGAAATAAAAGACTTTATTTCTCCAACAATTCTTGAGCGGTTAAACCTTGACGAGAGTTTATTCAAAGTAAAAATTCCCGATTTCCGAAGTATGATTGATGTTGTTCTTATAGATAACAATTATGATGGTTCGGTATTCAACATTGTTTATTCAGATGTACCTGAGAAGAAAAACGATTTGATTAATGGAACGTATGAAATAGATTTACCGGATAAAGATTCAAAGATTGCTGTAAAAATTATTGATATGCTCGGCGAAGAAGTATTAATTGTAAAGTAGCGCTCAACACAATTAAGATATATTCTATGAACAGAAAAGGTATAATCGATATTATTGGTGAAAGTATCTCTTCTCTTTCTGATAAAGATTTTACTTCTTTGTGCGACCGGTTAATTCACAAGCTGTTTCCCGAAGCGGTTAAATCTCCTACAATCTCTGATAACGGTTACGCTGTTATTGATAATTCCTTTTTTACAATAATCCCGATGGATAACGAAGAAATACCCGAACCGGCTTCACTCATTCCCGCTTCATTTTCCGAAGAAAATTGTTCGTCCTTAGTTTTTATTTCAAAAGATACTTTTCAGCTTACCGAAGAACAGCGTAAATCTGTTCGTCAAATTATCGGCAAAGTCCGCCTTGATTTATGGTGCATAGGAACAATCAAACTAAAACTCTCAGTTCTTTCGGATAGCGATCTGCATTTCATTCTTGGAACCGATTCTCAGTTTTCAGCATATCTTTCCGAAGAACAAAATGAGTTGGATGAATTTGATGTTATTCGAAATATTTTCAAATACATTACGCAGAATTCGGAAGCTATAAAAAATATTCCGCCTCCAAATGACGATAAATATAAAGGGATAAAGAGAAAAATAAAGCTCAATTTTTCTGATTATCAGTCCCGCGTTTTCGATATGTACCAGCTTACTTTGTATTATAAAACTCTTGTTGATAAATATATCCAAGAAAACACTAAACACGATAAGACAGAAGTTGTTGTTTTGCGCGAGTTCTTCCGTTCAAAGTATCTTGAAATTGCAAATGTTCACTGGACTACTCACCCCGTAAATGAATATCGCTACCTTGAACAACTTGCTCAAGCTTGTATTGAAGAAAATTTCAAAGACAATAAAAAGTATCAGCTATACGCAAAAGCTGTTGTGATGTATTTCTTTGAAATTTGTGATTTCGGCGCTCGTAATAAAAAGGATACTATACCGCCGGAAGATCCGAATCTTTTTGATAATCTTAACGAGGATTTGAACTAATGCTGTTCCCTTCCAAATATGAAAATCTTAATTATAATTATCTTGTTTTAGGAGCGCATACTTTACGCTATATTAAAAACGGAACCGATAACATTGAAGAATTATTCCAAACTCTTAAAACCAATCATAAGATTGATCTCGATATGTTTTTTGACATTATTACTTTTCTTTGGCTTGCAGATTTAATTGTGTACAAGAATTTTTCAATAACTTTGAATAAATAATTATGTTTTTAAGAAAGTTTTATACTGTACCGGCAACATACTTCGATGAAATAACATTCAACGATGGTCTTAATTATGTTTACGGCTATCGTGATAAAGAGACAAAGCCTGGAGAAAAAGATTCGCTAAATAATATTGGAAAATCTTCATTTCTTGATATGATTGATTTCACTTTCGCTTCAGATTTTACCACCGATAGAAATCCACGCTTATTTGGTGCAAACGAAAAAGGATTACTAAAAGGAATCACAGTTTATTTGGAATTTGAAACCGCCAGCGATTATTACACTGTTTCCCGATCATTTGAACGTCCGAATGTTTTGACTATATCCTCAAAAGCAACTGAAGAAAAGGAATATCCACTTATAGAAATTAGAAAAATTCTTTGCGACATTATTTTTGAAAGAGAAGATTATCAAGGTTTCTACTCTCCCGATTGGTTTAGACGGCTGATTTCTTTTTATATAAAGATTCTAAAAACAAATAAGCGGGAATATCCAGATCCGTTCAGCTATCTTGAATTTACAAGCGAAGCCGAATTGTTGCAGTATCATTTGCTTCTGCTGAATATCAATAACCGCTTAGCTCACAACAATGTTGAAGTGCTTAAAAATATTTTTGAGAAGAAAAAGCTGGTAAATACGGCTTCTAAAAATTTTGTTACAGCTTACAGTTTCAAAAGCACTTCAGATGTCGAAAGTAAAATAAACCAGATCAGAAGCGAAATTGTCGACTTAAAAGAGAAGATCAATGCTTTTCGTCTTGCTTCTTCTCAGCAAATAAATGCCGATAAAGCTAATGAATTAACAAAAGAAATTAACAAGCTGTCGTTTGAGAATTATTCAGACCAAAAGAAAATTGACACCTATAACGAAAGTCTATCAACTAACCTTTCAATCCGTTTAAGTACGGTAGAAAATATATACAAAGATTTGAATGAACTGCTCGCATCGAATATTAAAAAAACTCTCGATGAAGCTGTTACGTTTAGAAAAAAGCTGATTGCTTCACGTAAAGATTTTATCCTGGAAGAAATCGAGAAACTCAAAGAAGAAATAAAACGCAAGCAATCAAAAATTGATGAGTTAGATAAACAGCGTGCAGAGTATTTTAGAATTCTATCAACAGCTAACGCAATTAAAAATCTTTCCGATGCTTACACTTTGATTGAAAGCAAAGAAAAAGAAGCCAGCAATCTTGAAGGACAGATCAAACTCTTTACTCTATATACAAAAGAATTATCCGACCTTCAGCAAAACGAAAGTAAAATCGAATCCCAGATAATTGAATTCAGAGAAACGATTCGTTCAGTAGAACAAGATATCCATCGTATTTTTTATTCGTTATATCGTCAATTATACCCTCCAACAAATGATTCAAATATTTTCTCCTTTTCAATTGATTCCAAAAAAGATTCAAAGCTACGGCTGAATATTCTCCATAATAATGAAAGACACGGTAAAGGTAAAAATAGAGGCAGAACCTTAGTATATGATTTTACAGTGCTTCTTTATTCCATTCAGCAGAATTACAAAGCTCCGCGTTTCATAATTCACGATGGTATATTTGACGGAGTGGATAAAATTCATTTTGTAGAAGTTGTGAATATGATTAATTCACAATTAGAACAAGGACATAAATTTCAATACATTGTTACCTTAAATGAGGAAGGTGTTTTAAAAGATAAGTTCGATCCGGGTAAAGTTGCCGCCCACGAGAAAATTATTGAAGAAGCTATCTTAAAACTAACACCTGAAAAACCATTATTTAGGAAAAGATTTTAATGTATTATACTTCCCGTACATTAGTTTAAGAGTGGGAAATGATTATGTACATACCATATTTATATAATAAAAGAGAATCGTATTTCATAAATAACAATTAGTATGCAATCAAAACCATATTATGAAGGTTACGAATATCAAGATTGTCTTTGCGCTTATTTTATTTTAAAAGAGATTTTAGAAGATTCTCACAGTTTATTCAAAATAGACCTCAAAGAAAATGATACGGATAAATTCGATGATTTAACAATAATAACCAAAACTAACGTAAGTAAAAAACAAATCAAGTATAGTAATCCTTCCGTTAATCGCAGTTTATCTAAGTCAGATATTTCGTCAGCCATTTATGATTTAGCAATCGATACCTTATTTAATTCTTGGAAAAACTATGATAAATCAAATCTTGTAGAGTTCAGACTTTGTTTAGCATGGAACGAGCCAACAGATGATCTAAAAGATTTACTACTAGAAGCAAGTAATGTTAAGCCTTCCTTTAATTCAAAGGAGACGAAAATCATTAAAATTAATGTGGAGAAATTATGGCCTTCTGGTAAAGAGCCGCTATCAAATTGGAAGCGACTTAAAGAAGCATCAAAAAATATTAATCGTGATGAATTCAAGGAGTTCTGTGAACAATTACTTATCGAAGTGAATTTCCCAAAGTTCAGCCTCGACATTAATAGTCCTGGCGAACTGGAAAATATTCTTATTGAACAAGTGAGAATTTTAGGTGTTGGTGAATATCCAAATAATCATCTCACCATACAAGATTCATTATTAAAACTATTTTATTTAATTCGTACTTGTCGTTCTAAAGGAAGACCTTTAAATAATAATGATGTTCTTCAATATTTAAAAATCAGAACTGATTATGGTGAAATACGCCAAATCTTTCCTATAAACGAAAACTCAAATATTTTCACTAAAAATATTATAGATAATATTATAAAAAGTATCACTGATTCTAATCTTGTATTACTTATTGGAGAGCCGGGTTCGGGTAAATCATGGGCTATTGAAAATTTAACTAGAATACTAAACGATAAAGGGGAAAATGTAGTTAAATACTATTGCTATACGAGTTTAGAGGATGAACTGCTAAAAGACAGAATCAAAATTAATACCCTTTATGGTAGCATCTTAGCTGAAATATTAAAGATTTTTCCCGATTTGAAAAAATACAAGGAGTTAAAATATGCGAGTAACTTAAGCGAGCTAAATTTACTTTTAGATAAAATTGACGAAAATATATATCTAATTATTGATGGTTTAGATCATATAAACAGAATCTATGATAGATTTAAAAATGAATTAACAGAAAATGATGTTGATATACTTAATAAAATAAGTAAACTAAAATTTAACAATAGACTAAAATGCTTATTGGTATCACAACCTATTAAAGAATTAGAAAATTTGAATGAGTACAAAAGGTTACAAATCTCAAAGTGGACCCAATCAGAAATTATCGAATACTTAAATAAACACAATATACCTGATATAAAAATTAATGACGTAAATCTTTCTGCTCATCTATTAGAAAAAAGTGAAGGGAATCCACTATATCTTAATTACATAGTTGAAGAATTAAAAAATCGAAGAATAATTCAAGAAAGAGATATAACAAATCTTCCCTCCTATTCATACAATCTACAAAATTATTATAGTTATTTATTGAGCAAATCTGAGCTTCATCAAGATATTCCAAGAATTTTAGCTGGGGCTAGTTTTAGATTAAATAAAGACGAGATTAAAAAGGTTACGCAAATGGGTGATATTGTAGACTCTTCTTTAGAAATATTAAACCCCGTTCTAAAAAGTAACTATGCCAAGCATGGATATG
This sequence comes from uncultured Melioribacter sp., assembly GCA_964449775.1. GTDB lineage: Bacteria > Bacteroidota > Ignavibacteria > Ignavibacteriales > Melioribacteraceae > Fen-1258. The sequence continues at coordinate 5,937 of CAYVBQ010000037.1, read as the reverse complement.
CAATCTATCACGAAAGCTTCAGAAGATATATTATTGATTATCTGCGAAAAAACAATATTTCTATCATTGAAAAAGTTCATAATCCGTTAATAAAATGGTTGAATGAACAAGGATTCTATTCAAATTATAAATCGTATCGTTACTATTTGCCACTCTTACTTGAATGTGATAATACTAAAGAGATTCTTAATCATTTGACATATGATTTTCTAATTCAAAGTGTCGGGAATGGTTATTCCTGGCAACTTATAAGAAACAATTATCGATATCTACTTTATGCTTGTGTGAAAGAAAAAGATTTTCCAGCAATAATTTTATTAACTGAATTAAATCATATTCTTATCAGTACTGAAAGTGAATTTGAGACATCTTTCGAAAATTATTTTGAAGCATTAGGTTATTTAAAAGGATTCGCTCAATCTATAAGTTATTTAAGTTTTGAAGATAGAAAAACCCTTTCTCCTGAACTAGGAATTAAGGCTTGCTATATATGTGATATCCATGGCGCTACTCCTCCATGGGATTTATATTGGGAATATTTTAAAAACAAGAATGATATATCGCTTGATGATTTTAGAATTATAGTAAGATATAATTTTATTAATGATTCTGAACATTTAAAAAAAATAATAAAAGATTTAGTTAGAGAAAATAATTATGAATATTTAGAAGCTTTCAAGAATGAGTTTGATGAATACAGTGAAATGAATATTAAGGAAGAACTTTTAAAAGATAGATTATTCAAGAATTTATTCGACAGTGAAATAATAATTGAAACCAAATTAGAGGAATTAACAATACAAGTTTTAGGAATAAAACATTTCGCAGAGGATGAAGTTAATATATTAAAGCAGTTCTTCCATGCTGTCGAGAAGGTAATTCAAGGAAATGAAACAAAAGTTATAGATCACTTATATGATCAGTTTAAAACAAAAAATTGGTTTTATAATTGGATACTATATTATTTAAAAATTTTACAGATAAAACACAACCCCGCTTATACTTTTAATGAACTAAAAGAAGCATTTCAATACTTAATTTACGATACAGACCCATTTAAGGGTGAACCGCGTACATGTGATTTGTATAAAGCTGAAGGATATATTCATAGAACTTTAGCTGAAGGGCTTTCGTATATAAACAAAAAAGAAGGATGGGACGAAATTCTTGACATTCTGATGGAGGTTTCAGAAAAAACAACCACTTCTCTTCAAAGAACATTAGGTGGTCCTTTATCCACCAATGATTTTCTTATTCTTTTAGAAGATAGTGTTGATCCAAATAATATAGGCAAAATCATTTCATTATTCGAAAAAACTATTGAAAAAGAAAAAGATTATAATCTGTACTCATATACCGCAGAATACAATTTTCGGCTCTCAAAATTGTATTCAAAGGTTAATAATAGAACAAATGCTGAATTGTGTTTTATAAAAGGAACTAAATACATTCTATCGTATACTTTTCGAAAAGATACTACCTTAGAAGAATTAATAGAATCAATTGAAGGAATTAATAGTTTAGACAAGGATATGGGTAATGAGTATATCAAGAGAATTAAAATTCTCGCTGATACTGTAATAAATCATACTGACGGAAAGGGTACAAGGCATTTGCCAATTTCTTGGTTTTCTAAATATTTACAAATCGACTTCTCAAGCTCATTATTATTTTTATTAAACTCACTGTCTAACACAAGATACCACTGGAGGCTTGAAGAATGTTTAATTGAACTAATAAATAAATCTAAAGGCTCAATCAATCCATTGGTAGAACTATTTTTAGTAAAAACCTTCCCAATAGAAAATTCAGAAGATTATTTATCCACTTCAATATATTTAATTGAAAAAATCGTACTGGAATACCCATTACTAGCAAGAAATTCCTATGGCCAATTATTAACAAAATATGAAATTGAGCAGCATTCTTCAGACAAAAAAAGTGAAGAAATTTATGAACGATTATCATCAAAACTTAATGGCTGCGGAGTCGAAACAATACAGTCTAAAATAATACCTCCAAAAGAACCACAGAGTGAGCAGTACGATAATGGTAATACTGCAAAAAGACCTTTGATAGAAATTATAAATGAATTGATCAAATCCGATCCTATTTCTGGTTTAGACACTGATGGTCTAACAATATATTTGGGGCGGAACGATCTAAATGATGGGATAATTAATTCATTAATTTACTATTTCGAAACTAAGACTGAATTTACTGACGAGTTAAAAGATATTATCAGACTATTAGCATTAAAAGATAAATGGAGTCATGGTAAATTAAATGAAAGATTGAAAATCATTTTTTATTTCAATTCAACATTTAGTCAATATTTTTCAATTTGCAGATATATATATGAGAAAGGTGGCTGGTATGAATCATTAGTAAACCAAGAGGTTTTTATAGAATCACATCGAATCAACTCCAAATTGACTTTTGATTTCCTATTTGAGTTATTAAATGATCTTTTAAGTACAAATGATTATAACAGATTGTTGTCAGCAAATCTTCTTAATACCTTAATTAAGGTTCGCTTCGAAAAAGAGATAATAATAAAAGCTTGGAAAAATCTATTTAGCATTATTGATTTTAGACTACCAGACCAAGAGGCTTTTGATTGGGACACTGCTTTATTCGATGAATTAAATATGTCAAATGAGGAAAGGCTAATTTCAATTTTATTTACAAGGTTAAAAATAAATACAAGTGAAAGACATAATTATGCAGCGCTTGGAATATTAATGTTGCTTAAGAAAGAACCTTCTAAATTAATAAAACCATTTAAATGGTTCTTCAAGAATTTTAACAACTATTTAGAAATAACTCAGATGTTTTTATTGGAACTACTATGGTTTGAAGGAAAAGAAATCTCTAAGAATTTAGTTGAAGAATTAAAAAATATTTATCCTACAAACAATTTCACTATCGATTATCTCATCGAATTGCTAGCTAACTTGCCTCAAAGAAAGAGTTTGATAAGTACTAATAAATTGATTTATCCTAATGATGATGAGGCAAGTGAATTTTATAAAAGTGTTAATATAAGGTTTGAAATTCTTGAAAGAATGGGTTTTGATTTAAGCAATGTTTTTGGAGAATTTAGAACATCTTTCTCTAAGCATTATAGCAAATATTTCGAATTAACCTACAATCGTGTACATAAAAGAAATGTGAATATAATATATAATTCAAACTATTTCTTAAAACTTATAAATACAGATTTTTATTATGATTTTAGAAATAGCAAAGACCCGGCTCCCCAAGAGTTATTTAATGTATTGAAAATTGATTATAAGTCTTTATTATCCCAGCAGAGTTCAATTTTCTATAGACCTCAAGATTTGAATAAACCAAGTAAAATTAATATTGATTTTTTCAAGAAAGAAGATTTATCGTGTAATAATGGATGGGTTCGTATTGGACACTTTGAAAACGAATTATTCGAAGATAGTTACGCAAGTGGCTTTAAGGAATTTCGGAGTTTTGGTGGAATAGTTTTTAATGAGAATATGGAGAAAAATCTTCCTTATTCACAATATAGATTGAATCCTTTTTATATTTGGCATCCAGAAATGTGCGATTATGATATTGAAGATTTTATTATTTGCTCATTTTTACAGTTGAATGAATTCTTTGAATATTATAAAATCATTTGGTTAAATCCAGTTCTAATTAATAAGCTTAATTTAAAAATTGGTGAATATCAGAATGGACTTTTTGCGTATAATGGAAGCGGAGATATTATTTTAAGATACCATTCTTGGTATTATGATTATGTCGGAAACGAACGCATCGACGAAGAAATCCCCAAACTTGATGGTTGTGAATTAATAATTAAAGAAGATTATTTTAAACGTATTTTAGAATTATATGATAATAAAACTCCGTACTATTATATATTAAAAATCTAATAACACAACAATTATTTAATATAATATTAATAACAAATTCAATGGTCAATGAAAATCAGTACATGAACGAGATAGTATATATTGGGAACAAGCTTGTTTAATAAAAATATCTTTTGGAGAAATTTTTAAAATTATGACTTTCAATCCCGAACAACCATATAATAATTTACCACTTTTGCCTCCAAAGGCAGAGGTTGAATCAAAACTGATACTTAAAAAAGCAATTTCGGCTAATAAAGCTTTGGCAGAACTCAAAGGAGTTGCCGCTCTAATTCCTAATCAAAACATTTTATTAAATACACTCGTTCTTGAAGAAGCTAGGGACAGTTCCGCCATAGAAAATGTAATTACTACCAGAGACAAACTTTACGAAGCGATGGCAATTTTTTCACAAAAGATAGATCCTGCTACAAAAGAAGTTCTCAATTATCGTAAAGCTCTTTGGAAAGGATTTTCAGATGTACAACGCAAAGGATTTCTTTCCACAAACATGATAATCGATTTTCAAGCCGAGCTTGTGGAAACTAATGCCGGAATAAGAAAGCTGCCCGGCACGGTTTTGCAAAATGATGTAACTAAAGAAGTAATTTATACCCCGCCTGTTGGCGAATCTAATATTCGTACGCTGCTAAAAAACTTTGAAGATTATTTAAACTCTTCAAACGGTATCGATCCTCTTGTAAAAATGGCTATCCTTCATTACCAATTTGAATCTATTCATTCTTTCTATGATGGAAACGGTAGAACCGGTCGCATCTTAATGGTTCTTCATCTTTGCCTTGCTGTAAGATTAGAACTACCTATTTTATTTATTAGCGGCTATATCAACCGAAATCGTAAAGATTATTATCGACTGCTTCGCGAAATAACAACTACAGCTAATTGGAAAGAATGGATTTTATTTATTCTCACTGCTGTTGAGGAACAATCAACTCACACCATGCATTCCGTAACCGGTATTCGCGAACTAATGAAAAAGTACCGGGAAGATATCAACAGCAAATTACCTAAAATTTATTCCGCTGAATTGGTGGAATATCTGTTCAGCTTCCCATATTACTCACAAAGTTCGATGCAAGAAAAATTAAATATCGCCAGCCGTAATACGGCTTCTAAATATTTTTCAGAGCTAATTGGAATTGGATTAATCAAAGAAGAAAAGTACAAAAATGATAAAGTTTACTTTTGCCCTGAATTCCATGAATTGCTTAAGTAGTACGCCCAAATTATTGAGAAAATTGAGCATAGCTTAGTACCTATGCCCAAAAAATCGAAATTTTTGTGCGCAGAATGAATACAATGACCAAAAATGAATAGAATTTGAGCATAGAATAAGTGTAAAATCCAAAAGCCGATCGAAGTCCTTAATATCTCACTCCTATTTTTATCTTAGAAAATAATCCTAAAATTCTTGTCTATTCTGGAAAACTTTACAAAAGTTTAACCCATTTATCATTTATTCTGGAAAATATTTCAAGATATATCTATTTGCAGTGTATCAAAACCATTCCTCACTTTTTACTAACCTGCTGGAAGAATCCACTTAATTATCGATTGACATTCTCAAGCAACCTTTTGTGTGAGGTCTCAGCTCAACTTGCCCCGTGAAATTAGTTTTTTGATAATACCTTTTATTTCTGCTCGAATAACCTTCAATCTTCAACGTGTCTAATTATATTGATATTTCACGGGGTCAACATGTGACAGCCAGTGTTACATAAAGAACATTATGCTAAAGTCTTTGTGTAGTCCCAACTAAAACTTTGTAGTTCTGTCATTTCAGCATAATGTTGCCTTATATAAACTCGGCACTAAAAAATTCTAATCGCCTCATCATACATTTTCAATCATGTCACCTAACCTATTATGTATCTTTCTAACCCAATATAAGTTTCGTTCGTGGGCGGCTCGCGCACTCGACACGCCCACTCACTAAGCGTTACAAATCATTAGTATGTCGATAAAGAACTAATTGACAATAAGCAGAACATCGGTAACAGAAAAAAAGCATAAGATCGTACAC